>MWTC01000019.1 GCA_002066995.1 Sphingobacteriales bacterium UTBCD1
ACTTAAAATCCTGTGGGCCGCAAGGCCTGTACGGGTTCAACTCCCGTCTGGGGCACAGTTTTTTTAAAGCCGTTTCTTTCCAATGAGGCGGCTTCTTTTTTAAATTATTTCATTGCCCTGAAAAAGTGTAAGAGTATTCAATTTTTCCTGTCATCACCTTGTCCTTGTTGTAAAGAGCTTCTTTGGTTTTCAAACCCCTGTCATTGTAGGCATATCTCCAGATCAGGTATCCAAGGTGCATATTGGATAAAGTGGTGAGCTTTTGAATCACATGATCGTTTTCATCGTATTCAAACATATAGTCCGGTAAAAGTTTTTTCAGCCGTTCGTTGTACCGGACAATATCCGTCAGCCTGTTTTTATCATCATAATAGTAGTAAATCATTTCACCGGGATTCCCTTTCCTGAACGATTGCTCGTTCATTACATTTCCATTTTCATCAGTTTGAAATTTATATTCTGTGCTGTCGGTTCCATTGATGACCTGTATCATTCTCACCGGCTGTCCCGTAGCATTATAAAACCAGAAATGAATTTCAGCCGGGTTGATCTCATCACTGCTGTCTTTTGTATTGTTCCTGATAGAACTTATTTTTCCCGAAGCGTCATAGTCGTACATGGTAACACTCCTAAACCCTGCACTTGAATCAGTTATTTCCAGTAACCGGTGTTGGTCAGAAAACCGGGAAATACTCACAGTGAAATCAGTATTATGACGGGTGGTGGTTTTTAAAATCGTTCCGTTTTGCAGTACTTCTCTTTTCTCGTCAAAGTCATTTGTCTTAACGCCGTTTGGGTCATATCCTGCTGCCAATACTATACTGACTTTATTCAGGAGATAGGTCTTCATTAACCGGCCGGTCTCTTCTGAACTGACGAGATCCTTATAATAATATTGCGAAAATGAGGGAAGGGATAAGGTGATTAAAAAGAGCAGGAACAGATTTTTCATTGGCGGGTTGAATTTCAGGATCAAATGTAGTTGAATTGTCTTGTAACGTAAAAGAAAAGCCGCTTGTATTTTTCTGCTTATTTTTAAGAAAAATTTATTGTGTCTCATGCTCCCGAACGTAAAGAAAAAGACTGCCTGAATTGCGGCGCCACTGTTTATGGCAGGTATTGCCATATCTGCGGTCAGGAAAATATTGTTCCTAAAGAAACATTCTGGAGCATGGTGTTTCATTTTTTTTCTGACATTACCCATTTCGACAGTAAATTTTTCAAAACGGTCAAATACCTTGTCTTGCGCCCCGGGTTTTTATCCAAAGAGTTTTTAAAAGGCAAACGGACAAGTTATCTGCACCCGGTGAGGATGTATGTTTTCATCTCTGCCTTTTTCTTTCTTCTCTTTTTTAGTTTTTTCAGATCGGGCCGAAGTCATTCTCCCGATATCAATTCTGCACTGACCAGGGACGACCGGAATGAATATATTAAGATTCTGGAAACGAAATTGAAAGAAGACAGTTCTAATACAGAACTTAAGAATAAACTGCTCTGTGCAAAAGATACTGCCTGCCTGGTTACTGTTAAAGATCTGCTGGACGTGGAAACAGGAATGTTTAGTGTCAGCATTGACAATAAAGAATTTAAGTCGCTGCATGAATATGATTCCGCCCAGAATTCCCTGCCGCCGGCAAAAAGAGATGGCTGGTTCAAACGAAAACTGAGTAAAAGACTGATTGAACTGAACAACAGGTTTAGTAATAACAAAGAAGAGGCAGTTAAAGAATTACAGGATAGTGTACTTCACCGGCTGCCTTATATGTTATTTCTTTCATTACCATTATTTGCTTTCCTGTTAAAACTGGTATATATAAGGCGAAAGCAATTTTATTTTATTGATCACGGCATCTTCACCATTCATTTTTACATATTCAGCTTTTTACTGATGATCGCTGTTTTTGCGGTCAATGAACTTGATGATGCTTTTGGCTGGAGTTTCACCGGGTGGATCAAAGCGTTGCTTTTTATCGGTTTATTTTTTTACCTGTATAAAGCAATGCGGAATTTTTATGGTCAGCGAAGATTTAAGACCTTTGTAAAATTCCTGGTCATCAGTTTTTCATCTTTAATAATGTTATCAGTTTTATTTGTGCTGTTTTTGATCTTCTCGGCAGCCACTTTTTAATATTTCACTATGAAAAATGAACTAAGTACTGCATTTCTCCGGTTAGTTTCCATTATGAATGACCTCAGGGAAAAATGCCCCTGGGATAAAAAGCAAACCATTCATTCACTGAGGCAGATGACCATAGAAGAAACGTATGAGCTTGCAGATTCCGTCATGGAGGAGGACTGGAAGGGCATCAAAGAAGAATTAGGCGATCTGCTGTTGCATATTGTATTTTATGCTAAGATCGGGGAGGAGCAGGATAAGTTCACCTTTATTGATGTTATCAATGGCATTTGTGATAAACTTATTGCCCGGCATCCTCATATTTATGGCGATGTAAAAGTGAGTGATGCAGAAGATGTAAAGAAAAATTGGGAAAAACTGAAACTGAAAGAAGGAAAGAGATCAGTGTTGGAAGGAGTACCCCAATCGCTGCCGTCGCTGGTGAAATCAATGCGCCTCCAGGAAAAAGCAAAGCAGGTGGGATTTGAGTGGGAAAATAAAGACCAGGTTTGGGAAAAAGTGGAAGAGGAAATCAAGGAGCTGAAATCAGCCGTAGCTTCGGGCCATCATTCGGAAACTGAAGAAGAATTGGGGGATGTGTTTTTTTCGCTGGTTAATTATGCACGGTTTTTGCAGTTGGATGCTGATCATGCACTGGAACGCACAAATAAGAAATTCATTCAAAGATTCACGCAGATGGAGCAACAGGCGCTCCGGCAGGGAAAAAACCTGGAGGCTATGACCCTTGAAGAAATGGATGCAATCTGGAACCTGGTTAAACAGCATAAATAGCTTTGGGAAAAAAAGCCATATATAGGTTTTTGGGCCATTATGGCTTGCTGATATTGGCCGCCATATTGTTCCTTTTATCTTTTGGATTCAATAAAATTTATTCCGAGAATACTTCGGTCAGCAGAGAGGTGCGGCTGCTTGAAAAATACCTCCACCTGCAGGAACGTGATTTTGCCGTCTTTTTGCAAGACACGGCGATGATCCGCAAATTGTATGAAAACAAAGAGTCACCCGGGGAATTTGAAAAGATTGTTACAAAGAAATATGGCATATTTATTATTTCTGAAAATATATTCGGTGAAGTGCATACTGAATTTTGGAATACACAGGTCATTTTGCCGCCTCCGGAAACTTATAAGATGAGTGACGGTGAATATCCCGGGAAGCTGGACAATGGTTATTATCTTACCATCAAACAAACAATTGCATTGCCGGAACTGGGCAATCATGTTATGGTATTTGCAATGATCCCGGTGGAGTCAGAATATTTTATTGAGACGGATTACCTCCCGCAGCGGTTTGCTTATAGCCGTTCCGCTTCAAAGCGGGTAGAGATCAGCGAGACTGAAACGAACTTTCCTGTAAAATCCGTAACCGGCCAGACAGTATTTTATTTGCAGCGAAACCTCAAATCTACCGGTGCAGTACCATATAATGACAACTGGACGATCGTGCTGCGCCTCAACGCATTGTTTTTTCTTCTTATTTTTTTTCATGTAAGTGCAGAAACGGTATCAAGAAAAAGAGGGGCATGGAATGCTATTGCTCTATTAACTTTCCTGTTGCTTACTTTGAGATTGCTGACTTATTTTTTCCCTTCAGTATTAAATCTGCGGCAATTTGAATTGTTTGACCCGTCAATTTACGGATCGAATATCGTGCAGCGTTCATTGGGCGACCTGCTGATCAATGCGTCATTTTTCTGCTGGATCATTTTATATGCATGGACAAAATTGCAACGCCGTGAAGACCTGGCATCCGGTCTTCCTGTAAAGGTCCGTTGGGTATTGGGAATATTTTCCCTGTGCCTGCTGATTCTTTCCACTTTTCTTTTATCAACAGTAATACGGAGCATGGTAGCTGATTCGAAAATATCTTTTGATGTCACGAATTTTTTCAGTCTGAATGAATATACGGTAGTCGGGTTTGTAGTGCTGGCCTGTCTTACTTTCTCTTATTATTATTTTACGCAGATTTTATTCCGTTTTATCTTTCCATTGTTTGCCGGGCAGACTGCAATTGTTTATTTCTGTATTGGACTGGCAGGGCTGGCATATCTTACTTTTCGTTCCGGTGATCCTGCAGTGTTATTTTATTTGCCTGTTTTGGTATGGCTGTTGGCTTATACCTGGATGGTAAACCGGCAGGGGCTTTTGCTGGGGCGCATTCATATCAATATTGCAGGCATTCTGTTATGGATCTTCATTTTCTCAGCTTCCATTTCTGCCATCATGCTTGCGGAAAATAAAAAAGTGGAGTGGGAGAAGAGAAAAGTTTATGCTGACAGGCTGGTAGAACAAACTGACCCGTCCAGCGAACGGCTGCTGAGTATCGCATTACAATACCTTGACAAAAGTTTTTTATCGGATAATTTTAACCGCTTCCGGGATAATGAAAAAGGAAAAGAATTCCGGGACAGCATCATTACGGAAAATTACCGGGGCTACCTGAATAAATATGACACTAAACTATATGTATATGACAGTTCCGGCAAGGGTATCAATAATGATGACCCGACCAGTTATGAGGCATTGAATACAATCCTGGGCCAGTCTAAGCACACAAACATTCCTGATATCTATTACTATGAAACTTCCTTTGACCAGTTTACTTACATTACAAAAAGAAAAGTGGTGGATGATAGCGGGAACAAAGAAGGCACATTGTTTATTATTTCAAATCCCAAGAAATACAGCAGTGAAGCATTGTTTCCCGAATTGTTCAAACAGCTGAAACAGGGAGATGCAGAAAATTCGCCGATTTACTCTTATGCCATTTACAATAATAAAAGACTGGTTTCCCCTTCCAACAAATACCCTTTTCCCACTACCATCACTGATGCAGAAGTGCCGGAACAGGAATTTGAAAAAAGAATTAACGGTGATTATGATGAATTGTGGTACCGTGCCAGCAATGAGAAAGTGGTGGTGATGGCCCGTAAGCGGGATACGATCATCGAAACAATTACTTTGTTTTCCTATATCTTCTGCTCTTTTTTATTCCTGGTGGTTTTGGTTCAGCTGATCTCCGTATCACTGAAGAATATTTATTACCACCAGGGGTTCAAAAAAATGTTTCAGCTCAACATCCGGATGCAGGTGCACAGCACAATAATTTTCATCAGCGTGTTTTCTTTCCTGGTCATTGGTATAGTCACTTTATCATTTTTCAAAACCCGGTATAACAGTAACAACAGCGATAAGCTGAGCCGGACCATGAGAATTATGGTGAATGAAATACAAAAGAAACAGGCAGATCACAGCACGTTTGATGATGTGGTGAAAATATATGATACAGTGAGTGAATTTGACCTGCAGAAGCTGGTTGATGATGTTTCAGACATTCACGATATGGATGTAAATGTGTATGATATTGAAGGTAACCTGAAGGTATCTTCAGAAGCCAATGTGTACCGCAAGGGGGTATTGAGTACCAAAATGAATCCTGTTGCCTTTTATAACCTGAGCCGGTTGCGACAGGTGCAGCGTGTTCAGAATGAAAAGATCGCTGATCTGTCTTATATCAGCATCTATGCACCGGTGCGTGATGAAGACGGAAATGTGTACGGGTATCTCAATATTCCCTATTTCGCTTCACAGCGGGAACTTAACCAGGAGATCTCAAATTTTTTGGTGGCGATTATTAATCTTAATGCTTTTATTTTTTTAATTGCCGGGGTGATCGCATTGTTCATCACCAACAGGATCACCCGTTCGTTTTCGATCATCAGTGATAAGATGAAGGAAGTGAATCTCGGACAGAAGAATGAAGAAATCGTTTGGAATCGGGAAGATGAAATCGGGGAATTGGTGAAAGAATATAACAAGATGGTTGCCAAACTCGGTGAAAGCGCTGCGGCGCTTGCCAAGAGTGAGCGGGAAGGCGCATGGAGGGAAATGGCGCGGCAGGTGGCGCATGAGATCAAGAACCCGCTGACGCCTATGAAACTGAGTATTCAATATTTACAAAAGGCGATAAATAATAATCAACCTAATGTAAAAGAGCTATCAGGTAATGTGGCCAGGACTTTAGTTGAGCAAATAGATCATTTATCAAAGATCGCTGCTGACTTTTCGCAGTTTGCCAATATTGGCAATGTGAATGTCGAGCTGTTCGACCTGCACGAGGTCATCGGGTCGCTGAAAGAACTGTATCGCATCAATCCACATGTTGATATTAATTGGGAACCGGTGCATGACAGTGTTATGCTTCGGGCAGATAAAACCCAGATGAACAGGTTGTTCACTAATCTTTTTGCCAATGCGCTGGAAGCCTGCAATGGTGATGACCAGTGCCGAATAGATATTAAAGAAGACCAGCATGATTCGGTCATTCATGTAAGTGTGAAAGATAACGGCGAAGGGATACCTGCTGAAATGCAATCCAAAATATTTACACCTAATTTTACCACCAAGTCTTCCGGCACCGGGCTGGGATTAGCAATGTGTAAAGGAATAGTGGAACAGGCCAGGGGAAAAATATGGTTTGAAACAATCCAGGGAAAAGGCACAACATTTCATGTGCAGCTTCCTGTTGTGAACACGGATGTGTAAAATTCAAAAAAGAATAATCTATTTTAAGCCGGGATATTTACCTGGTCAGTCTTTTGATGCCCAGTCGTCCAGTTCTTTCAGATCACTTCCTCTTTCAGCATACTTTTTTATTTGCCCTTCTTCTTTGATCCCTGCATACAGCGTGTTCGTTGACAGGTCCACAAAGATTATAAAATTGGTGGCATCGCAGTTATGGGCTTCGCATGCGGACGCTTTAAAAATGTTATTCTTTATTTCTATTGGAGTTTCAACGTCCCAGGTGTCTTTAAAAAATTGGTACCTGTTTCCCAGGAGTTTTTTTAGACGGCCGGTTAATTCAGGATTGTCGAATAATTTTACATCATAAGGATATTTGCCGGCATAATTTTTCAGGTAGCCCAGGCCGCTTTTTTCAGTTGTATCTGCTGCGTTCAGCATTGTTTTCTGATTGGGAAAATTGGTGTCGGCTGTTTTCTGAGGCAATGTTTGGTTTGCGGCGGATAAAGGCTTTTCTGTTTCACTGTTTTTCCCGGGCTGATTACAGGAAAATAAAGCAGTATGCAACAAACAAAGAGTGATCAGGATAAAGCGATCTTTCTTTCTCATACAGCAGTTTTCCGAAAATTTACTGATCTTTTTTTGATGCCGGTATTTTTTTTCTGCACAGGCCGGTTTTGCTTAAATTTCAGCGTTTTGTTTAAGCATGCTTTAATATATTCCTCTGGCTGCGAAATAATGTAATGAATTTAAAAGAGATTTCCGGAATTATTCTGCGGTTGTTTATTCCGCGTCAGGCTTCATTTTTCGATTTGATGTTCCGGATGATTTGCTGTCCACGTATCAGTATCTTCAGGCTTCTCCTTTTCAAAGAGATGACAGCATTGTTTTTTTGATGTTCGCTGATATTATATTTGTAGCTCGATAAAATATTTTTGTAAGAAAGTATCCCGGAAATAGCATTTTCCGGTAGTGAAAAGACCGGCAACACTTCCAGGTTTTCTCCGGCCATAAGATCTACAGCAGTTCGTAAAACGTCGTCTTCACTTACTGATATATTTTTTTTGTGGGCCAGGGAACTGATCAGCGTATCCGGGCTGAGATGGGTACTGTATAAATAAGATGAGTTTAAAATACTTTCAAATTCTCCTGCAGCAGTAGCGATAATTAAATATTTGTTTTTATACTCAGGCTCTTTTTCCAACTGGTTAATGACTTCGTTAACGGTATTATCTCCGCTGAATACAAGGATATCCGTTTCCATCACTTGCTTAATGTTTATTTTTTCCAGCAGATCCGGTTCATAAGAAGTAGGAGCTTTCACTCCTCTTCTCGATATTTTTTCAGTCATGATGGTATTTTCCATCAGGAAGAATGAAATGATATAAGAAGCGCTGCATGCTGCCAGCAAAGGAACCAGTGTATTGGATTGACCTGTTGTTTCCAGTGCAAAAATTATAGAAGTCATAAATGCCCTCGATGCCCCGGCAAACATAGCCGACATTCCGACCAGTGCAGCAAGAGGAACTGTAATGCCTGCTGAAGGAAACAGGTGGATGGACAGTTGCGCCAATAAAACACCGGCAGACCCTCCGATAGTCAGCAAAGGAGCTAATGTACCTCCCGATGTGCCACTGCCCAATGCAATAGCCCATGAAAGAAATTTAAAAATGCAAAGCGATGCTACAATCTGAACCGGCAAATTTCCGGTGAGAACATCCGTGATATTATTATATCCCACTCCTAAGGTACGTGGAGAAAAATAACCGATAATGCCGACAGCAAGGCCGCCGATTGCCGGCCACCACATCCAGTGCACCGGGAGTTTTTCAAAACTATCTTCAATAAAATAAACTATTCTGGTGATGAACACCGAGAGCAAGCCGATAATTATTCCGATAATACTGTAACCTGCAATAGCAATGTTTGAGGGAGTATCGAGCAAATGGCCTGTTCCGAAAACAGGCGCCTGCCCAAAAAACAAATAATGTCCCGTAGCACCGGTAATGCAAGCTAAGCTGACCGGAATGATGGACCGGGGAGAGAATTCAAAGAGCAATAGTTCAATAGCTAAAAAAATTGCAGCGATCGGGCTTCCGAAAATTGCCGACATGCCTGCTGCTGCGCCGGCGGTCAATAATATTTTTCTTTCATTGGCAGTGATCTTTAGCAACTGCCCGATAGTTGAGCCCAGCGCTCCTCCTGTTGCAATGATAGGGCCTTCTGCACCAAAAGGGCCCCCGGTGCCGATGGAAATTGCAGAAGAAAGAGGTTTTAAATAAGTGATCGTTGGTTTTATTTTGCTTTGGTTGGTAAGAATTTGTTCCATGGCTTCCGGTATTCCATGGCCGCGGATGGCTTTGGATCCGTAAAAAGCCATCAACCCTACAATAAGGCCGCCGGCTGCAGGTATCAGGATCACCCAGATGCCCAGAAAATTATCTGCCGGGCTTACAGCAGAGGTGGAAAAATTGCCATAAAAAGAAATATGCGTGATAAAATTGATCAGGTGAATCAGCAGTTTTGCAATGGCGCTCGCCGCAATGGCTATCAGTACTGCTAAAGATGAAATAAGCAACAAACGGTTTTTATTTGAAACGGATGCAGGTTTCATTTCTTCTGCTTCCAGTTCAGGATTTAATGCAACTGAAATAGGAATTTTCTTTTGTGATAAATTGTTTGCCATACTGTCCGTGATCATTAAATTCAAAAATTTCTCCGTTGATAAGCTCCGGGCGGAATTTATTTTCGTTTCACGTATTGTTTGCAAAGGTACTGATTATGAATAAGGGGATCTTATTAAAATCCAACTGAGGTACAGGTTGTAATTAGTGATGGGCGGTTGATAGTGCTGATGTAACAGAAAACCGGTTTACTGAAAAGGCCTTAATTTGCAGCAACTGTTTCTAAAAACCGTATTATAATAATCATTACATCAACAAATTATTATGAAAAGATTTATATGGACCGTTACAAACTGCCTGTTTGCAGTAATCCTTTATGCACAGCAAAATGTATTTACAGCGAAAGATTATGAACGTGCAGAAAGTTTTTTATCCTATAATACGCAACCTCTTATTGACAGGGGAAATGTGCAGCCAAACTGGTTGCCGGGTGACAGATTCTGGTACCGGGTATTGACAGCTCAGGGGAGTGAATTTATCCTGGCAGATCCGGCAAAAGGCACCCGTGTACCTGCATTTGATCAGCAAAGACTGGCAACGGCTCTTTCCGCCGCTTCCGGCAAAGACTATACTGCATGGATGCTGCCTTTCCAGTCCTTCAGTTATTCAGCAGACAGAACATCAATATCTTTCCGTGCTGACGGAAAATCTTGGAACTGTGATCTGAAGACTTATGCTGTTTCAAAAGCTATCTCTGAAGAAAATTCAGGAGGGCAGGGGCAGCGGGGAGGAGGGTTTGGCTTCGGAAGCAGCGCTACCTCACCTGATGGCAGCAAGACTGCTTTTATCAAAGATTATAATTTGTGGATCCGGGATACAAAGACAAAACAGGAAACACAATTGACCACAGATGGAATAAAAAATTTTGGGTATGCTACTGACAATGCGGGATGGAAAAGCAGTGACCGCCCGGTTTTATCCTGGTCACCTGATTCAAAAAAAATTGCCACTTTCAAACAGGATCAGCGTAATGTGGGTGATATGTTTCTGGCTACCACTAATGTGGGTCATCCTAAGTTGAGCGAATGGAAATACCCCCTGCCGGGTGACAAAGATATTCCGATGTTGCAACGCTGTGTCATTAATATAGACCAGCCCAAAGTGATCTTCTTTAACATACCGATGGATCCGCATCGTTCTACACTTGGTGATGATATTACCAGCGGGGGCACTTTAAATGATGTGGACTGGAGCAATGATGTATCAGAACTGGCATTTGTTTCCACATCAAGAGATCACAAGCAGGAGAAATTCCGTATTGCCAATACCGTTACCGGGGATGTGCGAGAAGTATTTGAAGAAGTAGTACCCACTCAATATGAGTCCGGGCAGGGAGCAATCAACTGGAGATATTTATCAAAGACCAATGAGATCATCTGGTATTCTGAAAGAGACAATTGGGGCCATCTTTATTTATATGATTCAAAAACAGGCCAATTAAAAAACCAGGTCACTAAAGGTGATTGGGTGGTGACCCGCATGCTCAAAGTGGATGAGAAGAACCGGGTGATCTATTTTATTGCTAACGGACTCCAGCCGGAAAATCCCTATTTCGCATCATTTTGTAAGATAGGATTTGACGGAAAAAATTTTAAAGTGCTTACACCGGACGCCGGAACACACAATGTATCTTTTTCTCCATCCGGAAATTATTTCATTGACAATTATTCAAAGCCTGATGTACCGAACACCATTGTTCTTCGGGATATGAATGGGAAGAAGATTATGGAACTTGAAAAAACAGATATATCCAGGTTGGTAGCTGCCGGGTGGAAACCGCCTGTACCCATCAGTGTGAAAGCACATGATGGTAAAACAGATATTTACGGATTGATGTTTCTTCCCACCAAACCGGATCCTAATAAAAAATACCCTGTCATTGATTATATCTATCCCGGCCCGCAGGGCGGAAGTATTGGTGGTAACTGGGGATTCAGTGCATCAAGAGGAGATAACCAGGCTTTGGCGGAACTTGGTTTTGTAGTAGTAGCAATAGAAGGTACCGGCAATCCTGACCGTTCCAAGAGTTTTCATGATATGTATTATCCTGACATGAGTACAAACACATTACCTGATCAGGTTACCGGAATTCGTCAATTGTCTGCAAGGTATTCTTACATTGATACCAGCAGAGTTGGAATTTGGGGACATTCCGGCGGGGGCTTTGCTACTGCTGCTGCAATGTTCCGTTATCCCGATTTTTTCAAAGTGGGGATCGCTGAATCAGGAAATCATGATAACCGCAATTATGAAGATGACTGGGGTGAACGGTATATCGGGCTGCTTACAAAAAATCCTGATGGTACGGACAATTACACAGCACAGGCCAATCAGACTTATGCAAAAAATCTGAAAGGGAAACTGATGCTGGCACATGGGATGATGGATAATAATGTGCCGCCCTATAATACGTTATTAGTAGTGGAGGCCCTGGAAAAAGCAAATAAAGATTATGACCTCGTTATTTTTCCGAATTCAGCACATGGTTATGGACAATATTCATCATACATGATGCGGCGCCGTTGGGATTATTTTGTAAAGAACCTCCTGGATGCTCAGCCGCCGAAAGAATATGAGTTGCATTCCAAGAGCGACCCGAGAAACCAGGGTGGCGGAGGAATGTTTGGGATGTAAAAAATATTTTTTTGGCTTCATCCCCCGTTCAAATTGCTAATATTTTTTTCAGCAATCATTTTCTTGATCGTGTCAGGATATTTTAAAAACAATCATGATTCCGTTTTAGTCCCCGGCAAAGCCTGGAATATTTTTCGGTGAAGTTGAAGAATTCTTAGCGGAAAATCCGGAATGCCTCCGGCGTATCATTATGGATCAGTTTTGAATCAGTTTGAAATAAACTGCATAAACTACTATTTTTGAGCATGGAGAAAATGAAATGCTCTGTTGTAAATATAATCTTAGTTTTATCTGTATCCTTTACCTGCAATGCTCAGGATAGTTTGGAGCAAAATTGGACCACGCATTTTCAGTTTACTGTAATAGCACAAAAACATTCAGGGTTCAGGTCCGCTTATTCGGGAATGCATAGCCTTGCCGATACGGTGGAACCTATTGCAACAAGTATCACCGGTACATTATTTATCGGCAGAAGAATGTGGAAAGGAGCTGCATTGTATCTTAATCCGGAGATTTCTGGCGGGAAAGGTTTGAGTTTTGCCCAGGGGGTTGCAGGAGCATTGAACGGAGAAACCTACCGGGTAGGATCGGTAGCGCCACAGGTTTATATTGCAAGAGCTTACCTGCGCCAGGTATTTCCGCTCGGCGCAAGTAAGTATGATTATATTAACGATGACGAAAATCAATTAGGAGGCAAAGAGCCAAAGAATCGTGTTGTTATCATAGCGGGAAAATTTTCCATTGATGATTTTTTTGATGATAATGCTTACAGCAAAGATCCAAGAACACAATTTTTTAACTGGAGCATCTGGGCGAATGGCGCCTGGGATTACCCTGCCAATACAAGAGGATACACTGAAGGCCTGGTGGTTGAAATTGCGAAGTCTTCCTGGAAATGCCGGGTATCAGGCGTTGCCGTTCCCCGTATTGCTAATTATCATCTGATGGAATACAAATTGTTCAAAGCATGCTCGCAAACAATAGAATTGGAACACGATTATTCCCTTAGCAGAATGCCGGGCAAATTCCGGATCACTGTTAGTAATAGTTTTGAAAAATCTCCTTCTTACAAAGAAGGCATAAAAGCCCTTGCAGCCAATGATACTTTTTTACTGAATGTTATTTCGGGGAATACTGAAAATAACAAATACGGAGGTAAAAAAACAGGGATAGGATTCAATGCAGAGCAGCAGGTGTCAGGCAATACCGGTATGTTTCTGCGTACAGGTTGGAATGATGGTAAATATGCCAGCTGGGCTTTTACTGAAATTGATAATACTTTTTGCCTTGGTCTTTCTTCAACCGGAGCTAAATGGAAGAGGCCGGAAGATGTAGTTGCTGTTGCATTAGCTACAAATGGTATTTCAAAAGATCACCAGGCTTTTTTAAGGAACGGCGGTTATGGATTTATCATTGGTGATGGCCATTTGAATTATGGGAGGGAGACAATCTTGGAAACTTATTACAGTGCAAAGGCTGGGCGTTTTTTTTGGTTATCTTTCGATTATCAGTTTGTAAATCATCCGGCATATAATAAAGACAGGGGGCCGGTGCATGTTTTTGGCATACGGGGGCATGTGGAATTTTAATAGTGTATCGTGTTATGTAATTTTAGTTACGGCAAATTGAATCCGGTGTATTTTCTCTTTAGATTTATTCCGGTTTCAATACAGGTAAGATCTGCTCCGCTAAAACTAATTGGTGTTATGACCTCAAACCGTATATGGATTAATTCTCTCTCAGATTAAACCGGATTCACTGCTGATAAGAGCCCGTCTTGCCGTATCTTTGCAACCCGAAAAATAATAATAAATGATCAGTGTTAAGGATTTAAAACTGGCTTACGGAAAAAGGGTTTTGTTTGAAGAAGTGAATCTCAATTTCACTAAAGGGAATTGTTATGGTGTCATTGGTGCAAATGGTGCCGGCAAAAGCACTTTCCTGAAAATTTTAAGTGGTGAGATTGAACCAAACAAAGGAACAGTGACCATCACTCCCGGAGAAAGGTTGGCTGTATTGAAGCAAAACCAGTTTGAATTTGATAAACAAACGGTGCTGAACACTGTAATGATGGGACATAGTAAGTTATGGTCTGTCATGAAAGAGCGGGAACATATTTATGCACTGGCTGATTTTACAGAAGAACATGGAATGAAAGCAGCTGAGTTGGAAGGGGAGTTTGGCGAGATGGGAGGTTATACTGCCGATAGCGACGCTGCCACTTTGTTAAGTGAATTAGGAGTGATAGAAGCATATCATAATTCATTGATGAAAGACATTCCTGCCAATTTAAAAGTGAGAGTGCTTCTGGCACAGGCGTTGTTCGGAAATCCTGATATTCTGTTGCTGGATGAGCCTACCAACGGCCTGGATATAGAAACCATCAGCTGGCTGGAAAATTTTCTTGCCGATTATGAAAATATTGTTTTGATTGTCAGCCATGACCGTCACTTTCTGGATGCCGTTTGCACTCATGTGGCGGATGTGGACCGTCAGAAAATAAAAATATTCACAGGTAATTATACTTTCTGGTATGAGAGTTCTCAACTGATGGCCCGGCAAATAAATGACAAGAATAAAAAAGTGGAAGAGAAGCGGCAGGCTTTGCTTGATTTCATTGCACGATTCAGCGCCAATGCATCGAAAAGCAAACAGGCTACCTCGAGAAAAAAGGCATTGGAAAAATTAAGTATTGAAGAAATAGAACCAAGTTACCGGAAATATCCCGGCATTATTTTTCAGCCTTTGCGTGAAGTGGGTAATCAGATTTTGAATATTGAGAAATTAAATAAATCAGTTGAAGGAAGAAAACTTTTCGGCAATGTCACATTCACGGTAAATAAAGGTGATAAGATCGCATTGCTGAGCCGTGATCCTCTGGCCGTGACTGCCTTTTATAATATCATCACTGCAGAGACTCTTGCAGACAGCGGCTCCTATGAATGGGGATCCACAATCACGCATGCATACCTGCCGCAGGAAAACAGCCAGTACTTTAAAGGGGAGCTGAATTTAATGGATTGGCTACGGCAATATGTGCCTTCACATGTTGCGGATGCAGACGAACCGTTTCTCCGCGGTTTTCTGGGAAAGATGCTATTCAGCGGGGATGATGTGATGAAGAAAACAAATGTTTTAAGCGGTGGTGAAAAAGTGAGATGCATGATCAGCCGGATGATGCTGCAAAATCCTAACCTGGTACTGCTGGATCAACCGACCAACCATCTCGACCTGGAAAGTATTCAAAGTTTCAACGAACAATGTATTGCATTCAAAGGAATTGTTTTGCTGTCCAGTCATGATCATACATTTATGCAGACCGTTGCCAATCGCATCATTGAATTAACTCCCAACGGAATAATTGACCGGCTAATGGAATTTGATGAATATATCGCCGATGAAAGAGTAAAAGCTTTGAGAGAAGAGATGTATCATTAATTATCCGGCAGTATATCTGTTTGCACTGTCATTAAAATATTTCTCCTGCAATCATTTTGATGGATGATCTGCCCAGGAATTTGCGGAACCATTATATCCCAGGATTTTAAACAAATGCAACACATACGGAAACAATGCATCCATACTTTCTGATGCACCACGTGTTGAACCTGGCAGGGCAAGAATAAGCGTATTACCTTTTAATCCTGCTACACTTCTTGAAAGCATGGCATAAGGCGTTTGCTCCTGCCCGTAATTTCTTGCAGCTTCACTGATGCCCGGTATCTCACGGTCGAGCAACGGCCGGATAGCTTCTGGTGTCACATCTCTTGCGGACAAGCCCGTGCCGCCGGTCAAAATAATCAAATCCACTTTTTTAGCGCAGAGGGATTGCACTTTGTCCTGTATCACATTTATTTCGTCGGGAATAATACTGTAGTCTTTGATTGCGATCCTGAATTTTTCAAGCTTGCTGATGATCGCTTTGCCGGCAGAGTCCTGCTTTTTCCCTCCAGAAATACTATCGGAACAGACAAGTACACCGGCTGAAAATTTCCCTTCCGTAAAGTCATCATACTGTGATTTACCGCCTTTTTTCTTTACCAGTTTAATATTTTTAATTTCAATTCCTTTATCAATTGGTTTCAGCATATCGTATATAGTGAGCGCCACCACTGAAGCGCCATGCATGGCTTCCACTTCCACACCTGTCTTGTAAATGGTATGTACCTCCGTCTCGATAATAATATCCAATCCTTCGATCCGGTGCTGTACAGAGGCAAACTCAACCGGCATCGGATGGCAATCAGGAATCATATCACTGGTTCTTTTTATCCCGAACAGGCCTGCAATACGACTGGCTTCAAATACATCTCCCTTAGGTACGGTTTTATTTTTGATGGCTTCGATAGTCTTGTCAGAGCTTACGCTGACAATTGCCCGGGCTATGGCGCTGCGGTGTGTCTTTATTTTACCGGTGATGTCAATCATGTTGTTTCAGGAATTTATTTTCCATTGATAATTTTCATTGTTCAATATTTCTTTTCCCCATACGGGCACTTCCTTTTTTATACGTTCTACTATTTCCTCACAGGCATCTATGGCATCTTTGCGGTGAACGGAAGATGTGAAAACCATTAAACTGATCTCGCCGGTTTTCACCACACCGAGGCTGTGATAGATGTGCATACAGATCAATGGAAATTTTTTGAATGCATCTTCCTTGATCTCATGAAATTTTTCTTCGGCCATTTCCCGGTAGGCAGTGTATTCGATCGCCGCAACTTCCTGTTCACCTTGTTTATCATTACGGACCTGGCCCAAAAAGATACTGTGTGCACCGATACTGTACTTCTTATTGTGCTTTTCGATAGACCCTGCTATGAAAGTTGGATCTATCGGCCCTTCAACGAATACCTTATGTTTTTTTGCGGGTTCCATTAAATTGAGATTGATATTTCTCCTTTTGTTAAAGTCTTTATATATTCTTCCCAGGCATCAACTCCTCCTTTCAAGCTGTATGCCTCACATTGAGGATGTTTTTCCAAAAGCATGTTTACTGCGGTAAGGCTTCTCCTTCCTGACTTACAGAAAAAAATGATCTTATTTCCGGCGGGGATCAAAGAAACCGATTCCCTGAAACGGCTTAATGGAATTGTTGAATAGGAAAATTCATGTATAGCCGGTAGTTCATCCGGTTCCCGCACATCAATAATGGAAAGATCTTCCTTCGTTCTCATTGCATCAAGTTCTTCACATGAAATTTCATGCAAATGGCCTTCATATCCGCAAAACCACTCGTAATTGAAAATTTTAAATTCTTCTTTTGAGGCGGGGGCAATAGCATTTTTATTTCCTGAGGGTGAAACTTGAAATTCGTAAAACAGGTTATTCAGGATATTATAAGAAATTATTTTATTGCAAAGCGGTATGCCAATCCCGGTTAGGATCTTTATTGTCTCTGCTGCTTGTATAGTTCCGATCATTCCCGGCAATATTCCCAAAACACCGGCCTCATTGCAGGATGGAACAGTCTCAGGTTTTGGAGGTTGCGGGAACAGATCCCGGTAATTGGTGATGACCCCGGTCTTTTTATCAGGTATGTTGAACACTCCGGCTTGCCCTTCATACCTGAGGACAGCGCCATAAACCAAAGGCTTGTGAAGCAAAACACAGGCATCGTTTACCATATAGCGGGTTTCAAAATTATCCGTACCATCTATTACGATGTCATATTCATCAATAATATCAAGTGCGTTTTTTGCCCCCAGCTTTACTTCAAAAACCTCCAATTGAATTTCAGGATTGAACGACTTCAGCTTTTCTGCTGCTGTTGATGCTTTGGGTTTCCCGATATCTTCAACAGCATAAAGTGTCTGTCTCTGCAAATTGGAAATCTCTACCAGGTCAAAATCAGCAATACCGATCTTTCCTGTGCCTGCAGCCGCTAAATATTGAAGAGCAGGGCAACCCAGCCCGCCTGCACCGATCACCAGAACTTTAGCCCGGAATAATTTATCCTGTGCATCGGTACCGAAGTCTTTAAGCGCTATCTGCCTCCCGTATCTTCTATATTTATTTTTTGGGTCCATCTTTATTTATCCTCCCGAAAAAGGCGGCAGCAGCGCCACGGTATCTTCATGATGCAGCTCAGTATTTTCCCGGATTATTTTTTTATTGACGGCAATTAAATAGTTGATGTTTTGCAATTCCGGATGAATTGTTAAAAGCAGTTGATTCAGTTCGTTAGTATTTTTTACGTCAGAAAATTTTAAACTGCTTTTTGCCGTGATATCCGCCACCTGTCCGAATGCAAGCACGTTAATTTCCATAGCCTGATATTTTTAATGCCATGTCCAGGTCAGTTTTATCATTGATGTTTGTAAAAAAAGAATTGTTGAATAAAACATTCTGATCTGTATCTATTTGCTTCAGGTTAAAATGCGTGATCATCTTCTGCAATTTAATTATTCCCCGGTCTATAAGCTGCTTCCATCCCGAAATACAATTTCTTGAATAAATTCCAAATAAAGGCTGCACTTTTCCTTCGTATAAAGGTAATGTAATTTGTGAATGGATTGCTTCTTGTACGATAAACCGGACTCCGCCGGAGGTAATAAAAGGCATGTCACAACTGGTAATAAAAACCCTGTTTGACCGGCTATGATGTAATGCTGTATAAATGCCTCCTGCCGGTCCCATTTCTTTTACCAGGTCGCTGGTCACTTCCAGCCCAAAATATTTATATGCTTCATTATCTGAAACAATAACGACCTTGTTCAATGATTCCTGCAATTGTTTGATTATTCTTAACACTAATGGTTCTCCGTGAAAAGTAAGTAACCCTTTATCTGTTCCCATACGGGAGCTTTTTCCCCCTGCAAGAATATAACCGGTTATATCGTTTGAATTATTTGCCACCGGGTATCTTATTCTTATTAATTATTTGATTCAGCATTTTTTAGTTGCAATAAATATAAGAAATCAATCTACTCTTTTAACTTCTATACTTTTTAACCAGATAACATGTCTCGGCCCGGTCTTAATGTCGTTGGTGCAGTTTAAAATCATTGCGCCTTTATTTATTATTGGTTGACCGTTTTCTTCAAAAATTACATAAACATTTTCTCCGGTAGGATTGTTGAATAACTCTGCCCATGAAAAAGTGGCTTTATATCCATCAGACGCTCTTGCCACAATGTAAAAATTTCTGTCCTGGTGATTCGTTTGCCGGATCAAAGCTTTTTCTAATATCTCCTTTAATAAAACACCCCTGCTCCTGATATTTCCGGAAGTTACTGCACCGGATTGGCATACTACGTTAAAACTATCCAGCCCGATGACGCTCATTTTTTTCAATGAATCTACTGTAAGCGACAGGGGAAATTGCACATCACCCATAACGGTTAATGTGGTACTTACCCATTTGGCACTATCTTCTTTTGTAACCGGATGGTCATTTACATTTTCCGGCATATCCGTTGATGCTTCTTTGGGTTTAATTTTACTTTCTGATTTGACTGGATAATTACAACTGTAAATTAAAAAGCCTGCGAAAAGCAATGCAATAAGCGCTGATTTATTTATCATACGTGATTTTATTAATACAGTATTTAGGTGAACAATAATTTTATGGAAGCGATCAGCAGAACAGCAGCCAATATTTTTTTTAGAATTTCGCCTCCTACTTTCAGGGATCCGAAATAAGAGCCTGTGACTCCCCCGGAAACTGCAACTACAATCATCCATGCCATTTCAGTGCTAAAATGAAATTCTTTAGTGAATAATCCGGCAAGGCCTGAAAGTGAATTGACCAGGATGAACAGGGCAGATACTGCAGCGGTCTGTTTCATATTTGCCCAATGCAGCAAAAGTATGACCGGGCTTAAAATTATTCCTCCGCCAATTCCGATCATACCCGACAGCAATCCAATTGATGCCCCGATCAGCAGGGACACAGTAAAATTCTGCTTTGCCGTATTTTTTTCTTCATTGAATTTTAACCCGCCAAGCCGCACTACCGGGAAAAGAAGGAGAACGCCGAGTATTATTTTATACACATGTGCATCAACTGTGATCAGCCCTCCGAGGAAAGCAGACGGGATAGAGGCAATGGCAAAAGGCCAGAACAACTGCCAGCGGAAATGCCCTCCCCGGTAATATTGAATGAATGCTATCAGCGATACAAATGTATTCAGCAGGAGAGCTGTGGGGCGCATGGTTTCGGGGGAAAATGAAAAGAAAGACATCAGCGCAAGGTAACCGCTGGCTCCGCCATGCCCTACAGACGAATATAACAGGGCAACAATAAACAGCAATGAAAAAAACAGGATTTCTCCGGGCATTGGTAATATTAATAATTATCGGGTCAGTAAAATTTATTGTTTTATAAAAATAAAATAGGAAGAATCAAATGATCAGCCTGACAGGCACCAGGTCGCCTTTTACAAAATGTTCTTTATCCTCATCCAGCTCAATAATACAATCTGCTTCAGCGAACGAATTCATCATATAACTCTCCTGGTTGTGTAAAATCAATACTTCGTTTGCTGAAGTTTTACCTTTCAGAAAACAGGTCAAACCGGTTTTTTTCGAGTAGTTGCCGGCAAGCGGCAGTTTAAGCTTCCTGCCATATATTCTTTTGGTCATACTGCTGATTGCATCAATCACGTACTCATAAAAACAGGTAAGTGCAGAGGCAGGATTTCCAGGCAGTCCGAAAATAAGCGTATGGCCGTGTTTGCCGAAATACAAAGGCTTGCCGGGCTTCTGTTTTACTTTATGAAATAATTTAGTTGCTCCGCATTTTTCCAGCGCTGTTGTGACAAAATCATAATCTCCTACAGAAACACCACCTGTCAGCAGAATAATATCTGAACTCAGTTGTTTATTGATGGCATCCAATATTTTATTTTCATCGTCGTCCACTATATTGATGGAAGCAGGGTTAATATTCAGCATAGTCAATGCTGTTGCAAGCCCTGAAGAATTGGATTCATATATTTTCCCATCACTTAACTTACTGCCCGGCTCCACCAGTTCTTTGCCTGTTACGATAATGCTGATGGCTGGATTCGGATAAATATTTACAGTGTCAATACCCAGGCCTGAGAGAAAGGAAACTGAAGCAGGTGAAAGAAAATGATTTTTTGCTGCTGCAATTTCATTTTTCCTTATTTGCGATCCCCTGGGCCGTACATTGCTTCCTTTACTGATTTGTTCATCTTTGATAATGATAGAGGTTGCATTTGCGGATACTTTTTCCTGCATTACAACAGTATCCATGCCTGCCGGCAATGCCGCTCCGGTAAATATCCGGACAGACTGGTTAGAGTTCAAAATTGTATTTAGGCAATTTCCCGCCTGCACTTCACCGTTTACAGGCAATTCATTTTTTTTATCCCAGTGTTCAAAAGAAAAAGCATAACCATCCATGGCAGATTGATCAAAAGGCGGAGAATCAATGGGCGAATAAACAGGTTTGGCCAAAACGAAGCCGCCTGCTCTGACTAATGGCAATTCTTCTGTCTTTGATGTGGTACAATTATCAAGAATTATTTTTTTGGCTTCACGCACTCCGATCATGCCGGTATTAATTTTGTTTTTTTAATTCTTTTTACTCCTGCTATCCTTTTCAGCATATTCCTGAAAATAAAATAGTGAAAGGGAAGCATCGAATACCAGTAGTTTCGGCCCATGATTCCTTTAGGCCGGAAAGTAGCGGTTTGTTTTAAAATACTGCGGTTCTCATTTTGAACAATGGCAAATTCAAGCCATGCTTCTCCCGGCAGTTTCATCTCAGCATATAGAAGTAAACGATAATTTTTACGGTCAGCAAGTATCACTCTCCAGAAATCAATAGTATCGCCCGGTTGAATATCCACTTTACTTCTTCTGCCCCTGCTCAGGCCGACACCACCCATCAGTTTATCCAGGGCACCACGTAACCGCCATAGCATATCTGCATAGTACCACCCGTGTTCACCGCCGATTCCAAAAAAACGATTAGCCACTTCTTCCACTTTGTCTTTGTCAATTTCAGTCCACTTGCGGTCTTTGAAACAACCTTTTACAGGAACTTCAATATGTTGGTTCACGTCCAGGTATCTAAGGCTGCTCGATGCCGAATCCGTCCAGCTGGAGATTACCATATTCTGCTCAATGCGTGCAAAAGCCATTTTGATGGCATCCTTGTAAGAGATCAACTCCTGGGGTATTATATCCCGAATAGCGGTTTCCTTGCAGACAACATCATTTTTCATGCTATGTACCAGTTGCTTTGCGATGACAAAATTTGCAGAGGTAGAAAGATTGATCCAGTGGGCAGACAAGCCAGGAAAAGAAACCGGTAAAGTAATGATATAACGCTTGTAACCACGAACAGCGGCAAAATCGAGTAACATTTGTTTGTAAGACAATACGTCGGGGCCTCCAATTTCGAATGTTCTGAAAAAAGTTTTGTCATTCAAAAGGCATCTATGCATATAGTTGATCACATTCCGGATCGCAATCGGCTGACATTTTGATTTTAGCCAACGGGGAACGATCATGACAGGAAGTTTTTCTGTCAGGTCACGGATGATTTCAAATGAAATACTTCCTGAGCCTACAATGATTCCAGCTTCGAAAATGGTGTACGGTATTCCAGACCTTATAATTACGTCTTTCACTACTTTACGGGCAGATAAATGTTTTGAAAGTTTACTGTCATTGCTGATTCCGCTCAGGTAAATAATTTGCTTCACCTGGGTAAGTGTGGCTACCAGTACAAAACAACCGGCAGCTCTTAATTCATATTCTTTCAATGTAGTGGAAGTGTCGCCCAGGGAATGTATAAGGTAATAGGCAACATCAAATTGTTTTTTATTAAAATTCTGAACCGCATTTTCAGGATGAAGGAAGTCAAACTCAATGATATTGATTTTTTCCAGCAGGTCCGGTGAAGGTTTAAAACGGTTAATATCCCTGACCACACAGGTCACATCATGCCCGGCTTCCACAAGTACCGGCAAGAGCCTCATGCCTATATATCCATTGGCGCCAGTAAGCAGAATACGCATAGATAAATTACTTTAATCATCCTCCGATATTGATCATGCTGCGATTATTTATTTTAGAACTGTCCAGTTGTTCATAACGGGAAATAAACTGACCGCCCTGCATTTCTTCTTTTTCCCAGACACATTGTTTAATTAAAGGAACTATATCGTATCCTTTCCGCAGCGCCCCTAAAATATCCGTTTCCGTTTTTGAAAAAAGGCAATTTTTCATTTTACCGTCCGTCGTCAGCCGTAAACGGTTGCAGCCGCTGCAAAAGGGATGGCTCATGGTGCTGATGATTGCAAATGTTCCTTTATGCCCCGGGATTGCATATTTTTTTGTAGTGTCATACCTTTCGTCAGGTAATTTGATGAAATTATGATTCAGGGAAATCAATTTCAGCATTTCATCATACGAAAACACTTTTTCTTTACTCCATGCGTTACCGGAAAAGGGCATAAATTCAATAAACCGTACATGTACTTTCTCAAGCTTTGTCCATGCTACAAAACGGGGTATTTCATCATCATTCACATTTCTCATTACCACCGTATTTATTTTTACCTGGAAATTATTTTTCAATAAAAGGTTGATGTTCTGAAATATCCTGTCAAATTCATCGCGGCCGGATATGGCTTTATTTTTTTCTTTATCCAGCGAGTCCAGGCTTACGTTCACAGACCGTATCCCTGCTTGTTTGAAGTCCTGAATAAATTCATCTGCAAATACACCGTTAGTGGTAATAGTAAGCTCTACCGGGTATTTAGAAAGCAGCCGGATGATTTTTTTTGCATCTTTTCTGACAAGAGGTTCACCACCGGTCAGCCTGATCTTTTTTATACCCAGTTGTACAAAGATGCCGGCGATGGTATCAATTTCTTCGGCGGTCATTTTATCGGAATGTGCAAAATATCCTTTGGGCAGGTCCACGGGATTGCAATAACTGCATCGCAGATTGCATTTGTCTGTCAGCGAGATCCTTAAATAGTCATGTTCCCTGTTAAATGTATCTTTCAGCATGTTGATTATTGCACTTTTTCTGTTGAATTTATTCCCGGCACCTGAACTGAAAAGTATTTTTTCATTTTCATTGCTGTTTCTTCAAAGTCTGCAACGGTTAAATATTTTTGTGCCAACGGGAACACTACGTTATCTTCCCTGAAGATATGCAAACGCAGCATTTCCACCAACGATAATCCCTGTTCGATAGCCGTATCCATTAATAAAGCATTTGAAACAGGATCGTTGATCCGGGATGAAATTCCCATAAGACTGAAAGTGAGTGTTGCCAGTTCCATCATTTTGATATGATCATTTTCCAGCATATCTACCGCAGTGTCTTTTACAAGACCTGTTCCATGTTCGCCGTTTTCGATCATCCTGTCATGTATGACCGGAAATAAAACACGTTCTTCTTTAAGGTTGTGCATCACGATCTTGTCATCAAGAAATTCAAAAAATGCCCCAAGATTCTTGTTTCTTTCCTTGTTGATCCCTTCTTTCTTTATTTCAATAAGTGTAGCCTCCAGTTCTTCTAATTTTTTTAAAGTGGCCTTGTGCTCATTCATAAAAAGCTGAAGAACGGGATGCAGGTCTTCAATAGGTACCGCTTCTATGGAAGGAGGTTTGTAAGCTCCCGGAGGATCCATAGGTGAATAAACGGGATCACTGCCCTCATCCTTCTCCACAAATCTTTTTAAGTAATCTTTTTTGCTGTTTTCTGAATTTGAAAAAATGTTGTTCATGGTACTGTTGTTGAAGATTATTTAAACTTTTACCTAAATTATGACCCGGTTTCAGCCTGGAAGATGATCTATGTCATAAAATCAAAGTAAAATATCATTGATTATAAAGTGTAACTATTTTAGGAATTCTTTTTTGAAATTTTAAACATCGAAAAGAGGCTTCGCAGCATGCCAATAAACGTTGCGAACCACGCAAGCAGGGCAGCATAGATGAAATACCCGGGCACCGATAGCAAAAAGTCAAGATTTAATGCATGGGCCATTCTCAGTGTAGCAACGGTGTACATTCCCAATGGGAATACCGCTCCCCAGTAAAGAGGGTCATAAGTGAGTGGGAACTTTTTATATACATGCCTCCATACTGCAAGGATCAGCAACATAGGTATCCACCAGGTTCCTGTTGCCCAGTAAAATACGGTAAATCCTTTCAGAAAAGGCAGCAGCGAATGTAAAAAGGGGGCATGTTCCACATTCATGATCAGCAGGGAACCGGCAAGTGCGGAAATTGCCATTGCTCCCATATTGATCCAATAGGGCGGAGCAAGGTCACCGGGAGAGAATTTAAAAAATGTGTAACGGTAAAATATCAGGGAGATCATCCAGATATAAAGCATTCCGCCCCATAACCACATAGATAATGCAAAGAAATTGGCTTGTAATTTAAAGGGCTGTTCCCAATGAGAGGCGATTAAGGTAGTCAATACAGCAATGGATTGTGTGGATACAACTGCAAGTAACCATGCTCCTGTAATGCCTTCACTTAATGGGGGCTTTTTTTCTTTTATAGTGAGTGTAGTAAAAATTATATAGGTAATTGCTATCCAGAGAATGACACCAAAAGCCCAGAGCAGAGTGGCTATTTTGTAATTTTCATAGATAATGATAAACTGGCTCCCCATAATGCAGGTGCCGGCAATAGCAGTAAAAAAACCCGGGCCACGCTGATGACTGTTGATGTCCGATAGGAATGAACGGGTGTAAAAAAATAAACGGATCAGGTTTAGTATCCACAATTTTATAAATGCAACAAGATTCAGCCAGAATAGTACTACACTCAATAAATGCATTTCCAGCAGAAAAGCAGCGATTGATATAATTCCAGTTGACATTACCAATCCAAAATATGCCGGTGACAGGTCTTTGATCAACTCTTTCAGCCTGTTTAAAAATGGATTGGAATTTTTCAGGTCATTATTCATTTGAAGATAAACTGTTTCGTAACACTTTTTTCAGTTCATTTTATTTTTCGAATGCCAAACATAATCAAAACATTCTATCAGGTGTCTTTGCCGGCCATCTTTGTATTTTTCATCTATAATACCACTGGTTAAAAAAAGCTGATTCACCTTTATTATTTTTTAAAAGTTTCTTTCGGTATGGAAAATACACCAACTTTCATGTGAGCAATTGCAAACCGCATTAATACAAGGCTTGCCAGTGTAACTACGGCAAGATATATCCAGCAACTGGTCCATACACCTGTTGCGTTCAGCAGGTAGCCAAATAGGATCGGATCAATAAAACCACCCAGTCCGCCCAGCACGCCAACGATGCCGCCCACGGTGCCAATATCATTCGGGTAATAGATTGAAATATGTTTAAATACTGCAGCGCTCCCGATACCAAACATGATACCGATCAGAAAGACCAATCCTGAAAAGATCCATTTATTAGCCTGGAAATAAACTTCTGTTATTCCTTTTGAGATCAGTTGACCTTTACTTATGGCATCACCTTCTTTGATTAACGGTTCTTGCCAGCTTAAAGACGTAGGAAGAAACAGAAAACCTTCTTTGTCATGATGAATGCCAAAGCGGATATTGGCCTGGTCGGCTCCTTCTTTTTTTGACTGTAACGGGTAAATCATTTTACCGTCTTCGTTTTTTTCACCTTGTATGATGATAATACTATCCGAAACTAATTCTGCTATTCCGGATTTTGTAGCCATGATGCCCTGGCCTGGAGTACGGATTTCAACTCTGGGAGGCATCAGCAAAACAAGGCAAACAATACAGATACCAAACACCCAGTACAATACCATCCGTGCTCCGACTTTATCGGAAAGTACACCGCCGGCAATACGAATAATGCCGGAAGGCATGTTAAATGCGGTAGTCATAAATCCGGCAGTGACGATGGACATGGAGTAAACGTTGACATAATAAGGGATGAGCCATTGAGTCAATGCTACAAAGCTTCCGAATACTACAAAATAATACAGGCCGAACCGCCATACTCTTGTGTGCTTCAACGGAGCCATACGTTGCGAAAACGATTTTACCTCTGCCGGTTTCTTATTTTTTGCGAGGAGTAAAAAGATAATCCCGGTTAATACAATTAAGGCTGCATAGAGCTTGGGTAAATTTCTCCATGCATCAAGGTTCGTATTATTATGAGTGAGTGCTTTTAAAATATTCGGGGCCAGCATGGTTGTTATTGCTGCTCCTATATTCCCTGCGCCGAAAATCCCGAGAGCTGTTCCCTGTCTTTCTTTCGGGAACCATAATGATGTATAAGCCACTCCGGCTGCAAAAGCACTTCCTGACAATCCGAATCCAAAACTCAGCAGCAGAAACATGCTGAAACTGTTAGCTGCAGACAAAAAAAACATGGGTATGGCGCTGAAAAATAAAATGGCTGACATGACCCATTTCCCTCCAAATTTATCAGTAAGCATGCCTACCGGCAAGCGAAAGACTGAACCCACCAGGACAGGCACACCCAATAGCCATCCTATTTCAACTGAACTCCATTTGAAGACTTCATTGTTTACGAGAAATGTGATCAAAACGCCATTAATCATCCATGCTGCAAAACATACAGTGAATGCCAGTGTACTTAAAATCAAAGCCCTGTAGGATAATCCGGATATTTTTTGCTCCATATCACAGCAATTTTATTTTTCAAATGTGCTTTCAAAACCTGAGAGCCCGGCTTGTTTTCCTGCTGTTCGGATATATTATTTTATCTTATTACTTCAGGAAATTATTTTTATCAATGAGTGTTGCTGATTCAGGTTTTGAATACTTTGAATAATTATGTATAGCCTAATTATTTTCCGGGGAAGGCAGAAATTATTTTCAGGATCTTTTAAAAATCATCCTTCCTTCACTTTTAAATTTTTCAGCGCATCTTACCCTGTATTTTCCTCCAGGCACTACAATGCTGTCTTTGGGAACAGGATAAAAAGTATTACAACTGTGGTACTTCACTCCGTCGAGCTCATATTCGAATTCTATGCCCTGGCCTTTTGCAAAAACACTGCAATATCCTAATGTTGTTCCCTGTACATACACGGGATTTTTAAGTAATGCTGCTTCAATCCGGTATTCTTTAATGACGAAAAGGATCAGGAAAACGAGAAGTGCCGTTATCGTTACACTGATGATTCTCTTTTTTGCGGAAGAAGCCCTGATTACTCTGAACAAATTAAAAATAATCCCGCCTGCAAGAATTATCATTAAAATGGATTTCACCACCTGGCTGATAAATAGTTCATCATCTGTAACAATGTTCAGTAACATGGCTACGTATTTTTAGGACGTTGCAACGACCAGGGAGTCTGGCTGCTTCTTACTTTTTTCCTGTTCCAGTTCCACATAACCTGCTGGTAGGGGCGCCACAGGTAATTTAAAGGATATACCAGCATGTGTACCAGTCGTGAAAATGGGATCAGTGCGATTATGGTAAAAGCAGTGGCAATATGCAATTTTACTGTCCATGGAAGCAAGACAACGGCTGTTGTATCGGGTTGAAGCCGGAATATGGAATATAAATAAGGAGTTAATATGGTGGAGAACCAGGAAGAACCCCATCTGAAATTGTAAGCTATCCAAAGTCCTACAAATGTTTGAAGGATCAACAACACGTAAACGGCCAGGTCCATATAATTTGTCACTGATTTCAGACGGGGAGTGGTATATCTCCGGATGACCAGGTTGATCAGGCCGACGAGCATGCTGATACCAAAAATAAATCCCGTTATTTCAAGGATCATAAGACGAACCGGTTGGCTGTTCCATGCCAGTATTGCTTTTGGAATGGAAAACGCAAGCAGATGGCCGCAGAATACAAACAAGACCCCCCAGTGAAAAGGAACGGATCCATAAAATAATCTTCTTCCTTCAAGAAATTCTGATGAAAGAGAAGAAAACTGGAATTTTCTGTTCGTATAACGATAGATAGATCCGATAAGGAAAACTGCTAAAGCCAAATAAGGCAGTGCGATCAAAATAAAATTATCCAGGTAGTTCATGATAATATATTTTACGGGTTCATATTCTGTTTAATTCTTTTTATTTCTCTGTAAGCATTTCTGATTCTATATTCTGGCTAAAATCTTTTGCCGGGTTTTCTTTAAATCCTGCAGGATTATTGGGATCAGTCATTTCCTGCATGCTGCTTCCTTTTTTATCCGGTTCAGGATCATACCCGAAATCTGCCTTCAATGCCAGGAATAATGCTGCAAGGCAACTTTGATATAGCGTCCGGTTGTTCGCCGAATAATCCAGGATTATTTTTTGATGCTTTTTATAAACCTCATCTTTCTTTTCTATTTTCTCAGGAGAAAATTCTGCGATCATTTTTACAACAGCAGGTAAGATCAATAGGGTAGCAATTTCATTACGCATTGATTCGTCCTGCATTTTGGGCATCAGGCGAAGCAGGTTGGGCAAATGATCCGATAATTCGGTTTCACAATTGTTCCCGGCTTTATTGTGTTCCTCGTTGAGATGCACCAGCAGCTTGCCGCGTTTGTAATCTTCTCCGAATAAAATAAAACCGATGTCCAGTGTCGTGATAGCCTGTATATCGAAAGACCGTAGAAAAAGCTCCTGCATATCCACGACAGATGATGCTTCTGTAAACTCAACAAATCTTTCTAAGGCCTCTGCAGACTCAGGATATTCTTTTAAAAGGCATTCATAAACCTCTCTTACTTTTCTTTTGTATCCTTCATCTTCAGGGTAATAAAACAAATTTGCCAACAACTCATAGTTCTTTAATGAACGGGATGTGACTGTTGTTTTTCCCTCATTGATGCCGCTTGCTGTTTCCATATTGTGTACTTTAAGTAGTTCTAAATACCACGTTTGACCTGTGATTTGATGCCAAACCCTGTATCACCTTTTGTATCACCGGTGAAATCCATCATTTCAATAGCCTGTTCACGATGAGCAGCCGGAATGACAAACCGTTCTTCAAACTTAGGAAGGGATGTTAGTGCATAAATAGCATCGGCAGTTTCAGCATTTATTCCTGCATCTCTTAAAACTTCTTCTGCTTTTTCATTGCTTACATCACCTACGGTAACTCTTCTCCTGTGAATGCGGACTGCCATTAATTTTTTCCATTTGTCTTTTATCATTTCTTCATCGCCGGCGCTGAACAAGCTGGCAATGTATTTTAACGGAAAGCGGATCTGGTCCAATGAACCCCAAAGCTCTTCCGTACTGGTATCATAGAGCCAGTTATCGTTCCATTTTTTTGCGGCAGGGTGCATTTTGTCCAATTGCTCTTTGTTGTCCACTTTTTTTACTGTTGCCATAACAGGAAGCAATGGTGGAACATAAAATAACATAGGCAGTGTACGAAACTCCGGATGCAAAGGCAATGCAAGTCCCCATTTCTTCACGAACTTATATACGGGAGAAAATTGTGCTGCATGAATAGTGGAGTCAGCAATGCCATTTTCTTTGGCTGCCCTGATCACGTTTTCATCAAAAGGATCCAGGATAATATCCAGTTGGCTTTTTACCAGGTCCTTTTCATCTACGCTTGCAGTCTGTTCAATTTTGGATGCGTCATAAAGCAATACGCCCAGATAGCGGATCCTGCCCACGCATGAATGCATGCAGGCAGGAGCCAGGCCTGCTTCGATACGTGGATAACAGAGAATACATTTTTCCGATTTGCCGGTGTACCAGTTGTAATAAGATTTTTTGTAAGGGCAGGCAGTAACACACATTCTCCATGCACGACATACCTGCTGGTTGATGAGAACAACCCCATCCTCACCCCGCTTATAAATAGCGCCGGAAGGACAAGAAGCCACGCAGGCAGGATTCAAACAATGATTACAGATTCTCGGAAGATAAAAGAAAGCCATTTTCTCTAATTGAAACATCACTTCCTGCTCTTCGGGAGATAAATTTTTCATGTTAGGATCGTGGCGGGCATAATCAGGCGTACCGCCAAGGTCATCATCCCAGTTGGGTCCCATTTTTATGTCAATAGGTTTCCCTGTAACTAAGGAAACAGGGCGGGCAGTCGGCTGATCATCTCCTTCGGGTGATTCAATAAGGTCGAGATATTTATAAGTGAAAGGCTCATAGTAATCATCAATAACCGGAAGGTTCGGGTTGTAAAAAATGTTTACCAGGCCACGTCTTTTACCAGCTCCCCTGAGATGAATCTTGCCGTTTCGTTTTTCCCATCCTCCTTTATAAATATCCTGGTCTTCCCATTTGGAAGGGTAGCCCGTTCCCGGTTTTGTTTCCACATTGTTCCACCACATATATTCGGCTCCTTTCCGGTCGGTCCAGATATTTTTACAGGCGATAGAACAGGTATGGCATCCAATGCATTTATCTAAGTGAAAGACCATTGCAACTTGTGATCGAACATCCATAATTTAATATTTTAGTGTTCAGAATTTAATTTGTCAGAAAATCACCATACTAATTTTTCCATCTTCTTCACAATAACATGTGTATCTCTTTGCGGAGCCACAGGCCCCCAGTAATTAAAGTGATAAGAGAACTGGCCATAACCGCCATTCAGGTAATTTGGTTTGAGATGCACCCGTGTTACGCTGTTGTGGCCACCGCCCCTGCGATTCCCCCTGAGTTGTGATTTGGGAATCCCGACAGTTCTTTCCGGTACGTGATACACGATGCAAATACCCGGCGGAATTCTTGAACTGACTACAGCCCTGGTTACATAAACACCGTGGTCATTGTGCACTTCTACCCAATCATTGTCTTTGATGCCCAGTTCTTCTGCATCCACTTCACTGAGCCAGCATGGTTCAATACCTCTTGACAGCGTAAGCATTCTCAGGTTTTCCATATAGGTAGAATGGATATGCCATTTCCCGTGCGGTGTCAGGTAATTCAAAGACTTTGCTTTCCCTTTTTTCCAGGTCTCACGCAGATCACCATACACTTCGGGGCAAGGCGCCGGTTTGAAAGTGGGCAAATTTTCACCGTAAGCAATGTATAATTCCTGGTCAAGATAAAAATGCTGGCGGCCCGTAAGCGTTCTCCATGGTACCAGTCGTTCAACATTGTAAGTATATGCGGAATAAGCCCGCCCGTTATTCATCAACCCCGACCAGACTGGTGATGTATTATACCGGTGAGGTTTTGCAAGAAGATCTGCATAACGGATCCTCACATCTTTGCTTCCTTCGGAAAGATCAGCAAGGACAAGGCCTGTCTTTTGTTCCATGTACTTGTAAGCCTTATCTGTGAGTTTACCATTGGTTAGGGTAGAAAGGTGAAGCACCGCATTGGCGGCCCATTCATCTTCCTGTATGGATGGGAGGGTTTTGCCCTGGAATTGCCGTTGATGGAAATGATGTGAGGTGCACATTTCATCATATTCCTCTTTGCACATGTAATGATTTCCGTGTGCTCCCAATCCTTTTTCACGGATGGCCTCTCCTAATGTGATGTATTTTTCATAAATCAAGGTGTAGTCCCGTTCAACGACGGAGAGTTTGTGCATTGATTTACCGGGCACCGCTTCACATTCTCCTTTGTACCAGTCTTTAATTACCGGCTGGGTGATTTCGTCAGGTGAATCGTGTGACAGCGGAGTAGCAACGACGTCCTTCTGTACTTCCGAAAAATATTTCTTTGCCAGTTCACTGGTAGCTTTTGCAAGGTGTTTGAAAATATCCCAGTCTGTTTTTGATTCCCAAACCGGGGCAACTGCCTGGCCGAGCGGATGGATGAATGAATGAAGGTCTGTTGAATTCAGATCTGCTTTTTCATACCAGGAAGCGGCTGGAAGAACAATATCAGAATACAGCGCTGAAGAATCCATCCGGAAATTAAGATCCACTACGAGATCCATTTTTCCGACAGGAGCCATTTCATGCCATACCACTTCTTCAGTCTTTTCATCGGCATCCACCCCAATGGCATTATTATGCGTACCCAGATAATGTTTCAATGCATATTCATGGCCTTTCATGCTGGCAAGGAGTGCATTGCCACGCCAGATATACCAAACCCGTGGAAAATTTTCTTCAGCATCGGGATCGCTTACCGAATATTTAAGCTCTTTGGATTTTAATTTATCCAGAACAAATTTCTTTATGTCCTCATCTGTTTTTGCTCCTTTGGCTATTGCCTGCTTCGAAAGCTCTAATGAATTTTCATTAAACTGGGGATAAAAAGGCATCCAGCCATTCCGTACCGAAGTGTAAATGGTATCGGCAACATGTTTGTCTGTCCATTTGTTTTCGGGAACTGTGTTGTATTTTGAATATTTCCCGTCATACCGGTACTGGCAGGTATTGATATAATGCCAGAGCGGTGCCTGTTGCAATCTTGAGACAGGGTACCAGTCTTTTGCAAACGCAATGGAGGACCAGGAATCAACAGGAGCTAATTTTTCCTGGCCTACATAGTGATTCAGGCCGCCTCCGTTTTTACCGACACATCCGCAGAGCATCAGCGCCATGGCTGCTGACCGGTACGTTAGATTTTGATGATACCAGTGATTGACGCCGGCGCCAACCAAAACAATACATTTTCCCCCGGTGATGTTGGCAGTATCTGCCCATTCACGTGCAAACTGGAGAACGGTTTTGGAATCAATGCCTGTAAAAATTTCCTGCCATGCTGGTGTATATGCAGCATCAGGGTCTGTATAATCTTTCGGATAATCTCCGCCGAGTTTCCTGTCCACCCCGTATTGAGCCATGGTTAAATCATACACGGTAGTAACCGGTATTTTACCGTTGACAGTATCAATCCATTTCACCGGCACGCCACGCTGCGCTTTTTTATTGAGCCCGAATTCTGTAAACTCAACCTGGAGCACTTCATCTTTCTTGTCCAATAAAGTCAGAGCAGGATCAAAGTTCAGGTCGGTTTCACCACATTCATATTTCATATTCCATTTGCCGCCATTCTTATCCCAGCGGTAACCCATGGTTCCTTTCGGCACCACGTATTCACCGCTCTTTTCATCAATGGACAAAAATTTCCAGTCCCCGTTTTCAATGTCTTTCCATTTTGCGAGCTCGTTGGCACGAACCATGCGTCCGGGAGTGTAAGAATTGCCCGATTTGTCCAGGTGGACAAGCATCGGGCTATCTGTATATCTTTTAACGTAATCTATAAAGAAGGGTGTTTGTTTTTCGTAGTGATATTCTTTGAGAATGATATGGCTAACGGCCATCCAGAAAGCACCGTCGCTTCCTGCATGAAGCGGGATCCATTGATCGGCATATTTGCATAACTGGCTGAAGTCGGGAGAAAACACGACGGCTTTTGTTCCGTTATGACGTGACTCGGCAAAAAAATGGCAATCCGGAGTTCTTGTCATATTCAGGTTGGTGCCGATATCGGCGATCATTTTTGCATTATACCAATCGGCGCTTTCACATACATCGGTCTGTTCGCCCCATAGTTCGGGGAATGCAGGAGGAAGATCGCAGTACCAATCATAGAAACTCAGATTCACTCCGCCAAACAATTGAAGAAATCTTGCACCGGAAGCATAGCTTAACATGGACATTGCCGGAATGGGAGAGAAGCCGATCACACGGTCGGGCCCGTATTTTTTTGCAGTATGGAGATTTGAGGCAGCCATTATTTCCAGCACTTCATCCCAGGAAGCTCTTCTAAAACCACCTTTTCCCCTTGAATTTTGATAACGCTTGCGTTTATCTTTATTGTTCTGAAGATTTTCCCATGCCTTTACGGGATCACCACCGGCTTTTTCTTTTTCTTCCCGGAACGCATCCAGCAGTGTACCGCGGATGAGCGGATATTTTATACGCAATGGACTATACAAATACCAGGAATAAGAAATTCCTCTCTGGCAACCGCGGGGTTCATACGGAGGCAAATTGTTATCTAATAATGGATAATCCAATTGCTGTGTTTCGAATACTACGATCCCTTCTTTAACATGGATTTGCCAGGAGCAACCTCCGGTGCAGTTTACTCCGTGAGTGCTGCGTACAATACGGTCGTGTTGGAAGCGGTTACGGTAAAACTCTTCCCATTTCCTTGTTTTTGGCGAGATGATATCTGTGATCCAGCTCATAATAATGATATTATTGGTTAATCAATTGTTCTCATGTTTCTTCATGAATTTTTTTAAAAAAAGTTCAGGTTGATTTTACCTGCCGGTTAAAAATGATAGAATTCACCGGTCTCTTTTTTCTTCTTATCCAAAAGAAAGAATACAATCCCAGGAGGATGACAATTCCGGCTATGCCACCAATAAGCAGGTATTCCCCAAATTTGTTGATTACATTTTCCGGCGCTTCTTTGTCTGCTGTTGTAAGGAAAGCAACGATATCAGCTATCTCCTGCTTTGTTACGGGTTTGGTACCATAGGTTTCTTTCATTTGTGGAAAGGGCAGCCCCGAAACAACCATAGTTACTCCCGGCGCAGAAAGCCTGGTGATTGCATGTGTAAGATCCTTGCCTAAAGCGCCTCCGCTCATAAAGCCTTTTAAATCTACGTTATGGCAGGAATTACATGCTGCACCTCCGTTGGAAAAACGTATGTTGCCGGTAAATAATTCTCTTCCCCGTTCACTGTTGCCGGTTGGTTCCGCTTTGGCTGTTGAAGTGGCTCCGGTATTGTCTGTAGTTTGTGCCGATACAGTCAGGAGGAAATTGAAGAGAAAGAAGATCGTAATAATCAAGAAGCGAAAAATTATTTTCATACTGGATATTTTACCAATTAAAAAATTCGCTGCTACTCTTGTGTCATTTTGAAATCATGCCATAAAAGCTTGATTTCGTTATGGAACAGATACAGTTGCCCGTTATCTCTTACAGGAGACAAAGATATCTTTTAGTGATTCAGATGATCAGACTAATCCTTCGGTAAATACGTTTTCGTAATTTTTTTAAAATAAATAAAATTACTATTCCTTGCCAGCGAGTGATGACTGTCCGGCAAGAGTGCGAAGCATTTCAATGTTGAGGTAGTTGAATTTTTTTGCAGCACATTTGATGAGTCCTTCTTTTTCGAAATCCTTTAATACTTTTGAGATTTGTTCTTTAGTTGTGCCTGCCAGGTCAGCAATATCCTGCCTGCAAAAACTGATTCGGAAACTTTGTTTTTTCTCTTCGTATTTGTAAGCGTCAGCAAGCAGCAATAAAGCTTCGGCCACTTTTTCCCTGACGGATTTATGCGCAAGATAAATTGCTTTTTTTTCAACCAGTTCCAGTTCATCCAAAACCTGGTTTATTATCTGCAGCTTCAACACCTGGCTCCTGCATGCAATTTCATTAAAGAGATCATTCGGGATATAACAATATTCAACGTCGGATACTGCCGTTGCCGAGCAGGTATGGTTGGAATGTTTTGCATTTGCCCTGTGACCAAAGACGGTTCCTCTTCCGGCGATCCTCAGGATCAAAGGTCGGCCCTGTTTGCCATTCAACTCTACTTTTAAAAATCCTTTTTTTATAAAACAAACACCTTGTATGGGGTCGCCTTCCGAAAAAAGCCTTTCACCTTTTTGTATTGTTTTTGGTAGTTTGTAGGTGCTGACTGCCGTAAGCGTTTCTGCATCGCAGGTATCCAGGATGGAACAGTTTCTGACTTTGCAGGTAATACAGTCGTATCTTGTCATTGCCATAGTAAGTTCCTAATATTCAGTCTGTTTCTCCATAGGATCTAAGGCAATTGTAAAATTCGTTTTTTCACCATCATGCCTTATGATTTTTGTTAGGCAGTTGGCTGATTTATATTAGCTTCTTATTGCAATGTAATTATTAAATGAATCAGTATACCCACCTCAGTATTAAAATTTTTACGGGTAAAAAATAATTATTATAAGTGTTTAATCTTTAGGGGGCCATTTCATTGGGCTGAGGCCCTTTTCTTGGATCAGAGTTCTGTAATTCACCAGCCTGTATTTTGGATCATGAAGGAGAAGCTGGAATGCAGGGGAGAGGAGAGCATTTAATTCAGCATTTCGGTGTTTACTCATTTCTTTAGGACCAAAAGGATTCAGGTCTGTCATAGCACTCATCTCGGGGGTATCCAGGCCGGTGTGAAAGACTAATAATTTAATTCCACCCGTGGTGATGTTCTTAAAAATTTGTACCAGGGTATCTGCTTTTTCTGCCGGAGTGGTGAAGTACCAACCTTCCACATCTTCTTCGCCGTAGTAACGTGATACGGATAAGTGATATTCCTCTGCCAGTTTTTCAACAATAGCTCTTGTTTCAGGAGTTTGCACAGGTGCACTCATGTGGTAGTCGAGATAATCAATTTTTAAACCGGTGTGAATTGCTTTTTCAATTTGTGCCCTGAGTTCTGTTTCTATTTCGGAAAGCCGGGGGTTGTTACCGAATAGCAAGCTGCGTGATGGGAAAAATAATCCGGCTGAATCCACTAATGTCGGAACCGCTTTTGCCCCGGCCACCGGCCCCCAGCGATATTCCTTCCATTCCGAATTTAGAGTAAGATGAATACCAATGGAAACCTCCGGGTATTTTTTTAATAATGCAACTGCTTCACTGAACCAGGGACAAGCTGTCATTACCGAAGCTGAAACGGGCATCCCTGTTTCCAGAACTTTTTTGAACGCCATATTTACAGAATGACACATACCGATATCATCACAGCGAATCAATACATCTGTTTTACCTTTTTGAGAATATAAGGCAGTGGTGAAAAAGATTAATGTGGTTGTAAGAAGAAATTTCATTGTTAATGATTTATCAGGATTCTTATTGGTGTAGTATTTAATGCAGGCTGATCACACGGCTCATGATCCATTTTTCATTCTTGTTTTGCCAGATTATAATGAACCTGCTTGCTTTCGGCTTCGCATTTTTCTCCATCTTATTATGAAATTTATGAAATCCCATTTCTACTGCGCCATAATCTTTGATTGGGTAAACCTCAATACTTCCTTTAACAAGTTCTCGGGTCACTTTGCCGCAGATATTCATTTTTGTTGCCGCAAGAATATCTTTTTTTGAAGTTGTGAGTCCTCCCTGGTCATGGTAAAATTCAATACTGTCGGAATAGAGGGAATCCTGCGTTTCCAGGTTACAATTGTTGTATGCATTAAAGAATATGCTGTCCAGGTGCACAATTGTCTTGTACAAAGTATTGGGTTGCGAATATGCAGTTGCATTGATCAGTACCATAAAAAGGGGAATGATCATCTTTTTTATCTGTTGCATACCGGTTCAGATTGATTGATAAATCTATAATTTTTTAACTGCTTTTATTTTTGCCCGCCAATCTTCAAATTGTTTTAAAGTGAAGCTGCTGAGATTCTGTTCTTTGGTCAACCCGCCTTTTTGTGCCGCCAATACTCCATACCTTATATCATCAAAACCATTTAAGTTGTGTGCATCCGGATCAATAGAGATGAAAACTCCTTTTTCAATGGCATAGTCAATATATTTCCAATCCATGTCCAACCTGACCGGGTGGGCATTTAATTCTATCACAACATGATATTTTGAGCAGGCATCAATAATCTCTTTGTGGTTTACCGGGTAGCCGTTCCGGCTCAGCAATAAGCGGCCGGTCATGTGACCAAGAATGAAGGTGTAAGGGTTTTTAATGGCATTCAGCAATCTTGTCATTGCTTTTTCCTCCGTCATTTTCAGGTTACTGTGTACTGATGATATGACAAGATCAAAAGTTGAAAGAATTTTATCTGAATAGTCCAGGGATCCGTCATTCAGAATATCGCACTCGATACTTTTAAATATCCTGAATGGTTTGAGTCTGGCATTTAACTCATCAATATACCTGTGCTGTTCTTTGATCCGTTCTTCATTCAACCCGTTTGCATAAAAAGCAGACCTGGAATGATCAGAAATTACCAGATATTCAAAACCTCTTTTGATCAGTTCATCAGCCATTTCCTCAATTGTATTTACTCCGTCGCTCCAGTTGCTGTGTGAATGGATCAGTCCTTTTATATCTCCCGGTTGTATCAGTTGCGGCAATGTGTCTTTCCTTGCTTTTTCAATGATGGCGCCCGATTCCCTGAGGCAGGGATGAATGAACGGAATATTAAATGCTTTAAAGATATTTTCATCTTCATCTGATTCATTGGTAAAAGTAACCTGGGGAAATGTTTTCATGAACGACCCGGTAAATTCAGGAGAACCGGTGGTCAGGAACAGTTTTTCTTCCCGGTTGCCCCGGCCTGTATAGAGGCGCAGCTTCAACCCGTTATTAAGCTGATATAACAATGTGTTTTCCTTTTCTTCCAGCAATTCCGGTGGTTGGGCAGTAATGAATTTATTTTTAATCAGGTTATTATTTTCAAGGATCACGAATTCCATCTCTCCGATAACTGGGTTTTGTCTTCTGTATGCGCCGGTGACTCGAACTCTTTCAGGAGTAAATATTTTTTCAAGATAGCTTCGGACCTGCGGAAAAACGGATTCTGCTTCGGAAAATAAAAACTGGCCCTGATGCTGCATGTAAAACTCTATTGATTCCCGGATATTATTTTGAGTCTTTTCACCGAAGCCTTTGTAAAGAGTGAGCCGGTTCTCATTGCATGCGTATAACAGTTCCCCGATGGACTCAATGCCCATTTTTTCCCAGATAATATGTATCTTTTTGGGGCCGACACCTTTTATATTCAGCATTTCGATAACACCGGCGGGAGTTTTTTGCATCCATTCCTCCAGGATGATTAATTTTCCGGTGTCCAGCATTTCAATAATCTTATGTCCCAGGCTTTCGCCGATACCTCTGATCCGGAAAATCTTTTCCCGTGGTATATCTTTCAATTGCACTGGAAGTTTTTCAATGTTAAAAGCAGCGGATGAGTACGTTCTTGTTTTAAAAGAGTTCTCACCGTGTATATCCATCAGTTTAGCCAGGAGAGAGAATTGATCTGCAATGGCAGTGTTGTCCATAGTTGCAATTTATGCTATAGATGCGAATAGGCGAGGGAGTAAGGCGGAGTAAAAAAAAGTCCCCCGGAAACCGGAGGACTTCTATAACAGTTTTTTAAAATTAAAACTTACTTTTTCTTTTTAGCAACTTTCTTCTTTGCTGCTTTTTTCTTCGGAGCAGCTTTTTTCTTTGCTTTTGCTTTAGTAGCCATTTTTTAGAATTTAATTGTTAGTAAAAATGGGTTAACGACAGTAAAAATAATAATTATTTTAAACTATCAAAAGTTTTTTTTACAAAATGTGAAAAGTGGAGAGCAGACATTAAGCCTGAACATCTGTTACCGAAACGTATGTTCTGTTATTTCTTCCTTTTCTGAATTCAACAACACCATTGATTAATGCAAACAAAGTGTAATCTTTTCCAACACCGACATTTTTCCCCGGGTGATATTCAGTACCACGTTGGCGAACGATAATATTTCCTGCAACGGCAGGTTGTCCCCCGAAAATTTTTACACCGAGGCGTTTGCTCTGTGAGTCACGTCCGTTCTTTACACTGCCTTCGCCTTTTTTATGTGCCATACAAAAAGATTTTAAAATTTATGATTTCAGATTTTCAAATCCGGTTATGCAATACTTGTTACTTTGATCTTGGTATACTCTGTACGGTGCCCTTTCTTTTTATGAAATCCTTTTCTTCTTTTTTGTTTATATGCGATCACCGTATCTCCCTTTACCTGGTCCACTATTTCTGCTTTAACTTTTGTTTTTACTGAAGAGCCTAATGATAGTTTTCCTTCATTATCTGCCAGCAAAACTTCCAGTTCTACTTTATCACCCGCTTTCCCTTCCAGGTGTGGAACAAAGAGTGTCTGGTCTTTGGTGACGGTGAATTGCTGACCGGCAATTTTTACTACTGCTAACATAGTCTGAAAATTAGGAGGGCAAAGGTAAGGGAAAATCTTCTTCCGGCAAACGGAAAATCAAAGTTTTAAGCCTGTAAATTAATATGGTTTTGGCTGTTATCCTTTATACTTTTGCCCTTGCTTGCTATAATTGAGATCATGAAAATCAAGTCATTCTTAGCCAAACCCTTCGCTTCCTATATATATAAAGGTATCCGCAAAAGCATGGAGACTGCGGTTGACGACCAGGAAGCCATTCTTCACTCTCTTATAAAGACCGGCAGGACAACTGAATTTGGCAAAGAAACCGGCTTTAAAGACGTCAACACTTACGAAGAATTTCGGCAGGCAGTCTCTGTACGGGATTATGAACAGATGCGGACTTATATTGACCGGATCATAGAAGGGAAGCATAATGTGTTGTGGAAAGGGAAGCCAATTTATTTTGCCAAGACCTCCGGCACCACCAGTGGTACCAAGTATATCCCTATCACCAAGGATTCTATTCCGAATCATATCAACTCAGCCCGCAATGCGCTTCTTTGTTATATGGCTGAAACCGGCAATACCCGGTTTGCCGATGGCAAAATGATCTTCCTTTCCGGGTCACCGGAGCTTGAAAGAAAAGGGGGCATACCGACAGGCAGGCTGAGCGGCATTGTAAACCATCATGTGCCGAGATATTTACGCACCAATCAGCTGCCGACCTATGAGACTAATTGCATTGAAGATTGGGAAACCAAAATCGGAAAGATAGCTGATGAGACCCTGGGTCAAAATATGACATTGATCAGCGGGATACCGCCATGGGTGCAGATGTATTTTGATCTATTATCTGAACGGACAGGTAAAAAGATAAAAGATGTTTTTCCTGATTTTTCTGTGATGGTGTATGGCGGTGTAAATTTTGAACCTTATAAAGCAAAGCTGACCGAAAGCATCGGCAAAGATGTTGATGGCATCGAAACGTTTCCTGCATCAGAAGGATTTATCGCATTTCAGGATTCAAGGGAAGCGGAAGGATTATTACTGAATACAAACAGCGGAATTTTCTTTGAATTTATTCCTGCTGCCGAAATTTTTAATGAAAGCCCGACACGGCTTTCTCTGAAAGACATTAAAACAGGGGAAAATTATGCTCTTCTCATCAACAGCAATGCGGGGCTTTGGGGATACAATATTGGGGATATGGTAAAATTTGTTTCTACCAAGCCTTATCGCTTATTAGTGACGGGCAGGACTAAGCATTTTATTTCAGCGTTTGGAGAGCATGTCATCGGCGAAGAAGTGGAATACACCATGATGAAGGCAGCAGAGCATAGCGGGATTTCCATTACTGAATTTACCGTGGCTCCTTATTTTGGCAAGAGTGAAAACCAGCCATGCCATGAGTGGTATGTTGAATTTGAAAAGGCACCTGATGATATGCACGGGTTTACATTGAAGCTTGATGAAATACTTCAGGAAAAAAATTCTTATTACGGGGATCTGAGAAGAGGAAATATTCTTGCTCCGCTGAGAATAGTACAGCTGCAAAAGAATGGATTTATTGATTACATGAAGTCAATTGGAAAATTAGGCGGACAAAATAAAGTGCCGAGGTTAAGCAATGACCGAAAGATCGCCGATGAATTAATCAAATGGAAAGTAAATTAAGCATTCAGTTTTACCAATACCTGTTTTCGTCTGCCTCATATTTGTCCAATTAATTCAATTTGATTATTTTGAACTCTGCATTAATAAATGAGTATTGACCAACATAGAAAACGGATAGCCATTTTTGGTTCCACAGGTTCTGTAGGTACCCAGGCCCTTGAAGTCATTGCTGCCAACCCGGATAAATTCTCTGCAGAAGTGCTTACCGCACAGAATAATGAAGACCTGCTGATCCGGCAGGCATTGAAATTCTCTCCCAATATTGTAGTCATCGGAGATGAAAAAAAATATCAGAAAGTTAAAGAAGCGCTGACATCTGCCCCCGTAAAAATTTTTACTGGAGGAGAAGCATTGGAAGAAGTAGCCGCCATGGATTGTTATGATCTGATGCTGGCTGCAATTGTTGGGTATGCAGGTTTAAAACCCACCTTGAATGCAATTGACAAAGGGAAAGCAGTTGCTTTGGCGAATAAAGAAACCCTTGTTGTGGCCGGTGATATTGTAATGAGGAAAGCCGTAGAAAAAAGAGTACCTGTCATTCCTGTTGATTCCGAACATTCAGCCATTTTCCAGTGCCTTGTGGGAGAAATGAGAAACCCGATCGAAAAAGTAATACTGACAGCATCCGGCGGCCCGTTTCTCGGACGTAAGCCTAATTTTCTTGTCAATGTAAAGAGAGAGCATGCCCTGCAGCACCCGAACTGGAATATGGGCGCCAAGATCACGATTGATTCATCAACACTGATGAATAAAGGATTAGAGATGATCGAAGCGAAATGGTTATTCAACCTGAAGCCGGAGCAGATCCGGGTTTTGATTCACCCGCAAAGCATCATTCACAGTATGGTGCAGTTTGAAGACGGAAGCATCAAAGCACAGCTTGGGCTGCCTGATATGAGGTTACCCATTCAGTATGCCCTCGCTTTTCCGAAGAGAATTCAGAACGAATTTCCCCGTTATGACTTTAAAAAGATCAGCTCACTGACTTTTGAAGAACCGGACATAAGGACTTTTCGCAACCTGGCATTGGCAACAGAAGCCTTGCACAAAGGGGGCAATTTACCATGTATCATGAATGCGGCAAATGAGATTGCCGTGTATGCTTTTCTGAAAAACCGTATCGGCTTTCTCGAAATGACCGATGTGATTGAGAAAACCATGCAAAAAGTCTCTTACATCAGCAAACCCACTCTTGAAGAATATTTTGATAGCGATGGTGAGGCACGCACTTATGCTGCTGATATTATTCATCTCTAATTCTGCTTATTAAGAAATTTCAAATTATTGACCGGCGGTTTAAAAAAATGAGCGATTTCACAGATATTTGCAGATTCTATCAGAAAAAAGTTGGGATTTAGTTAGGGAAACTTATAACATGAATTATCTATTAGCGATTAATTGGTCCAATATAGGCTTGCAGGTAGGGCAGTTGCTTTTGGCATTATCCATTCTGATCATTCTCCATGAATTTGGGCACTATATCACTGCCCGCTGGTTTAAATGCCGGGTGGAGAAATTCTTTTTATTTTTTGATCCCTGGTTTGCATTGGTAAAAAGAAAAGTGAAAGACACCGTGTATGGCATTGGATGGCTGCCGCTGGGGGGATATGTAAAGATTGCCGGCATGGTGGATGAAAGCATGGATACCGAAGCGATGAAACAACCGCCCAAGGAATGGGAATTCCGCAGCAAACCTGCTTGGCAAAGACTGATCATCATGCTGGCAGGAATCACGATGAATGTACTGACGGCTTTTGTGATCTATGCATTCATTTTAATGATATGGGGCGATAAAAAAATCCCTGCCAATTCATTGAAATACGGCGTACATGTAGTGGACAGCACTTTGTACAAAATGGGTATCCGGAATGGCGATAAAATAATTTCTGTAGATGGTAAACCGGCGGAAGATTTTGAAAAAGTTTTCCGGGCTGTTATTCTTGCCAGTAATATAACGGTAGAACGTAATGGCGAAACGGTTAATATAAAATTACCTGTTGATCTTCTTGGTCAGTTGATCGAAAACAGGAGAAAGGATATGAGTCTCTTCCTTGAACCGAGAATACCGGTTATGGCATTATATGTTCCTGATACGGGAAATGCATTTAAAGCCGGGCTCAGAAAAAATGATAAGATAGTCGGTATAGACGGAGATACAATTAATTTTTATGATGAATTAAAAAACGATCTGCAGGAGCATAAAAACCAGGTAGTAAATCTGAGGGTGTTGCGGAATGGTAATGAGATTTCGTTTAAAGCGCCGGTGGACAGCGAAGGGAAACTGGGATTCATTCCTTACGGATATGGAAACTTTGAACAAATGGACAGCCTGGGCTGGGTGAAACTGAATGTGAAGAAATACGGTTTTTTTGAAGCATTCCCGGCAGGAATAAAAAAGACAGGAAATGAATTGGCATATTATATTGACCAGTTCAAAAAAATTGTCAATCCCAAAACAGGAGGTTACAAAGGTGTAGGAGGATTTAAAGCCATTGGTTCCATTTTCCCGAAATACCAATGGGATTGGGAGGCATTCTGGAGGATCACGGCATTTCTTTCCATCATTCTTGCGTTTATGAATTTACTGCCCATACCCGCACTGGATGGCGGCCATGTTCTTTTTACTTTGTATGAGATCGTGACCGGCAGGAAACCAAGCGATAAATTCCTGGAGTATGCACAGATCGCAGGCATGGTCATCCTGCTTGCATTGATGCTCTATGCCAATGGCAACGACTGGTTTGGCTGGGGTAAATAAATTTTATAATTCTATCCCGATTTTTTTCATCAGCAGGGATGCATTCATGCTTTGGCAGATTCCTTCTTTTATTTTGTAGTCAAAGAATAACTCTTCATTCTGCACCTGCACATCAAAATGATAATTATGAAAGTCGCCTGGGTAAGCACCGGCCAGCGCTGCCAGTTCCAGGTCATGAGTGGCAACTATACAGGAAACGTTTTCCCTTATCAGTTGTTTTAATAGCGCAATGGAACCGGTATGCCGGTCCGCTGAATTAGTTCCTCTTAAAATCTCGTCAAGAAGAATAAAAACAGTTTCCTGGTTTCTTATTGCTTCTATGATTTCTTTCAGTTTTTTCAGTTCTGCATAGAATGTGGAAGTGTTTTCTTCAAGATTATCACTGATCCTCATGGAACTCATTATTTTCATTTCGGATATAGTAAGTTTATTGCAGCAAACCGGCGCACCCATCATTGCCAGGATCGCATTTACCCCCACGCTTCGCAGAAATGTGCTTTTACCGGCCATGTTCGATCCGGTTATCAGGTTTACCTGTTTTATTCCCCGGGTAGAAAATGAATTGTTCACCCTTTTTGATAGTGGTATCAGGGGATGCCCCATATCGCCGGCAATGAAAACGTATTTTTCAGAACTGAATTCCGGGTAACACCAGCCGGGATGATTGAATGCCGCACTGCCCACGCTTATCAGAGATTCGGTTTCTGCAATGGCCTCAAACCACAAAGGGATTTGATCACTGTATTTTGTCTTCCATTTTCCCAATGCAAAGAACTGCTGCAGATCCCAGAGAAAAAAACTGTTCAGGGGTATATAAACAACAGGATTATAGCGGTAGTCAAGCCGGGCAAGTATCTTTTTGAGTTGCCCGATACTGCGGGAAGCGGTTTCATTATGGATGCTGATTTTCTCTTTCAATTGCCGGAAAAGAGAGCTGTCGAAGGTATTGCTTTCGATCATCCGGATACATTGTTCCATTGTTTCCAGTTCCGGAACTATCCTGTTCAGTTTTGCATACTGTGGCTGAAATATTTTGCTGATGTAAGAAGACACAGCAAAGTAAGTGATCAAAAAAAATGTAAATAATGAACCGGGTATGATTTCAAAAAGAAATAGAAACAGAGATACAGTTGTCATTGCAGGAAAAGCGATCCTTATGAGGCGCAGCCATGGATTTTTTTTCAAAGGGTCATCTTCTATTCGCCATTCATTGATCTTGCTTTCCGAAGCCAGGGTGATGGGATGACTGATACCATGAGCCTGGAATTGAAGGCTCCACCCCGGATTTTGAGTAAGTACATTACAAGCTTCATGCATTTGTGCAATTGTTTCTTTTGAAGAAGGATTCAGTATCCGGTTGGCAAAATTCTTATGCCCCTGTTCTGATCTTGTACGATTCAGGTATTGATACAGAGAAGCTTTCCCGAACAGATCAAGGTCCTGGGCATAAGCATGATGAGCGGGGCAAAATTCTGCACCGCCGGGCAGGTGCTGAAAGTCGAAATCATGAATACGTATCTCTTCTTTACAGATATTCTTCAATGACCGGTTATTTTCAAGTGTTTCTTTGTTTTTGAGATCTTTAGTGACTACAAAAACAAAAACGGCAACAAGAATCCAGAATGCCAGTAATGCCATTACCACGGAAAACCCCCATAATTCCCAGAGTGCAATGATGGCAAGGACGGCAATCAGCAACCGGAGAATGGAGTACAGGCTTTTTTGTTTCAGTAACCTTTTTTTTGCGAAATCAAGCTTTTCAATTTGTGACTGGTAATATTTTTTTGGGCTGTTCATTTGCATGTTGTAAAACTAATCTTTTCAGATTTCTTAAAATAAATTCTGATAGGGGCTGATGCAGGAAAGGTGAAATATTTTTAAAAATTGAAAACTTACTTTACCCCGTAAATATCCACCTTCAGGTTTTTCATCTTTAAACTGATGGGCAATTCCTGCCGGAACAGGGACAGTTCAAAACTTAAATTTTCGTATTGTTTGTAATCATTTAATTCAAACATGTCATCGGTGGAGACCGGGGTCCACTGCATCGGGTGATAACCTTTTTCGGTCATCAATACAAGATCACGTTTGGTCCAATACAGGTATTCTTTAGCCGTATTGGTTTTGCCGGTCAACGCAAGCCGGAAAGAAGGCTGGCCTGCTGAATCAGCTTTAACGAGGTTGATATCGGCGGAAACATCGATGTAGAGATAACGGTATTCTTTCGGTATGGTGAATACCGGCATCACTGTCGTGTCGGTACTTCCTGTTGCATAAACACGGATCAATGAATCATTGAAGCTTGACAACAGCTTTTTTTCGCCAGGTAAAGGGAGTTTATCTTTTGGAAATATTTTATTGTTGTCACATACATAAGAATTGATAATCTTGAAATTTTCCAGCAGGCGTGTGATATACTGTTGCATTGAATCATTCTTGTAAGAATCCATCAGCAGGTCCGGTGTGAGTTTATACAACATTCCTTCGGAAAGCATGTAATCTTTATAAATGTAATCATTGATCTCGCGGCTCCAGGCCATGAACGGCATGGATTGAACATTCCGGAAAGTAGTGCAGGTATCCAGTACATCTGCCATCCAGTTCACTTCATCGGGAACATAGGGCATTTTATAATTATTCAGGATCAGAGCAGTGATCGTGGGCGCAATATTGTTATGCGAATTCACAGAATAGAATTTATGTGCTTCCTTCAGCATGGGAGAGTAAATGATCAGCGGCACATGGTAATCGTCAATATTTCCTGTGGAGGGAAAAGAACCAATATGGTGATCCCCGGTGATGAAAAAGATCGTATTGGAATATTCAGGACGTTTTGCATATTCAGAAAAAAAATTCCTGATGCAATCATCAGAGAACATGAAGGTCATTAAAATTTTTTTGGTGGCGGTCAAAGTTCTTTTTACTCCCGGGGAAACAGAGATAGTCTTCATTTTTTCATCAAAGAGTTTGCTGTACAAAGGCGATTGATCAAAAAGATAAGGCATGTGCGTGGTTCCGGTATGATAGATATTGAAATAAGGGGTTTTCTTCAGTGAGTCCATCACTTCAAAGCTTCTGCTGTACAATGCATCATCCGGATAGCCCATCGTCCAGCCTTCTTTACCAACACCCATCATTTTATATTTTGGCCCGTAGTGCGACAAAATAAAATCGGTTCCCTGCAAGCGTATATAACCGCCCATGTTATCAAAATCCGGGTTGAACCCGATCATGAAGTTTGCCCAATAGCCGTTAGCCCTTAAAATTTTTATCAATGACAAATGTTCGGGCATCATACCTATCAGGGAGAAGCCTGTTTTACCATAGGGAAGGGAACCTGTTAATGCGGGATGTGCTGCAAAAGTTCCCGGCGCTGTACTCAAAAAATTATCCCATACAAGGCTTCTGGAAGAGAGTGAATCTAAATAAGGGGTGAAACTGGTAGCATAAGCTTTATCACCGCTGAAATCCCTGGATAACCCTTCTACAACGAGCAGGACAATATTAGGAGGGGATTTATGAAGATTAAAGAAACTTCCCAGTACATCTTTACTGTCATTCTTGTGCAGGAGCGGGTATTCTGCACTTGTGTAGTTGAAAGGATGATTTTGCTGATAAAAAGAAATGGCTTCTGCCAGCTGCTGATCGTTCAGTTTGCCGGAATTAAAGAGACCTTTTGCTTTGAAATAGTTGTAACTGTCATTAACCCAATAGCTGAATTTGTTTGACTCAAGATAATAAGCTCCGGGCTGGTTGAAGCTGCTGTTGGATGGAACGGAAAATTTAAAAAAGAAAACAGCAAGCAACGAAAGAATAAAGACAGTAACCGGTTGCCATTTTCTGAATTTAATTTTCCTGATGATAAAAAAATAAATTAAGAAATAAGCAGCTATGTAGATCGCAAAAGGTACAAGCACCATATACCCGGTGGAAAGCATTTGTCTGGCAGTGATCCATGAGTCAGCAGCTTTCCGGGTAAAAAATTCATGATCAAAGGGGCGAGTTCTTTCAGAAAAAACTATGATCAGGGAGATATACAGGATGATCATTATTGTATTCAGAATGTGAAATGTGATCTTTGCGGTTTTTAAATTCCATACTGAGATCAAATAGTAAACCGGCAGGAAAATAAAACAATAGATCAGGACAGCCCAGGCATCGAAAAATACACCGGTCAGTTCATAACGATAAGAATGCTCCAGGAAATATTTGGATGCAATAGTGAAATATTCATACAGCCTGACGAGGCAGATGGTGATCAGGAAACTTAAAAGGATCGCAGACCATGACTGAAGCCGGCTGCCGGAATTATTTTTCATTTAATTAATGAGAGGGCTAAATTATAGTTTTATTGCCAGCAACGAATGCACGGAATTATTTTGTTTTCAGGGCTGTTTTTTACCGGGAATGCCCGGTTATATGTTTGTTGCCTGCATTGCTGAGGGTATTTAAAAGGCTGGTAAAACAGGTTGACAATGCATCGCAAAAATTCTTCAGGTAAGCCAGGTTTAATTTATACATCATCCCAACTTCAAAAAATCCTTATCTTCCCTTCCTGAAATAAATCCAACACAATGGGCATTAAATTCCGCCTCACCGTTCTCAGCTTTTTTCAGTTTTTTGTATGGGGTGCATGGCTGATCACGATCGGCACTTATTGTTTGAATGCAAAAGGATGGAGCTTCCCCCAATTTGGTGCCATCTTTTCCACGATGGCGATCTCTTCACTCTTTATGCCGGCGATTGCAGGCATTATTGCAGATAAGTGGATTAATGCGGAAAGATTATATGGCGTACTTCAGATACTTTATGGATTGATTCTGCTGTATGTTCCCAGGGTAAACGATCCGGACACTTTATTTTATGTGATCCTTGCAGCAATGATCTGCTACATGCCCACCATTTCCTTATCCAATGCCATTGCTTATACTATTTTAAAAAGAAATGGTTATGATGTGGTCAAAGCATTTCCACCAATAAGAGTGTGGGGTACTATAGGTTTCATTGTTGCCATGTGGACAACGAATTTGTCAGGAAGTAAAGCAAATGCTGACCAATTCATCATCGGCGCTGTAGCAGCTCTCTTGCTTGGAGTATTTGCTTTCACATTACCAAAATGTCCGCCGGCAAAATCTATTTCCAAAGATGCCGGCATCATTGAGCAGTTGGGTTTAAATGCATTTAAACTGTTCGGGAATTATAAGATGGCATTGTTCTTTCTTTTCTCTATGCTCTTAGGTGCAGCATTGCAACTGACCAACATGTACGGCGATTCTTTCCTGAGCGGGTTTGGTTCCAATCCGGCTTACCAGGATTCTTTTGTGGTAAAATATTCCACCATCATTCTATCCATATCGCAGATGTCAGAAACTTTGTTCATTCTCACTATTCCTTTTTTCCTGAAAAAATTCGGGATCAAGCAGGTGATGCTCATGTCCATGTTTGCATGGGTTTTCCGCTTTGGTTTGTTTGCTTTTGGCGATCCATCTTTTGCAGGTACCGTGATGATCATTGTCTCCTGTATCGTTTACGGAATGGCATTTGACTTTTTCAATATATCGGGCTCGCTGTTTGTGGAGACAACAACTGATTCTTCTATTCGTTCCAGCGCACAGGGAGTATTTATGATGATGACAAACGGGGTGGGGGCTTATCTTGGAAGCGTGGTGAGCGGCTATGTGATCGGAAAGTTTTTCATTAACACGGATGGCAGCAGCAACTGGCATGGCATCTGGCTGACCTTTGCCCTCTACGCACTGATCGTTGGAATTTTGTTCAGTATTTTATTTAAACACAAGCATGTCCCGGGGCAGGAAATTGTGATCAATCATTAGCCGTATTTATGAGTGCAGGCAATTTTAATTTTTTATCGGGAAAAAATAAAAGTGCCACGATTTGAAACCGTGGCACTCTTTGTCTTTAAAAGAAATCTTTTAACTTAAATGAGCTTCAATCTTTTTTACAAAATTTCCTTTGGGCTGTGCGCCAATCAGTTTATCAACCAACTGCCCGTTTTTGAAAAACAGGATTGCTGGAATGGAAGTGATGCCATAATTCATAGATACCTGAGGATTTACATCTACATTCACTTTACCTACATTCACTTTCCCGCTGTATTCTTTGGAAAGATCTTCGATGATAGGCCCGATAGCACGGCAAGGGCCACACCATTCTGCCCAGAAATCCACAACGCTCAGTTTGTCGGATGACAGCACTTCAGTTTGAAAATTGGAATCATTAAATTCTTTTGCCATTAGTACAAGTTTTAAATTTTAATTGTTGAGGACTGCAAATTTAAGTCCTGACAAGTTAATACGCAATGCTGGCATACAGTTGTGCAAAACTTGTCATTGTTCAGCCTGAAAACCTGACAAAACTGAGTAGATTCTGAGGCCGGTATTGAGGTGTTTTATCCATTATGTTGCCAGGTCCGGCAGATGCTTTCTCATCTTCTCTTTCCCTGATTGTTGTGAATAAGCTTTTTCTTTGATAAGATCAATGTTTTATGAGTTCCTGTATCTATAAAATTGTTGAAAAGATCAGGCTGTGATCACTTCCACTTCAAGGTCAGGTCTTTGCTGAAGGAATTCGATCATGTCGTTATTCATTTCAAAGCCATTATTCGTTGCTACAAGGCTGATCTTTAGTTTGTTTTTTGGATCTTCTACAGTGAATTTCAGGACGGAATTCCCGGGGAATTTTTTTATATTTCCCTCTAAAAATCGGATCATTTCTTCATTGATGAATCTGGGATGAGCCTGGATATTTAACTGTTTGGTCAGTTGGCGTTTCATGGTTTCTACCAGTGAGACATGCACCACTTTGAACTCAAATTCATCCCTATTATATCGTTGTTTAAAATACCCGGTGATAAAAACGGTATTGCCCGACTGCAGCATGGTACTGTATTTCATGTAATCTTCACTGAAAAGGAGGATGGTGGTTTTCCCCGAATAATCCTCTAAAATAAAGTTCCCGTATTTATTTCCTTGCCGCGAAATGCGGTGCTGTGCATCCGCAACCAGGCCAATAAGGCGGAATGTCATGTTCGGATTTGGACTCAGCGTGATCGTTTCTTTGAACTCATTAAAGTTGGCGAGAGGAGTAACTTTGTAATGTTCTATTTCAAATTTGTAATGATCCAGCGGGTGTCCGCTTAAAAACATCCCGGTCATTTCTTTTTCTTTATCCAGCTGAACGGTCAGTGGCCATGGGGGGCAATCAGGTATTTTCGGAGGAGTGATATCGTCCAGCATCGGCAGATCGCCGAATAGGGTGTTGGTGTTTGAAGCGTAATGGTTCTGGAATATCTGGCCGAAGCGTATGATGCGTTCCAGCCCGGTTATTGGTTCATCGGGAGAATGGTAAAAATATTGTGCCCGGTGCAATTCGGTGAAGCAATCGAAGGCGCCGGCAGAAGCAAGGCTTTCCAGCGTTTTTTTATTGACCGTCCTTTGATTGATTCTCTTGATAAGATTGAAGATAGTTGTGAAATTACCGTCTTTATTTCTTTCCTCAATGATCGCTTCCACCGCAGCTTCACCTACACCTTTTAAACCTCCCAGCCCGAAACGGATCTCGCCGGCATTGTTCACGGCGAAGCCTTTGTGCGATTCATTGATATCAGGCCCCAGCACTTTTAATCCCATCCGTTTGCACTCTTCCATGAAGAAAGTGATCTTTTCAATACTTCCTGCATGATTCAGCACAGCTGCCATGTATTCGGAAGGATAATGTGCTTTCAGGTATGCAGTCTGGTAAGCCACGTATGCATAGCAGGTGGAGTGTGATTTATTAAATGCATATTGTGCAAATGCTTCCCAGTCGCTCCAGATTTTTTCCAGTTCTCCGGGCGGGTAAAAATTATTGGTGGCGCCTTCGATGAATTTTGCTTTCATTTTATCCAGCACCGATTTTTGTTTTTTACCCATTGCTTTCCGTAATACATCTGCATCACCTTTGCTGAATCCTGCTAATTTCTGCGCCAGTAACATCACCTGCTCCTGGTAAACAGTGATGCCGTAAGTTTCTTTCAGTATATCTTCCATTTCAGGAAGGTCGTAAGTGATGGGCTCACGTCCCTGTTTGCGGTCAATGAAATTGGGGATATACGCCAGTGGTCCGGGACGGTATAATGCATTCATTGCAATAAGATCATCAAATTTATCAGGCTTCAGTTCCCTCAAATATTTCTGCATGCCCGTACTTTCAAACTGGAATGTGCCAATGGTAGCGCCATGCTGGTATAGCTCAAAAGTTTTCTTATCGTCCAGCGGGATTGTATCAATATTGATTTTTACTCCATGATTTTTCTGGATCAGTTCCAGTGCTGTTTTAATGATGCTAAGTGTCTTTAATCCCAGGAAATCCATTTTGATGACACCTGCTTCTTCAATAATATTTCCTTCTATCTGCGTTACCCATAGCACAGAATCTTTTGCGGTGCACACAGGAATTAATTCCGTCAGGTCTTTAGGTGCAATGATGATACCTGCTGCATGAATGCCTGTGTTTCTGACGGAACCTTCCAGGCGTTCGGCCTCATGCAGCACTTTGCTTTCAATGGTATTGTCCTGGTTATAAATTTCCCTGAGTTTCCTGATGCTTTCTAATTCATCATTCCCCAATCCTTCCTTTTCTTCCAGAGTTTTTTCTGATTGCCCTTCTTTATCAGCATTGCGCACATCTTTTGTTTTTACCGGTGCATGCAATAATCTTTTCAGTACAATGCCGGGACGTTCGGGAACCAGTTTTGCCATGGCATTTGATTCAGGCAAGGGAAGATCCATAACACGGGCTACATCTTTGATGCTCATTTTTGCCGCCATCGTACCGTAGGTGATGATCTGCGCCACCTGGTTCTTTCCGTATTTTTCAACAACGTAGTCTATCACTTTTTGTCTTCCTTCATCGTCGAAATCCGTATCAATATCGGGCATTGACTTTCTGTCTGGGTTTAAAAATCTTTCAAAAAGTAAATTGTATTTAATAGGATCAATATTGGTGATGCCCATACAATAAGCAACGACAGAGCCTGCGGCAGACCCTCTGCCGGGGCCGATAAACACGCCTTTGCTTCTCCCGGCTTTAATAAAATCACTTACAATAAGAAAATACCCTGCAAACCCCATGGTCTTGATCGTGAATAATTCAAATTCGATGCGTTCCCGTATTTCATCAGTGATCCCGCTGTATCGCTTTTGTGCACCTTCATACGTAAGGTGTTTCAGGTATTCCCATTGGTTTAATGATTCGGGTGATACGGCGCCTTTATCAAGTTTTTCTTCTTTTGTGTGTATTTTAAATTCTTCGGGTATGGGAAATGCCGGCAATAAAATATTTCTTTTAAGATCCAGCAGGTCAATTTTGGAAATCACTTCATTGGTATTGTCAATGGCTTCCGGAAGGTCTGGAAAGTTCTTCATCATCTCCTCAGTGGTCTTGAAATAAAATTGATCATTAGGAAATGCGAAGCGTTTGTCTTTTTGATATACATCATCATCTGTGAATTCGCGGATAGCCGGAGTGGCTAGTTTTTCTCCTGTGTTGATGCAAAGTAAAATATCATGTGCGGTAAAATCACTCTGTTCCACATAATGTGAATCATTACTGGCGATCATCTTCACTTTGTATTTTCCGGCCCACTTCACCAGCACTTCATTAACACGATCCTGCTCTGCAAGACCATGTCTTTGCAATTCTATATAATAATCATCCTGGAAAATATTCAACCACCATTTGAATTCATTTTCTCCTTCTTCTTCTCCTTTTTTCAAAATTGCCTGGGGTACGCTGGCACCGAGACAGCAGGTAGTGGCGATCAATCCTTCATGGTAGCGAAGGATTAATTCTTTATCAATACGGGGATATTTGCTGTACATTCCTTCTATGAAGCCAAGCGAAGTAAGTTTCATCAGGTTGCGGTAGCCCGTTTCATTTTTTGCCAGCAAAATCTGGTGATGCCGCGGATCTTTCTGATCTTTTGTGAATGATTTGACATGACGGTTGTAAGTAATGTAAAATTCACATCCTACAATGGGTTTTACTTTCAGGTTTCCGTTTTCATCTCTGTGTTTGTATGCTTCAGCCACGAAGTCAAATACGCCAAACATATTCCCGTGATCACTGATAGCTAATGCAGGCATTCCGTCTTTGATTGCTTTTTTATACAGATTTTGAATGGAAGCAGCTCCATCTAAAAGAGAATACTGTGTATGTACGTGCAAATGTGAAAATTTCATAGTCCTCAGAATCTAAATCATTCGTTTAAAGGCAAATAAAAGAATTAACATTTTTCCGCTTCAAATTTCGTTTAAATAATGATCAGATTTCCGAAAAATAAATTTAGTTTTGCACGTTCCGAATATTACTGCTTTTGATCCACCTAAAAAAAGACCCTTATGGTAAAGAGAATTCTTCCCGCCATATCGCTTGTCCTGTTTCTAGGTAGCTGCAGCGCCTTAAAGCAAATTGATTTTTCAAGTGATAAACCTGTGACACCCGTCACCGCATCAAAAACCGGACAGGATCGTTCCGTATTGAATGAGAAACATGTAAAATTCCTGAATAATATTTCTGCTGATCCGGCTCAACCGGCACAACCGGAAGCCGTAACTGCATCTGCCAGGCAGGCGAGAGGCCCTCGCCGCGATGAAGCCATGTATGCAACCCCTGTAAAACAAAATGAAAAAATAAACGAACCTGCAGGCAGTGAAGGCGGATTCAATACAGCAGATATTTCTTCTTCAATGGCTTTGCAAACAAAATATGCGGCTTTGATGAATATAGATCCTTTGAAAATACAGAATCTAAAATTATACGAGTTCATAGATGATTGGTACGGCACTCCCTATAAACTGGGAGGCGCTGCTAAAAGCGGCATTGATTGTTCTGCATTTGTGCAATTTCTTTTTGCTTCCGTTTATGGCATTTCATTGCCACGTACTTCCAAATATCAATACACATCAACTAGGCGTATTTCAACCACCCAGTTAAAGGAAGGCGACCTGCTTTTCTTTCATACCCGCCGCAATCATTCAGGAGTGACACATGTAGGTATTTATCTTCAGAATAATAAATTTGTTCAGGCTTCCAGTTCCGGGGGTGTTACAATAAGTGACATGTATGACCCGTACTATGTAAAACATCTTATAGGTGCAGGCCGTGCAGAGACCGGTAACTGATTACCTGGTTCTGTTATTTTATTTTAAGCCTTTTTTTAACCGTCTCCAATACCGGCTTCACGTCGGGCGATAAATTAAAGTAAAATATGCCGCCTGCGTAAAAAATAATAAAGAGAAGGCTGCGCAGAATAATTGCAGGCAGTCCCTGCATATTATGCAATGTGAAATAACAAATGCAGAAGCCGGCCGCTGCCAGCAATAAAGTGTATATACTGGAAAGTGTAAACGGGAAGAGCTTGAATTTAACCCAAAGGAAAATAATCCGGATAAGATTATAAATGCTGATAGAGATGATATTGGCAAATGCCGGCCCGGTGATGCCGTATTCTTTTGTCAGGAAATAGGTGAGCGGAAGCATCAGGCTCAGCAGGATCAGTCCGCTGAATAATTCAAATCTCCAGTAATTGGAAGTAGCAATCAGTTGCGCATTAACTCCGGTACCCATGTCTATAATCCGTGCAAGACCTAGCAGGAATAATACATCGACTGCTTCGAGGTAATCAGGTTTTAATCCGAAAGTTTTTACCCCGTCTGCAAAATTCATCCAGATCAGTATAAATATCCCGCAGGAAAAAATCAACAGGTTCAGTGAGGATCGCTGATAGATCCTTTGCAGCAGTGGAATATTTTTATCCTTCCATCCTTTGGATAAATGAGCTATGGATGCTGCCACTACTCCTCTTTGGGGAGCCTGCACCACGCTGCTCATCACAGCAGCCAGGGTGTAAATGCCGGCTTTGTCCAGTCCTTTCAATGAGGCAATCACGAAAGTGTCGAATACCTGGGATAAAGTAAAAATAAACGTGCCGGAATAAACATAGAGACAAAGCGCCAGTATCTTTCTGAAAAACCTGCGGGTGACTTTGCTCACGCTGAAAGTAAAGTGGATTTTCCCGGTAGCAACCAGGTAAATAAAAAGAATGATGGCAATACCCGGATAAGTAAATGCAAAACATTTGATGAACAACGAATAATCTTTAATGACGTTCATTACAAACAATACAATGAAAACAGTGGTGAATAAACGCCATTGCACTTCCCTGAGAAAATTGGTGAGTACCGATTTATGAAGATTCCATGCATAAGCTTCAAGAACGGTATAGATGGTGAGTCCGAAACCCATGGGGAAAAGCCAGTAATAATAAGTGATCATTAACTGTGAATTGCCACCGAATTTCCTGACCACAAGATGTTTTAAGGCTATTCCAGCTATCAGTACCAGTATAAATCCAATGACGCTGATGAGCAAAGCCCAGGTGATCATGTCATTTTTCTTTGGAGGCAGGTTGTCATTATAGTACGGATAGAATTTGAAAATGAAAGAAGGCATTGCCATACCTGCAAGTGCCGACATCATAATGGCAATAGCAATAAAAATTCCGGTAAGGCCATATTGCTCTTCGGTAAAAAGTCCTTGTTTGGTAAAAAGATAGGTATTTAAAAGTCCGATGGCAAAGCCAAAATAGATCACAGCGGAGGAAATAATACTTTGCCTTCGGATGTCACTCATAGGGTAAAGATAATGAATAGTGAATGGCCAAAAGGCAACGGGCAAGAGTAACTGTTATTCTGCTTTCTTAACCGTGATGTAAAAATTTTTGTCGATCTGCAAACCGTCTTTAGTTGCATCGGATACATTCATTTCTTTCCATTCCGTTGCCGGGTACAGCCAGAGATTTGGATCGTTGGCTAAACGAACAGGCATATTGAACCCGTCAACACAATTTGACCAATGGTAAGAAAGTTTGTTTCCGCTGATCTTATATTCCAGCACCGGGATCTTTGCCGTTCTTAAATACTGGTCAAATATTTTAGAGAGGTCTTTCCCTGATTCTTTACTGAAATAGTTTTCGATATCTTTTGAATTGACGGTCTTATGATAGAAGGTTTTGGTCAGGCCTCTTAAAATTTTACGGAATAACTCATCATTGTTGATCACCTGCCTGATCGTATGGATCATGTTGTTTCCTTTGTTATACATATCACTGCTGCCTTCCTTGTTCACACCATAAGGCCCGATGACAGGCTTATCATTCCTTATTGTCCTGCGCAAGCCCTGTGTATATTCATCGGCTGCTTTTTTCCCGCCCTGGCATTCTACAAAAAGTGTTTCGGTGTAATCGGTAATGCCTTCATGCACCCACATGTCTGCCACATCATTGGTAGTGATATTATTCCCGAACCATTCATGGCCGCTTTCATGAATGATGATATAATCCCATTTCAGCCCCCATCCGGTTCCTGACAGATCTCTTCCGAGATAGCCATTCATATAATGATTGCCATAAGCAACTGCGCTCTGATGCTCCATGCCCAGATGAGAAGTCTCCACTAACTTATAACTGTCTTCATAAAAAGGATAGGGCCCAAGCCAGTATTCAAAACAATGAAGCATGGGTTTTACATTAAGGCCAAATTGTTTTTTTGCCCTTGCCAGATTATAATCCAAAACCCAGTAGCTGAGATCCAATACTCCTTTTTCGCCCATCAGGGTATCGGTAAAATTTACATATTTCCCGATGTAGGGAATAATATCATAATTGTTGATCGGGTTCACTACGTTCCATGTCCATGTAGTAGTACCGTTTTTATTATCCGTTTTGTCTTTCAGCCTTCCATTGCCCACCGCCACTAAAGTATCAGGAGCAATGATCCGCAGCGTGGCACCATTATCCGGCTCATCACTCTGATGATCTTTGCAGGGATACCATACACTGGCGCCGAGCCCCTGGCATGCCACTGTCATCCAGGGACGGTTTAAGCTGTCTTTGGTAAAGATCCAACCGCCATCCCAGGGCGGATTCCTTGCAATTCTTGGATTGCCATGATATACTACGCCGATCGTATGGACTGAGTTCAGTTCTGTTTTCGGCAGAGGAACATGCCAAACATTTCCTTCATTGTAATATGGCTTTGGCGGATAATTGATATATAGTTTGCCATCGTAATACAAAGTATCAATGGTCAGGGGCTGCTGCAGGTCTATCTGCATATAATCCGAATGATCTTTCTGAACCACTTTATATTCTATGATTACTTTTCCTTTAATGGACTTCTCATTGTAATTCGGATCTATTGTAATGTCGTAATGCAAAACATCCCACCACGATCTTTCGGGGCCTATGGTGCCGCGGAGTGTATCCTGGTGAGTGAAACTGGTTTTGTTGTTCAGCAACTGTGCCCGGGAAAAATTAGTGAGGCACAATAAAAAAAATGATCCGTAAATAACATGAAGAATGTATTTTGCCATAATCTTGTTTGAAGATGTAAATTTAATCGTTCAATATCAATTATGATCGTTAAAAGGAAATATTGGTTGCTCATCACTGCTTGCATACTGATGATATCCTGTTATAATAAGAACAAGGAAGAGCGGAATGTTTTTCATTACAATGAGACCACCGGTATTGCATCCCTGGACCCTGCATTTGCAAAGAATCAATCCATCATGTGGGCAGTACACCAATTGTACAACACATTAGTGGAAGTGGATCAGAATTTGAATATTGTTCCTTCCCTGGCCAAAAGCTGGGATGTATCGGATGACAGACTTGTCTGGACATTTCATTTGCGTGATGATGTTTTCTTTCATGACGATCCGGTATTCCCCGATGGAAAAGGCAGAAAGATGACTGCCTCGGATGTGGTGTACAGTCTTTTGCGGATCATAGATAAGGAAACGGCGAGCCCCGGCGCATGGATCTTCAATCGTAAGGTGGACAGTCTTCATCCTTTTACTGCCGTTGATGATACCACTTTTCAGGTAAGACTGATCCAGCCTTTCAAACCCATGCTGGGAATACTATCCATGCAATACTGTTCTGTAATCGCAAAAGAAGCTGTGAATAAATACGGAAATGATTTCCGGAGCCATCCTGTAGGAACCGGCCCTTTTCAGATAGTGGCCTGGGAAGAGGGGCAGGCTCTGGTACTGAAAAAAAACGCACACTATTTTGAGAAAGACAGTTCGGGTGCTCGCCTGCCTTACCTTGACGGTATCAAAATTTCTTTTTATGACAGCAAAGCCACAGAATTTTTATTGTTCCGTGAAAAACAATTGGAATTCATCAACGATATTGAAGCTTCGTTTAAAGATGAAGTGCTGACCAAGATGGGAACATTGAGAAAAGAGTGGGAGGGCAAGATCATATTACAGACACATCCCTATCTGACCATAGAATATTTCGGCATCCTGGTAGATACGAATAACATGCTGGTGAAAAATTCTCCTCTTCGTTTCAAAGCCATACGCCAGGCCATCAATTACGGGTTTGACCGGAGAAAGATGATCCTTTACCTGAGAAATTCATTAGGTACTCCTGCTGAATCGGGATTCGTTCCTATGGGTCTTCCTTCATTCGATTCTACCCTGGTCAAAGGATATGCTTACGATCCATCCATGAGTAAAAAACTTTTGGCTGAAGCAAGTTATCCTGACGGCAAAGGATTGCCTGTGATCAAACTGTTGACCATACCGATCTATTCCGACATGGCAGATTTTGTTGCCAAACAATTAAGTGAGATCGGAATTCCTGTCCAGGTGGAAGTGGTACAGAAATCCCTGTTGCTGGATATGACAGCGAATTCAAGAGCATTGTTCTTTCGCGGAAGCTGGATAGCAGATTATCCGGATGCTGAAAATTTTCTGTCGGTTTTCTATTCAAAAAATCCGGCTCCCCCCAATTATACCCGGTATAATAATCCTAAGTTCGATAAGTTGTTTGATGCAGCGCTGAAAGAAAACAATGATTCCTTGCGGTATGAATTGTACAGGGAAGCCGATCAGTTGATGATCCGTGATGCGCCGGTGGTTCCCTTGTGGTATGATGAAGTGGTGCATTTTGTGCAACCTTATGTAAAAGGATTTGATGCCAATGCTTTGAACCTGCTGGAACTGAGAAGGACGAAACTGGAGAAATAAATTTTATTGATAAAAAGTGCTACCGGTTAGTTTTTTCACAGAAGGCTTCTATGATCTTTTCTGCATGTTCCCTGGAATTTTCTATGAACAAGCGGTGGGTGTTCAGTCCTCCGCAAATCACGCCGGCGAGATAAAGGTCAGGGATATTGGTCTGATAAGTTGTTTCATCCACTTCAGGTTTCATCACTCCGTCAGCGGATAAATGCACTCCCGTATTTCGTAAAAAATCAAGATCGGGCTGATAGCCCGTCATAGCGATCACCCAATCATTTTCCAGACTTATCGTTCCTTCAGGGGTTTTTATCAGCACTTCTTTCTCTCTTATTTCCTCAATGGCGGAGTTGAAATAAGCTTTGATGGATCCTTCGCTGATCCGGTTCTCAATATCTGGTTTCACCCAGTATTTCACTCTTTCGCCAATAGAATTTCCTCTTACCATCATAGTTACTTCAGCACCTTTTCTCCATGTTTCCAAAGCAGCATCCACTGCGGAGTTGCTGGCACCCACCACGATCACTTTCTGAAATGCATAGAAGTGCGGGTCTTTGAAATAGTGAGTCACTTTCGGCAGATCCTCTCCCGGTACATTCAGCAGGTAAGGAATATCATAAAATCCCGTTGCAATGATTACAGAACTTGCCGTGTATTGATCTTTATCAGTAGTGACTATAAAATTTGTATCCGGGTGTTTTTCTCCTCCATTTTGTTTATTGTCTTTTGAATTTTGCCTTTTTATTTCTTTCACCTTTTCAAACAAATGAATGTTTATTTTTTCAGCCTGTGCTACTCTCCGGTAGTATTCCAGCGCTTCAGGCTTTGAAGGCCTGGCATTTTTGGAAACAAAAGGAATACCGCCGATTTCCAGCCTCTCCGAGGTCGAAAAGAAGGTCATGTTCTCAGGATAGTGGAACAGTGAATTGACCAGGCATCCCTTTTCAATTATAAGATATTCAATGCCTGCATTTTTAGCTTCAATCCCGCAGGCCAGCCCGATTGGCCCCCCGCCGATGACGATGATTGGGTAGTGCACTTTTATTCAATCATTTTATACAAATGTAAAACCAAACAGCGCTAAAAAAAGTTTGAATGATTTATCTATAATTTTGACAGATGCCCGTAATAACAGTCAGGGAAGCAAAAATAAATGATGCCGGGATCATTGCCGACATGAGCCGGAAAACATTCTATGAAACCTATGCCCCATATAACAGAGCTGAGGATATGGATCACTTCATGAATGAAATTTTCACAAAAAATGAATTGATGAATGAAGTCGGTGCAACAAATAATATTTTTTTGCTGGCGTACGCTGATGGCCAGGTTGCCGGTTATGTACGAATGAGAGAGTTCAACAGCCCCCCTACATTAGAAAAGGTACCTGCTATGGAAATAGCACGGATTTATGTAATGAAAGAATTTATCGGGCAAGGAGTGGGCGCAGCACTGATGCAGCGCTGTATGGAAATTTCTATTGCACTGAAAAAAGAAATGGTATGGCTGGGCGTTTGGGAAAAGAATTTCCGTGCCATGAAATTTTATAAAAAGTGGGGCTTTGAAAAATTCAGTGAAACAGTGTTTATTCTCGGCCGCAGCGTTCAGAAGGACTGGCTTATGAAAAAAAAATTAAGATGACTATTGCAACACCAGTTTACCTTTTCCGATCACCTGAGCATGGTTATCCGTCACCTGGTATATGACCATTCCTTTTTGAGAGCGAAGCGATAAAAGTGAAATATTATCTGAATCAACTGCACCGGATGATAACAGTCTTCCTGCAGCATCAAAAAAGCGGATATTCAATACCCTGTTATCCCGGCCAGCGATGTGCAGCATCCGGTCTGCAGGGGCAGGATTGGGATAAAGAGATATTTTATTTTCACTCTCCAGGCTCACCATAATGACTTTTGAGTATTTGGAATAACCGGAAAGCCCTGTCATTTTAAGACGGTAATATAAAATATTTCCGGGTGGATCGCCATCAACATAGCCATACTTCCTGGTTGAGATGCTGTTATTGCTGGGCAGGGAAGCTATCGTTGAAAAATTGATTCCATCATTGGAACGCTGCACATCATACCCGGTCATATTAATTTCATTTGCAGTGACCCAGTTCAATGTAACAGACCTTTTATATTTTGAAGCAGAAAAGCTTATCAGGTTTACAGGCAGTACCGCAAAATCATAAAACACCGTGATCCGGATATTATCAATTTTCCCGGCAGCGGCGCCTGTAGGGTTATTTATTTTTTTTGCAGAGACTGCCACTCCGAAATCAGTAGCATTTATATCGGAGTATGTCCATGACAGACCCCAGGTATCACCGGCATTCCCATATTGCTGGTAAGCATCTGCCAGTGGATAAGATGCGCTTACGGCTCTCTCATCACCGCTGATAATACCACCTTTTACTATTTTAATACTGTTGTCCATCGTTCTGAAATTGGCATCAGAACGTTCCACTTCTACCATGATTCCCGTAATGGTTGACCCGGACGGGATATTGAAACCGAAGTTGGTTACCACGAGGTAATCAGTATATCCGTTTGCGGCAGATATGGTTCCGAATGTTGCATAAGTGTTATCACTCGCAGCCACATTACCGGGGTTTTGCCAGGTCTGGCTTGATCCGCCGATTGCTACTACGGTAAAAGTATTTCCATTACTGGGGCCTTCAATCTGGCCTTTAGAATTTATTTGAAAAATCGCAAAAAAGAGAAACAGCAGGAGTGAACTCTTCATAACAGTTTTTGATTAGTCAGTCAGCCTTTTGGAAAAAGAAAGCTATGTATTACAAGGATATCTCTGAAAAAAAGTTATACCCAAATGTGAATTTCAAAAAATTGTAAGCCGGATTTTACTTTTTGTCATACAAAAAAATGGCAGATTCAGTGAAAGTTTTTTAGTAGCCCGGAAGCAGTGGATGCAAATTTTTTTAAAAATATTATTTACATATTTTTTTTATATGACCAGAAGGATTACATTGCCTGAACAAAAAATTTATAATATGAAATCACTCTTAACCATTTTAGCTATTTCACTGGTCATCACTTCATGTAAGACCGGTTGGTCCGATGCTCAACGCACCCAGTTTGTAAAAGAATGTGCTGATGCTGCTGCTGCGGGCATGGGCCAGGATAAAGCAAATTCTTATTGCAGTTGCATGGTGCAAAAACTGGAGGCAAAGTATCCGAACTATTCAGATGCAACCAGAGCATTGAATGCGCCCAATGCCATGCAGACTCCGGAAATGACTGCTATGGTGCAGGGGTGCCTGAATGGTGGCAATACAAATAATAATATTGGAGGAGGTGGAATACTTGGCGGTGGTAATAATAATGGCGGCAATACCGGCGGTACAGGCAGGTGGAGCAAAGACGATGAAGACAGATGGATGAATATGTGTGCAACTGATCCGGGAAACAAAGCCCTTTGTGCCTGTGTACTTCAAAAGCTGGAAGCGAAATATGCCAATTTTGAAGAAATGAATACAAAAGGTACGCAGGAAGAGGGCCAGCAATTGGCAGCGCAATGCAGGCAGGAAATGGGGAATGGCGGAAATAATCGGGGAGGAGGATTGGGAGGTTCTACATGGTCTGCAGCAGATGAGCAAAGTTTTTTGAATACATGCCTGAAAAATGCGACGAATGCCGGGGCAGATCAACAAACCTCAAATGCACATTGCAATTGTGTCTTGAAAAAGATCGAAGCGAAGTATAGCAGTTTAAATGAGGCCAATCGGAAGATGACTACTCAGGAAGTTGATGCTATTGAACAGCAATGTATCCAGGAGAGAAATGGCGGAGGCGGTGGTTTTGGAAATGATGATGGTAATAACTAATTGAACTGCGTTTTTGGTTTTAATGTAACGAATGAAAACAGCGCTGAAAAAGCGCTGTTTTAGGTTTTATCCTTCTTGTGACCTAATTTTGCCCCTCTTAAAAATCTACGAGCAAAATGGCGAGATCAATCCAGTTCAGGGAAGCATTGCGTGAAGCAATGTCGGAAGAGATGAGAAGGGATGAAAGTGTTTTTTTAATGGGTGAGGAAGTGGCACAGTATAACGGGGCTTATAAAGTGAGCCAGGGAATGCTTGCTGAGTTTGGCCCCCGTAGAATTATTGATACCCCGATCACTGAATTGGGCTTTGCAGGAGTGGGTGTTGGTGCTGCTCAAAACGGATTGCGCCCTATAGTTGAATTCATGACCTGGAATTTTGCTGCACTTGCTTTAGATCAAATTCTCAACACGGCTTCTAAAATGTTGGCAATGAGTGGCGGACAAATATCTTGCCCTATTGTTTTTAGAGGCCCTAATGGTTCAGCAGGCCAATTAGGAGCGCAACATTCTACAGCATTTGAAAGTTTGTATGCCAACATACCCGGTATCAAAGTTGTTTCTCCAAGCAATGGATATGATGCAAAGGGATTGCTGAAACAATCCATCCGGTATGAAGAGGACCCGGTAATTTTTATGGAAAGTGAAGTGATGTATGGCGATAAATCAGAAGTGCCTGAAGAAGAATATTACATTCCGCTTGGGAAAGCTGATATTAAAAAGCAGGGCAGGGATGTGACTATTGTATCATTCAACAAAATGATGAAAGTGGCATTGGGAGCTGCTGAAGAATTGGAAAAAGACGGGATCAGCTCAGAGGTAATTGATCTTCGCACGATTCGCCCTCTTGATTGGATGACGGTACTGGAAAGCGTTAAGAAAACGAATCGCCTGGTCATTGTTGAAGAGCAATGGCCATTTGCTTCTGTGTCTTCCGAATTATCCTATCGCATACAAAAAGAAGGATTTGATTACCTGGATGCACCGATCCGTCGCATTACCGCTGCGGATGCGCCGTTGCATTATGCACCTAACCTAGTAACTGCTGCCCTTCCCGATGTACCGGGAACTGTGAATCTGGTGAAAGAAGTGATGTACCTGGAGAAGTAAAATAAAATGTAAAAACTTCAAAGCCGGGTAAGGCCATAGAAAGAATGTTTTTATACAATTCAGTACTCATTAATTCCGGTATGTTGATACTAAAGAGCTTCAGAATTTTGCTCTGTTTTTAAATTCAAAATTTTTCGCAATGGCTGAAATATTGATCATAGATGATGAAAGGGCGATCCGGAAAACATTGACGGAAATATTGTCTTTCGAAGGTTATAAAATAGACGAAGCGCCTGACGGGGAAGAGGGGCTGAAAAAGTACAAGGATAAAACGTACGATGTGGTTCTATGCGATATTAAAATGCCCAGGCTGGATGGTATTGAATTCCTGCAGAAAGCGGGTGAATTTAATCCTGATATTCCCATCATCATGATATCCGGCCATGGTAATATTGAAACGGCAGTGGAAGCAGTGAAGAAAGGAGCTTATGATTATATTTCCAAACCACCCGACCTGAACCGCCTGCTGATCACCATCCGCAATGCAATGGAGCGCAGCAGCCTGGTAACAGAAACGAAAGTTCTGAAACGCAGGGTAAGCAGGGTACAGGAGATGATCGGAGAGTCGGGCCCCATGAAAAAAATCCGCGACACAATTGAAAAAGTAGCTCCCACCGAGGCAAGAATATTAATTACCGGGGAAAATGGAGTAGGAAAAGAATTGGTAGCAAGATGGATACATGAAAAGAGCAACCGGTCTGAAGGCCCTCTGGTGGAAGTGAATTGTGCCGCCATCCCGTCAGAATTAATCGAGAGTGAATTATTCGGACATGAAAAAGGATCATTTACTTCTGCCATCAAGCAACGTATCGGGAAATTTGAGCAGGCAAACGGCGGTACATTATTCCTGGATGAAATCGGGGATATGAGTCCTAATGCTCAGGCCAAAGTGTTGCGGGCATTGCAGGAAGGAAAGATCACAAGGGTTGGCGCCGATAAAGATATTAATGTGGATGTACGGGTTATTGCAGCTACGAATAAAGATCTTTTAAAAGAAGTTGATAACAAAACTTTTCGCCTGGACCTTTACCATCGCCTGAGCGTGATATTGATACATGTACCTTCGCTCAATGACCGGAAAGATGATATTCCCCTGCTTGTTGATCAGTTTCTCGAAGATATTTCTGCAGATTACGGCTCTGCTAAAAAAAGTATTGATCCGGAAGCCATCAAATTACTACAGCAGTACAACTGGACAGGTAATATACGGGAATTAAGAAATGTAGTGGAGCGCCTGGTGATCCTTTCGGGTAAAGGTATAACAGCCGAAGATGTGAGAAGTTATGTGCTGCCGAAGTGAGGTCTTCTTTAGCAAAACTTTCGGGAGTATAATTTTGAATGGCAGATTATTATAATAATTTTGACCGCTAATAAGTCTTGATATGCCTCTGAACCAGATATTCGTAGTTTATTTGATATCCCTGTTGTACATGATGCTTCCGTCTGTTGGGTTTGCAAAATTATTTGCAAAGGCAAATGTGGCTCCCTGGAAAGCTTATGTTCCTTTTTATAATACCTGGGTAATGCAGGAACTTGCTCAGCGGCCAAAACATTGGGTGTTCTGGCAACTGATCCCGGTAGTAGGATGGTTTATCACCCCGGGGATTTTTATAGAATTTGCCAAACTGTTTGGTAAGTTCACCATCGGCCAGCACACACTGGCTTCTTTAATTCCGTTTGCATATTTCCCGTATATAGCTTTTAAAGAAGACCCTGAATTTATCGGCCCCGATGCGGTAAGGAAACATAAAAAAGGTGGTTGGAGAGAATGGGTGGATGCAGCTATATTTGCTGTAGTTGCAGCAACACTGATCCGTACTTTTGTTTTTGAAGCATACACCATTCCTTCCGGTTCGATGGAAAAGACTTTGCTGATTAATGATTTTCTGTTTGTCAGCAAGTTCAGTTACGGCCCCCGCATTCCCAACACTCCTTTATCCATTCCATTTATTCATAATTATATTCCGGGGCTTAACTGGAAATCATATTCCACAGCAATTGAATTACCTTATATCCGCTGGTTTGCTTCCCCGGTAAAAAGAGGGGATGTTGTGGTTTTTAATTTCCCTACAGGCGATACGGTAATTCATAAAGCAGGCTTTGAATCTGCCAATCCCTATTATGATGTGAAACGAAGAGCTGCAGCCGGATCTGTTAACGACCAGATGATTTTAAATGATCCTGTCAATTATCCTATAGTTGTACATCCGCCGGATAAAACAGATAATTACATTAAGAGATGCATGGGTGTGGCCGGCGATACTCTTCAGATCATTCATGGAGATGTTTATATTGATGGAGTGAAGCAACCTATCCCGCCTAATTCGGAAAGAAATTATGTTGTGGAGTTGAAAGATAACCGCACATTGGATCCTGATTACCTGAAAGATCTCGGTATAATGGTCAATGAAACAGAAAGTTCTTCTGACCTGAACATGATGGGCAATTCGACATACCTTATCAATATGACAGAAAAGGAAAAAAACCTGCTGGAAAAATCTCCTATCATAAAAAGCGTACAACCTTATTATATCAATACCCCCGATCCGACTACTTATTTTCCTTATGATTCGCTTCACAGGTGGTCAGTAGATGAATACGGCCCGGTATGGATACCCAGGAAAGGAGCAAAAGTGATATTGAGCGATTCAACTTTTCCAATCTATCAAAGAGCTATCCGGGTATATGAAAAAAACAGTTTGGAGAAAAAAGAAGGAAAATATTTCATCAATGGAAAAGAAGCAACTGATTATACTTTTAAAATGAATTATTACTGGATGATGGGTGATAACCGCCAGGGTTCCCAGGATTCACGGTTTTGGGGATTTGTACCCGAAGACAGGATAGTAGGTGAAGCGTCTGTCATCTGGTTCAGCTGGCAAAACGGGCCGAGATGGAACCGTTTATTTAAAGCCGTCAAATGATTGCAACTTTTTTAGCCGGATATTGTTGTACTTGGCGGTTCATATTTTCACTGTAACTTTTGCCTATGAAAGAGAACAAATCAGAATTCAGTTACGAAGTTTATGATGATATCAGTGAACTGAACGATAAGGATGCCCGCTTACTGAAAAAAGCCAGAGTAGTTACAAAAGAAGCCTATGCTCCTTATTCCAACTTCAGGGTGGGAGCGGTTGCCATTCTTGAAAATGGTGAGACGGTAACGGGTACCAACCAGGAGAATGCTTCATTTCCTGTGGGCATTTGTGCCGAAAGAGTTTTACTGGGAACAGTGGCCACGCTGCATCCGCAAGTGCCAATAGATACGATGGCCATAAGTTTTACAAGCGGCAGCCAGGAAAGCGATCACCCGATCTCTCCCTGTGGAATGTGCCGCCAGGCATTGATGGAATATGAATCAAGAGTGCAAAAGCCGATCCGGCTTATTTTAAGTGGTCAGACAGGAAAAGTGTTTGTGATCAAAACTGCAAGTATGTTGTTGCCGCTGGCATTTACGAATAAAGAGTTGGGGTGAGAAAGAAAAAAATCAAAAGTCAAAACTCAAAATTTAGGACAAAACATAAAATAGCAAAACACTTTAACGAATAGAGAACTTCTTTAATTTTTGCTTTTGACCCTGCCGGCAGGTTTTGAATTTAAAAAAGAGTCTGTATTCCATACGCCACTTTTGCTTCGTGCTCCAATAACCATTTTTTTCTCCACAGTCCTCCGCCATAACCTACCAGGTCACGGTTGGAGCCGATCACACGGTGGCAGGGAACGATGATGACAATATTATTTTTCCCGTTGGCATTCGCAACTGCTCTCGTGGCTTTGGTATCACCTGTCATTCTTGCAAGTTCAAGATAACTGATTGTTTTCGCATAAGGAATGTGGAGTAGTTCACTCCACACTTTCTGCTGAAAAGCGGTACCGGCCTGATGCACCGGCAGATCAAATTGTCTTCTTTCCCCGTTGAAATATTGAATGAGCTGCTCCACACACTGAATGATCAACGGAGGTAAGTTTCTTTTTTTACCCGGGGTTTTTGTGGTCTTATCATGAAATGCCACTTCACTGATAAAATTCTTTGTGCCGGTGATCTTCAGCAAGCCTATTGGTGATTGGTAATATGTGGAATAAATCTCACTCATGGTTAACCGATCTTCATGCCATTACTTACCGGCCGTTCCGGCTGCAATAAAATTACATTTTTGTTTTCATCATATACTCCAAGGATAAGGCATTCGCTGGAAAAGTCAGCGATCTGCTTTGGAGGAAAGTTCACTACTGCAATAACCTGCTTGTTCAAAAGATCTTCTTTCCGGTAGTGTTCCGTGATCTGTGCCGATGATCTTTTCTTTCCCAGGTACCCGAAGTCGATGATTAGCCGGTAAGCAGGTTTCCTGGCTTTCGGGAAATCTCGCACATCAACGATGATTCCGCAGCGGATATCAATTTTCTCAAAATCCTCCCAGGTTATATTCATGAGATCAGTTTTTTAATTGGGCAAACAATAAATATACAAAGTAGGTTAAAAATTTTCTTTTGAAGATTAAATCGGTAACATTTAACTTGAAGCAAAATTGATCACATGAGTCAAAAGAAAAAGAGCAGCAATATCAGCCGCCGTAAATTCATTCGCAATGCCGCCATTGTTGGAGGAAGTTATTTTATTGTGCCGAGGCATGTATTGGGAAGAGGGTTCATTGCCCCCAGTGATACATTGAATATTGCAGGTATTGGGGCGGGCGGAAAAGGCGAAGACGACCTGGCCCAGTTTTCGAAAAGTCCCCATGTGAATATCGTTGCGCTTTGTGATGTGGACGACCGGCAGGCAGTTACATCACGCAAGCGTTTCCCCAAAGCAAATTATTACAAAGATTTCCGGGTGATGCTGGAAAAGGAAAGGAAAAATATAGATGCATGCTCCATTTCTACACCCGATAACACACATGCGGTTGCTACACTTGCTGCCATGCAATCAGGTAAACATGTTTATACGCAAAAACCACTGACTCATGATATTTATGAATCAAGAATTTTGGCACAGGCAGCAAAAAAATATAAAGTGGTCACTCAGATGGGTAACCAGGGTGGTTCGGGTGATGGCGTCCGGAAAACAAAAGAGATGATAGATGCAGGCATGATCGGAGATGTGTACTCGGTTCAGTGCTGGACCAACAGGCCGGTATGGCCGCAGGGGATACCGACACCAACCGGGAAATTTGATATTCCATCCGAATTGAATTGGGATCTGTGGATAGGGCCGGCAAAAATGATAGATTATAATCCGGCGTATTTGCCATTTAACTGGAGGGGATGGTGGGCTTTCGGTACCGGAGCATTGGGAGATATGGCTTGCCATATCATGGATCCGGCTTTTCGTTGTTTGCCAATCGATTTTCCGACTGAAGTGGAATGCAGCATTTCCACTATATGGAGGGCCATGTGGGATGACAGCATGAATCCTGACAGTTGTCCGCCTTCTTCCATTATTCATTTGAATTATCCGAGGAAAGATGGAAAAGGGAATATAAAGGTTTCCTGGCATGACGGAGGGTTGCTTCCCGAACGCCCTGATGAATTGTTGCCCGGTGAAGCTTTTGGCAATTGGGATGGAGGATTGTTATTCATTGGAGACAAAGGAAAATTGTTGGTTGATTGTTATGGAGCCAATCCGAGATTGTTACCAACTGTTTTAATGAAGGAAAAAGCCATGCCTCCTGAAACGATTAAGAGAGTTCCTGAAGGGCATTATCTCCAATGGGTGAATGCCTGCATTGCGGGCTATGGGAATAAAGAAACCAGTTCGCCTTTCGAATATGCCGGTCCATTTGCTGAAAGCATTCTGATGGGCAACCTTGCCATCCGCAGTTATATGATGCGGAATCCGAAAGGGAAAGGATGGGATGATAAATACCTTGGACGCAAAAAATTATTGTGGGATGCACAAAATATGAAAATCACCAATTTTGACGAAGCCAACCAGTTTGTCAAAAGAGATTACAGGGATGGATGGAGCCTGACGCTCTGATCGGTTTATTTGAGATAACTGCGGATCATCCAGGCCATCTTCTCATGATGTTGCATGAGCCCTGTTACAAAGTCTGCTGAACCAGCATCTTTATGAACGGTGTCAATTGTATCGGCAACTTTTCGCATATTGATGATAATGCTCTCATGATCTTCCAGAAGATTCTTCAGTTGTTCTTCCTGTGAAGTGGTATAGTCCTGTTCCTGTAAGGATGTTACACGGAGATAGTCTTTCAGCCTGCCTTCGGGAAAATGTCCTATCATTCGGATCCGTTCGGCAATCTCGTCAATCATTTCTTCCAGTTCGCTGTACTGTCCTTCGTAAAATTTATGCATTTCCATAAAGTTGCTCCCTTCATAACTCCAGTGATAATTCCTGGTTTTGTTGTAAAGGATCTGCTCATCTGCAAGGATAACATTCAGGATCGCCGCAACAGCTTTCTTGTCTTTTTCGGAAATTCCAATATTTGCATTCATGTCTTTTTTGCAAAGGTAAAACTAATGGAATAGAAAGAAAGATCGTTCAATCCAGCAACCTGCTTAATTCGGCCAGCTCATTTTTTTTGCTGACGTCCTTTTCTTCTGTAAAACATTTGCTGAATTCATCCAGGAGTTGCTGAATAATTTTTTTATTCTTCATGGGTTTGAAATAAGAGCCCACCGGCGGCACAGCGATCCGTTTAAAGTAACTTTCAACATCCTGGTGTGTAAATACCTGTCCCGAAGTAGGATCAATGAAGAATTCGATTTTATTGACAGGATTGGGAAGCATTTCATCGGAATAACCCGGTTTAAAATATGCAAGGATAAATTGTTTGGGAACGTTCACTGCTTTTACGGGTATGTCAAGTAATTCGCACAATACAAGATACAGGATCCCGTTGCTGATCTGGTTGCCCCGTTTTGCTTCCAGCACTTTATGGATCATAAAATCACCTGCTTCCTGGTAATTGATTTCACTTCCTTTCAACCCATAATAGCTATATAAAATACTGGTCACAATATTGATCTGCTCCAGCGGTGTGAGGTAATTGTTTAATTCAAGCCAGATGTTTCGCCTCACTTTTTCAATCTCCTGCATAGTAGCAGTAGTGGACAGGTCAGGATACTGAAATTTACAAACGAGTAATGCGCCCAGCATCAGGTCGTGATGTCCCGATATGCTCCATTGGCGGAATTCCTCGCTTAAGTCACGGAAGTGCAATTTGTGAATGAGCAGTTCAATACGTTGTTGCACTTCTTGATCCGGTGTGGTTTCCCAAAGGTTTTCCAGGTTGGGGATGACGGGATTGCCGTAGTCAACTATTTTTTGGGTGACGGCATCAAATACCTCCTCATCGGGATCATCAATCAGGTGGAACAGTGCCGTTAATTCTTTGTTTGTTTCCATCGTAACGGGGATAGTCCGGTAAATTTCAGATGTAGAACTGAAAGAGATTCGTTAAAATTTTCCACAGATGGGGAAAGAGAGATGATTCAAAATTTCTTTCGGGGAAATTTATTGTTTGAGAGATGACTGATCCCTTTTTCTTTTGATCCTTACGGTTGCATTTTTTTCAAGATTGCTGGTCAGTCTTGCTTCATATCTTTTTTTCCCGTCATCAATGATCATCAGCGCTGTATTCGGGGGAATAGAACCGAGGTTATCGGCAAACATAGTCAGTTCATTTATTTCTTTTGTTGAATCCAGCACCAGATCAAAATGAACAGCCTTTGTACTAAGCATCTGGTGAAAGGCAATCAGTTTGTTATTATAAAAAACAGAAATGGAATCACCATCCACTTCTCCGTTGTCGTAGAAGTCCACTTTCAGGGTATCTGACGCCACTTCAATTTCATTGGCTATTATATTTTCTCTTTCCGTATATTCTTTTTCGATCACATAGTTGATCACTTTTCTCGGGATGATGTTCACGGCTACTGCCGTATCCGTATAAGCGGGCCTCCACACCTGGTAGGTTTCTTTGTATTCCCGGATTGCTTTCAATACGGAATCTTCTTTACTGATATCGGCATTTAGCTTCAGGCTGAAATAAATGTCGGCGCAGGTATATTTATATTGCGGAAGGCTGATAAAAGCGCCTTTAAGACTGGAGCCTGCTTTTGCAGCCATCAGCGTGGCCTGGAGATTCATGGTGCAAAACACTTCAAGGTCGGCAGTGGAGGCGTGATAGGGGATAGGGATCTCGTACAAACTCAACTGCCTTGATGAAGGATCATAATTCCCTTTTACCTGCAAACTGCGATACGTGTTTTTGAAATAATAGTTCAAAATTCCTTTTACATATCCTTTTTCGGGATTCAGGATGAGTTCAATGAGATAATTGTTTGCAGAGCCGGATGTTTTTACATTGGCGATCCCATACCAGTATCCAAATACACTTTGGGCATTGGCGCTCAATGAAAACAGGATGATAATGATAATCAGGGAATTTTTCATTTTGGGACGGTCCTGGTTCTTTTGATTAAAACGATTTAGTTGTAAACTTATTTCAGATGCCTTTTCATTTCTCTTTCAGTCTCCTTTTGTTTAATGCTTTCTCTTTTATCATGGAGTTTTTTCCCTTTTGCCAGGCCAATTTCTATTTTAGCAATATTTTTCTCATTGAAAAAGATCCGCAGCGGTATTAACGTGTATCCTTTTTCTTTCAGTTTTGATTCAATTTTCCTTATTTCTCTTTTTTGTAAAAGTAGTTTTCTGTCACGCAGAGGCTCATGGTTGCTGGCGGTGCCGTGTGTGTACAGGGCAATATGCAATTGTTTCAGCCATACTTCTCCCTTATGTATGATACAATAGCTGTCCGCAAAACTGGCTTTGCCTTCTCTGAGTGATTTCACTTCAGTACCAAGCAATACCATTCCTGCCACATATTTGCTGTCAATAAGGTATTCAAAAAATGCTGACTTGTTTTTGAGTTCTGCCATTAATAAAGATAAGAGGTCTGCCTGCCGGCAGGCAGACAAAATTACCTCTTACTTTTAATATATCGTGAAGGGATTAGTTCTTAAAGAGCATAATGACAGTGGCCAGTTTTTCTTTTAATTCTTTCCTGGAGACGATGAAGTCAAGAAAACCGTGTTCCAGAATAAATTCACTTCTCTGAAAACCTTCGGGCAGATCTTTTTTAATGGTTTCTTTGATTACCCTTGGTCCTGCAAAACCAATCAATGCTCCGGGCTCTGCAATGTTCAGATCGCCTAACATGCCAAAGGAAGCGGATATGCCACCAAAAGTAGGATCGGTCAATAAAGAAATGTAAGGAATTTTTGCATCACTGAGTTGCGAGAGCTTTCCGCTTGTCTTTGCCAGTTGCATCAGGGAGAAAGCACTTTCCATCATCCGTGCGCCTCCGCTTTTGCTGATCACCAGCAGAGGAAACTTGTGCAGGATGCAGTAGTCCACTGCTCTTGATAATTTTTCCCCCATTACACTGCCAAGCGATCCACCGATAAACTCGAAATCCATGCAGGCGATCACTATATTATTTCCTTTCAGTTTCCCGACTGCTACTCTCATGGAATCTTTCAGATCGGTTTTATTCCAGGTTTCTTCCAGCCTTTTTTGATAGGGTTTCAGGTCGGTAAATCCCAAATAGTCTTTGCTGCGGATATTATCGAACAACTCGATGAATAGATTATCGTCAAAGAGGATTTCATAATATTCACTGCTGTTAATGCGGTGGTGGTAACCGCATTTCGGGCATACGTAGAGATTTTCCTTTAACTCTGTAATCGTACAGATAAAGTTACAGTCAGGGCATTTGACCCATAATCCTTCAGGCGCTTCTTTTTTTTCAGAAGTTTTGGTGCTGATTCCTTTTTTGATCCGTCTGAACCAGCTTGATCTTGACTCGGCAGTCTTTCCTTCTTCTCCGGCCAGGTTCGCATCAAAATCTTCAAATTGTTTTGCCATAAGCCTTTGTTGAGTCACAAATATAGGGAAGTTGAAAAAAGTGAATAGCTTGTGGCCAATAGTTAATGCCGGTTTTTGGCCATTCACCGTTTTCTTGTTACTTCTTCAATTCCGTTTCGAAAAGTTTAAAGATCCGTTTATATTCATCTGTCCAGCTGCTGGGTTCAACGAATCCATGATTCTCCATCGGGTAAACGGCCAGTTCCCAATTATCTTTTCCTAATTCAATCAACCTCTGTGACAATTTTACTGCATCCTGAAAATGAACGTTGAGATCCACCATTCCATGACAGATCAGTAAATGATTTTTTAATCCGCTGGCAAAGTAATAAGGCGAACTTCTTTTATATGCAAGGCTGTCATTGTACGGTTCATTTAAAATATTTGCCGTGTATCCATGATTGTAGTTGGCCCAATCTGTCACAGGCCTGAGCGCAGCGCCTGCGTTGAACTGATCAGGGGTGGTAAACATTGCCATCAAAGTAAGGAATCCGCCGTAAGAACCACCATATAATCCTAAATGTTTTGAGTTTACTCCAAATGTCTTTACGAGATAGTTAGCGCCGTCAACATTATCATCAAGATCTTTTCCACCCATGTGCCTGTATATTGCCGTTCTCCAGTCCCTTCCATACCCGGCGCTGCCCCTGTAGTCAATGTCAAGTACATAGTAGCCGTTGTCGGCAAGCATATTATTGAACATGAACTCTCTGAAATAATCGCTCCACCATTTATGGGCATTTTGCAGATACCCTGCACCATGTACAAACAATACGGCAGGCTTCCCTTTGGCAGCACGGTCAGGTTTGTACAATCTTGCATATACGCTGGCTCCGTCTCTTGCGGTGAATGTGATCACTTCGGGATCCCGCCATTTGTAAGATTTGAATTCATCGCTTTGTGCTTTGAAGGTTACCTGTGCAGCTTTACTGCCCGTTTTGTTTTCCTGCAGATATAATTCCCATGGTTTATTGGAATAAGAATATAAAACCGCCAGCCATTTCTCATCCGGTGATACGGTAACATTATTGGCGCCGGTCATTGTTGTGATCCGTTCTGCTTTTCCGCCCTCTGCCGGTAACCGGTAAAATTGTTTTTCCCCCGGGTGAACTTCATTGGTGATAATATAAAAGTATTTCTTATCCTGTGAGAGCTGTGCCTGCTGCACTTCATACTTGCCGGAGGTCAATGCTTTTTTTGCCCCGGTTAAAACATTTACGACATACAGATGGGAGTAGCCCGTAACCTCCGATTGAAACCAGAAAGTATTTTCGTTGATCCACCCGGTATTGCTCCTGCCAAAGCCTTCCATGCCCGGACCGCCGATCCAGGCTTCATCAGTCTGGCGATCCAGTAATTTCAGTTTTCCTGATGCAGTATCCCACAACATCAGCCACCTGTCTTTATTATCCTGTGAACGGATATCAAAAACCGCATAAGCCCCTTTAGGAGACCAATAAGGCCCTAAGAATGATACAGTGCGGTCAACAGGTTTTTTTGATCTCTTTTCATAAATTGTCGGATATTCTTTCAGGTAGTCCGGCAAATCTCTTATTCCCGGGATCTGGTCGGTGCTAATGGCAAAGACCGTGTCTTTTTCCCTGTCATAAATAAAAAACTTTGAAGTGCTTTGAGGTGAACCTACTTTGGTTCTTCCGGGCAGATCAACAGTGTAACCTGATTCTGTAACATAGCTTGGAACAATTGTTGATTTTGCATTGGAAGGCTGGTATATCAGCCGGTACCCTACAAATCTTCCGTCGGGGCTCAGGTTAAGCCCCTGCAAATTTCCTTCGCCAAGGTTAATTTTTCTCAGTTCCTCTCTTTTGGGTAAGCTTTTATTGTACGCTTCTGTAGCTTCTCTTTTATCTTTCCTGGAACGTAACACTTCAAAATGTTCCAACTGATCTTTTTCAAGCCATTGTTCTTCCTGGTTGCCTTTTTCCTGGTTTCCGAATGACTGGTTACCGGAATTACCACCGAAATTTCCGCCACGATTGGTTCCGCTTCTTTGAAAACCTCCGGATTGCAACTGGCTTTCAGCACCGCCTTTTTGAAGATTGGTCAGCTGAATTGTTTCGCCCGTGGAAATATCCCAGGCAAAAAGATTCTGATTCTGAATGTAAATGATTTTTGTTTCATTAAATGAAAATTCAGGATTTGATTCCATTTCAGCAGTCTGTGTAATCTGTTTTGTCAGCCCGGTACTGATATTGGTTAAAAATATATCACCATTCTTACTGTACACATAGGCAGTGTGGTTATTATTCCAGTTCACATTGAATGGCATCAGGATATTCATTTTCTGACCAACATTTGCTTTTACGGGAGTTTTGTTGTCTTTGGTGATATAATAGAGCGAATCATCAGGGGCATTGTCAGGATTCCAGTTGAAGTACAGGTAATTCCCGTCCACACTCCAGAAAGGATTGGAAGGAGAAGAACCGATCCACTTAGGATCACGCATGATTTTTTCAACGGTTAGTTTTCCCAACTTTTGCTGGGCAAATGAAGTGATAGAAAATGCCAGTAAAAAAAGGATGATGATTCTTTTTAACATGATGGAAAGTTTAGGCTATAAATGTATTGAGAAAAATTATACAGGAAAGACATTATTTATCAGCGGTAGCCTGGCCGGCTACCGATCATCAGTATTGCGATTGGTATCAGGATCATAAACAAAACGAACCCTGGCGCTTTTCATTTCCGTGGAAGAAAGATAAAGGCGATAACGCTTTTTTCCTGCCGTGATGATAAGCAGTGCTGTATTCGGGGGAATGCTTCCAAGATTTTCGGCTACCATTTCCACTTCCTGGAACGTATTTTCAGGATCGATCTTGATAAACATGGTCACAGGCTTAGTACTTAACAATTGATGCACTGCCACTGTTTTTTTATTTACCATAACGGTGATGGAATCGCCGTCAACAATACCATTGTCATAGAAATCGAGCCTGATTGTTCCTGTATCAACTTTTATTTCAGGTATTTCTTTGAAAGCAGATTCTGTCTCCCTGGACAGTGTAAGCGAACCGCCGGCACAATCGGCAGAGGAATTCTGCACATTACCTGACCAGGCGCCATTCAGAGTTTCCGTATTCCCGTTTTTAGAATATTGCAATTCAAATTTCTTAATACAGATCACGCATCGGGTAGGGATGTGATAGGTGGTGACAATGGTCTCCTGCAAGGTGAGTTTTTTTGAAGACGGATCATAGTAACCCTGAATTTTTTTCTTTACATAATTGTCAATATCCTGGTAATGATAAGAATCTCCGGTGACTTCTTTCCCATTTACGTGTATCTGCAATTCGATATTGTTTTCCTGAAAACAACCGTTCAGTGTCAGCGTTCCTTTCCAGAATCCATTTATATTTTGAGAATATGCCTGCCCCATGAGCATAAAAAGAAATATTAGTATTGCAGGTGATATTTTCACCGTCAAAAGGTAGGAACAATAATTATTTGGAAAATGTGAAAATTGGATATGATATCAGGATTTATTTTTCTCTCTTATGTAACCGTTAAATGATATGGGCTGGCGAAAAGTATTTGTTACCTGGAGAGTGGCATAACCGGCGGAAGAAATATGCAGTGATAATTGATAATTATCCGGCTGATCTTTTGTCGCCATGCGGATATCCCATCCGTCTTTTTTTGATTTTGTGATCTTGTAGTTGAATTTTACTGAAGTAAAGCTGGTACCTGATTCACCGGGATCCATAGGTGCCTGGTACACCCTACCGAAGTAAGGCAGGTAAGAAATAAGTGAGTCTTTGGAAACAATAAGTTCGTTATCGGGTGTCAGGTTAATCGTTCTGCCGGACATCGGGATGGCATATTGTGCAATAAAAACATATTTGCCTGAATGTACCAGATGGTTGATATCCGTATTGTTTTGAGAATAAAGAAATGACGGGTAAATGATAAGCACGGGTAATGCCAGCGTAACTAATTTCCGTTTGATTTTACCTGCTACACGCATACGTTTTGTTTTATTTGTTTGTATATAAACTTCACGGTTGATTAGCCGGTTTTAAATTTGAAATATTTTAAGAATAATTTTAGTCAAACAGGTCCCGGGTGCTGCCTGAAAGGTCATTAAATTACAAAGTGTGGTTTAGTAATTGAATATTATTCCGGTTAGCGATTAAAGTATAATATCTTGAGAGTCAGTGAGTAATATTTCAGATAAGAAGAAAAGGACAGATTAGATTTTATAATAGCAACAATTTAATTGTTATCTGGCCGTTAAAAACTATCCAATATCAGTTAAAACCAATATCCAACTGTATGAACAAGCCGCAATACAATGACCAGGCTTATATTGCCGAGGAATTTCAATACATGGATGAGCATACTGCTCAGATAGCCCGTTTAGCATTCTTCAAGATCAATTCTTATAAGTTATCGCTGATCAAAGCATCATTTTGCACCAGCCGGGAAGAGCTGGCAGGGATTATAAAAAACACCTTATTGAATTATACAGAACCTTCCGCAATACTCACTGATCTTGGTTTTTTTGACGTTGAGATTGATAACTGATAGGTTTTTTCTTTCTTGGCTTGTATCTCCCCTTTTATTGAAAGCATGCCATTTTAAGATCCGGCGTAACAATATGTACACGGAAAGAAAATTGCCGGGGTTGTGAAAATTATTCTTCTCCGGCAAAGCAGCATAATTTCATTTTGCAGGCCTTAAAATTGTGCGGCAAAAAAGAGATTAACTTTTATAAATCTACAACAGAGCATTTGTTAAACTTTCTGGTATAACATTGTACAGGGCTTCAATTAATACTTTTAAAAACAATAGATTAAGAATATGATATATCCTAAAAATAACTTCTACTTGTTTAAAATTAAGTAGACATTCGGTTTTTTTTACAATATTTCTTAAAAGTTTTATAATATTTTTAAAAAGAAAACATATCTTGCGCTAATAAATCAAAGCTTTGCAAGAGAAACAGGCTGCTTATAAGAGAAATATAGTAAGACAATTATATTTCAACCGGGAGCTTTCATGTGCTGAATTAAGTGAGCTTACCGGTAAAAGCCTTCCTCTTACTACAAGAATTTTAAATGAGTTATTGGAAAAAGGAGTTGTAGCAGAATCTGGCTTTGCAATCTCTACCGGCGGAAGGCGGCCTTTAATGTATTCCCTGAAAAAAGATAAATTATTTGTGATATCCATATCCATGGATCAGATGATTACACGGATCGCATTAATGGATATGGACAATCAATTTGTAGGCGAAGTAAAAAGCATTGAATTAACACTGGCAAATAATCCCGATTCGCTTAGCACCCTCGTATCGGAAATCGATGGATTTCTTAAAATCATAGAAATACCCAAAGAAAAGATTGCCGGTATTGGAATCGGTATGCCTGGCTTTGTTGATATCAGAAGGGGGATCAATCATTCTTTTCTAAAATCACCTGGGGGTGACAGTATTGTAAATATGATTGAAACAGCAACGGGCATACCTGTTCTGATTGATAACGATTCCAGCTTAATTGCGCTTGCGGAATTGAGATTTGGAGCAGCAAAGGGTAAAAAAAATGTAATGGTCATTAATGTCGGATGGGGAGTAGGACTTGGGATGATTCTAAAAGGTGAACTATTCAGGGGACATAATGGGTTTGCAGGAGAGTTTAGTCATATTCCCTTGTTCACGAATAATAAAATGTGTAGTTGTGGCAAAAGCGGCTGTCTGGAAACTGAGACTTCTTTAGCAGTAATTATAGAGAAAGCTATTCAGGAATTGCAGCAAGGGAAATTATCTGTGTTGAAGGACTTGTCAAAGGAACATATCGAGTCGGCAGTTGATGCTATTATGGATGCTGCTGTAAAAGGCGATAAGTTCTCAGTGGAATTAATATCCGAAGCGGCATATCATATTGGCAGAGGGGTAGCCATCCTGATCCATTTGCTCAATCCGGAATTAATTGTATTAAGTGGGAGGGGATCCGTTGCAGGTAAATTATGGCTTACGCCTATTCAGCAAGCCATTAATGAGCATTGCATACCCAATTTGGCAAAGGATCTTGAAATTGAAGTTTCAGTTTTAAGCAACAAAGGAGGTTTAATTGGCAGTGCGGCACTGGTAATGGAAAATTATGGGCAGTTGCATATAAAGCAACACAAAAAAGTTGAGATGAATTTGCAGTTGGAATAGAATAAGAGCCCTACTTTAAAATTGAGGATTGTAAATTTTTTTATAATAAATCAAACTGTAATGAAAATGAAAAAACGATTTCTGTTGACGTTTTTGAGTTTGCTTGTAAGCAGCTTGATGCTGTTTGCACAAGGACAAAAAACAGTCAGAGGCGTTGTTAGAGATAATAACGGCGCCCCACTTCCTGGTGTTTCTGTTTCAATTAAAGGAACAAGTATGGGAACGACTACAAAAGCTGATGGACAATTCAGCTTGGAAGCAAAGACAGGTGATGTACTTGAATTTTCCATCATTGGTTATAAGAGCAACTCGGTGACCGTAGGTAACGAGAATCAAATTGATGTTAAAATGGAAATTCAGGCTACTACTGAAAACGAAGTCGTAATTACGGCTTTAGGAATTTCCAGGGTAAAAAAATCGTTAGGGTATTCCATTCAAGAAATAAAAGGGAGCACTCTTACGGAATCAAGAGAAATAAATCTTGTAAACGATCTGTCCGGGAAAATAGCAGGCTTACAGGTAGTACGTTCAGGTAATGGGCCTGGTGGTTCTTCTCAGATAACACTAAGGGGGAATAATTCCTTAACAGGCGCATCACAACCTCTAATAGTGGTAGATGGTGTACCAATGGATAATTCTACTGGTCGTGTTGGTATTGGAGCAACAAATGATTTTTGGACTGCTTCACTTGATATGGGTAACGGATTAAGTGACATTAATCCGGATGATATAGCATCTGTCAGTGTGCTAAAGGGGCCTGCCGCCGCTGCTTTGTATGGATCATTGGGTGGTAATGGAGTTATTCTGATCACTACGAAAAAAGGTAGAAAACAACCCGGATTAGGTGTTACCGTTTCTTCTTCTGTCGGGTTTGAAGGCATATTAACCAATCCCGACATGCAGAATCAATTTGCACAGGGAAGTCAGGGTAGATATGATTCTGTGTCTACTTCAAGTTGGGGACCTAAAATTACCGGGCAGATGGTTACAGATTGGTCAGGTAAGCAGGTAACATTACAGCCACATAACAATGTTTCAAATTTTTTTGCTAATGGAGTTGTATCAAATCAGAATATTTCCCTTCAGCAACAGGTAGGATCCACTTCAATCTATGCTTCATATAACAGGTTTGATGATAAAAGTATTATCCCTGGTGCAAAACTTTCTCGGAACAATATTACAGCAAGAGCAGTTACAAAATTAGGTAACAATGAAAGCTGGACGGTTGATACCAAAGTGCAATTTATTAATGCATCTGCTTTTAACCGTTCACTTGAAGGTCAGAATGGAAGCATATTTGCAACCATTTATAACCTTCCAAGAACTTTGGATATTCTCAATTTTAAAAACCCATTAGATCCCAATGGAAATATGTTCTGGTGGCAAAAAGGAAATGGTATGAATCCTTATTGGGCAGCTAAGTACAATCTCAATACCGATATTCGCAACCGGTATATCATGTATGCATCGATTAAGCACGATTTTGCAAAATGGCTTTCCGGTGAAATTACTGCAGGAGCAGATATGTACATTACCAATACTGAAAACAAATTGTATGCAGGAAGCCCAGGTAATCAAACCGGAAGTTATGGACTCGGTAAACAAACATATCAGCAAACCAATTATAGCGGTATGTTAACAGCCAAGAGAGAAAAACTGTTTGGTAAGTTGGGAGGATCTGCAATGTTAGGAGGAAATTTAATGGCATGGCAAAACAGTGCCATAAGCGGAAGTGCCGGGACATTGAGAGTTCCGAATTTGTTTTCGGTAAATAATTCCCAGGGTAATCCCGGAGTTTCCCAGGCATTTAGCCAAAAGAAAATTAATTCTGTTTATGGATCGGTGGAGTTGAATTATGATAATTATTTGTTCCTGAACGGCACTTTTCGTAATGACTGGACTTCTGCACTCAGCCCAAGTAACAAATCTTATTTCTATCCATCAGTTAGTCTTTCCTATGTCTTTACCGATATGATCAGCCAGAAAGGAGGAAGACTACCCTCGTGGCTTAGTTATGGAAAGCTTAGAGCTTCCTATGCTTCGGCAGGTAGTGATTTGGATCCATATCAATTATATAATACTTATAGTATTGGTACTGATCCCAATGGAAATACCATTGCATACAGCAACAACACTTTGTTTAATGATAGTGTGAGAAGTCAGTTGATCAAATCTTACGAAGCTGGTGCAGACATTCGTTTTTTTAATAATAGGGTGGGTATTGATGTTTCAGTTTATAAATCAAATGCCATTCGTCAATTGATCAATCTCCCGATGGACCCATTGAGCGGATATTACTATAAGAAAGTGAATGCAGGCAATGTTCAGAATACTGGAATAGAAATAACTGCGGATGCACGAATTCTAGAGAATCCGAAATCTTTGAATTGGACACTTGGCTTAAACTTTTCACATAATAAAAACACGGTACCTTCTATTTATCCTGGGGTAAATAAATATCAGTTAGGCGGGTTTGATAACATACAGATTTTAGCCGTTGCAGGCCAACCTTATGGTGAAATATATGGTACCAAACTGTTAAGAGTCACGGACAGTCATGACCCTAACTATGGTCAGCTGATTTTGACTTCTAACGGTTTACCCAAGCCCACTGCAGATATTACAAGATTAGGTAATCAACAAGCCAAAGCATTATTGGGACTTACCAATTCATTTTCCTATAAGGAATTTAGCCTTGCTATTTTGCTGGATGCCAGAATTGGTGGTAAAATATTTTCTCAAACCCTGGATAATATGCAACGAAGCGGAACTGCTTCTGTAACCGTAAGTAATGGTTCAAGAGATTCTATGGTTGTAAATGGAGTAGTGCTGGACCCGATCTCTAATCACTATGTAAGCAATACCAATAAAATTTCTACTCAACAATATTGGGGTGCTGTTGCAGGTGCTGGAAATACAGGTATTACAGATATCAATCTTTATGACGCTTCCAATGTAAGAATCCGGAATATTATGTTGAGTTATAATCTTCCTAAGAAATTATTATCCGGTTCATTTATCCAAAAAGCAATGGTGTCGATATCCTGTAATAATGCATGGCTGATAAGTAGCCGCATGCATGGGTTAGATCCGGAATCCGTATATGCAACCGGCACACCTGCTGTTGGTTTTGAAAACGGTAGCGCTCCTACATCCCGTATATTTTATATTAACCTTTCTCTTGGTTTCTGATAAATAACAAAATAATTTCAAAAAAATGAAACAAATAATAAGAAAATCAGCTTTATATATTACACCACTCCTGTTACTTTCTGCGTGTAAGAAAATTACTGACATCAATACAGACCCTACTGCAGCGAGTGCAGACCAGGTACAGGTGGAATATTTTATTGATAATTCCATTGTTCATGCACAAATGAACCCGGGTGTTTCAGAACGTGCATTTATTCTTTACTGGACGGCTGCAGGTCATCAGATCAGCGATGCCGATGGTGCTACTTTTTCCTGGGGTTCCTATAATGACGAATGGATCGGTGAATATTATGACAATCAGTCTGGGGCACTTAAAACTATCAATAGTGCAATTGATGTAGCTAATCAGCAAATTGCGACAGGAACACAAAAAAATTACACCAATGACCTGATGCAGGTAGCCAGGATATGGCGTGCATACCTCATCAGTGAAATGAGTGATAATTTCGGCCCTATGCCTACATTAGCTTTTCAGGGTAAGAATCCGGATTTTCAAGACGTGAAATCTGTTTATTATTACATGTTAGATGAATTAAAAGATGCAACTTCAAAAATTGATGTGACTGTAACAGTACCAAACCTGGTATCAAACGACGATCCTGCTTATGGATTTAATTTTGCAAAATGGCAGGCTTATGGTAATTCATTGCGGTTAAGGTTAGCCATGCGTATATCCGGGGTGGATCCTGGTAAAGCAAAATCTGAATTTGAAGCAGCAGCTGCGAGCGGTAATTTGCTGACGGATAAATCACAAATTTTCCAGGTTAAGGAAAAGCCAGGTTGGGATGATTTATCGGGAATGTATTCACGTTGTTGGTACCAGTTGCCGGAAGCAGTTACTTTTAATAACCTCGTTGTTAATCTCGGAGGTGTAACATCACAACAACAAATTCCAACAGTAATTACAGACCCTGCAGGTCAAGCATCTGCTATTGCAAATATTAAACCAGCAAACTATGCCGGGCAATATTATCCAGTACAGTTGACAACAAAAACAAATAACCCGTACTCTGCATACTGGTTAGATGGATTACCTAATACAATTGATCCTCGTGCTTACCAGATTTTTTACATGCCCGGGAATAGCAGTGATCCTTCTTTTCCAAATAGTACTTGCGGTGCAGTAACCTCTAATACAATTGGAACAGTGAAAGATATCAACAACAATGTAATAAAAACAATTGATGGAAAATACACTTGGAATCCTACACCCGATGGAAGTTGGGGAACAAAAGGCGATTGGCATAATGCTCTTTTCCAGGGAGTAGATATTGGTGCTTCTACAGGAATGTCTCCGACCCTCAAACAACAATTCAGAAATCAAACAGCTCAAAGAGTGTTTTTTGCTGCATGGGAAACTTATTTCCTGCTTGCTGAAGGTGCCGTTAGGGGATGGGCAACGCCTGTATCTGCCCAAACAGCATATGAAACTGGAATAGCAAAGAGTTTTGAATATTGGGGTGTATCTTCATATCTTGCTACTTACCTGGCATCTACTGATTACAACAGGGCGGGGACCTGTGTAAACTGGAGCAATACCACTGAACCCGTTAGTTCGTACACAATGAATTATGTGGACGGTATTGCAGGCACTCCTGGTATTGTTTCAATTAACTATCCCGTAAATAATCTTTATAAAAATGGTACAGTAAGAAATGACTATCTCACAAAAATTATTACTCAAAAATTTATAGCTCAAACGCCATGGCTTCCACTCGAAACATGGAGTGATCACAGAAGACTTGGCCTCCCTTTCTTTGAAAACGTAGTTCTGGAAGCACCTATTCAAACACTTCCGGCCCTTACAAATTCTAATTATATGACCAGCAATGTGCAGTTCTTTCCTCAAAGGATGAAATATCCTTCCGGGCTTCAAAACAGTAATGTTAATGGTTATAATCAGGCAGTTCAGGCTCTTGGAGGAGCAGATGCTGTATTAACGCCATTATGGTGGGCTCAACATTAACAGCATTTATTGTTTTTCTTATAATCAGTCAGTTTATGAAATCAGTCCCTGAGTTTTTGGGACTGATTTTTTTTAAAGCAGTTGTATTAAAAGAGAATTAGTGCTTTTGCCGAATTCTTATCTTTGCACACTTATGCCAGCAGAGGAAACTTCATTAAATTTTATAGAAGAGATTATTGAGCAGGATCTGAAAAACGGAAAGTATAAAAGCATTGTCACCCGGTTTCCGCCGGAGCCTAACGGCTATTTACATATCGGGCATGCCAGCAGTATCTGCCTGAATTTCGGGCTGACAAAAAAATTTCCCGGCTATACCAATCTCAGGTTTGATGATACCAACCCGATGACTGAAGAAACAGAATATGTGGAAAGCATTAAGGAGGATGTTCGCTGGCTGGGTTTTGAATGGAAGAACGAACGATATGCTTCCGACTATTTTGATCAGCTATATGAATTTGCTCTAACGCTGATTCAAAAAGGCCTGGCTTATGTTGATGACAGCAGCAGTGAAATGATCGCAAACAGAAAGGGTACCCCCACTGAACCGGGAAAGGAAAGCGCTGACCGCAATAGAAGTGTGGAAGAAAATCTCGATCTCTTTAAAAGAATGAAAGCAGGAGAATTCCCCGATGGCAGCCGCACATTAAGGGCCAGGATTGATATGGCGCATCACAATATGCTGATGCGGGACCCCGTACTGTACCGGATCAAACATGCCCATCATCACCGCACCGGCGATAAATGGTGTATTTACCCGATGTATGATATGGCGCATGGACAAAGTGATTCCATCGAAAATGTCACTCATTCTATTTGTACTTTGGAATTTGTTCCCCACCGGGAATTATATGACTGGCTAATAAAAAACCTGGAAATCTATCCGTCGCATCAGTATGAATTTGCACGCCGTAATATCAATTATACCGTTACCAGCAAAAGAAAATTATTGCAGTTGGTAAACGAAAAATATGTGACAGGCTGGGATGATCCCCGCATGCCCACGATCAGCGGATTGAGGAGGAGAGGATTTACACCGGAAAGCATTCGTGACTTCTGCGACAGGATAGGAGTGGCCAAAAGAGAAAACCTGGTGGATGTAGGGCTATTGGAGTTTTGTGTAAGGGAACATTTGAATAAAGTGGCTTTGAGAAGAATGGTGGTCTTTGACCCGGTAAAAGTTATTATTACCAATTATCAGGAAAACCATAATGAGAAAGTAAAAAGTGAAAACAATCCGGAAGACGTTTCGTCAGGTGCAAGGGAAATACCTTTCGGAAAAGAAATTTATATTGAACGGGATGATTTCATGGAAAATCCTCCGAAAAAATATTTCAGGCTTGCTCCCGGGCAAATGGTCAGACTGAAAAGCGCTTACATAATAAAATGTGACGAAGTGATCAAAGATGCCGGTGGAAGAATTTCGGAATTGCATTGCTCTTATTTACCGGATAGCCATAGCGGCCATGATACCTCCGGTGTAAAAGTGAAAGGCACTCTGCACTGGGTGAGCGTTAACGATGCTGTGGAAGTGGAAGTGCGGGAATATGATCGCTTATTTAAAGTGGAAGACCCGGCAAGCGAAGCAGGCGATTTTAAAGATTATATCAATGAAAATTCATTGAAGATCGTGAAAGGCTATGCAGAGCCTTCTTTGTTATCTGCTGCATTGGGAGAGCATTTTCAATTCCTGAGAAAGGGATATTATTGTCTCGATAAAGATTCGGACAATGGAAAATTCATCTTCAACCGGACAGTTACCTTAAAAGATGTCTGGGCTAAGGAACAGCAAAAAACTTCGGTGCAAAAATAATATTGTGATTGATTACCCCGCTATATCTTATCCCGTCAAATGAATGGTTGCTGAATTTGTAAACAAGTCATTGCATCACCATTCCATAAGGATCTTTCACGAACAGGTAAGAATCGTAATCTACTGCATCATTTGCTTTCAGTTCAACACTCCAGGGTTTGCCGTCTTTCAGAAAAAATTTAGCCGGGTAAATTCCGTACCCGATATTTGAGTAGGTCATACGGAATTCATCATTGTTCATATATTCCATATAACCTATGAGGCCAGGGTGGTGCTCAAAACGGCAGATAAGCATTTCTCCGCTTTTTGCAATAGTGATCTTTCCAAAAAGTGTATTAAAATAGTCTCCGGTATAGTCTTCAAGTTTCGTGTCCGGTTGCTGGTGCTGATCCACCTTCTTCTTCATGATATTCAATTCCCCGGCGATCTGATTTTGATTTTGTTCAAAGTAGCCAAAAAGAAATTTACTGCGGTCCGTATAGGGCACTCCTAAATATGCATCAAGGATCTGGTAACGTAGTGCTTCAAAAAAACTTTGATTGTCGTTGTTGGTCAAAATAGTGATCCCAAGGTTTTCTCCGGGTACAAAACAAACATTGGTCACCATTCCAAACGCACCGCCTGTATGCCAATACACTTGCTTCCCTTCATAATCAGTCATAAAAAGTCCAAGTCCGTACATACGGAAATGAGTAGGATAATAAGGTGATTTTCTGCTGCCAATAATGGTGTTTCCATCCCTTGTTTGCTGTATCACCTGCCAGGGTAAAATATTTTTTCCTTCGTATCTGCCACTGTCTAACTGCATCAGCAGCCATTTGCTCAGGTCTTTTACACAACTCACCATGCCGGTAGCGGGGCCGAGATTATCTACCTGGTCATAAGGCAGGGTAGTGATGCTGCTGAATTGATTCGTATGCGGGACAGCAACATTATTTCTTTGAGCTATGCCGGCAGTGCTGGTGTAAGTGTTGGTCATTCCAAGCGGGGTAAGAATATTTTGCTGCACATAATTGTTCCAGCTGTCACCGGTCACTTGTTCCAAAACCCTTCCGGCTACCATGAATGCAGAATTGCAGTACCCGAAGTCCTGGCGAAAAACAAGTGAAGGCTTCAGGTAACGCATTTTCCAGATAATAGAATCTTTGGGAAAATTTGAATCCCAAAAACTAAAGTCACCCTGGAATGTCCTGGTGCCTAACCTGTGGCAGAGCAGGTCACGTATTGTGACCATACGGGTGGAATTAGTATCATACAACCGAAACCAGGGAATGTATTGAGTCACTTTATCATTAAGAGATAGTTTTTTCTCATAATCCAGTTTGGCAAGAGAAGTGCCGGTAAATAATTTTGAATTGGAGGCGATGATGAATAATGTATTTTCATCAACCTTACCTTCTTTTCCCCATTCACGAACCCCATAGCCTTTCATCGTAACAATTTTACCATCTTTCACGATCGCCATGGCAAGCCCTGGGATTTGCCATTGCTTCATTCCCCTCTCAATATAACTGTCCAGGCTGTCTTTAATAAACGATGGTGTTTGTGAAATAGCTGATAATGTACATAGAAACAGGAATGCAGTAAAAGAAAATCTCATCATTCTCATGACAGGTATTTTAAAGAATGAAATTAGGAATAAATGATAAGTGCTGTTGTTAACACAGGAAGGTTAAAAATTTCTTTCCCTGATTTATGGATTATGCCCGTAATTAATCCGGGATCTTATAATTAAAAAAACAGGAATGTTTTAAACTTATAAGAACAGGTGGGTTTAAAAAAATTATCTTTGCGCAATTTTTTATGCGAAGGAAAGTAAAGTACTACCGGCTCTTATGGCTGAAGCATGACCTTCCGGCAGGTATCTCGGTTTTTTTTGTCGCACTTCCGCTTTGCCTGGGGATTGCACTGGCTTCCGGTGCGCCATTGTATGCAGGAATATTTTCCGGCGTAATCGGTGGTCTTGTAATTTCTTTGATCAGCGGCTCACCGTTGAGTGTATCCGGGCCGGCGGCAGGGCTCACCACGGTGGTATCTTCCTATATTATTTCAATGGGAGATTACAGGGTTTTTTTATTGTCGGTTTTAATAGCGGGCTTTTTTCAATTGGTATTGGGGATATTTAAATTAGGGACGATCGCTAATTATTTTCCTTCTGCGGTTATTAAAGGAATGCTGGCTGCCATCGGGATCATGCTTATTGCTAAACAGATACCTGTGGGTCTGGGTTATGATCAGCCGGACTTTTGGTCCAGCGGCTTTCTGAGCGTTTTTAAAGAAAAACACCTGTCATCTTATTTTGATTTTTTTAATAAGCATACTGCAAGAGGAGCAATTATTATTACCGTTTTCTCCATACTTGTCATGGCCATTTGGCAAAAATTAGTTCCCAAAAAGCTGAGCATATTTCCGGCGCCCCTGATGGTAGTGTTGGCAGCAGTGCTGATAAATCTTGTTTTTCTGAAATTTACCGAAAACAGTTCTTTAAAACATACACAACTGGTGCAGATACCGGGAAACATTTTTAATGATTTTACGTTTCCAGATTTTTCAAAACTCTTCAGCGCTCCGGAAATCTGGAAAGCAGGGATCATTATCGGGATGCTGGCTTCGCTGGAAACGCTATTGTGTACAGAAGCAATAGACAAACTGGACAAGCATAACCGAATTACCCCGGTCAATCGGGAATTGGTAGCCCAGGGCATCGGTAATATGGCCTGCGGATTATTAGGAGCTATTCCTGTTACTGCGGTAATTGTCCGGGGCTCTGCCAATGTGGATGCAGGAGCCAGAACAAAAATGTCTTCTTTTACCCACGGAGTTTTTTTACTGCTAACCGTATCTCTCGTACCGTTCTTACTGAATAAAATACCTTATGCGGCATTGGCTGCTATTCTGATCATTACCGGGTATAATCTGACTAAACCTAAATTATACCGGAATATGTGGAGCCTGGGCTGGAAACAATTTCTCCCTTTCATTTTTACGATCGTGGTTATTCTGGTAACTGACCTGCTCATTGGAGTCAGTATCGGACTGCTGGTTTCTATATATTTTATTATAAGAAATAACTTTAAAGCAGAGTATAAGATACAAAAGAGAAAACAGCACGAGACAGAACTATTCCTGATCAAACTGAATTCCAATGTGACTTTTTTGAATAAAGTGAAATTAAAAGAATCGCTGGATAAGATACCTGAATATTCCGTGCTGATCATTGACGGGAGTGAGTGTAATTTTATTGATTACGATATTCTTGAAATCATCTCTGAATTTGATCGTAAGGCGCATGACAGGCATATTGAACTTCATCTTAACGGAATTCAGAAAGTAAATGTTTCTGCTATACACTGACCTGAAGTTATATTATTGATTCATTTTCCGGGACGTTGCAATCCTCTGGGTGTGTATAATCCCCAAAAAGCCCCGTTGTGCAACAAACTTTCAATACTTGGGTGCAGCAAAAAAGGTGTGTATAATCCCCAAAAAGCCCCGTTGTGCAACGAGGCTTTAAATTCATTCGTTTTCTGGTTTCACCCGAATTCCGGTTTTCATTATCGGAATACCTCCCGGCCGGATACTAATTGTTTTTCCCGGAAAGATTAACAGGTACGGTTAGGATGGTGGACTGGCCAGAAAGGAAAAAGATCAATGGTTAAGAGAAGCTAAGATAGAAATAAGGGACTGCTTTGTCAATTAGTAAAACTTCGATTTTCAAAAAAAATCCTGTTTTAATGACAGGATTCCTCAAGATTTATCAGGAAGTTCAATGAATCAGAACTTTTCCATCTGCAATTTTTTTCCCTTCAGCATCACCAACCACGACGTAATAAATTCCTCTTGCCGGAATCTTCATGTCTATATTCAAAAGCTGATAGGGGCCAGCAACGGCAAATTCCCCGGTGTACACTCTGGCTCCGTGAGAATCATAGATCGTGATTGATCGTTGAATGCTTGCCCCTCCCCGGTTATAATAAGATACAATGAAACGCCCTAAGTTCGGATTCGGATAGATGAACAGTTTATCGCTTGCAGAATCTGCAATCGTAACTACTGCTGATTTATTGCTGCATCCATTTCCATCTGTGATTATGACCTGGTAATTTCCAAGACCTGTAACGTCAGCAGAAAATGTTGTTCCTGTTTGACCTGAAATTTGATTCGAATTATTGAACCACGTTAAACTTGTTCCTGTCAAAGGATTTGGAGTAGCGGTCAGTGTTGTTGTTAAGCCGGGAAATAGATGGGTATAAGGAGATGCGGACAGAGTCACTGCCGGTAAACTATAAACCGTCAATACTGCGGAACTAGAAACGGTGGGGACAGTACAGGTAGCATTGGAAAGTAAACAACGATATAAGTTGTTATTCATGTTAGTACTGACTCCTGTCAGGGACAGTGTGGACGTAACAGCACTTGCGCTGTTCAGATTGTTAAAGTGAACTCCGCCATCTGTGCTTTCCTGCCATTGATAGCTGATAGACTGGGAACTGTTTCCGGTTACCATAAAACTTATATTTCCGGTAGTAAGTGGCCCGGTGGCACAAACAAAAGCGTTTGAAGGCTGCGTACTTATCGCCACGGGAGAAATAACTTTTAGTGTTACTGCATTTGATGTTGCTGCAGGGGCAACACTTCCCGTAATGACACACCTGTATAAATACCCGTCCATTGCAGCAGAGACTGAACTTACAGGCAGATTAAATGAGGTGGCAGATGAAATATTATTGAATGTGTTTCCACCGTCAGTGCTTTCCTGCCATTGATAGGATATGTTGAGTCCGCCTGCAGATACACTGAAAGTTGCATTACCGGCAACGCAAACCGTATCATTTGCAGGTTGCCTGTTTATGAGCGGGGCGCCTGCAACTGTAATTGAAAAATTGGAAGCAGAGATTGTAAAGAACACATTATTTACTGCTTCGATTTTTATTCTTGCCTGTGTAGTGGGTGTATTAGGAATCAACAGATTTTCCGAACCATCATTAGGTGTGCTGGCAGATAGTAGTATTGGAAAGCTGAGTCCCCCATCAATTGATAAAGAAATTTTTACATTTGCCGCATTGATCGGAGATGCATTGGTTCCCGCTACATTCCATGTGACAGTGATGGTAGAATTACCGGAGTAACTTTCTCCGCCATTTGGCGAGGTTAGTACAAATGGCCCGGCATTACCAATAACGTTTACAGTGAAGGGAGTATTAAAACCGGCCTGGCAACCTTCTGTTCCGCCGGAAGCAACGCCACCTCCACCTGCACGGTTATCCCGGACAGTTAATTTAAAATTCATTGTTCGTGTACCGGTTGGCAATGTTTCGCCCTTATTTCCTCCCATAACCTGCCCGTTTAGATCTGCGACAGAAAGTGAATAATTGGCAAGTATTAAACTTGAATCAGGGAAGGTCCGGTTTCCTGTAGTTTTTGGAATTCTTGTTTTAAACAGGGGGCTGGTAGCATTTGCATTACCTCCGTTCCATACTGTACTTGGACCAAGGTCCCATTCATCCCAGCTATAAGTCAGCGCATCGCCATCAGGATCCATTGCTGTTGCTTTCAAAGTAAAGGGAGTACGTGCTGGTATGTTTGCTCCATTATTATTCATAGATGTGATTACGGGAATGTTATTCCCTGTATTGGTAATTACGGCGCAACTACCTCCAAAACTTGCTATATAATCATTGATCTGATCAAAGCTGGCAGCATGAAAAAATGGATCACTGTGCGGCTGGATGTTGTCAGCACCGCAAATGCCGGCATAGCTCATTATAGTAGTTCCGCTGCCGACTTCATAAGCGGTGGTTTCTTCCCGGTTACCGCCTCCGCAATTGCTGATAGTGCTATTGAAAGTATGGTCAGCACCAAACTGGTGCCCCATTTCATGCGCAACATAATCGATATCAAATTTATCACCTACCGGATTAGATAAGCCTGTTACTCCCTGTGCTTTGTATCCATTAATACAAATAACTCCAAGCATTGCTATACCGCCGCCACCGGTGCTGAATACGTGCCCGAAATCATAATTGGCCGCGCCAATTACTGCATCAATGTTTGTTTGATTTTGGCCGAGCATTGTACTGCCATTATTATTTGTATAAGGGTCCGTACTGCCATCCAGATAAATTAACTGGTCTGTATTGGAGACAAGCACCATCCTGACATCCAGTTCTGATTCATATATTCCATCAACCCGGTTAACAGAGGTGACCATTGCTGCAAGAGTGGCAGGCACTGTTGCCGGATTGGGATTGCAGACTGCTACTGCATATTCTCCTGTGCATGCCAGTGCTAATCTGTATTTATACAATTGTGTGCCTTTACATACGGATTCAATCTTATTTGCTGATTTAAATATATTGTTTTTATTGGGCACTGCAGTACAGGTAAAAGAAGGATTTCTCTTATTATCGGTTGAAAAATAACTTATATAATTAATTATATCGCCTTTGGCATAAGGATCAATAAATGCATCGCCGTTAATAGAAAGTACCTGCGCACTGAAACCGAAGTAAGGATTAAAATCAAACCGGACAGTGGCATAGGGATCATCAATTCCCTGGCCTTCAAAAGTTTTTATTTCCGGGTATCTTGCTGCCAGCCCCGGTTCCATTACCGGGCTTTCCCAAACATGAAATTTTGCCATTTTCCCATCCGGCATCGGAAGTTCCACTATGGGGACCTGCTGTCTGTTTGCACTATTATTTTCGCCAGGCAATGCCCATAAAAAATCCTTCATGGATTGCAGGTCAAGGACTGAGCTCCTGTATTTCTCCGGGGTAACTGTTCTTTTGCCTGTTGTTTTAAGGGCAATATTTGATCCGGCATCGGTAAAGAATCTGTTTTGCGAAAATAGGAGAGGTGAAAAAAGAATAAGTAACAGGGCAGTGGATAAAAAGTGCTTCCCGAGTTTATTCATAAAAGGATGATTAAAAAAATATGGAAGCTAAAGATAATAATTTTGGTTATATATATTTTTTGAATCCACTTCTTCTAAATACTCCTAGTAGTTATGATTTTCTGATATAATGTAAAAATCCCGTCTTGCCTGAAACGAGACGGGATTCATCAGCTTTTTTAGTGAGAGGTTATATTAGTAATCCATTCCGCCCATTCCTGGCGCTCCGCCGGGATGAACATGAGCTTCTTCTTTCTTGGGTTTGTCGGCAACCACACATTCAGTAGTCAGCAACATTCCCGCAATAGAAGCGGCATTCTCTAATGCAATACGTGTTACTTTAGTAGGATCAATAACACCGGCTTTTAACAGGTTTTCATATTCGTCAGTTCTTGCATTGAATCCGAAATCTGCTTTTCCTTCTTTCACTTTCTGAACAACGATTGAACCTTCGATACCTGTGTTTTCAACAATCTGGCGAAGCGGCTCTTCCAAAGCCCTTTTTACAATTGCAATACCGGTAGTTTCATCTTCATTGGCTCCTTTAAGTTTTTCAAGGGATTCAACTGCACGGATATAAGCTACACCACCCCCGGGAACAATACCTTCTTCAACAGCGGCACGGGTAGCATGCAATGCATCATCTACACGGTCTTTCTTTTCTTTCATTTCTACTTCAGTAGCTGCACCTACCTGTAATACGGCAACGCCACCACTGAGTTTTGCCAAACGCTCTTGTAATTTTTCTTTATCGTAATCTGAAGTGGTTGTTTCAATCTGTGCTTTAATCTGGTTGATACGTGCATTGATATCATCTTTTTTACCTTTTCCGCCAACTATGGTTGTATTGTCTTTATCAATCACCACTCTTTCTGCACGGCCGAGATAAGAAATATCGGCATTTTCCAGTTTGTAACCTTGCTCTTCGCTGATCACGATACCTTTTGTGAGGGTAGCAATATCAGTGAGCATTTCTTTACGGCGGTCTCCGAAACCGGGAGCTTTTACAGCTGCTACTTTTAAAGTGCCGCGAAGTTTGTTTACCACTAATGTAGCAAGAGCTTCTCCTTCGAGGTCTTCAGAAATGATGAGCAGTTCAGCGCCTTGTTGTGCAACTTTTTCCAGGATCTGGAGAATATCTTTCATGCTGCTGATCTTTTTATCATAGATCAGGATAAAAGGCTTATCCATTTCAGCTTCCATTTTTTCGCTGTTGGTAACAAAGTAAGGAGAGATGTATCCACGATCGAATTGCATTCCTTCCACTACTTCAACTGTAGTTTCAGTTCCACGGGCTTCTTCTACAGTGATCACGCCGTCTTTACCTACTTTGCCGAATGCTTCAGCAATCAGTTTGCCGATAGTATCATCATTATTTGCAGAAATGGCAGCCACCTGCTGAATTTTTTTGCTGTCTGTTCCAACAGTTTGTGTTTGTGATTTCAGGTGCTCCACAACTTTAGCTACTGCTTTTTCAATTCCTCTCTTAAGGTCCATCGGGTTTGCACCGGCAGCCACATTTCTTAAACCTTCGCTAATGACGGATTGTGCCAGCACGGTAGCAGTTGTAGTGCCATCGCCGGCAATGTCGGCAGTTTTGGAAGCTACTTCTTTTACCATTTGTGCACCCATATTCTCAATAGCGTCCTCCAGTTCAATTTCTTTTGCTACTGTGACACCGTCTTTAGTTATAGTAGGCGCTCCAAACTTTTTTTCCAGTACAACATTACGTCCTTTTGGTCCAAGCGTTACTTTGACCGCATTTGCAAGAGTATCCACCCCTTTTTTCATTTTATTGCGGGCTTCAATCTCGAAGAATAATTGTTTTGCCATAATTAATAAATTAAAAATTAAAAATTTAAAACCGAATCAGTGATGAAGTCATTTTTTTTGACTTCTTAGTTTTGTCCCGGTAGTTAACGGGATGAATTAAACAATAGCCAGAATATCGCTTTCTCTCATGATCAGGTAATCTTCACCGTCAATAGAGATTTCAGTACCTGCATATTTGCCGTACAATACCGTATTGCCTTCCTTAACAGTTACGGGTTCATCTTTTTTACCGGGGCCTGCAGCGATCACGGTTCCACGCTGAGGTTTTTCTTTTGCTGTATCAGGAATGATGATTCCACCGGCAGTCTTTTCTTCTGCGGGAGCCGGTTTCACAATTACCCTGTCGTGCAGAGGGGTAACGTTTAACTTTTTAGCCATAGTGTTATTGATTTTTGTTTTTAATGAAATATTTTGGTTTTTTAATATCTACCGCCATGGTCTTCAACAGCGGGCGGCAAAAGTACACGAAATATGTACCAGTCAGGTAAAAGAAGCCATTTTTTCAGTTACCTGCTGTTTTAAAAGTGTAATTTTTTCATTTATTACAGCGTATGGGACAAAATTTCACAATTATGTCAGTCTCCTGTTAATTATGAACCGGATACCATTAAATCTGACTTCGGTAAAACCGGCTTCTTCAATGGCCATTTTGCCGTTATTTAAAAAACAAATGATACGATCAAACCCCGGCCGCCTGTTATGATTATTTTCATACAAAAAGAAGCAGTTGTTATATATGTTTCCACAAACAGGATATTTTTTAGAAGAAAAATAGTTCACTGCAATTATGATCAGGCAAATTCTTAATTTCGGCACTTCAAACAGTTCTTGATAATGATCAGCAGAAGAAATATCCGGGTAAAAGTGATGCAAACCCTGTACACTATGATGCTTGAAAACCGGGCGGATACCGGTGAAGCTCAAAAAATCTTGCAACAGCATTTTGATCAGACCCGATCCTTGTTGGTTTACTTCATTTATTTCTTAACGGAGGTTATTGCCTATGCTAAAACAGATGCATCCCACAGGGCTTCCAAACATCTTCCTACTTATGAAGATCTTCATGTAAATACCAAGATAACCGGCAATGAGTTGATCCGGAAATTTTCCGGAGATAAAAATCTGCAGGAACAATTCACAAAACAGAAACCTGAACTGATCTGCGATAAAGAACTGGTACGTAAAATTTATCATGAATTGACAGAATCCCCCGAGTATAAACAGTATATCGCAACCGATACAAGGGAAAAAAGCAGCGAGAAAAAAATCATTGAGTTTCTTATTAATGATAAGCTGCTGGCTAATGAGGGTTTTATTGCACACATGGAAGAAAATTTTTTCAATTGGGATGATGATGGCGAACTGGTCGTTCAACTGGCCGGCGCATATCTGCAAAAGCCGATATCACTGAATTTTAAACAAATGGTTACGGCCGATAAGGAACTCTTTGCAAAAGACCTTTTAAAAACTGTACTGGAAAAAAGTGATTACCTGCAGGGGGTGATCATTCCAAAATTGAAAAACTGGGATCCGGAACGGATAGCACTGCTGGATATGATATTGATGAAGATGGGAGTTGCTGAATTTTTATTTTTTGATACCATTCCTCCGAAAGTCACGATCAACGAATATATAGACCTGGCCAAAGAGTACAGTACAGGACAGAGCGGGCAGTTTGTCAACGGTATTTTGGATAATATCCATAAAGAACTGGTGATGCAGGGGAAAATGCAAAAAGTGGAATACAAGAAAGCCTGAGATCAAAGTTCAATCCTCGCCGGATTTCTCTACCTTTGCCTCCCTGAAATTTCAATCAATATTTCTTATATGAAAAAAATAGGGATTGCTTTTGCGATCGTCGCAATAGTGACAGCCTGCAACAATAGTGATCAAAGTGCGGGCAACAACGTACCGGGGCAAAATGCAGCTGTGAAGGATTCCAGCAATTACACTACGGTACAATGGCTGGATTCCACTTTTTCCGATTTGGGCAAAGTGAAAGAAGGCCAGGTTGTGGAAGTGGCTTTCAGGTTTAAAAATAACGGAAATAAAAACCTGGTAATCTCGGATGTATCAGCAGGTTGCGGTTGTACTATCCCTGAAAAACCTTCAGCTCCCTATACCCCCGGGCAGGAAGGGGTGATCAGGGCCAAGTTCAATAGCGAAAACAGGGTAGGGATCAACAGGAAAGAAATATATGTTACGGCGAATACTAACCCGAACATACAAACACTGGCATTCAGAGTGGAGGTCACTGAATAAAACACTTTTCAAAAAGCATAAATAAATTTAAAAACACATGAAATCAATTTATTCTTATCTCGTTTCATTTGCAGTAGCAATATCTTTTACAGCTTGTGTTCCCCCGGGAGCCCCCGGCTCAGGTGGAAGCAGTACCGGCCAGAATGGAGGCGCCGGAGGTTTTGGAGGCTTCCAGTTTATCTTCCTGGGGCTGATGATCGTCGTGTTCTGGCTGTTCTTTATCAGGCCACAGGCAAAAAAAGCAAAGAATCAGAAGAATTTTATAAGTGGACTTCAGAAAGGGGATAAGATCGTTACCATTGCCGGTATTCATGGTACTATTAATAAGATCAATGAGGACAATACGCTTAACCTGGAAGTAAGCCCCGGCAGTTATATTAAGATTGAAAAAAGTGCGATCAGCATGGATTGGACCAATGCTTTGAACAAGCCGGCTCCCGCTGCTGATAAAAAATAAATAACCGTTTTACAGTATTCAGAAATAAGAGGAAATTAGGAACAGTTTCCTCTTATTCTTTTAAATTTCATTACCATCTGCATCTTCTTTATTAACTTTCACAACATTCTTTTATTAATGATTCAATCGTGGCATTAAGGATTGGCTTAACAGGAGGTATTGGCAGCGGAAAAAGTACCGTTGCGGAACTGTTTGGTTTATTGGGTATTCCTGTTTATAATGCCGATGATGCAGCCAAAAGATTAATGAATACAGACAAAAGGCTGAGGCAGGAAATTGTGCAGCATTTTGGAACTGTAACTTACGTAAACGGGAGCCTGGACCGAAAGTACCTGGCATCAGTGGTATTCAATGATCCGGAGAAATTAAATTTATTAAATTCAATCGTACATCCTGCTACAATCAGAGATGCTGAACAATGGTTTAAAGTGCAAATTGCTCCCTATGTTATCAAAGAAGCTGCTGTATTAGTTGAAAGTGGTGTCCATAAAATGCTGGATTATGTTGTTGGTGTTTCTTCACCTGAAGAGTTGCGGATGGAACGGGTGATGAAAAGAGACGGCCTCAGCAGGGAAGAAGTACTGAAAAGGATGGAAAAGCAAATGGATGAAAACGAAAAAATGAGTCTTTGTGATTTTGTATTAGTAAATGATGAAACCCGTTTGCTCATCCCGCAGGTATTGGAATTGCACAGGAAACTGACCGGTTTGTCAATGCAGTCAGGTAACAGGTTACCCGGAAAATAAACGGGGCTTATTTTAAACGGGAAAATGCTTCTTTAAGTCTCTTGAATCCCTCTGCGATTTTTTCCATACTGTTTGCGAAAGAAATGCGAATGCAATCAGGCTCGCCAAATGCCGATCCCGTTACGGTGGATACATGAGCGTTATGCAGTAAGTACATGCACAGGTCGTCAGCATTTTTTATTGTTTCTTTTCCATCTGACTTCCCAAAATAATCTTTTACAACAGGGAATACATAAAAGGCGCCTTCAGGTTCCACGCATTTTAAACCGGGGATGGCGGCAATGAATTCCATCACTTTTCTTTTTCTTCTTTCAAATTCTTTAACCATTACTTCCGTTGCACCAAGATCGCTGTTCAAAGCAGTGATGGCGGCACGCTGAGTTACTGAATTGCTCCCACTGGTGAACTGTCCCTGCAGTTTTTCACAGGCTTTAGCGATTTCAGCATGAGCAGCAATGTACCCAAGACGATATCCCGTCATGGCATATCCTTTACTCATTCCATTGATGATAATGATCCGGTCCCTGAGTTTATCGAACTGAGCAATAGATTCATGGCTGCTCACATAATTGATGTATTCGTAAATCTCATCAGAAATTATAAAAATCCGGGGATGCTTTTCGAAAACATCTGCCAGGGCTTTCAATTCTTCACGGCTGTAAACAGAGCCTGTCGGATTACACGGCGATGAAAAAATGAAGAGCCTTGTTTTATCAGTGATATTCGATTCCAGTTCATCAGGAGTGAGTTTGTATTTATTTTCCATTTTTGTACGGATCAGCCTGGGAACGCCTTCTCCCAGTTTTACGATCTCCGAATACGAAACCCAGTAAGGTGTGGGTATGATCACTTCATCGCCTTTACTGATTAATGCAAAAACGGTATTGGCTATACTTTGCTTGGCACCGGTGGATACAACAATATTTTCCGGTTTGTAATCAAGGTTATTATCTCTTTTCAGTTTGTGGCAAACAGCTTCACGCAGTTCGGGGTATCCGGCCACAGGGGGATAATGACTCCAGTTATCCTGTACAGCTTTTATGGCAGCTTGTTTTATATGTTCGGGTGTATTAAAATCAGGTTCTCCAAGGCTAAGATCAATGACATCAAAACCCCGGGTACGCAGTTCACGGCCCAGTTTTGCCATTTTCAGCGTTTCTGGTTCGTTGAACAGGGTAAGTCTGGAAGATAAATGCATCATTCTAAATTTGAGATGCGCAAATGTAATGATTCATCAGGATTAAGGTTGCTGTTCTTTGTAATTAAATCGCATGGAAGAAAGATCGGGGATGTGTTTTCGTTTTCTCTTTAATTCATAGGCATAGAGTACCTGTCCCAATTGCCTGAAGAAAGGATACCCGGTAGCCTGGTAATCGTATTGGTCATCATTAAGAATACCGTCGCTGTTGCAATAGATTACTGCAGAGACCATGAATTCTATATCATTTTTAAAATCCGCTATATAGCCGATGTCGATCATGAATCCGTATGCGTCGCCGGGTTTGTTGAATATCCTGATAGCAGTGTCGGGCCATTTTCTTTCTCCGCCGTAAAGCAGGAATTTCGCATAGCTGTCCGGGTATTCCGTACTGCCGTAAGAAGGGAATTTTGATTCGGCGGGAAACATGGACATGAATTTTCTGACAAATGCATAATCGTCTTCTGAAAGATGAAAGCGTTGTTTTTCAGGAACCCCGTAAGGGAATATGATACTCCTCAGGATCATGTGTAGGCTTTGTAATCCAAGGCGGTTCTTATTGGAGAAATCAAAAGGCTCATTGATAATCTTATCCTTTTTCAGGTATCCCGCTCCCAGTTTTGTATTTCTTTTTGCATAGGCCATCAGGCTGGATTCCGCTGATTTTTCATAGATCATTTTACCATTCTTATCAAAAAAATATACCGGGTTGGTATGGCGATTTTGATCTTCACTTAAACTGATCTCCAGCCTGTGTACAATTTGTGCCTCTTCATAGCCCATTTGATGCAGGGTGTTATTGATATATTCCTGCCCTAAGAACTCGTACAGCCTGTTGAAAGCATCATTGTCACTAACGAGGAAAATTTTTTTGATATAATTGGTCACTGTAGGCCTGCCATCATCAGTGGTTGGATCATTATAAACAGGAGTCTGACCGCTGTAGCCGGTTTCAGTAATCATGGTTGTGTTCCTGTCAAGCCCGGGAATGTTGAGATCATGCAGCTTTTGTAAAGCCAGCAGGGCAATTGGAAGTTTGACGGTGGATGCAGGATAAAAATAATTATCAGGGTTTACATTGAAATAATGATCAGTGAATTGAGGATTGCCGTTCTTTTGCCGGTCTATCGTTGTATAGATTATTTGTACTCTTAATGAGTCTTTGTTTTTTAAAATAGAGTCTGAGAGAAAAAGATTGCTCTGCAGGAGTTCTTTGAAAAAAGCATCAGGTGTGGAACCAGCTCCCGATTCACCGGCTGAGTGGCGGGCAGGGCCACAGGATGAAAACGTATTCATAAAAAAGATCAGGCTGCAGATGATTTGTACCGGCACCTTCATAGCCATCCAAAGATAAGGGCAACTGTCATTAAGCTTTTAAAAACCAGCGAAAAACAAGCTTTTTTTAATTGGGAAAAGTTGAACTGAAAGTCTATCTTTGCACACTCTAAAAAATTACCTCAGTACCCGGATGAATTTTAGATTCGGGTGAAGACACATAAACCAAACATAGTATGCAACTGAAAGGTTTGATCCGGTTTTTTACCATCGTGCTGATCGTGGTTTCAGTTTATCAGCTTTCATTTACCTGGCTTATTAAAAGGCATGAAAATAAAATGCAGGCCAGTGCAATGAGCTACGTGAAGACACTCTACCCCCAGGCGGCAAAGTTTACTTCCCCTTCCCAGCTTCCTGATTCACTCGATCATATTTATCAAGAACGATATAAACGTTTACTGGACAGTACCAGGGATGTGACGCTCACTTATGGACCTACAGGAAAAATTAGTTATGAGAAAGCGAAAGAGAATGAATTGAATTTGGGACTCGACCTTCAGGGCGGAATGAACGTAACACTGGAAGTGGAGATGTCAGGATTACTTCGTGCATTGTCTAATAACTCCCATGACCCTGCTTTTTTACAGGCATTGGAAAATGCGGAGAAAAGAAAAGCTAACAGCAATGCAGATTTTATTTCATTGTTTGTAGAGGAATACAAAAAGATAAAACCAAATGGCAGGCTTGCTTCCATATTTGCCTCTTCCAATAAAGGGGGGATCAATATCAATGACAATGACAGCAAAGTGGAGAGTGCTTTGAGAAGTGAAGCCAATGCTGCTTTTGACCGTACATTCAAAGTGCTTTCTACCCGTATAGATCAGTTTGGTGTGGCACAACCGAGTATTAATCCTGACAGGCAAAGAGGTATAATAACAGTTGAATTGCCGGGGATTCAGGATAAAGAAAGAGTAAGAAAATATTTACAGTCGTCTGCCAATCTTCAGTTCTGGGAACTTTATGGTATTGATGAATTGGTAAAGAGCAATAGCCTTCAAAGGGCTGATGATGCTTTTTTTGTAATGATGGGTGGAAAATCAAAAGCAGTGGACACTACCTCAAAAGCAACAGAAAGCGCAACGAAAAAGCAGGAGCCGGCAAATAATGAAAATAAGACTGATACAGTTCATAATCTCTCTACCCAGCTAAGTAAAGAGATGGGTACTGATACCGGGAACAAACAACAATCCACCGCTGCAAATGCTGCTGATGATTCTAAAAAACACCTCGCTTACTATATTCAGTTCAGTGTTGATCAATCCGGAAGGCCTATTGACAATGGAGTAATTGGCTATGTAAAGGAAACGGATACTTCTTTGGTAAGAGGTTTTCTGGAATCCCCTGCAGTAAGAAGTCAATTCCCCTCTGATCTCTACTGGATGTATGGCATTCCTGAAAACGACCAGGAAAAGAAATCCGGAATTCTTCCTTTGTATGGAATAAAAACTTTTGGCCGTGACAAAGCGAAACTTGAAGGAGATGCTATTGTAAATGCGGGTCAGGATTATGATCAATTGAATGGAAGAGTGGAAGTGACCATGTCCATGAATCCTACCGGTGCAAGGATATGGGCAGATATGACAGGTCAGAACAAGGGTAAATTTATTGCAATAGCATTAGATAACCTGATCTATTCAGCGCCGCGGGTGAATGACAAGATTGAAGGAGGCCGCTCCAGCATCTCTGGAAATTTTACGGAACAGGATGCGCAGGATCTTGCCAACATTCTGAAAAGCGGAAAATTGCCTGCCCCGGCTAAAATTGTTGCGGAGCAACAGGTAGGTCCTACTTTGGGTAAAGAAGCCATCAATGGCGGTATGAAAGCATTTGCACTTTCATTCATCGTGATCTTTCTGCTGATGCTGGTTTATTATAACACAAGCGGATGGATCGCAAATATTGCTTTAATCCTGAATCTGCTCTTTACCGTAGGCGTGTTATCCGCTTTGCATGCTACATTAACCGCACCCGGTATTGCAGGTTTGGTATTGACTATCGGTATGGCTGTGGATACAAACGTGATCATTTATGAACGTATCAAGGAGGAATTGTCAAAAGGGAAAGGATACATTCCTGCAATTAATGAAGGGTATAAGCGATCTCTTCCGCCGGTTTTAGACGCACACATAACCGTGTTGATGACGGCAATTATTTTGTTTTACTTCGGTTTGGGTCCTGTCAGGGGATTTGCCACTACACAGATTCTTGGTATTCTCCTTTCATTATTCTGTGGAATTTTAGTGAGCCGTTGGGTTACTGACTGGTTTACGAATAAGAATCATCACCTGAAGTATTTTACCAGCCTCTCCCGCAAAATATTCAAGCATCCTGAATATAAGTTTATCGAATACAGAAAAATTGCCTACGGCATTTCTATTGTGGTTCTGATCATGGGTGTTGCCTCTTTCTTCAATGGTTTTGATGAAGGTGTTGAATTTAAAGGAGGTCGCAGTTATACAGTTGCTTTCAGCGAACCGGCAAAAGTGGAACAGATAAGAGATGATCTGAAAAAAGCTTTTGAAAATGAAAGCCCGATCATTAAGACGGTTGGCGATAACAGGACTCTTGATATCACAACAGCTTACATGATTGATTCCACCGGGCAGCAGGTTGACTCACTCGTGGAATTAAAGATGATGAATGAACTTAAAAACTACAAAGCAACAGCTATCCTCGGTTCGAAAAAAATATTGCCAACAATCTCGGATGACCTGAAAAGAGGAGCTGTAAAGGCTACGATATTTGCCATGCTGATTATTTTTCTCTATATATTCATCCGTTTCAGGGACTGGCGATATTCCCTGGGAACTATTTTCTCGCTGCTGCATGACGTACTGGTTACCCTTGCCGTGTTTTCTTTTCTAAGGGACATTGTTCCTTTCCCGTTAGAAATTGACCAACACTTTATTGCTGCGGTATTGACGGTAATCGGTTTCTCCATGAATGATACGGTGATCGTCTTTGACCGTATCCGGGAGTATGCACGTGAACTGCGGGGAGTGAATAAGGCAACTATCATTAATACGGCAATCAATCATACATTGAGCCGTACCATTATGACCTCGTTGACTGTATTCCTTACTATCCTGATCCTCTTCCTTGTGGGTGGTGAAGTGACAAGGGGCTTTGCATTCGCCATGCTGGTAGGTGTGGTTACGGGAACGTATTCATCCATTTTTGTTGCAGCTACCGTATTAGTTGATCTTTCAAGAAACAGGCCTCTTGGCGTCGCAGATGCACATGAGGTTGAGGAAAAAAAGAAAACGGCAGCGACAAAACCTGCAATTGCAAAATAAGGAAGAAAAAAGAATTGAATCAATAAGTTAATCCCGGCTCACCTACCGGGATTTTTCTTTATAATTACTGTAGCTTTTTACCGGGCAAGATATGTTAAATGATAAAGGAGATTAACCTGTTTTCATCCTTCTTATTTTTTTTGATTGCCAGTACCGTTTTGTTTAGTGAAAGTTATTATAGCGGTAAGCAGGAGCCGGCAGTTTTTAGTCACAAGAAAGCAACTTCTTGTTATTTTTGCATTTTATAATCATCATCAATGGATCCGAATACTTTAGCTCTCGTAATAGCCGTCTTCGCTATTTTGATTTCCGGTATTTCGCTAATCTTAGTTAATCAGAAGTTGAAGAGAACGACGAAAGAAATTTCTCCTTTTGACACCAAGCCATTACAGTTACAGGCTTATGAAAGGCTTGTTATGCTCACCGAACGGATCGCTTTACCCAATTTAGTAAGCCGGGTGAGTAAATCAGGTATGGGGGCAAAGGACATGCAGTTATTGTTACTGGAATCTGTCAAACAGGAATATGAATATAATGCTACACAGCAGATTTATGTAAGCCCGGTAGCCTGGGAGGCAGTTCATAATCTGAAAGAGCAAAATTTACTGATTATAAACAAAGTGGCATCCACATTACCGGAGGGTGCAACAGGCCTGGAGCTGAATAAGCGGTTACTGGAATTTGTGTTGAATAATCCAAAAGGAACTTTGCATAGCATCGTATTGGAAGCTTTGAATTATGAAGCAAAAAAACTGATGAGGTGAGACGAATCGCCGGTAACCGGTTACAGGATTCCGTTGCCGGATTTTAATGAGAAATCATGTCGGAGAATAAAAAATATACGGATACGGGGATTGAAATTAAAAAGGCTTATTCTGAAAATGATGTGCCTGAAACCGGTAACCAGCCACCCGGAACGTATCCGTTCACCCGTGGCATTCAGCCTGACATGTATCGGGGAAAATTGTGGACCATGCGTCAATACGCCGGCTTTTCAACGGCAGAAGAAAGCAATAAACGGTATCATTATTTATTATCCCAGGGTGTGATGGGACTGAGTGTTGCTTTTGATCTCCCTACGCAGATAGGTTATGACAGTGATCACTCCCTGGCAGAAGGTGAAGTGGGAAAAGTAGGTGTTGCCATTTGCTCCCTGCAGGATATGGAGAATTTATTCAGGGGGATCAAACTGGAAGAAGTTTCCACTTCCATGACGATTAATGCTACGGCTTTTATCCTGCTTTCTCTTTATGTTGCACTGGCAAAAAAACAAGGCGCCGATCTGAAAAAAATATCAGGAACTATTCAAAACGATATTTTAAAAGAATATGCTGCAAGAGGAACCTATATTTATCCGCCCAAACCTTCTATGCGCATCATCACTGATATTTTTGAATGGTGCAGCAATGAATTGCCCAGGTGGAATACAATTTCCATCTCTGGATATCATATCCGTGAAGCAGGGAGCACAGCAGTGCAGGAGATCGCATTTACCCTGAGCAATGGAAAAGCTTATGTTAAGGCAGCCTTAGACAAAGGATTGGATATAAACATTTTTGGAAAACGCCTTTCCTTCTTTTTTAATGCTCATAATAATTTATTTGAAGAAGTGGCTAAATTCCGTGCGGCAAGGAAAATGTGGGCAAAGATCATGAAAGATTTTGGTGCTACCGAGGAAAAAGCGATGATGCTGCGGTTTCATACGCAGACAGGAGGGAGCACATTGACGGCCCAGCAGCCACTTAATAATATTTCACGGGTTACGATACAAACTTTGGCGGCGGTATTGGGTGGCACTCAGTCATTACATACGAACGGGTATGATGAAGCGCTCAGTTTACCCTCTGAGGAAGCAGTACGCATAGCCTTGCGCACCCAGCAGATTACAGCTTATGAAAGTGGCGTGGCAGATACCGCTGATCCCCTGGGGGGTTCTTATTTTATTGAATCATTGACGTATGAGGTGGAAAATAAGGCCTGGGAATTGATTGAGAAAATTGATGCAATGGGAGGAAGTGTGCCGGCGATAGAATCAAATTTTATCCAGAATGAAATTGCCCGCAGCGCTTATGAATACCAGGTTAAAATAGAAACAGGCGAGAAGATCATTGTCGGTTTGAACAAATTTCAGACGGAAGATCATAAAACTATTCCATTACTGAAAGTGGATGATAAAATACGGCAGGTACAAATAGAAAAATTAAAGGCGCTTAGGAATAACAGGGATCATGCCAAATGTGATAATATATTGCAGCAGATTAATGACAAAGCGGTCAGCGGTGAGAATCTTATCCCTTCTGTTATTGAGGCGGTGGAGAATGATTGCACTTTAGGTGAGATCGCTGATGAACTGAGAGGAGTGTTTGGAGAATACAAGTAAATCAAAATATATCTGAGATGAAAACAATGATCATCACCGGGGTATCTGGTAATTTGGGCCGGGCGGTATTAAAAAAATTTTTAACCGCAGGTTATAAAATAACCGGCACTGTAACGCATAATGATCCTGCTTCATTGGATGTAAGTGCGCCGGAATTTGATAAAGCAGTAGTTGACCTTACCAATGAAGAAGAAACAAAAAAACTGGTTGATACAGTAGCTGCAAAGTATGGTAGCATAGACGTGGCGGTACTGACGGTAGGTGGTTTTGCAATGGGTAAAATAACCGATACCAAGACAACTGATATCCTGAAGCAGTATATGCTGAATTTTGAAACAGCTTACAATGCGGCACGCCCCGTTTTTACCCGGATGCTGAAACAAAATAGCGGAAGAATTTTTCTGATCGGATCCAGGGCAGGCTCGGAAATGCGTCATAGCAAAGGAATGGCGGCTTATGGCCTGACAAAGTCATTGATTTTCCGGCTCGCAGAAATAATGAATGATGAAGCAAAAGATCATAATGTAGTTGTAAGCGTTATTGTACCTTCTGTAATAGACACTCCGCAAAACCGCAAGGCTATGCCGGATGCTGATTTCACAAAATGGGTAAAGCCGGAAACAATAGCAGATGTGATTTCATTTTACTGCAGTGAAGAAGCAATGGCACTCAGGGAACCGGTCATTAAGATATATGGAGCTTCCTGATTTTTTTCATTCTTAAATTTTATACATGCGTTTCATGAAATGGATAGGTTTTATAGCTGCCGTAGCCCTGGCAGCAGCCTGCTTTTCCCCCTGGGTGTTTATTGAATCAGGCAATATCATTGTCAGCGGCATGGATGCAACAGGTACCAATTTTGGCAAACCTGGGTACCTGCATCTTTTTTTGATTGCATTTTTCCTCTTCTTTAATTTCTTCCCCAAAATATGGGCTAAGAGGAGCAATCTTTTTATTGTAGCAATTAATATTGCATGGGCTATTCGTAATTATTTTCTGATTTCTACCTGCCAGATGGGAGAATGTCCTGTAAAAAAAGCAGCCATTTATGTATTGATCCCCGCATCGGTGTTGATGCTTGCATCTGCGTTGGTTCCCGATGTCCGTATTCCAAAAGAAACAGGCAAATGATCTTAAAAAATAAAACCGGAGCAGGTGGCATCTGTCCGGTTTTGATCGGGAAGGTTCTTAAACTGATATTAGTTGCCTCTTAGTTTTTAGTTACAATTATTTTTTCAGTGTTTGCTTCATTGCCCGATCCTATAGTGCGGAGCGTGTACATCCCCGGAGTCAGGTTATCGATCTGCAGTGAAGTGTTTGAGTAATTTTTCCATTCTTTAACTGATCTTCCGGTCATATCGAACAGGGCAATATTACGGACTGATGCATCCGGGTATGAAACGGTCACATTACCGTTACTGCTTGGGTTCGGGAATATCACTGTTCTTGCAACCTGGCTATGACCCTGGACTGCACAAACTTTAGAGTAAGAAAACTTGCCATCGAAGTCAGTTTGTTTGATGCGGTATTGAGAAATGGTATTTGAATTATTGTTATCAGTGTACTGGTAACTCAGCTTGCTGTTGCTATTGCCATTGTTTGCCTGAGTTGCAATGAACGCAATAGACTCCCATGTGCTGCTGCCGTTATTAAATCGTTCAACATTGAAACCGGTATTGTTTGATTCTGTAAATGTTTCCCATTTTAATAGAACTGAGGATGCACTTCGTGTGGCTGAAAAAGCGCCAAAGGTCACCGGCAGCGGACTCTCACTGAAAGGATGAATCCTGATAATGCAGGGATTGAGGTTGAAAATGTCAAATATAGACCGTGATGTGATTTCTATATCTATATCTGAAAGCTTCTGAGCTGTAAAAAGGCTCGAAGTATAAGTGTACTTGTTGTTATCAAATCTAAAGGGGAGTTTGTCGGATACTACCTGCACCCCGTTAACTTTAATGACAACAGTAACATCTTTCCATGCTGCATTGCTATAATCAAAGACCATCTGTTTCTGATTTCCCTGATTAACTACGTGAATGGATGGTTGATCAACTGTGATGCAGGCAGGTTGGGCTTTTGCGATGAAAGCGCCAAGAATTAATGTAATTGCGAGTACAGATTTTTTCATACAGGTTCACTTTTTCTTGTTATTTAATTTCGGATATTACGGAATTACTTTAGTGTTTTTCCCGTAATCCAAGCGTAAAAATAACAGGGTAAATTCGAATATGCAAGCTTTTTAAAATGAAATATTACGATACAAAGTCACGGATTTTAGCGTTGCAGTGGCTAAGTGGCAGGTTAATTTATTGGTTTCCAATGGAGGCAAAAAAAGTACCGGGTATATAGTTTTTTGTAGAAAGAAAGTTGAAGAAAATCCTTTTCCGGTTCAATTAACTCAACACACAGGTATATTTACGAAATATCAGAAAAGTAATGTCTTTTTGAACAAATGATGCTCAAAAGACATATGGCCAATAAATTAATTTCAGGAAAATAATTTAGCCACTCCGAATGCAGCAGCAGCAGCAACGGCACCGATCAACATAACACGAATGGCTCCCCACCATTTATTGACACCGGTAATTTTACTTTTAAAAAAGCCGAAAATAAAAAGGCAAAGCAGGGTAACGATTACCGATAGCTTTAAGCCTTCACCAGGTGTGGCAACAAAAAAATAAGGGCTTAAAGGCACCAGCCCTCCAATGATATAGGAGACTCCGATATTAAGGGCAGATTTCCTGGCTCTTGCCGGATCAGGTTTATCCAATCCTAATTCATACTTCATCATAAAATCAACCCACTGCTTTTCATCTTTGGCTATCTCTTCAGTCGCTTTGTTCTGCAGGTCTTCGCTTAACCCGATATTCGCAAAGAATTCTTTGGTTTCTGCTATTTCCCTGTCTCGAAGATTTTCCACTTCATACATTTCTCTTTTAACTTCACTTTCGTAATGATCTTGTTCTGTTTTCCCGGCAAGGTAGCCCCCTAAGCCCATTGCTATAGATCCGGCGCATATCTCTGCAATACCGGCAATGACGATGATACTGTTTGAGGAAACAGCGCTGCTCAGACCTGCCGCTAATGCAAAGGGTACTGTAAGTCCGTCACTCATTCCTATCACTACATCGGTAAGCAGGTTACTGCTCTTTAAATGGTGTTCTATATGTTTCGGCAGGTTATCTGTACTCATGAATACCGGCAAAATTTCTTATTAAATATTATCGTAGAGACCTGATTAATCAAGACAAGATAAAGAATTACCGATAATCTTCACACTTTCCAATATCTGATCTTTCCTGATGATCAGGGGAGGAGCCAAACGTATTCTGTCATCATGTGTTGGTTTTGCCAGTAAGCCATTATCTTTTAATTGAAGGCAAAGATTCCATGCAGCATCTTTCTTTGCATGATCAATCACAATAGCATTCAGTAAACCTTTGCCTCGTACAATGCTGATGTGTTTTGAATTTAGTGCTCTCAGATTTTCCCTGAACAATTCACCCATAGCCAGTGCATTTTCAGCCATCTTTTCTTCTTTTAATACCTGTAAGGCAACCATGGCAGTTTTGCACGCAAGGGGATTTCCTCCATAAGTGGAGCCATGTTCTCCCGGTTGAATGGTCAACATAATTTCATCATCAGACAAAACTGCGCTGATGGGCATCATCCCTCCGCTCAATGCCTTTCCTAATATCAGTATATCTGGCCGTACATTCTCGTAATCGCATGCCAGCATTTTACCTGTTCTGGCAAGGCCGGTCTGTATTTCATCTGCAATGAATAATACGTTATGCTGTTCACAGAGCAGTTTGGCAGCTGATAAATACCCTTCATCCGGAACTACCACTCCTGCTTCACCCTGTATCGGTTCTACTAAAAATCCGGCAACGTTTTTATCAGTCAGCGCTTTTTTCAATGCACTGATATTATTAAATGGAATTATTTCAAATCCGGGAGTATAGGGGCCGTAATCATCCTTTGCCTCCGGGTTGGTGCTGATGGAAATGGCAGTAATGGTGCGCCCATGAAAATTGTTTTCACAAACAATGATCTTTGCCTTATCATGCGGGATATCTTTTACTTTATAAGCCCACTTCCTGCAAAGCTTCAGGGCAGTTTCTACTGCTTCCGCCCCAGTATTCATCGGCAATACTTTGTCGTAACCAAAGAAGGCAGTAATAAATTTTTCAAAATCACCCAACTGGTCATTGTAAAAAGCACGGCTGGTCAGCGCAAGCTTTTGGGCCTGCTCTAAAAATGCAGTTACTATTTTCGGGTGGCAATGCCCCTGGTTCAGTGCAGAATAACCACTCAGGAAATCATAATATTCTTTACCGTCCACGTCCCAGACAAAAACGCCTTTACCACGGCTGAGCACTACGGGCACAGGGTGATAATTATGGGCGCCATATTGATCTTCGAGCTGTATATAATGATTAGTCTTTTCAGACATATTAATTGCAGATAACATAACATCAGGATTTTTAAAAATTGAAAATAGAAATTGTCAGTCTTTGTGGTTCAGTTGCAAAGATTGTTATCCTCGGTGGTTGAGGAAGTCGAGATTGGAAGAAAGGAAATCTTTAATCTGAATACTTGTGTATGCCATCGTATGCAAATTACGAAATTTTTCCGAAACACCCTTACTGCCCGTTGTAGATCACACCTGTGGTGGCCGTTTCTTTCAGTTCTATTCGGTTAAGAGCAGGCAGCGTTGATTTTATATGGTTCCACAACCAGACAGAAATATTTTCTGCAGTCGGGTTTTCAAGTCCTTCTATGTCATTTAAAAGTTTGTGATCCAGCTGATCAATAACCGGTGATATGATGTTTTTTATTTCTTTGAAATCCATTATCCATCCGATTTCTTTATCCGGTGTCCCTTTTATGTAAACTCTTAAGGTATATGTATGCCCGTGTAACTGCCTGCATTTATGTTCTTCCGGAACATTTGGAAGAAAGTGTGCCGAATCAAAACTAAATTCTTTGTAAATCTCCATAGTGTAAATTTGAGCGCAAATATATGCACAAGCTATACTCAGAAGTGATAATGATCATCTAAATTGACCTTCATGAAATATAAAGTGCCGGCCGGAGCCCGGATTGGCCATGTTCATCTGAAAGTAGCCGACCTGGACCGGTCATTAAAATTTTACCATGATATTTTAGGTTTTGAAATACAGCAGAGATTTGGGGAAAGTGCTGTATTTATTTCAGCAGGCGGCTACCATCATCACATAGGATTAAATACCTGGCATAGTAAGAATGCGGGTCCTGCTCCTGATTATGCGGCCGGGTTATATCATTTGGCAATACTATATCCGGAACGAAAAGATTTGGCGATCATCTTAAAAAGATTGATTGATGCTGACTATCCATTAAGCGGGGCAGCAGATCATGGTGTGTCTGAAGCTATTTACCTGGATGATCCGGATCATAATGGTGTGGAATTATATTGGGATAAACCTGAAGAAAGCTGGCCCAGGGATGCCCTGGGAAAATTACAGATGGTAACAGAACCACTGAACTTAAAAGCATTAGTTCAACTTGCCGGATAATTCTTTTATGAAATAATGAGCCGGAAAAGAGAACCTGGTTTCCATGTCTTTTTTGAAAATGCCGAATACGGTGCTTCCGCTTCCTGACATGGAGGCAAAAAGGGAATTCGAATTATATAAATTCTCTTTAATGCTTTTTATCTCAGGGAAGTTTTTAAAAACCGGCGCTTCAAAATCATTGAACAATTCGTCTTTCCAGGTTTCAACAGGCTGGAGAAGGATTTCTTTTATAGAGCGAACCGGCAGGGTGGGAGAGACCTGTGCGTAAGCCCATGCCGTATTGACGTGAATGCCCGGGTTAATCAATACAAATTTGTAATCACCCAGATTTCTTTCTAACGGCGCCATTACTTCACCTCTTCCTGTTGCAATACAAGGTATGTTTAAAATAAAAAACGGGCAGTCGCTTCCTAATTGAAGAGCATAGCGCAGCAACTGTTCATTATTTAATCCCAGATTGAATTTTTCGTTAATTAATTTTAATGTAAATGCTCCATCTGCACTGCCACCGCCTAATCCTGCACCCGCCGGGATTATTTTATGCAAATGCATTTTCACCGGTGTTATCCGGGGAAAGTCTTTTTTTAGAAGATGATAAGCTTTGACACAAATATTTTCTTCTTCAGGAATTTCTGGCAGAATGCCACTCAATGAAAGTTGTACCGGTGCTGACGGAGATTGACTGCTTTCAGCGATTAATTCCAAAGCATCCTTTATCTGCAAAGGGTAAAAAGCCGTTTCGATATTATGAAACCCATCTGATCTTTTGCCGAGAACACGAAGCCCGAGATTTATTTTGCAGTTAGGGAAAATGATCATGTATTAATAATGAAAAGTAAAATGTGAAAAATAAGTAATGAGCGATTGTGATGATTATCCTGTTCGGTTATTTCTTTTTCCTGTTATTGATCTCATCACGGATGGCAATTGCACGTATATAATCTTCTTTTTCCAGCACCTCGCTCAGAAGGCTATTTAATTCTTCAATGGTCATTGATCTCAGGTCCGTCTTTTCTGCAGTTTCCTTCTCAACTGATTCCTGTTTTACTTTTTTCTTCTTTCCCGGAGGATTATCTTCCATTAAAATTCCGGCACTTTCAAGAATATTTTCATAAGTATAAATCGGGCAACCAAAACGTACTGCCAGGGCCAAAGCATCCGATGTCCGTGAATCAATTTCCACAGTGTCATTTTCAGAAGAGCAAACAAGTTTTGAATAAAATATTCCTTCCTGCAGGTCGCTAATGATTATTTCGTGTAAATCAATTCCAAAAGCATTCATGAAATTTTTCATCAGATCGTGAGTAAGTGGACGGCTTGGCTGCATCTTTTCCAGTGCAACGGCAATTGCCTGCGCTTCGAACCCGCCAATCACAATCGGCAGGCGGCGAAGGCCATTGATCTCACCCAATACTACAGCGTAAGAATGAGTTTGGGTAATACTATGTGATAAAGCAACGATTTCCAGTTCTATCTTCTTCATTATACCGTCTTTAATAAGGGCTGGCCCTGCTTTGACGTACAAATATAAAAATTAAAGCCTTCAGTTCTGAAGGCTTTTCAAATGATTTACAATCTTATTATGCACAGTTTCACATTAGTTTAAACTACTCCTTTCAGCTTTTTTACGGCATCAGTAAACTTTGGCACAACTTCAAAAGCATCTCCCACGATTCCATAGTCTGCTGCTTTGAAGAAAGGCGCTTCAGGATCTTTGTTGATGACCACAATGATCTTGCTGTGATTCACTCCGGCAAGATGCTGAATAGCTCCCGATATGCCAACAGCAATATACAGGTTAGGTGCAATAGTTACTCCGGTCTGGCCTACATGTTCACTATGTGGGCGCCAATGAGCATCTGCAACTGGCCGGCTGCAGGCTAAAGCAGCATGCAATGTTTTGGCCAGGTCTTCCAGCATGCCCCAGTTTTCAGGGCCTTTCAATCCTCTTCCTCCGCTGACTACAATATCCGCTTCGGTCAAAGGTACTTCACCGCTTGCTTTGGTGGTTTTGATTACATTGACTTTTGAAGCAACATCCGGTGAAGTGAAAGAAACAACTTCTGCAATGCCTTCTTTTGTTTCAATTTTATAAGCATTGGGGTTAAGAGCAATGATCTTTATTTCAGTTTTTACAGAAACATGCGCAGAGGCTTTCCCCGAAAAAACTGTTTTCTTCACTATGAAACCAGTACCTGTATCAGGCAAAGAAACAGCGCCGCTTACCAGGCCGGCTTTTAAACAGACCGATAATCCCGGGGCAATGGCTTTGCCATTTAAATTATTGGAGAATATAATCAGCTTTGCGCCTGTTGCTTTAGCTGCCTGTGCCAGTACTTTAGTGTAAAGCTGTGCATCTGTGTGGTTCAACGAAGCATTGTTTGCATGATGGACTTTCTTCAACCCATATTTGCCTAATGAAGAAAGATCGTCTTTTACTTCTCCCAGCACAACTGCTTCGGCTGTTGTTCCGGTTTGTTCTGCAATTTTTACACCATAGCAGATTGCTTCCAGCGAAGCTTTTTTAACATGGCCATCGGCAGTATCAATAAAGATCAGAACAGGCATATTATAAGTTTAATTTTTTTAAAAATTTATTTAAAATGCTTTTGCTTCTTCATGCAGTAGCCGGACCAGCTCTTCAGGCTGATCGGCAGGCACCAGTTTCACCCCTGCCTTTGCGGGGGGCAATTCAAAACGAATATAGCTGGTCAGCGAATCTGCAGTAACCGGCTCCACAACTTTCAGAGGTTTTGTGCGGGCAGCCATGATGCCTCGCATATTAGGAATACGTTGTTCTGCCACACCTGCCTGGCAACTGACAACGAGAGGTAAGGTTACTTCACACACTTCTTCACCGCCTTCAATCTCACGGGTGATTGTTGCATTTGTTCCTGTTAATTCAAATTTTGTAGCATGTGATACAAAAGGCAGATCGAGAAATTCTGCCACCATTCCCCCGATGGACGATCCGTTGTAGTCAATTGTTTCTTTACCGGTGAAGACCAGGTCATAACCGCCCTGCCTTGCTATTTCAGAAATTTGTGAAGCTATGTAAAAGCTATCTGTGCTGTCGGCATTGACCCGGATGGCTTCATCTCCGCCAAGCGCAAGGGCTTTACGGATTACAGGTTCTGCATCTGCTCCTGCTATTGTCACCAGGTGAATGACAGTGGAGGCGTCCGCTTCTTTCAGCTCGATGGCACGAACCAGGCAATACCATTCATCATAAGGATTAATGATCCATTGTACTCCGCCGGTATCGAATTTCGTGTTGTTATCCGTGAAAGCTATTTTTGCTGTGGTATCCGGTGTTTTACTGATACAGACAAGTATCTTCATGAACGAGTTATTGAGGATGATAAAAAAGGTTGTTTATGCAACCAACGCAAAGATAAGGGAAACACTTTTTAAAGTGAAAATTTGAGTTTAAAATTAGCGGTAATTGATAACCGGGAACTTTAGTAAAATGTTTTTTTTGGATGGATTTTCACAATGGGTATTCTGATAATGGATCTGTTACAAAAATATAAGGATTTTATTAGCAGTAATGTCCTTTTTACCCCAAAGGATAAATTATTGCTTGCCGTGAGCGGCGGGATAGATTCTGTTGTACTCTGTGATCTTACAAAACGGGCAGGATATGAATTTGCAATTGCTCATTGTAATTTTCAGTTGCGGGGACAGGAAAGCGAGCGGGATAAAGCTTTTGTGATCGGGCTGGCCAGAGAATACGGGGTGGAGTGCCAGGTAAATAACTTTGACACAAAAAAATATGCGGCTGAAAATAAAATCTCCATACAGGAAGCAGCAAGAAAGCTCCGTTACGGCTGGTTTGAGGATATTCTCGGGAACCATGATCCCCCGCTGGCATGGCTTCTTACCGCCCATCATGCTGATGATAATATTGAAACCGTGATGCTGAATTTTTTCCGGGGTACGGGGATCAAAGGATTAAAGGGAATGGAACTGAGGCAAGGGAAGGTTGTCAGACCTTTGTTGTTTGCACACAGAATGGAGCTGGAAAAATATGTTTCCGATAACCGGCTAAGTTTTGTAACAGACAGCAGCAATTTAAAAGAAGAGTATAGCAGGAATTATTTTCGTTTAAGTGTGATCCCCATGTTGGAAAAAATTTTCCCGGAAGTGAAAAAAAATGTTTTACAGAATATTGAACGGTTCAGGGAAGTAGCATTGCTGTATGAAGAAGCTGTGGCAGCAAATAAAAGAAAATTATTGGAGTATAGGGAAGGGGCGATCTATATCCCGGTGCTGAAATTGAAAAAAATAAAACCTTTAAGAACTGTTCTTTATGAAATTTCAAAAGAATGGGATTTCAGCACTCACCAGGTGGATGATATTATCCGTTTGCTGGACAGTGATACCGGGAAGTATATTCATTCAGCATCGCATCAGATTTTAAAAAACAGGAACTGGCTCATTATTACCCTTCACGGTTCTGATGGTGCCGGAATGATTCTGGTTGAAGAGGAGACGGGGGAAGTAAGATTCCCGTCAGAAGGAGGTAAAGATAATTATTTGAAGTTCACAAATATCGTTCCGGCTGAATTCAGTATTCCTGAAAACAATCTTACCGCTTTCCTTGATGCAAAAGATATTCTCTATCCTCTTATTCTCCGGAAATGGAAAGCCGGTGATTATTTTTATCCCCTGGGAAATAAGAATCCTGCAACGGGTAAGGTGGGGAAGAAAAAGCTTGCACGTTTTTTTATTGATCAGAAACTATCCAAAGCTGATAAAGAAAAGATTTGGATACTGGAAATGAACAAAAAAATCATTTGGGTGATAGGGTTGCGGATCGATGAGCGGTTTAAGGTTACCGAAAAAACCCGGGCAATTTTAAAGATCACTTTCACTGCCGGCCGAACTGTATGAACTGCTTCAGGTCCGCATTTGCTATCTGTTCTATAAATTTTTTCAGTAAGGGATAATCTGAAAACAAACTGCAGATGGCAATGGTAAATACGATGCCGAATATAGCTCCATAGATATGAGCAGAGTGGTTAATATTACCGCCGCCCCTTTTTTCAAGCCAATTGGAAACCAGGAGATACAGAATGCCAAAAATAAACCCCGCAATGAAAACTGGTATAAAAAAAAGACCAATACCCACCAGCGGGTTAAAAAGAATGCTGGCAAAGATCACTGCAGATACAGCGCCGGATGCCCCGAGGCTCCTGTAGTAATAATCGTTCTTGTGCCTGGAAAAAGTAGGAAGAAGACTGAAAAATAATGCCAGAACATAAAGTAACAGGTAAAGAAGCTTTCCTTTTTCATCAAACAGGATCAGAAAGTCTTTTTCTACTATGTCGCCAAACAGATACAATGCCAGCATATTAAAAATTAGGTGACCGGCATCCGCATGTATGAGTCCGCAGGTAAAAAACCGGTACCATTGTTTTTGTTGCGTGATGGCGGGCGGATAAAATATCAGGTCGTCAATGAGTTTCTTGTTACTGAATCCGCCAAAAGAAACCAGGGCAGTAATGATGATGATGATCAATGTTATTGAGAAATGCATTTGTTTGGCTTGAGAAGATCAAATCTAAACACCCGTTACTGAAAAAGGAAATTTATTTGTGATGATATTTTTCATGATTCAGGATGGTGCAGGCACGGTACACCTGCTCTGAAAGTATCAGCCGTACCAGTTGATGCGGGAATGTAAGTGATGAGAGGCTCCATACCTGTTGTGCTTTTTTCAATACCGATTCGTCAAGGCCGTAAATTCCGCCAATAAGAAACACGATATTCTTCACACTTTCATTAGCCCTTTGCTGAATGAATTTTGCCAGCCCTTCTGATGTCCATTGCTTTCCATGTTCATCCAGTGCAACGAGATAGTCACCGGGGCGCAGCCAGTCAAAAATTATTTCCGATTCCTTTTTCTTCAGGTCCATTTCACTCAGCATACCGGCATTTTTCGGAAGTGGAATAATGCTCCATTGTACTTTGAAGTATTTTGAAACCCGGTTTGTGAAATCTTCCACGCCTGCTTTTACAAATGGTTCATTGTTTTTACCAATGGTCCAGAAAGATAATTTCATTGGGTAAAATTAAAGATTCCCTGATTCATGAATAGTGACCTGGCTCATATAATTGATTAGCTTATATCATATTTTTTTTAGGGCATCATGTTGCAAAGCTTTTGCTTTAGAGATAAGGCGCACAGTTTGCGGGAAAATTGCAGGAGAGAAGGTGCATGATTCTTTGAAGTGTTACTAAAATTTCAGACCATTATTTCATGGATAGCCGGGCAGGAAGAAATTATTTCCATGGTGCAGGAATCACCCCCGTACGGTCGCCATTACCTCCACGTATAATCAGGCACAATTCAAATGTCTGCATGCGCTGGGGTGTCTCTCTTAATTTTGAAACAGTGATATCGTAAGTGATGCCCAGTTGAAAATTACCATAACTGTACCCAATATATGGAATGATGGCATTTTTTGACCAATACCAGAGGCCAACATTTGCCAATTGGGGAAATGATTCATCAGTGGACAGGTAATAGCCTAATGCACCTCCAATCGAAAAATAACTTGCACCTGACTGGTACTGGTAGATGCCACTGGTGTTTAATACTACCTGGTCAGAAAGCATCCGTTCATAGTTGGTATGAGCAACATAGCGGGGTGCCAGAAATTCTTTGTCGTTATCCAAAACTGTTTGCTTGGGTTTATTGATATGATATGCGGAAACGCCCAGGTCAAAATTGACTCCTTCATTGATGTAACTGTAGAGCAATCCTGCGTTGACAGAAAAAAATGGTTTCATGTTTGACAATCCTGATTCACCGCTCGGAAGGCTTGCATCAAAACCGATACCGTTGAATTGATTTTCAAAAGTGAGTTTGCTGAAATCCACCCAGCGGGTTCCATAGCTGACACCGATACCGGCACCCAGTCGTTGCTCAGCGGCGAGGTCCATTTTGATCTTACTGATATGCCTGATGCGAAAACCGTTTAATTCCGTGTTATTGCCTTCTTTAAGCCTGACATTTCCGGAAATATTCAGGGATGCAAAACTGCTTTTTACAGCCCCTGCAAGTGTCTGATCATACAATAACATGCCGCCTATGCCAATACGTGTGATTTCATCTACATAATTGTCTATTGAGTTTTGAAAAATTTTACTGTCGAAAGAAATAGTTCCGGTAGAGTAGGGATTGTTTGGGCCGATCCATTGATTACGGTAATTGGAAATGGCACGCCACTTCGAATTGATCTGTGCCGTGAGCGCCGGATTCACATTCAACGGTGAGGAAAAAAATTGTGAAAAGCCGGGATCCTGAGCCGCTGCACTTCCGCATCCTGCCAGGAAGCCAAGAGCAACAATAATAGTATTTAGCTTTTTCATCTTAAAATGAGTTTAACGTAATAAAACTGAATTACCGCTTCGTTTAATGACAGCACCGCTGGCTCCTATTCCTTCGGCGGTCCAGGTATATGTATCCATTACCTGTGGTTTGCCTTTGTAAATACCATTCCATCCTTCAACACTTGAATTGGATTCATAAACCAGTTCTCCCCAGCGATTAAATATTCTGAAATATTTCAATTCCCGTATGTTGATCAGTTTGGGACGTAATAAATCGTTTTGCCCGTCACCATTAGGAGTCCATGCTTTTGGTGCAATGATATCTTCAACTGGGGACTCGGCATCCGGTGGCTTTATTTTTACAAGTAATGTATCCGTTACGTTGCAACCCTGTTCTGATGTAATTGTGATCAGGTATTCTGTTGTCTTATTATGTTTAAATACTGGATTGATGGTATTGTATGCATCTAATCCCACCGGCGGAGCCCATAGGTACGTGTTGTTACCTGCCAGGCTTCTTGCATTAATTTGGGTAGAGGTATTGGCATCTGCTGTAATTGTAGAATAACGTACTGCTGTGATAGCTGACACCACAGTGATCGTTGCTGAACTCAGGTTCCCGGTTGCAGAACAATAGGCATCGGCCAGGCTGCTGATCGTGTAAGTTGTATTGGATCCCGGTGAAACAGTGAGCTGGTAATTTGCAGAAGATATTGGCCCGACATTATATGTCTTCACTCCGTCAGAATAACTAAACCTGAAGGGAGCTGTACCGGTAAGTGTTACGGTTATTACTGCTTTCGAACCTGAACAGATGATGGTACTTCCTGCCATTACAACTGCCGGAGGATTATTCAATGTTACTTTTACCGGTTTGATCTGTTCACATCCACTTGCATTGGTTGCTTTGATATAATAGGTACCGCTTGCTGCGATCGCTCCCGGATTGCTCAACAGGGAAGTGGCAGCAGCATCAGTCCAATAAGTATAGGTCAACCCTGCATCGCTTCCCGCAGTGATGGATGCATTGGTAATATCCACAGTCCCCGGAGGACAAACAGCAGCAGGTAGTATCACCGGTCACGGTAGTTACACTGAGATGCAATGTCAACACCGAATCACAGCCTGCAGCAGAAGTCAGTGTGGTTTGATAATCTCCGTTGGAATTAAGCGACTGACCATGCCATATAAATGGTAAAGAGTTTTGACAAAC
>MWTC01000020.1 GCA_002066995.1 Sphingobacteriales bacterium UTBCD1
AAAAAATCGAGGAAAACAGGAAAGAAGCCGATGCCGCCATCCTTGGCGCAAGCGCATTGGTTTGGGAGATCGGGAAAAATACTTCTATCGTTGCCGGATGACAAATACAGAAGGTACAGCTCTTTGCCCTGTTTTATCAGAAGGTTTTATCGTTTCCTTTCCATTCACCAGCATATAACTGCTGCCACCTCCATCTAAATTCAATGCTTCCCAACAACCAAGATCTTTAAGAATCTTTGCGGTTTGCTGCAGGTCGGCTCCTGCAGCATCAGGGTTTCTTCCTTCTATCAGCAAAAGGATCAGTTTACCGGTCTGTGTGTATCCGATTGACGTTCGCGGATGTTTGTCATATAAAGCCTTCCCGGCAAACATCATTTCCTCATTGTTGGAAATACTTATCTCTCCGTTTTGAACTAAGACGGGCCCTCCACCTATTGCAGTGATCATTTTCCATTTCCTGATTTTTTTCCCGGGATTCTTTTTCAAATAACTTTTTATTTCAGGGTTTTTCAAATAATTCCGGCTTCTCTTAATGTTTATGGGCAAACCCAAAGGCATTTCCGGAGATTCAAATGCAACAGGAAATTTCATTGCAGAATCTGCAGCAGTCCAAACAATATCCGCATTTCTTTTTTTACTGATGCCGATGGCACTTCTCAATGTAAAATAATGTATGAGAGAATCTTTTCCCTTTCCTTTCACAAACTCCGTGTCATAAGCCGCCATTTTACCATCTTTCACCAGCACATTCACATTGCGATTGGTTTGGAAGGAAAAAAAGGAACAGTTGCTGACGACCAGCGGTCGCCCGTTTCTTTCATAAAAACTTAACGGGGTCAGCCTACGGTTCAGTGAAGTGTCAACTGTAAATTCCAGGTTTTTATCTTTCAGATCCGCTTCCACATAATATGCCCTGAATTTACCTGTATCAATTTTTTCATCGGTAAAATAAATATGAACTGATTTGGGTAACGGAATATAAAAAGAATCAATGTTCTTCCATTTTATCTGAGCATAAGAGGCCTGATAATGAAGAGTTAATAATGAATAACTGAAAATTACCGGGAAGACTCTTTTCATGCTGAAACCCATTGTTTAATTGTTATTGGCTTGTGACTTATAGAATCCAGAACTGATGGCAGTGTTTCCTATGCGGAAGCTTAAGGACAACATGCAGGAAGCCATGCTGCCCGGATTTCATACACAGATTGCTACTCATAGATCATCTTCTCCTCTCCCACTCTCTTCTCCCGAATCCGGGAATCACATGCCGTTCGCTATGATAAGAAGAACGAACCAATGGCCCGCTCTCTACATAATCCAATCCGAGCTGGTAACCGATCTCACGGTATTCTGCAAATTCATCGGGATGTACAAACCGGTGTACCGGTAAATGTTTTTTGGTCGGCTGAAGGTATTGTCCGATCGTAACAACATCGCATCCATTATTACTCAGGTCTGCCAAAGTTTGTTTCACTTCTTCTTTCTTTTCTCCCAGTCCAAGCATGATACCGCTTTTGGTTCTCATTCCTCCCTGCTTCAGTATCCTGATAACTTCCATGCTGCGCCAGTACTTAGCCTGAATGCGAACCTGCCTGGTCAACCGTTCTACTGTTTCAATATTATGGCTCACCACTTCAGGAGCCACATCAATGATGCGTTGAATATCTTCTTTCTTTGCTTTGAAATCAGGGATCAGTGTTTCCAGTGTCGGTTTAGGTTCTAATGCTTTTACTGCCATGATTGTTTTTTGCCAGAGAATGGAACCACCATCAGGCAATTCGTCCCTGTCCACTGATGTAATCACTGCATGTTTTACTTTCATCAGCCGGATGGCATCAGCCACCCGCTGCGGTTCTTCCCAATCCACCGGGCCGGGACGGCCTGTGGATACAGCACAAAAACCGCAACTGCGTGTGCACACATTCCCCAGTATCATGAATGTGGCAGTGCCTGCGCCCCAGCATTCGCCCATGTTTGGACAATTGCCGCTTTCGCAAATTGTATGAAGTTTGTAATCATCAACTAACCCACGAACATGTTTGTAATTTTCTCCTATGGGAAGCTTAACTCTCAGCCAGCCGGGCTTTTTAATCCTTGCATCCTGAACGGATCCGGAGGGAATTTCATTCATATCACAAAAATACCTGATTATCTTCGTCGGCCAAAGTCAAGAGATATATATCCCTGCAGGAAGAGTTGTTTGTCTTTTTGAAATGCCATGATAGGAATTTTCTGAGCATAAAATTCCAGGCTCACTCCGGCTTCTATACCCGACACTACTTCATTGAAACGTCCGTAATCAAACCTTAATGCTGCTTTGATAAATGCACCCGGTTTTATTTTTATTTCACCCCATCCTTTTCCGAATCCGCCACCGCCAAGAATAGAAGGACCTAAAAACAAGGCGCTGTCTGAAGGAGTTAATTTTAAAGTAGTGTCTCTGCCGGATACCGGGTCCCTGACGTCGAGATAATAAGGCCGCAATAATCCCAGTGCAATCCCTGCCGTATATATTGCTGAAACAGCAACGCCATTTTTATTTCCTTTCTGGCCTAAGATGTATTGCTCTCCTATTCCAAGCGTAACCGGATAAAAATAATTGATCTTTCCATAAATGAAAGGATTGCCGAAGAAAAATCCGCCATTCGGTATCTTTTCTTCTTTCTGGTTTTTAATTTCATTGATGTCCAGCCGGAAAATTGTAGTTCTTCGCGGCGTCTTCATTTTTCCGAACTCATAAAATCCTCCAAAGCCATTGGTCCGGAGCTGGAATCCGAAAATACTTTGCCTGGAATATACCAGTTGCCCCTCTTCTGCCTGACGTATCAGTGCATTGATCTTCTGCCTGTGGGCTTCCTTCCTGGAAATCGGTTTACTTGTTTTTGATTGGGTGGAATCCTGGCCTGAAACAAGGCCGGTTATCATGGTTATGATTAAAAGGAGACTTACTTTCTTCACTAGATACTGTTTGATACTGTTAGTAACGTAAATTTAGGCAAAATTTGATAATGACATCATCAGTAGTTTATAACGGAGAGTTAAGAACGGTCTGCACACATTTAAAAAGCGGATCATCTTTTGAAACCGACGCACCAACGGATAATAATGGTAAAGGAGAACGTTTTTCTCCTACCGACCTGATGGCTACTTCGCTGGCCACCTGCATGCTCACGGTCATGGGTATCAAGGCAAGGAATACAATGGGATTTGACCTGACGGGAATGAAAGCCGAAGTTTTAAAGATCATGAAGGCCGACCCGAGGCGTGTGGGCGGCATCGAGATCACTATCCATATTCCCGATAGCCTGAAAGACCTTGACAACAAATCAAAGACAATACTGATCAATACGGGTATGACCTGCCCTGTATTTCAGAGCATCAATCCTGCCATTGAAGTGAAAGTGGATTGGGGTGCATGGAGCTGAATAAAATACGTCAACCGGTGTTAAACGGCTTACCAGATGTGTTTACATTCAAACCAGGGAACAGAACAGGATTTTTTATCATAAATGCAGAATGATCATTATAAAAAATATTTGCTTTAATATAATGACTCTCGGTGCAGCATTATCAGGAATAACCTTTTCTGCTGCGTCACAATCTGCATACGATAAAAATCTCCAACAACAACTGATACCGGAAGCAGCAACCAACGGGTATTTAGGAATGAAGTTTGACGATTTCAACCGGAGATTCAGGATTTCAAATTTCAAGTTGGAAACTAACCCGGACTGCAATTGCATTGCATTTCATTATCCGTTTACCGCCGGAAACGCTGATTCAGTTCATTATTATTTCCAGGATGATTACCGCTTTCATTTTTCTCCGTTTAAAATTATGGATAGTACCATCCGTATAGCCGGATCCCGCTTTTTCTATCACAGCAAAGGCTTTGTTGATTCAATCGCAAGGAAGCTGTACGGAAGAAATTATACGGATGCTTTGAAAAAAAAGCCGGCTTCAGATATCATTATTTTTCAGATGAAAGTGACTGATAAGAAAACCAATATGCCGCACAAGTTTGATGTCCTGGTTGATCTTAAAAAGAATTTTATTGATATAAAAGAACCTGCCTTATTGGAAAACTGGAGCTTTTAATTATTTGCCCTTTTCAATTGGCTGGAGATCGTGATATCATAATCCTGATCCTTAACTGAAGTCAGAAAGAGAAAACTGCATAACATCCTGATATTTCAAACCGATTTCAGTATAGCATTCCCTACCGCACAATCCAGGCATCTTTTCTTATTGCAATATTCATTCTTTAATTCAATCAGCGCCTGTGAATCGTAAGCATTTTTATTGCTGACATCCAGATTTTGAAAACCTTTGGTGATCCTGTTTTCTTCGGCTTTCACTCCTTCCAGCCATTTCAAGGCTCTTTCTTTATAAATATTCTCATCATGATGATCTCCGTATGCAAACAGCACCGGGCAAACAGTGTTGATGATGATATTTCCTGTCATGCTTTCTCCCGGTCTTTTCTCACGGTAAGCAGAAGTCTCATCAAACTTATAATGATAATGCCAGTAATCATTGGCAGTAACGTTAAACCAGCTTCTGATCTCCTTTACCGATCCCGCTTCTTTGATCTTTGAAAACAGGTGAGCGGAGTTATGGATCAGCATGGCCAGTTGCGCCAGGCGAATTGTTGGAAAATTCCCCGGCCGCATCCGCAAAAAATAAACCGGCTGATGAATGGGCTTCAATGAATATTTTTTTTTCAGGAATGTGTATTCTTTCTGAAGCATGACGGCATAATCATCTTTGAATTTTTTGTCCAGCAATCCCGCTTGCCCAAATAACAACGCTTCTAACTGATGAATTTGATTTTTATGTTTGGCAAGTATATTTAGGGGAATGCTTCTCGCCATTTCTTCAAAGGCATCCATATTCACTTTCACTCCAAAATTCCTTGCCAGCAGCCACCAGAATGTTTCCTCCCAGTGATGATTGTTTTGCTGAAGGAAGGCCTCCACCTGTTTTGCTTTCCTTGTCAATCTCTCCGCCAGCAACCGTTCTTTCCACCCTTTCCACACAATGTCATGCACCGAATGGATAGAATTTTCACAGGGAATAAACCCGGAATTATTCATCAGTTCTTCATAGCGCTGCAATAAAATTTTGGAAACCTTGTCCTTCAACTCCAAAACGGGAATGGCATTATCCGAAAGATCATTTTCCCAGGCAACATGAAGGATGACATTCCTGTAATTTTCATCGTTTTCATGACGATGCCTTTTCCAGTCCGAAGTTTTCAGGTGCAATTCAATATTCCCAACCCATTTTGTAGAGCCGATTACAATGGTTGCATGCAGAAAATCGGGGCCCTGGTTATGATTCAACATCCCCGGATTGACGATCTTCAATTGCTCCTCTTCTGAGGTGTTCAAACCAGCCTTACTGAAATATTGAAACTGCCAGATATATTGTAGTAACCGTTCGGTCATGGATAAGGGCTTTATCATTTATTAAGTTAATAAATTTTTCATGCTCTATACCGGAAAATGTTATTCAAAGCTTTTCAATGCCCGCACCACCCTGCTCACCGGCAACCCCATCACATTGTAAAAATCTCCTGATACAGATTTGATGCCTACCACGCCGATCCATTCCTGTATGGCATAGGCTCCTGCTTTATCGTAAGGTTGGTATTTATCTACATAAAATTCAATCTGTGCTCTTGCCAGATCATGAAAATATACGTCGGTGCTGTCTGCAAAAAATAATTCATCCTCACCTTTTTTAATGACCACCCCCGTGATCACCACATGTTTGTTGCCGGACAAATCACTTAAAATACGGATGGCATCTTCCCTGTCTTGCGGCTTGCCAATGATCCGGTCATTCAATACTACTATCGTATCTGCTGCAAGCACTACCGCATCTTTTGCACAACTTGTTTGTACTGCCTCCGCCTTATTCCTTGCTATGTGAATGGCAATTTCTTCTTTTGATAAATAACCCGGGTAGGATTCATCCGTTTCGTTCACAACAATCTCAAACGGTATTTCGGCCCATTCCAATAATTGCTTACGCCTCGGCGACTTTGATGCCAGAATGATTTTATTCATAAATAGAAATAAAAAAAGATCATGGATAAAACCCCGGTGAGCATCGCCAGCTTGATCCGGTTGCTTAATAAATGAAACCCCGGAGCCGAATTTGCCCTGAATAATTTTAATAAAATATAAACAAGCGGGATGATGATCAATGCAACGCTGTACAAAACCGGCCACCACCAGCGGAACTGCAAAACATATATTTGTATGATCACGAGAATGATGATCAAAGCAGCAAGAAGAACAGCAACATAAATTTTAACGGCATTGGCTCCCCAGGCAATGGGCATGGTTCTGCATCCGTGCTTTTCATCACCCTCACGGTCTTCCATATCCTTGACCGCTTCCCGTATCAGCGAACTGATAAATGCAAAGCCTGCATAGAGGAATGTGATCCTGAAAAATTTATGTTCCGTTGCATTCCCGCTGCCGAAGGCATGTGCCAATGGAATTTTGGAATAAAAAAGTACCAGGATGACCCATGCCGTCAGTAATGAGATCACCACATTACCGATGAGCAGCTTGCGCTTAAATGACGCCGAGTAAAACCAAAGCAAAGCAATAGTGAATGCATTGATCAGAATGAGATACCATTTTTCTAAAAAAGGAAAAGCGAGAAAAGTAAGTATCAGCCCTGCAGCGCTCAAAATAAAATGCCAGGCAATAGCCCAGCGGCGGCTGATGATTTTCCCTATTACCATCCTGTCAGGCTTGTTCACCTCATCTATATTCAGGTCAAAATAATCATTGATGATATACCCTGCCGCCCCGATCAGCAGGGAAGCAAGAACGATCAGGATAAACTGCCGCATATCACCACCAGGAATCAGGTCCCGGAATAAAGGCTGATAAATACAAAACTGAAATAAAAATTGTGTGAGTGCAATGAAAAAAAGATTGGGTAAGCGAACCAGCTTCAAAAATGCAGCAACCCATCTCATGAATAAAAAATTTCAGGAAAGATACAGAGAGAAGATGAGAGTTAGGCTAACGGGAAGCAATATCCGGATGATATTCCCAATGATCATTCAGCTTCAGCACTTTTTCGATTACATCCCTTACGCAACCATAGCCGCTTTTTACAGAAGAAACATACGTGGCGGCATCTCTAATCTCATTTGCAGCATCCGCAGGGCAACAGGATAATTTTACTACTGACATGGCAGGAAGATCAGGAATATCATCACCCATATACAAAACTTCACCTGATGATAAACTGTTTTTTTCCAGGTAATCTTCAACCAGGGATTTTTTATCCAGAACTGACATCCGGATATCACTGATGTTTAATTTTTTCAGCCGGTGAATAACCTGGTCAGAAGTACTACCTGAAACAATCAGGATACGATAACCTTTTTTGACAGCCAGTTGCAGCGCAAACCCGTCTCTTACATTCATGGTCCTTGCCTGAATGCCGTTATCCATCAGTAATAAAGTTCCGTCGGTCAATACGCCATCCACGTCAAAAATGAACGTAGTGATCTTCTGGAATAATTCAAGAACATTGTTCATCGGCAATAAAAATAAAAATTAAAAAATCAAAATTGAAAAGTTTAAGAGGGCCGGGCAGATCAAAATTATAAAAACCGTGAATGATAATTTGAGAAATTACCACCAGCCGGTTTGTAGCGTCATCACTACGGAGATTATTCATCGGGAACAAGCCTCTGGTCCGGAATGATGACCCCGATATTTCCTTCTCCTTCTAAAAGTATGGACTGGCAACTGAGCCTCGACTCCGGCCTGGGATTGACCGCTACTTCCAGGAAATCTTTTTCCCTTTCGCTTTTCTCTTCTAAATGTTCCGCTCCTTTTATTACATAGGAATGGCAACTGCTGCAGGCGCACACTCCGCCGCAGTTATGATGCAAACTGATATCGTTTTCCAACGCCAGTTCAAGAAGGCTGGCGCCCGGCTCCACATCTTTCAGCACTACGGGAGCAATGCCTTCCTGTTCAAATGTAAAAGTTACCGTGTACATTATTTTCTCCTGTCATTACAAACTTATCGGAAAAACAATTAAGTGGTTTTCCTGATTGGAAAAAACTACACAAGGGATTGTATCGCTTCCGTCATGAATGCATATAACTTTTTAAGCTGTGGATGCCCCTTTAGTAAGTCCAGATGTTTTTGAATGGTTTCTGTATCATGGCGAACGGCAGGGCCCGTTTGTGATTGCCGGGGAGATACCGTCTTTACCCTTTCTGCCGTTTCTTCTATCAGCGGGATCAACTGTTTAAAATCCAGGTTTTCTTTATTGCAATAATCTTCCACTACAGCATAAAGAAAATTGGTGAAATTGCCGGCTACCACCGCTGCAATATGCAGTTTGATCCGGGTATCGTCATTTGCCAGCGAAACCTGCTCACCCGAAACGGAGTGTGCAAGATTTTCCAGTATCTTTTTTGTTTTTTCATCGCTGGCATCTACAAAAATGGGGATGACGGGATTTCCCTTTCTCTCTTTTCTCAGGCTTTGCAAAGGATAAAACACACCGTAATGATGAGAAGTTTTTTTCAGAACGTCTTTGGACACAGATGCCGCCGTGTGCACTACGATCTTTCCCGGTACATGCAAATGCCGGGCAACATCTGGAATGGCTTCATCCGAAACGGCAACGAGATATAAGTCTGCGTCTTTTTTTATCACGGACCAGTAACTGGTAGATTCCGTACCTAACTCATACGCTAATTTACTGGCAGCCGAAGCATTCCTTCCAAATATCTGTACAATGTGGTGACCTGCATTTTTAAGTTTTCGGCCGAGTACGGCAGATGCGTTTCCTGTTCCAATGATTATAATGTCCATAGCTATCTTTGCAAAATGATAAAAATAGGAGAAAGAATAGCAATATACTACTACCGGGCAAAATTCAGGATTCTTTCTACCGTGTCCAAAAAGAAAACAGCCGAGATCGCACTGGACCTCTTCAGCACTCCCCAGTTCCGTTACAAAAGGTTATTCCCGAAAATATTTGAAGAATCGGAACGGCTGAGTTTCACCATCGGGGGAGAAACCGTTCAGGGATACCGCTGGAACAAAGGAGGAACAAAGAGGGTGCTGATCGCTCACGGCTTCAATTCATCGGTCGCTGTCTTCGGGCATTATATCCGCCCGCTTATTGATAAAGGTTATGAAGTGCTTGCCTTTGATGCTCCGGCACACGGCCGCAGCACCGGCAAACAGATCAACATTCTGTTGTACAAGGAAATGATCCTTTTCATCAACAAAACATACGGGCCCGTTCAGTCTTTTATGGGACATTCCTTTGGCGGGCTGGCGCTGAGCCTTGCGCTGGAAGAAATACCGGGCAATCAGAATCTCAGGCTGGCGCTCATTGCACCGGCAACCGAATCGCTGACGGCCATCAATTTCTTTTTTTCATTCATGGGGTTGAACGGTGAAGTGAGAAAAGAATTTGACCAGAGAATTTATTCCATTCAGCACTTACCCTCCGAATGGTATTCGGTAAGCAGGGCTGTGAAAAACCTGAAGGCGGAGATCCTCTGGTGCCATGATGTGAACGACCCCATGACTCCCTGGAAAGATGCAGAGAAAGTGAAAGAACAAAACTACCCGAACATAAAATTCATCGTCACTCACGGCCTTGGCCACCGGGGCATTTATAAAGATGAAAAAATAGCAAAGGCGATCATTGAGTTTCTTTGAGAAAAATCAAAGAAGAAATATCCCGGTTTCTTTACCTATGCGTCCATCCCCGCAAGGAAAAAATAAACGATATATTGACAGGTTGGATTGTACTAATAACAACTGCCTGCCGGCAAATAAATATGAAATGTATAATGTCGGATCGTTGATTTTCAAGAGTGCTTTCTCTTTGGCTACAACCTATTATATCAAATATTTGAGTGTTAGCGGTCATGCTATTGGGACAGTGCAACCATTAAACTGACGGTCTAACAATAAACTTTAAAACAGCAAATTTTGACAACAGGACAACGACATACAGACAACATCACTTAGGGAAAGTTTGGGCTGCCAGTCCGACACTCAAGCCAACGCAGTAAAAAAATTAAAACACCCCCACCGCACAAAAAAATTTGAATTTCTATTGCCTACGCTCAAGCAGCACATTTGGGGTTGCCGCCACGCTACAAGCCAACCCATTGGCAACCCCAAAAGAGCCGCTTCGCCAACGCTATGTTCTGTTTTTCTTAGGGAAAGAACTCAATAAAATTTACCTTTGCGACATGCAAAAAGAAGAGTTACAGACAATATCAATATACTTTGACAAACCCAAAACTTTTGAGCCGTCAAACATCAAACCACTTGGTGGAATTGTTGGATTGTATTTCATTTTCAGCAAAAGCATATTCATTCAGTATCCATTTGACAAATCCAAGCTGCTTTATATTGGAATGAGTGAGAAAAAAACAAACAGCATCGGGAGCAGATTAACCGGACACTTTGAAGGCAAATCAAAAAATGTCGGACTGGTGAATTACAGAAAAGTAGAGCCTCTCCTTTTCACCTACTTGAACTATGACATACTGAAACCAAATTGGGATTTCAGAATTGAAGACCTTGAAAGCTATTTCATTTTGAGCTTTGTTGAGCATTATGGAGTTTACCCGATTTGCAACAACAAAACAGGATTTGAAATTCTGAAAAACGATTTGAAACTGAATTTGAAGATTGATTGGAATTATTTTAAAAACTAACCTCAATGGAAAGGAAAATAAAATCAGGAAAGGAAATTTTGGATGACTTCTTTACAAGCATCAAAGAAATTGAGAATGTAGATAAAGCTCTTGCTGAATCTTTGACAAACTTGTATAAGGATGGCAAACTGACTGACACCAATGTAAAAAACAAATTATCAGAACTACGAAGTAAAAATGCCAGTAAGAATTAAAAAACTATCAATCACAGGACTTCGTGGAGTTCAAAAGACAATGGAGCTTCTATTGTCTGAAAAGTCAATCCTGATGTATGGAGATAACGGCACAGGAAAGAGTAGCATTTCAGATTCATTGGAGTGGTTCTTCAATGATTCGGTTCTTCATTTATCAAGTTCAGAGATTGACCTGAAAGAAGCTTTGCGAAACGCAAACCTTACAGAAGCTGATGCCTCTTCCGTTGAAATTGAATTCACAAAGTCAGCTATTAACTCAAACAGAACTCTCACCAGCAAAAAAGGAAAACTAAATGCTGACTATTCAAACAAGTCAACTGACTTTTCTGATTACCTAAATAAATCTAAAAGCGAGAATCTGGTTTTAAGGTATCAGTTCCTCACAGATTTTATTGACAAAACCAAAGGTGATAAACTGAAAAGTTTATCCGACATTATTGGTTATGCGGAGGTGAACAAAGCAAAAGAGGTTTTGAAAAAATCTTTCAATGCTTTGAAAACTGAAATAAAAAGTCAGAACTATGAAACGCTTATCAACAACGAAAAGAAAATTTTGATTGGAAAAATAAATGCAGCAGTCAGCGAAGAAAAAGATTTGCTCAAAAAAATAAATGAGATAATTCTTCCTTTGAAATTAGGAGTTGAGGTAAAATCTATTCCTGACATTGATAAGGTTCTGCAATTGCTTCAAGCGCCAGCAAACACAAAAGCCCTGAACGAATTGCGTTTCATTGAAACATGCCAGTCAACACTTACAACTTTAAAAAGTGAAACTGAACTTCTGCATAAAGAATATGAAAAATATTTTTCCGAGTTCAAGATAATTGCTGACGATGTTCAAAGTATTATGCAATTGTTCTTTGCTGAATTGTTGAAAGCTGGAAGCACAGTTATAGAAAAGAAATATCACAAAGATGAAACTTGTCCGCTTTGCTTACAGCCAAAATCAAAAGAAGATTTGTTGGTTGAGATTCAAAACCGTTTAAAACAAATTGAAGAATCAGCCAAGAAGAAGGCCGCTTTTGATGCTGCAAAGCAAACCGTAATCAAACTTGCTTCCGAAAGAATTAAGCGACTTGAGGTTTTACGGGCTGATGTTCATTACAACGAAAAGTCAAACGAACAAATCAAAAAGGTAGTTGACAGTTTTGTTGTGAAACTTACTGACTACGAGAAAAACGGAAATGAGAAAGTAACCTCTGGCAATATGATTTCCGAAGCAAAAAATTTAAACTTCTCAGATGATGATTTTGAAATTCTGTCAACAGTGGCTTCAAGAGTTACAGCGATTCATGAACAATTAAAAAAGGATAACAAGGCAATTCTGTTTTCAAATATCACATCTGCAAAGGATGCTTTCTTGCGAATCAAATATTTTGAGAAAGAAAAAGAAGTGATTGAGAAACAGAAAACATCAATGGAGATTATCTACAATGAGTTTGTAAAGAAGCAAAAAGAAGGACTTGAAAATTTCATTGCTAAAGTTTCAGGACAGATAAATGAATATTACCAGTTTATGAATCCTGGAGAACAATTTCAGGAGTTAAGAATTGTAACGATTGGGGAAGACGATGAACTAAATGGAATTACCATTGAATACAAGTATAATGGCAATTGGGTTTCTCCACCGCAGAAATATTTCAGCGAATCTCACTTGAACTGTTTTGGCTTGGCTTTCTTTCTTGCTTCTGTGAAGGAATTTAACCATGAAAATGAGTTTTTGCTTTTGGATGATGTAATTTCAAGTTTTGATACAACTCACCGTAAAAAATTTGCTGACCTATTAGTTGAAAAGTTTTCTGACTATCAGATTGTTTTGCTTACTCACGAATGCGAATGGTATCAGTATATGAGTCAACTGGCAAAACGCAAAGGATGGCTCATCAAAGAAATTAAATGGAGTGATGCAGATGGAACTCATATTGATGCAGAGCCAAGTGAGTTGAGAGAACAGATTGAAGATGACTTAGCGAATGGAAATGTTTCCAAGTTAGGTAATCCTATGAGGATTTATCTTGAAGGCACTTTAAAAGAGATTGCTGAAAACCTTGAAGTCAAAGTATCTTTTAGATATAACGATGCAAACGAAAAACGAATGGCTGACGAGTTGCTCAATGAATTGAAGTCAAGAATCAACGACAAAAGCAACGATTTGAAAGCACAAATGCCAGTGATTGACAGAGTAGCGAACTCAAATATTTTAGGAAATCTGCTTTCTCACAATAATCCGTTTTCACCGAAATTAGGAGACCTAAAAGCATTTTGGGCTGACTTTGTTAAAATGGAAAAATTATTTTTTTGCCAAGATGCAGCTTGCAAAAAGCCAATTGTGTCATTGAAAAATTTTGACACGGTTGCTAAGAAAGTGAGATGCAGCTGCGACAAAATAAAATACGATTGGAAAAAGTAAAATCAACAATATGGAACGATATAAAAATTTAGGCGGTGATTCAGGAGTTGCTGGTTATGAAATCGGAGTTGACTTCATAAAGGTTCAATTTACAACTGGTTCAATCTATTTATACACATACAGCAGTGCTGGAAGTGGGAACATTGAAACTATGAAAGAGTTGGCACTGAAAGGGGAAGGCTTGAACAGTTTTATTGGTAGAACCGTGAGAAATAAGTATGCCTCTATCTTGAGGAAGTAAAAGAAATTTAACTCTGGCTAATCATTATCTTTAACAATTAACTGACAAGAAATGTTATTTGAAGAATACACATATTTCAATCATAAGTTCCCCGACCCACAATATTTGGGTGCGAAGCACACTCACCTTGCTTGGATAAAAAAGTTTATTCCTGACAATGTGAAAACTGCTATTGACGCTTTTGCAGGTTCACAATCGGTTGCGTTTCTTTTCAAGCAACTTGGTTTTAAAACAATCACAAACGACTTTTTAAATTTCAATCATCAAATCGGTTTGGCATTGATTGAGAACAACGGAATCAAATTAACAGAACATGATATAAAATTGCTTTTGCAACCTTCAAAATGCAAAAACGATTTTCATCTTATAGAAAAAATTTACACTAATGTTTTCTTTGAGAAATCGGAAGCGGAATTTTTAGACAATTTCAGAGCAAACATTCCTTTGTTGAGCAACTCATACAAACAAGCACTTGCATATACGGTTATCAATCGAAGCATGACAAGGAAAGTTACTATGGGACATTTCGGACATACGCAAGCATTGCGTTACGCAAGTGACCCCGAAAGAATCAGGCGTAACAGAAGTTTAGTGAGACCACTGAAAGAAATTTTTGAGGACTTGTTACCGAAATACAACACTGCTGTGTTTGACAACAGGCAAGAGAACCGCAGCTACAACAAAAACATTTTGGAGTTGTTGCCAACGCTTGACAACATTGACTTAGCATATTTTGACCCCCCGTATTGCGACAGTCATGCTGACTATCAAAGTTTTTATCACTTGCTTGAAACATATACAGAGTATTGGCAGGACAAACAATTCATAAACGGAATCAAACGCTATGAACCGCAACGGTTCAGTGGCTTTGACAAGAAGCGAGATGTGATTGCTTCGTTTGAAAAACTTTTTGTGCAAGCTGAAGAAATTCCTGTTTGGTTAATCAGTTACAACAATCGCAGTTATCCGAGTGTGGAAGATTTTGAAAAATTACTTTCAAAATATCGTCAAGTAAAGATTGAAACGAAAACATATCACAACGGCAGAGGTGGAAAAGGAAGTGTTGCAGGAAGTCAGGAAATTCTTTTCGTTTGCAATCCGAAGAAAAAACATTTTATATCCGCCAACCAACCAGAGCAGTTAACAAATGAAAGAATTTAAATATTGGGAAGACCGTCACAAAGACGAAAAGTTAGAAGAGTTCAGCAGCGATGCAAGAGGTTTGCTTTGGCTGAAAACAAAATCAATTATCCGAAAAGAATTAGTTGAGGACTTCACAACCAAGAACAAAATCATTCTCAAAGAAACTGCTTTAGGAAAACAGTTTGTAGAATTGTTCAATCTCTTTTCAAATGATCTTGCAAAGTATTCAGCAATGCTTGATGAATATATCAGAGAGAAAAACAAAGAAGTGCTCGTAGCACTTGATACAGAGAAATTAGTTTCAGAACTATACAAACTCAAAAACTTTGACTGGGGAGGCGATTATCAGAATTCTCTTGATAAATATTTGGTGAGTCGTTATGTAAAAGTTCATCAATCATACGAAACATTGATTGCAAAATTTCAAACTGAAATAAATGCAGCCGTTCAAGGTTATGTTCTCAATAGTTGGTATAATCATTGGAGCAGCATTTTGATTGAGCACATTTTCAAATCTCATCCATCCGTTTTACCGACCGTTGGGCAAATCAAAAGCGTTGATTTTTTCATTGGTAATGTTCCGTTTGATTTGAAAGTAACATATCTGCCTGCTGAATACATTAAGTTTAAGCGAAAAGAAAAAGGTTTGCCAGTTGAACTTACTCACTTAAAAAGCAAAGCGAAAGAGGCAGGAATTACATTTGACAAAGAAGCAAGTGCCACAGACATCATTTACGAGATTTCAGAAAAAATGAATGATAAGAATGATGTTTTCTGCAAAGGCGTTTTGAAAACTTTGAAGGATGAAAAGCTGCAAATACTGAAAGAGGTTCAAACCAATCCGAAAATTCTTGCGAAATGGCTTTACGAAAATCAAGGTGAAATGCGTTTCGGCTCTGAGAACAGATTGTTTCTTGTGCTGGTTGACACTGATGACTTCAACAGTTCATGGAAGCTAAAAAGAAATTTGGATTTGTTGAAGCCAACAATTCTCAAGTATCTGGACAATTTCAAAAGCAAAAAACTTACTGACTTGAAAGTTGATTTTACTTACAAAGGCAAGACAGGGATTTTCACCGCATTGACAGACATCATATTCGTAGTAAAATGAAAATCCACCCACAAAAAAATACACTCTTAAAAGCCGCTAAAGCCAACGCTACAACCAAAGCTTTTAAGAGAGTATTTTTTTCTCCAGCCCAAGAAGAAATTCAATCTTTTTTCCCCACCCTTCGGTGTTTTAATTTTTTCCCAACCGCACAACCCACGACAGACAAGCAATCGGACAGTTTATTGCAGACCTTACTTGGACAATGCAACCTAACACAGACAAAAGAAGCACGAACCGCTAACATATAAGGCTTAAACGAAGTGCCGCGCAGTTCTCTTCGTTTGCTGTCAACAGGATTGTTCCCTCGCCCGGATTCGTGTTTCACGAACCATTTTTTATTTACCAATCTGTGCTATCCAGCCAAAGGAAAAAGTAAACGATATATCGAAAGATCGGATTGTACTAATAACAACCTGCCTGCCGGCAAATAAATATGAAATGTATAATGTCGGATCGTTGATTTTCAAGAGTGCTTTCTCTTTGGCTACAGCTTATTATATCAAATATTTGAGTGTTGGCACAAATACATAACAGCAATCTTCATCAAAATAGGATTTCCCAATTTGATAATTTTTTACGCCGTTATTGGTGTTCAAATTTAAAAACACCACTTATATAGTCCAACCACACCAACAACAAGGATTATGAAGAAAGCTATTCTTCATTGTAGTGTCTCCTCTTACAGAGATATGTGAGAGGCAGGGACAGGGCAGTTATGAATACAGAGTTCAGAACAAAGAACCTCGCTTTGACACCAACGCATCTTTTCCTAACGTGACATAGCAGAGAAATAATTGAGTCTCTCTCCCCTATCTTAAAAATTGAAAATTTTGATTCGCCTGGCATGAACCAGGCCGCAGGTCGTTAACTACCTGGCCTGAGATTGATTTTTTTTAACCCGAATGCCGCAATTCACCTATTGAAAGAAAAAGCCGGAATTCCGGACATCAGTATGATGATTTCTTAAAAAAAATTTCAACTCCTCATTTTCAAACATTTAGATTATAAATTTGCATCCCGTAAATGCAGTTTCGGAACGGGAGTTTTTAAAAATCCGGGAATCTTGCCTTATAATTGCAGTTCTGCCGGGCCTGGTACATATATATAATGGTGTCAGGAATTACCGGCAAACCCATTAAAATTTAATATGCCAAAGAACCTATTAATTGTAGAAAGCCCTGCGAAAGCGAAGACCATAGAAAAGATCCTTGGGAAAGATTTTGATGTGCGCAGTTGCTATGGCCATATCCGTGATCTGAAGAAAGCCGGAATGGGAATCAACCTTGAAAAAAAGTACGAACCTACCTATATCATACCTGCAGAAAAAGAAAAGGTTGTCAATGAATTAAAGAGTTTAGCTAAAAAATCAAATGAAATATGGCTGGCTACGGATGAGGACCGTGAAGGCGAAGCTATAAGCTGGCATCTGTGTGAAGTCTTAGGTCTTGATCCAAAAAGCACTAAACGGATTGTATTTCATGAAATCACAAAACCCGCCATCCGGGAAGCTGTAAGAAGTCCCCGCAAACTGGATATGAACCTGGTGAATGCACAGCAGGCACGCAGGATACTGGACCGCATAGTGGGATTTGAACTGAGCCCGGTACTCTGGCGCAAGATGAGCATGAAAAATAATCTCAGCGCCGGAAGAGTGCAAAGCGTAGCCGTAAGATTAGTGGCGGAAAGAGAACGGGAGATCAATGCATTTACTGTGCAAAGCCATTTCAAACTTGAAGCTTTCTTTACTGCAAAAGATAATAACGACAGGCTCATCACTTTCAAAGCCGAAGGGAATAAGTACTCTTCTTCAACAGATGCGGAGAATTTTCTGAAAAGCTGTATCGGCGCAGATTATTCTGTTTCGGATATACAGTTGAAGCCGGGTAAAAGATCTCCTGCCCCACCGTTCACCACTTCCACTTTACAACAGGAAGCAAGCCGTAAGCTGGGATATGGTGTTTCCAGAACCATGGTGCTGGCGCAAAAACTTTATGAGAACGGACATATCACTTATATGCGTACCGACAGCGTCAACCTGAGTGATACTGCATTAGGTGATATCACTAATACCATTAAAAATATGTACGGTGAAGACTATCATCAATTCCGACGCTACAAGAATAAAAATGAATCGGCCCAGGAAGCACACGAAGCCATCCGGCCGACATACATGAGCAACACCACCGTTGCTGATCCTGATTGCCGCAGGTTATACGACCTGATCTGGAAAAGAACTATGGCGAGCCAGATGGCCGATGCCCAACTGGAAAAAACCATTGCTAAAATTCAGGTCTCCACCAATAAGGAAGAACTTACCGCACAAGGTGAAGTGATCAAGTTTGACGGGTTTTTAAAAGTGTACCGTGAAGACCGCGATGATGAAGATCTCACGGAAGAAGACCAGGAAGCCATGTTGCCACCGTTGGCAATCGGGCAGCAGTTGCCATTGAAAGAAATGAAAGCCACCGAGCGGTTCAGCCGCCCCTCCCCAAGATTTACAGAAGCATCTTTAGTTAAAAAACTGGAAGAATTAGGAATAGGCAGGCCTTCCACTTATGCGCCGACTATTTCCACCATCATCAAGAGAGGCTATGTTGAAAAAAGGGATAAAGAAGGCGTGCAAAGGGAATTCCGGATCCTGCAATTACAAAACAATGCAATTAAACATCTGAAAGATTCCGAGAAAACTGGAGCGGAGAAATCAAAATTATTCCCAACCGATCTCGGTCTTGTCGTAACAGACTTTTTAAATAAATACTTTGATGACATCATGGATTATGGTTTCACCGCACGGGTGGAAGGAGAATTTGATGATGTGGCTGAAGGAAAGATCAAGTGGCAAAAAATGATTGATGATTTTTACAAGCCGTTTAAAAAAGATGTGGACAAAACAATTGAAACTGCAGAACGCATCAGCGGAGAAAGGGATTTGGGCATTGATAAGGTATCGGGTAAAAAGGTTATTGCAAGAATGGGCCGGTTCGGCCCCATGGTGCAGTTGGGCGATTCAGATAATGAAAATGAAAAACCCAGGTATGCCGGCTTAAGGCGGGGACAAAGCATTGAGACGATCACGTTTGATGAAGCCATGGAGTTATTCAAATTACCTGTGACACTTGGTGTACATGATGAAAAAGAAGTATCAGTTAATGCCGGCAGGTTCGGCCCTTATGTCAAATGGGGAGAACAATTTATTTCGCTGCCTAAAGGTGAAGACCCTCTTGACGTAGATATGGATCGTGCCATACAGATCATAGAACATAAATTAAAAGCTGAAGCGCCGGTTTCATTTTACCGGGACAAACCGGTCACCAAAGGGAGAGGAAGGTTTGGCCCTTATATCAAATGGAATGACATGTTCATCAATGTGCCGAGGGCTTATAATTTTGATGCCCTGACGCAAAAAGACATGGAAGAACTCATCGAAAAGAAAATAGCCAAAGAAGCAAACCGGTATATTCAAAACTGGCCTGAAGAAAAGATCTCTGTTGAGAATGCCAGGTGGGGACCGGTCATCAGGTTTGGAAAAAAATTTATAAAGATTCCCAAAAAAACAGCGGATGCAAAATATACTGCCGAGGAATTATCCGCACTTTCGCTGGAAGACATAAAGAAAATGATTGAGGCAGAGATCCCGGAAGCTTTCACAAAAAAGAAAGCGAAGGGGGAGAAAAAGGCCCCGGCAAAGAAACCTGCAGCAGCCAGGAAGACAACTGCCAAAAAGAAAACAGCAACAAAGAAAGCGAAAGCAAAGAAATAATTTATTCATCCTTATTGATCCCTGCCGATGGATAAGAATTACTGGGAAAAAATTGCTCCCTCGTACAACGAGGAAATATTTGATGTTCTCCGGAACGACAAGAAGGGATTGATAAAATCTGCTTTAAAAAAATACAGTTCAAAAAACAAGACGGTTATTGATATTGGTTGTGCTGTAGGCAAATGGATCCCCGTGCTTTCTCCCCTTTTTAAAAAAGTTTTTGCCCTTGATCTCTCTAAAAAAAATATTGAAATAGCCCGGAGCAATCATGCTTCATTCAGGAATGTAGCTTACCTGAACAGTAATATGTCCAAAAATAAAAAGGAGATTCCCCGCTGCGATGTTGCCCTTTGCATCAATGCGATCCTGACCGGCTCATTAAAGGAAAGAAGTTTATTTTTCAAATCACTTCCTCAAAGCCTGAAGAATGACGGATATCTTATCCTGGTCGTCCCTTCACTGGAATCGGCAATGCTGGCCAAAATGACCAACAACCAGTTCCGGGTTGATAAAACCTTACTCACAAAAAGAACATCACCCGGAAAAGCATTTGAAAAATTGAGTCAACTGTTGCAAGGCAATGTAGAGATAGACAATGTTCCCACCAAACACTACCTGAAGGAAGAATTGCTTTACCTTCTGAAAAATGAAGGCTTCCGGCTGAGGGATGTTAAAAAGATCGAATACGGCTGGGAAACTGAATTCACCAACCCACCCCGGTGGCTGAAAGATCCCTATCCCTGGGATTGGCTGGTCATTGCACAGAAAATAAAATAACCTGCTGTAAATATCAGAACAATTCCTGCTGGCGGCTTTCCGATTTTTTCACCCACTCCATTTCAATGGTTTTATTATAATCCACCAGTTTAGCGCCCACAGTTTTCCATCCGGTTACTTCGGCCACTTTTTCAATTTTGATCTTTGCTTTACGCACCTGGGTTCCTCTCCCGCTCTGTATTGCCAAAACAGGTTCCGGTTCTGTGGTTATAGCTTCTACATAATTCCCTTCGCCTTCTTTAATAAAGCCAAACAAATTATGTAAGGTGGTAGTTTCTATTTTAAACCGTTTTAACATGTATTGCTTCTTTTCATTGTCCAGGTACACTGCAGAAATGATCTTCTCCGGATCGAATTTCTCGATCAGCAAAACTTTTTCCGGATCAAATTTCTGAGAAGGCTCCTGGTCCGTGATCTCATAATTACCATCACTATACATCACTACTATTCTGTCTTCCTCATCGAATACGCCAAGAGACATTCCCTTTCCATCTTCATTCAATCTTCCGAACTGGTCATCGTACCATAATTTCTTTCCTTCTATCGTGGCAACTCCCGCCTCGAGCAATTTCACCGTTTTAACAGGATATTTTGTAATCGTATTTCCCATACTGCCCCGTCCTTTGATCTCGAGTTCTGCAAAATTGTATTCAAACTCTTTCTTATGAGCTTTGGATCCAGGTGTCAATACTATTTTAACAATCTCGGCTTCTGCATTCGGATTGATGCTGAAATAATGCACTTTACTTTTTTCATTTCCTTTTGTAAGGTCATACTCTTTATCTCTTGTTACGCCGGTAACATTAAACCGCTTGGCAAAGCTTTTTCCTGAACCACCATCCGCATAGATCATATTGTACGTGGTCCGGTCATCATTTTTCTTAAAAACCGCTATATGAATAATGTTTTCCCCGATGGAAACTTTATCAGCTACTTTGACCACTTTCATTATCCCCCGTTTTGTAAAAGCAATGATATCATCCAGTGTGGAACAGTCGAATAAGAATTCATCTTTCTTCAAGCCCGTTCCGATAAAACCTTCTTCCCTGTTTGCATATAGTTTTGTATTGACAATTGCCACTTGCCTTGCTTCGATGACCTCAAACAGTTTGATCTCGGTCTTTCTTTCTCTGCCATTTCCAAATTTTTTCAGAAGGTTTTCGAAATATGCTACTGCATAATCAACCAGGTTGTTCAGGCTATGTTTCACCTGTTTAATGTCATTTTCCAATCCCTTAATCTGTTCATTCAACTCCTCAATATCCAGTTTATAAATTCTTCTGACCGGTTTCTCGGTCAACCTGATGATATCTTCTCTTGTGACTTCATTTTTCAATGATTTTTTGAATGGAACAAATGCTTTAGAAATTGCTTCCAGCACTTTTTCCCATGTCTCATGCTTTTTCTCCAGTTCCTTGTATATTTTTTCTTCAAAGAAAATTTTTTCAAGAGAAGTGTAATGCCATTTCGCCTGAAGTTCGTCCAGCTTTATTTTTAATTCCTGCTCCAGCAGGTCCTTTGTCTTATCAACCGAGATCTTCAGGAGATCATTCACTCCAAGAAACTGCGGCTTGTTATCAACGATAACACAGGCATTTGGTGAAACCGAAACCTCGCAATCCGTGAATTTATATAATGCATCAATGGTAATATCCGGGGAAATGCCCTGTACAAGGTCCACCTGTATTTCAACTTCTGCAGCCGTATTATCGGTAACTTTCCTGATCTTAATTTTTCCCTGGTCATTTGCTTTTACAATGGAATCCATCAATTGCGTTGTGGTGACGCCATAAGGAACGCTTTTGATCAATAAAGTTTTTTTATCTGCTTCTTCAATATGGGCTCTTATTTTTATCTTGCCTCCCCTTTTTCCCTGGTTGTAATCATTCACGTCAACCTGGCCACCTGTCAGAAAATCAGGAAAGAGCTCAAATCTTTTTCCGCGGAGGTATTTTACGGAAGCATCAATCAGTTCACAAAAATTATGCGGCAAAATTTTTGTGGACAACCCCACAGCAATACCATCGGCTCCCTGCGCCAGCAGCAACGGGAATTTCATAGGTAAAGTCACCGGTTCATTTTTTCTGCCATCATAGCTTAATTGCCATTCGGTTGTCTTTGCATTAAAAGCCACTTCCAATGCAAACCTGCTCAGGCGCCCTTCTATATATCGGGAAGCTGCAGCATCGTCACCCGTCCGTATATCGCCCCAGTTTCCCTGCGTTTCTATCAGAAGGTCCTTTTGCCCCATATTCACCAGGGCATCGCCGATGCTTGCATCACCATGGGGATGATATTGCATGGTCTGGCCGATCACATTCGCCACTTTATTAAAACGGCCATCATCCATTTCCTTCATTGCATGAAGAATACGACGCTGCACAGGTTTTAATCCATCTTCTACCGCAGGCACTGCCCTTTCAAGGATCACGTATGATGCATAATCTAAAAACCAGCTTTTATATTGACCCTGGAGGCCTTTGTCATTATTCTGTATTTGTTCTATGATCTTGTTCTTTGCCATTTCCTTTTCTTTTCAGCCTTTTATCTTTCTTCAGTAATATTTTCAGATTCTGTTTTGGAAATTCCGGATGTATTGCCCGGTTTTCTTACGTCAAAAGCTTTCCACCCCTGTGCCCGGTCACCCATTACTTCTATCTTTCCTATATTGATCAACTGTTGCATGCGCCACATCACAAAAACATCCCCTGTTTTTATTTTCATGCGGTGCAAAGTGTTGGTCAGCACCCTTGACACTTTTTGCCACTCTTCAGAAATATTTTTTAATATCTCACTGTCATAAAATGTTTCCTCTTTGCCGGTTATTTTTTTTCCTCCTTCCAATGAACGTACAATTGCATTTTCATCACAAATTTTCTTCCATTCATCCGTATCCACTTCAAATTCACTCATGGTAACGGGCCTTACAAGTTTCCTGGCTTTCAGCAATTCTCTGGGCATTATTTCCTGCAGCCAGGAAGGATAAAATATTTGTCCTTTTTCATTTATAAAAGGAAGGTTATTCAGGTAAATGATCATGACTCTTCCCTGGTATTCTTTTAACGTGGAGACAAGCCAATAATAACCACACACATCATGCTGGTTCTGTGCTGCCCAGATCCATACCTGCTCTTCCGGATCTGCCTGTAACTTAGTTTTTATCTCTTCTAAAGTTTGCCTGTCATCAAACACCGTCACAGGATCATTTTCATAAGGCGATCCTTTTAAAAGTTCTTTCCACCATGCAAGCCGTTCCTGCCATCCTTTCTCTGTTTCACAATCTTTTAAAGGGCCTGCGGCATAGTCATCCCGTACCTGTACCACTGTTCCATCCAGGCTGTTGTCCAGCTCCATGACTTTTTTTATCAACTCGGCATCCGTTCTGTTAAAAACTATATGGATCATGAATTTTTATTTTATTTCTTATAAAGGTTGAATGATATAGTAAACGCAAGTTGTAAAAAAATTCCGTATAAAAGGTATGGAACGTATGAGTACAGATTGTTTTCTTGGTTTCCATCCGAATTTCCATTTATATATCGGGTTGAGAAAATAATGCTGCCTGCCAATGATCCTGTATCCTTCTTTTTTACAAATCTTTTCAAAACGCTCAATACTGATGCCGGTGTCCCTGATCTCCATCAGCGCCTCCACAGGTTCTTTTTTCTTTTTCATTATCCAGCGATACATTCTTCGCGGCAATAAATGGATATAAGGCATTTTTCCCAACCTGCTGTGACACATTTGCTGATGGCCGCCAAAGGGCATATACCAGGGCGGAAAACCAAAATAAATGATGCCACCGGGTTTTAAAAACTTTTTCATCCACCCGATCAGCTTTTGCTGATCATGAATATGCTCGATCACATCTTTCAATACCACAATATCAAACAGTCCCTCCAGGTCATTTGAAATATCCACCTGATAAATATCTTTTGAAACAAACCTTATACTGCCTGTGGCCAATTCTTCCGGCATGAATATTTTTGCGTTTTCAATCCGTGGTTCATCAAATTCCACTCCCACCCCGGTACAACCTATATTGACAAATGCCTTCAGTACTCCTCCTTCACCGCAGCCGATCTCAAGGACACGCATACCGGGACTGATAGAAAACTTTTTTTCAATAAACGGGATAACATATTCCCCGGCATTCAATACCTGTATCTCAAAATATTTTTTCCTGTCTTTGTGAAAATCGAACAAGTTTGCAATTTTAAAAAATTAATTTTCTACGGGAGCATCCATTTCCACTTTTAGATTTTCTATAATGAATTCCTGCCGGTCCGGCGTATTCTTTCCCATATAATAATCGAGCAGATGCTGAATGTGATCGCCTTGTTCCAGCCACATAAGTTGTTTTCTCATCCCGGGACCAATGAACTGAGCAAACTCCTCAGGGCTTATTTCGCCGAGCCCTTTAAAGCGGGTGATCTCCGGCCTGCTGCCCAGCTTTTTTACTGCCGCAGTTTTTTCATTCTCATCGTAGCAATAAATGGTTTCCTGCTTATTACGCACCCGGAACAACGGCGTTTCCAGGACATACACTTTTTCATGCTTTACCAGGTCAGGAAAAAATTGAAGAAAAAAAGTCATTAATAACAGGCGGATATGCATTCCATCCACGTCGGCATCGGTAGCAATTACAATGTTATTATACCTTAATCCATCCAATCCTTCTTCAATATTCAATGCATGCTGCAATAAATTAAATTCTTCATTCTCATAAACCACTTTCTTGGTAAGCCCAAAACAATTCAAGGGTTTTCCTCTCAGGCTGAAGACTGCCTGGGTTTCCACATTTCTTGCCTTAGTTATTGAGCCGCTGGCACTGTCCCCTTCTGTAATAAAAATGGTACTCTCCTTTTGCAGGGCAATAAAAGCTTCTTTATTCTTTGAAGGCGGTTCCTCATTCAAATGAATTCTGCAATCTCTCAATTTCCTGTTATGCAGGTTTGCTTTCTTTGCTCTTTCATTTGCCAGTTTTTTTATGCCGGATAATTCTTTCCGTTCTCTTTCACTTTGTTCTATTCTTTTTTTCAGTTCTTCTGCCACGGCAGGATTCCGGTGCAGAAAATTATCCAGTTCTTTTCCCAGGAAATCACCGACAAACTGCCGCATACTCGGCCCGCCGGCATCCACATTTACCGAACCCAGTTTTGTTTTTGTCTGTGATTCAAAAACCGGCTCCACCACTTTTACAGAAATTGCCGCTACAATTCCTGTCCGGATATCAGATGCATCATAATCTTTTTTATAAAATTCCCTTATGGTTTTTACAAAAGCTTCACGGAACGCCTGCAGGTGGGTTCCTCCCTGGGTAGTATGCTGCCCGTTCACAAAACTATAGATCTCTTCACCATAATCGTTGTTGTGGGTTATGGCCACTTCAATATCATTTCCTTTCAAATGGATTACCGGGTAACGGATCTCATCCACGTTGGATTTGCGTTCCAGCAGGTCCAGCAATCCATTCCGGCTGACAAAACTTTTCCCGTTGAGAATAATCTTTAACCCGGCATTCAAAAAACAATAATTCCATACCTGGTTTTCCACAAACTCCATACGGAATTTAAAATTCCGGAACATGGAATCATCCGGAATAAATGTTACCAAAGTACCGTTATTCTCCCCTGTTTTTTCCTGGCGGTATTCTTTTATTAAAAAGCCTTTTTCAAATTCAGCGGTTTTTTCTTTCCCTTCCCGAAATGCCGTTACTTTAAAATAGTCGCTCAGGGCATTTACAGCTTTGGTGCCCACACCGTTCAACCCGACTGATTTCTGAAAAACTTTACTATCAAATTTGGCACCCGTATTTACTTTGCTGACGGCGTCCACTACTTTGCCCAATGGGATACCACGGCCATAATCACGTACGTTCACCTGCTTGCCTTCGATGGTGATCTCGATCGTTTTTCCATAACCCATCGCAAATTCGTCAATACAATTATCAATCACTTCTTTCAGCAATACGTAAATGCCATCATCCGGAGAAGATCCATCGCCCAGCTTACCGATATACATGCCCGGGCGCAGGCGGATGTGTTCTTTCCAATCGAGGGATTTAATACTCTCTTCGGTATAATCAAAGAGATTGGTTTCTTTTTCTTTTGCCATTTAAAAAGGTACGTTCTGCTATGGGTTTATAAAATGCTTTTCAACCGGTTATTGGTTTGGTTTGAATAGCCGTTTGCTATTCAGGCAAAGATACCAAAACGGAATTTTCCCGCAAGAAACGGAGTTATTAACGAATGTGGAAAATATTTTAGAGGCCCTGCGTAAAGATCATTTTACATTTCAACGGTGATCACTGCGTCTTTACCACCCAGTTTTTCCAGTATGGATTTTATGGCGGCAACCATCGGATCAGGACCGCATATATAAAATTTCTGATTAAAATTTCTGATCTTTTGCTTCAGGTATTCTTCATCAATAAAATGATGATCACAACCCGGCACTACTTCATTTGTCAATGTGTTGATGAAATTCTTTCCAAGAATATTTTTAAATTCATCGTAAAGGATTATATCCCTGAATGTTTTATTGGAAAAGAGAAGAATATTATTGCCCACCTTGTTATCTTTCTTGAGCTGCCTTAATATCGCAATAAAAGGTGTGACGCCGGCTCCGCCTGCAATAAACACTCCTTCACCCTTATATTGTATTGCACCCCACACATCGTGAATGATCAACTCATCACCTGCATTTAATTTTCTCAATTGATTGGTCACTCCATTTCGTTCGGGGTATGTTTTTATCGTAAACTCCAGGTGATCCCAGTCATTTAACGCAGTAAAAGTAAAAGGCCTTTTTTCATTCTTCCATTCCGGTTTATTGATCGCCACATCCGTGGCCTGGCCCGGAATAAAAGAATAGCCTGCCGGTTTTTCGATCTTAAAACGCCTGACATCATGGGTTACCCACTCTGCAGAAAGGATTTTGACTATATGTTCTTCCATAACTGATAAGTTTACTGTACAAATTTCCTGAAAACCATTCTTTAAACCGTGCTTTGTTGATAAACAGGCAACAGAAAAAACTCTTTCTCCCGTTACTATTTCAATTCATATTGTACTAAAACAGAATTACACCACGAAAGGTTCAAAATTCAACAAACAATCATTCACTTAAGTAGAAATTACCTGCACTCTCCTTTATGAAGTTACACCAAGAGCCTGTTTTTTAAAAAGGCAATCGTATGCGCCCAGGCTTCCTTTGCTGCAAGCGGATGATAACTTGTACGTTCATCACAATTGAATCCATGATCAGCGTAAGAAACCGTCACACTTGTATATTCCTTTCCTGCAGTTTTGAGAGCATTAATTACGGAGGCAACTTTATCTTCAGTAACATGTTTATCTAATCCACCCCAGAAAAATAATTGCGGGCCGTGTAATTGCTTTGCCATACCCGTCAGAAGGTCTATGCCGCCTCCATAATAAGATACAGAAGCCGCTAATGGCAAAATAGAATTGGAGTAATACGCAACTCTACCTCCCATGCAAAAACCAATGCTTCCGACCCTATCTTTCTGAACACCGGGATTATCTTTCAACCAACCAAAACAAGTATTCAGGTCAACTTTTAATCCCTCCAAAGTAATAGCCTGGCGGTGCGGATCTGCAGAGGCAAAATCAGTATATGGAACCTCAATCCTTTTTGCTGTACGGTGATAAAGATCCGGCGCTATTACCACGTAACCTTCGCTGCACAAGCGTTCTGCCACATTCCTGATATGTTGTGTAACACCAAAAGCTTCCTGGAATAATAGCAATGCAGGATTCACATTCCCGTTTTCCGGAATGGCTACATAAGCATCCATTGAAGTTCCGTCGGGGCATTTGAGATTGATAAAATCATGATTGATCATAAAAAAAATAATTTGATTAATAATGCCCAAGTACCGGGTGGGGCTTGTACAGTTCTTCCAGCTGATGGAAGTCTTCCGGGGTCAGTTTCACTGATAATGCAGCAACGGCATCTTCAAGATGACCCGGCTTACTGGCTCCAATGATCGGGGCGGTTACCTGCTTTTTGCTCAGTACCCATGCCAAAGCAATTTGTGATTCAGGCAATCCTTTTCTGGCAGCTACTTCAGAAAGACGAGCTACAATTTTAAAGTCGTCATCCGATGTGTACAATTTTTTTCCATACTCATCTGTCCTGGCTCTCAAAGTTTCTTTACGATCTTTCGTTCTTTTCCCGGTTAACAATCCACGTGCCAGCGGTGACCAGGGGATGACTGCAATTTTCTGATCTTCACAAAAGGGAAACATTTCTCTTTCTTCTTCACGGTACAGTAAATTATAATGCGGCTGCATGGACACAAATCTTACCCATCCATGCAGATCGGAAGTAAATAATGCTTTTGCAAATTGCCAGCTATACATGGATGAAGCGCCAATATAAAGCGCCTTGCCGGATTTTACCACATCATGCAACGCTTCTAAAGTTTCCTCCGGCGGTGTTTCATAATCCCAGCGGTGGATCTGGTAGAGATCCACATAGTCCGTCTTCAGCCTTTTTAAACTTGCATCTATGGATTGCATGATATGTTTCCGGGAAAGCCCGGCATTATTCGGATCATCACTCATCCTGTTGAATACTTTCGTCGCAATTACTATCTCTTCTCTTCTTGCAAATTCCTTCAATGCACTTCCCAGGACTTCTTCACTGGCACCATAAGAATAAATATCTGCGGTATCAAAAAAATTAATTCCAAGTTCCAAAGCCTTTTTTATAAAGGGGCGGCTCTGAGCTTCATCCAAAGCCCATGGCCAGCGATCATTGGGTTTGCCATAAGTCATTGCACCCAGGCATATTCTTGAAACGATCATCCCTGTATTGCCCAACCGCATATATTCCATACCAAATATTTTATATCAGAAATTATACATACGAAAGAAGAATACCTTATCCGATAAAGGTATTACTTGTTTCAGATATCGAACAGGCATGACTGATGAATGAAAAAAAATCTTCCTTAACATTACAGTAAGCCGGTGCCTTTATTAATGAATATTTATTCATTTATATTTGCTTCGTGAAATTTAAAGACGAAACGAAAACCGCCCAGATATTTTCGGCAACATTGAAGCTGGTACAGCAAAAAGGACTGTCAGGCATCACGATGAGTGAAATTGCAAAGGCTGCAAGGATCGCTACCGGCACTTTGTATATTTATTTTAAAAACAAGCCTGACCTGATCAACGCACTTTTTACTTATTGCAGGAAAAATGCCACCAACATTTATTTTGATAACTATGAAGAATCCGCTCCTTTCAAAACCGGGTTTAAAATAATATGGTCCAACCTGGTGAAATTCAGAATGGATCATTTTGACCAGGCCGTTTTCTTGGATCAGTGTTACCACTCACCCTTTATTACTGAAAACACTAAAGAGATCACCCGGAAAATGATCCAGCCTTTGTATAAACTGGTAGAACGGGGAAAGGAGGAAAAGTTTTTAAAAGATATTGACAATATGTTGTTGCTGACATTTATGTCGGGAAGCATAAACGAGTTTATAAAATACAGTAATTATAGCGGGAAGAAGATCTTGTCTTCAGATACCGGGCTTTTATTCCAGCTCTGCTGGGATGCATTGAAAGCCTAGATTCAGGATCAGGAAAAATATATGGCAAAACTTACAGGCGATAAAATCATAGTTATTTTCACTGTAGTTTCGGCAGCTCTGCTACAACTGATCGATACATCCATAGTCAACATTTCACTGACTCAAATGATGGGGAATCTGGGAGCAACCTTCGATGAGATCGGGTGGATCATTACCGGCTATGCCATTTCGAATGTCATTATGATCACTCTTTCCGGATGGATGAGTGCCCGTTTTGGGAGAAAATATTATTTCGCCGGATCCATTATCCTATTCACCATCGGCTCGGTCCTGTGCGGAATGTCCGCAAGTGTGACTGAACTGATCATTTTCCGTATTGTTCAGGGCATCGGCGGAGGAGGATTGATTTCAACTGCCCAGGCAATTCTGATCGAAACATTCCCAAAAGAAGAATTGGGACTGGCCAATGCGATCTATGGTGTTGGTGTTATTGTAGGTCCAGCTATCGGGCCAACACTTGGAGGTTTCATCACAGATAATTATTCCTGGCACTGGATATTTTTTATCAACATCCCTTTCGGAATACTGGCAACCATTTTAACACTGGCTTATGTAAAAGAACCATTGGTAAAAGCTGTAGCTGCAAAAATGGATTGGCTGGCTCTTGTTTTACTGATAGCAGCAATCGGTTCTTTACAGGTTGTTTTGGAAAAAGGCCAAAGTGAAGACTGGTTTGAAACAGGGTATATCACCGTGCTCGCAGTAGTAGCCGTAGTCACAGGTATTTTGTTTGTACTGCGGGAACTTTTACGAAAAGATCCGATAATTAATCTCAGATTATTCAATAACCGCCCTTTCACCACCGGAACCTTATTCAATTTTGTCCTGGGATTCGGGTTGTACGGAACCACGCTGATCATACCAATTTATTGCCAGACGCTGCTTGGTTTTGATGCCATGCAAACAGGATTGATCCTGTTGCCCGGGAGTCTTGCTACTGCTTTTATGATGCCCATCGTCGGAAACCTGTTGAGAAAAAAATTAATTCACCCCGCAGCTTATGCAGGTATTGGAATGTTATTATTTTTTGTATTTAGTTTTCAACTGGGCCATTTAAATACACAAGCGGGACAACACGATTTCTTCTGGCCTTTGATCACCCGGGGGCTTGCCATGGGTTTTATCTTCATTCCCCTTACCACTATTTCATTAGCTGATCTTGAAGGTGCAGAAATTCCACAAGGCACTGCGCTCAGCAATATGGTACGCCAGTTAGGCGGTTCTCTCGGGATCGCTATGATCACAACATACATTGCAAGAGATACTGCAAAGCATTATGCTAACCTGGTGGTAAATATTACGGCAACAAACCCGGAAGCCCAACAGCGTATTACTCAACTTACACACGGTTTTATGAGCAAGGGTTTCGATCAGCAATCCGCCGCTTCCAGGGCTTATGATCTGATTTCAAAGATCATTATGGGCCAGGCTACCTTTTTAACTTACAAAGACATGTTTATTTATCTCGGAATTTTCTTTTTGTTACTGATCCCCTTTTTGATTTTGTTTAAAACAAAAAAGAAAACCGTCCGCCAGGAAGAGGTCGAATGGTCAATGGAATAAAATAAATTTTATGAGCCATATATTAATTGCACTTGATTTGAGCGATTTCTCCCCCGGGGTAGAAAAGGTCGGTTACGACCTGGCAAAAAAGATCGGGGCCACTGTTACACTTGTCACCATTATCAACAAGCACATTAATTACGTGCCTCCAGACACGGGTGAGATTTTCGAAAACCAGTGGGAAGCAAGAAAAAGTATTGCGGAAAAGGCTTTAATGACCGCAAAAAGAAATCACCCGGACATTACAACCGATATCATAACTTTTACCGGCGATCCCAAAGAAGATATTGTACGTCTCTCTATAGAAAAACAATCTACTTTTATTGTAATGGGGACTCATGGCAGAACGGGCATTTCCCGAATGGTGATGGGAAGTACAGCAGAAAATACTTTAAGGAATTCAGTGATCCCTGTCATCGTTGTGCCGATGAACAAAATAAAATTTAAAAAAGAATAAGAAATCATTATGTCATTATTTTCGTTTACAAAATCAGCATGATAAAAAAAACTCTGAGCAAATCAGAGCCTGGTGACCCCGCAGGGACTCGAATGCCGGCGCTCCGGCCGGCACCGAGACCCCCGATTTC
>MWTC01000010.1 GCA_002066995.1 Sphingobacteriales bacterium UTBCD1
TAACAGTAGTATTTCTGTATAAGACGAAATTACAAAATTTTTAATTGATTGATTCTCACCAGCTGCATATTGCGTTTTTTGTATTGCTGGCTTGCGCCAATACAACTCAGCTATCCCAACTTTTCCCTCTATAAAGCTCATCTAAAGGGCTTATCACAGTTATTAGTTCTTCCTTTTTTACATGTAAATATCTCGCCGTTGTTTTTATACTGAAATGACCTAAAATATCTTTTATGTACCGGATATCTATACCCTTTTCCAGTAAATGTGTTGCAAAACTGTGCCGCAATGAATGAAACCCAATTTCTTTTTTGATCCCCGCTCTGTTCTTTGCCTGGTGAAAAACTGATTGCGCACTCCTGATGGTATAGGGTTGGCCGGCTGTTTCCCCTTCAAACAAGTATTTTTTAGGACGGGGCTCTGTTTGCTTTATGTATGCTCTTAATACATCCAGCAATAAAATACTTAATCCCACATACCGGTCCTTTTTGCCTTTGGCATTTTCTATATTTATTTGCATTCTGCTACTGTCTATATCCGTCAGCTTCAGATTAACCACTTCACTTACCCTCAGGCCTGCGCTGTAAGCAGTAAACAATAATGCCTTGTGCTTTAGGTTAGTAACAGCCCGGAACATTTTTTCCAGCTCCCTTTCATTCAAAACTTTTGGAAGTATCCTTTGTTTCTTGGGTCTGGGTATTTCCCAAAAAAATTTTTCTCTGCCTAAAACCTGCTCAAAATAAAACTTCAGCGCATTCAGCCGGCTATGTGCCGTGTTTTCTTTGATGCCTTCTTTCTCCATGGCATATACCATATATCTTCTCAGGTCCCCCGGTGCCAGTTGATGTACCGGTTTGTCCTTTAATAACTGTAGCAATTGCATAAATTCATTCCGGTAAGTGTTGATGGTGGAAATGCTGTATGCTTTCAGCTTCAGTTGCTCCACAAATTTTTTCAACTCTTCCAGGTTCCCCGGGCTCAGCCGCCAGGCTCTTGTTGCCGGCAAGGGTTTGGAGCGGATGATCACCGCCTTTGCAGCAACGGTAGCTTTTACCAATTTTCTTTTTTCAAGATATTTTTTTAATTCTTCCGTTTCCAGATCAGCTTCCACCCGTAAATTATTGCATATTTCATTATACGACTCTTTATTCAGCGGGGCATACCAGCAACGGTTGGATTGGCTCCACTTTATCCCATGCAATTTTTTTACAATCTTATTTAATGAGGCATGGTTATCATAGATTAATGCAATATTTTCCTGGCCACGGTGATGCAGTGGTTTTAAAATAATTTTTTTATCCATATACGTTTTCTTGTTTGCACTTCGTGCCTCTCAGTCACATGCAGTTTGCAGGCAACCGGCATTAGTTTACTACAAATCAGAACAAAACAAATGAGTAGAATTTCGGAAGGGCGGATAGGAGATGACTTTAATAAAATAAGGGCTACTCCATTCTAAGGTACAGAAATTTTTATTTGTTATAAAATGCAGGGTAAAAAATCTCCGACCGTGTCTCGTAGCTCTTGCACAAACCTTTGAACGAAGATACGGATGGGATAAAAAACCTTGTCTCCAGAATAACACGGCTTTCAATGAAAATTTCCGCCCGTGTCCCGTAGCTCTTGTACAAAACTTTGAACAAAGACACGTAAAAGACGACCCCATAAAGCCTGACTCATGTGTTTTGCACAGACCCACAAATAGCTTTTGTTATTGTTGTTCCAGTACCCATTTTAATAATTCAATGTTTTTCGTTTTTTTACATACTTTATACATGGAATAATAGGTTTCATCACTGTAGTATTTTTTAAGCAGACTATATTTCACTTCATTGCCAAGCCTTGAATATGCTATACCCCAGATCATAGTCATTTTTTGATAGGCCGGCAGGTTGGCATAAAAGTTCTCTCTTAATTTTTCAAAGTCGGGAATTATTGTAGGGAATTCCCTGTTCATGTCTATTGTTACGCTATAATGCCTTCTGGATAATTTCAGCTCCGGAACTGACAGGTCAATTTCTTCCTTGAAATTCTCCCCCGTAATAGGATCATAATGAATTTTTCTGGGCAAGTATTCACTTAACTCCCGCACTAAGATCTTATTGGCGGCAATTTCATCATCATAATTTTGAACTGTCTGTACATCAATTTGATTTAAGAGTTCAAAATCATCAATCAGGGTTTGCCGGTCAATTTCATAAGACGGCTCCTGGTCAATTATCCAGCTAATAAGTTCTGCCCTGCGGTTTATCAACAGGGTATTGTGAAAGTTGTTTTTTGCCCAATTGCTTATGATTTCTGACTTTACCGGATACCTCAGCACCCTGTTCAGGATCAATTCAGATACGTGAATATTAGAACAAAGCCATTCTTCTTCTTTTGATGTCAAAGCAAGATTGATCAAAAGACTGTTACAGATCTTCCTTGCTTCTTCAACTTGTTTATTGCTTAAACAGCTGCTTTTTTCAAAAGTCTTTCTGAATAAATTGAAAAGCAGTTTTTTTGTTTTGGAAGGGTGCTTAATTCCGGGTCTGATGTAACTGCTGTAGCTGTCTTTTTCTTTGCTTTGCTGACTGGCGTGAAGATATTGCTTTGATTTTAGCAATAGGGACAACCTGTTAATTCTTCTCCCTGTGTTCCATAGATCAAGAGTAAGCCTGATGAGGTTTTCAAAGACGGCAGGGTTAAATTGATAATAAACAAGAAAGTCCCTGGTTTTGAGAAAATCGGAATAAGACAAGACCAGATCGTCTTCCGGGTAAGACTTTTCTAATTCTAAAATTGCACGCTGCAACTCTATTTTTCTTTGTCTATTTATTTTTTTACACATGTGCTATAAAATCGTTGCCTTATTGCTCAAAAGCTTCATATAAAATCTCCTCTTTCGTGCTTAGGCTTACCGGGGCCCAGGAGTAGTTTTATAGAATAAATTTACATCATTATCAATTTTTTTACTCCGTATCTTTCCTGAAAATCTTTTCATGAGGAAGATTATTTTCCCGGTCATTATATTGTTCATCGTTCTCCATGCTCAGGCTCAGATCTTCGGCGGCGATCCGCCTTCTGTGAAATGGCGGCAGATCAGGACCGACACGGCAAGGATCATTTTTCCTCCGGGCCTTGAGGATAAAGCCCGGCGCATCTCTTCCGTGGTGCATTACCTGGCTGAAAATAGTCCGGTGTCTTTGGGCAACAGGCTTCATTTTATCAATATCATTTTACAAAACCAGACCACCATTGCAAACGGCTATGTGGCGCTAAGCCCTTACCGCAGCGAATTCTTTATGACCCCCGGCATGAACAATTTCGACCAGGGAAGTATTGCCTGGGATGATCAGCTTGCTGTGCATGAGTACCGGCACGTGATGCAATACAACAATTTCCGCAACGGGCTGAGCAAGGCTATGAAAATAATTTTCGGTGAGGACGGGCTGGAACTTGCCATCAATGCTTCGGTGCCCAATTGGTTTTTTGAAGGTGATGCCGTTTATTATGAGACCATCCTTACCGGGCAGGGCAGGGGCAGGCTGCCTCTTTTTCTGAATACATTTCCTTCACTGTGGAGAGATGGAAAAAAATTCCGGTGGATGAAATTGCGTAACGGATCGTACAAGGATTATGTTCCGGATCATTATGACCTGGGTTACCTGTTGGTGAATTACGGCAGGAAAAAATACGGAGAAGATTTCTGGACTAAAGTGGCCCGTGATGCCAGCGCTTTTAAAGGTTTGTTCTATCCTTTTCAGCATGCGATAAAAAAATATACGGATTTGCCTTATAAAACTTTTTATGAAGATGCTTTCCGGTATTACCAGGAACTTTCACATACCCTGCCTGACCGGCAGCCAGGCATTTCCGGAACAAAAAGCCCGGAGGCTGCTGCAATCAGAAATGTTTTCCCGGTAAATAAAAGATACGTGAACAATTATTATTTCCCATTCAGCATCGGGCATGATTCTTTGTTGTACCTCAGGTCGGATCAGCGCCATCGCCCTGCCTTTTACATAAAAGATAAAAAAGGAGAGCAGCGGCTGCGGGTGCAGGATATTTCCATTGATCAGCAGTTCAGTTACCGTGATGGTAAAATTGTTTATGCGGCGTATGAATCTGATCCGAGATGGGGGTGGAGAGATTATGGTGTGATCAGGCTCCTGGATATTAAGACAGGGCGGGAGCAGGCGCTTACACAGAGATCCAGATATTTTTCACCGGATATTTCACCCGGCGGCGCTATGATCGTTGCCGTTCAGGTAAGTGCGGATGGTAAAAATGAATTGCATTTATTGGATGCTGTTTCCGGAAAAGTGCTGCATACGATTCATTCAGAGGAAGGCATCTTTTTTACCGATCCGAAATTTGTGGATGAAAATTCCCTGGTTGCAGCGGCACGTTTCCCGGACGGAAAGATGTCATTGGTTAGAGTGGAAATAAAATCAGGCAGGGTCAGCTCCCTGACAGTGCCTTCGTACAATGTGCTTGGCTATCCGTCGGTGCAGGGCGATACCGTTTTCTTTACTGCTTCTTATTCGGGAAATGATGATGTGTTTGCTTTGTGTATGAATGATAAAAAGGTTTTTCGGATCAGCAACGGCCCTTTGGGAAATTATTTTGTAAATGCGGGTAATGGTAAAGTGACCTGGTCCGCTTTCACTGCGGAAGGGTACCAGCTAAAGCAAATGGAAGGAAAAGATATTTTATGGAAGGAGATGGACCTATACTCACAGGAAAAGCTGCAACCTGTTTTTCCTGTTGGTGATTCCGGCAGGGTACATGATATCCTGCAGCATAAGATTCCGGCAAGAAATTTTCCCGGAATAAAATACAGCAAGACCACAGGCTTGTTTCATATACACAGCTGGCGGCCTTATTATAGTGACCCGGAATTTTCATTTTCATTGTATGGCCAGAATATACTGAACACCTTGCAGTCAGAAATTTATTATCTCTACAACAAAAATGACAGGACAAATGCTGCCGGAGTGAATGCCGTATATGGTGCATGGTTTCCTTATTTGAATTTCGGAATGCAATACACATTTGATGATCAAACCATGACAGGCTCCCGTATTCACCGGTGGGGGCAACTGGATACAAGGATCGGACTGAGTATTCCATTGAGCTGGGTGCGGGGACGGCTATTCAATAATTTCAATGCCGGTACCTATTATGTATTGCGAAACCAGTTCAACAAAGGATTTTTTAAAGATTCACTGGGCGCCGTCAGCTACAGTTACCTGGGCCATTATATTTCCTGGAGCCAGCAGGTACAGCAGGCAGTGCAGCATATTTATCCCCGGCTGGGATACGCCATTTCATTGAACGAAAGATATGCCATAACAAAATATACCGGCAACCAGATCCTGGCAGGCGCTGCTTTATACCTGCCCGGTTTTTTTTCAACTCATAGCCTGGTGCTGAGCAGCGCATTCCAGCAACGGGATACGCTAAGGCAATTGTCTTTCTCCAACCTGTTTCCTTATTCAAGAGGGTATACTGAGTTTTATTTTTCCCGGATGTGGAAAGTTTCCGGCAATTATCATTTTCCTATCATTTATCCTGACTGGGGTTTTGGAAATATCCTGTACCTGTCACGGATAAGAGGAAATATTTTCTATGATTTTACCAGGGTGTATTCCAATGACAAGACTGCATCCAGGGATCAGCGCAGTGCGGGAGGCGAGATCTACTTTGATACCAAATGGTGGAATCAATACCCGCTGACTTTTGGTTTCAGAGTAAGCCGGTTGCTGGATAATGATTTTGCAACAAGAACAAAGGGAACAATGTTTGAATTTATTTTGCCGGTAAGCATTATCCCGAAATAATTATTCCGGTATAGCAACTTGTTTTCTTCTCTTTTTTTCTGCCCGTATCCATTTGTTGAGTTTGTAACTCAGAAAAGCGCTGCCGCTGCCGACGATAGCTCCAGCTATTACATCAGTGGGGTAGTGTACTCCAAGATACATGCGGGAAAAACCGACAGTACCCGCCCATGCAAATGAAGGAACGATGACATACCATTTCGGGTAGTCAATACTCAATGCCGTGGCGGTGGCAAATGCTTCAGAAGTATGGCCCGACGGAAAAGAAGGGCCCCCTCCATCACTTGCTTTTATCACCGATGGGTTATTAACAAAAGGCCTTTCACGGTTTACAATGTATTTGGTTGAAAGGGTGATGGCAGTGGAAATACCGATAGTTTCAACAATGAAGAGTCCTTTTTTCACGGTGGATCTGTCGTGGGATAAAAGGCCTTTTACGATTATTGATGCCGGCACGCCAAGGCATAAGTAGTTTGTGGTGTTGGAAACCAGTTGCATGGATTTGGTCAATGCAGGATTCCGGTCTTCAGAAAATTCTTCCACCGTCTGGCGGTCAAATTTTTTTAGAAACTGTGCATGGGATAAGATCGGAACGGCAGAAAGGGAAATGAGGAGTGATGATTTTAAAAATAATTTACCTGCAAATTTTATTAGTGCCAAAGGTATTTTAGTCAGTGAGTTGGTCAATGTCCGGGTATTTGGTTGTATTAACTTAAAAGAGGTGAGTTTATTGCCGCAAATAAAGGAATAATTTGAATTGAATACAAACTTTCTTTCAAGCTTTACCTGCTGTTAACCAATGTTAATTCTAATCAATTATGCAGGTTGCATTAATGGAAAAGAAGATCATTTAATTGAGGGTATAAATCCGGATACCGGGGTCAGAGGGAGGACAGGCTGTCTTCGATTGCTTTGATCCTGGCTTCGGCATCTGCTTTTTTCTTTTTCTCAAGAGCGATCACTTCATCCTTTGCATTTTGAATGAATCGGGCATTGCTCAGTTTTTTTTCTACAGAAATCAAAAAGTTTTTTTGGTATCCGAGGTCTTTGAGTAGTTGTTCTTTTTGTAAAGAATTATCTATCTCTTTTTTTGTTTCAATATAAAATTTGTCTTTTTGGATCACGGCGGTCAGCGTATGGGGTACGGGTTCTTCAGTGAAGAGAATGTCTTCAGCATTTAATTGAACTGCGCAGATATTTTTTATTTTTTCATAAACTTCTTTCCTGCCTGCCTGGACAAACAGCCTGACAGGATCTTTTGGCCTGAGCCGGTTCTTATTACGTACATCCCGGATCGTTGTGATGATCTCTTTGAGCAGGGTACCGCTTTGGAGAACTGTAGAATCACATTTTGCAATGGGTGAAAATCTCCTGATACAGAGGTCATCTGGCTGATTGCGCTCTTTCAGTTGATGATATACGTCTTCGGTAACGAATGGCATAAACGGGTGCAGCAGTTGCATCAGTTCTTCAAAGAATTCAATAGCCTTTTCGAAAACATTTTTGTCAACCGGTTTTTCAAATCCCGGCTTTACCCATTCCAGGTACCAGCTGCAGAAATCATCCCATATCAGTGAATAAACCGTTTTAAGTATCTCGCTCAGTTTATATTCGGCATACAATTTTTCAATCTCTGCTTTCACTTCATTCAGCCTGTTTGCAAACCATTCTGCAGCAAAGCTGCTGTCAGTATCGTGGTAGCCGGGTTCAATCTTTTCCTCCCACATCTTCACCAGCTTCAGCGCATTCCATATTTTATTGACAAAAAAACTTCCCTGCTTCAGGGTGCTTTCTTCTTTTACATCAAACAGCAGATCATTTCCGGCAGGAGAAGAGATGATGGTTCCGAAGCGAACGGCATCAGCTCCGTATTTGTCTATTAACCCTAAGAGATCGGGAGAATTACCTAATTGCTTGCTCATCTTTCTTCCCAGTTCATCCCGAACGATACCGGTGAAATACACATCGCTGAACGGTTTTTCTTTCATGTATTCAAATCCCGACATGATCATGCGTGCCACCCAGAAGAAAATAATTTCAGGTGCAGTCACCAGTGTTTGTGTGGGATAATAATATTTTATCTCCGCATTATCCGGATCGCTCATGCCGTGAAATACTTCGATGGGCCAGAGCCATGATGAGAACCAGGTGTCGAGCACATCTTCATCCTGCTTTAATGAAGCGTTGCTGATTGAATATTGCTTTTGAAATAATGCCTTTGCTTCTTCTTCATTCTCGGCAACTACAAATCTCCCCTGCTCATCATACCATGCCGGTATGCGGTGGCCCCACCAGAGCTGGCGGCTGATACACCAGTCCCTGATGTTTTCCATCCAGTGACGGTAAAGATTTTTGAATTTGGAAGGATAGAATTTTATTTCATCATCTATCACCGCTTTCAGTGCAGGCCCTGATATTTTTTTCATATCCATCCACCATTGCAAACTCAGTCTCGGTTCCACCACCGCATCCGTTCTTTCCGAATAACCCACCTCGCTTGTATAATCTTCGGTCTTTGTAATGAAGCCTTTTTCTTCCAGTTCTTTTACAATTTTCTTCCGGGCTTCAAAACGGTCTTCACCTGCATAGATCTGTGCATCTTTGTTCAAAGTGCCGTCTTCATTGAGGATGTCCACCACTTCCAGTCCATATTTCCGGCCGATCTGGTAATCGTTGGCATCGTGGGCAGGGGTGATCTTTAAGGCGCCGGTACCGAATTCCATCGTCACATAGTCATCGGTGATGATGGGGATTATTTTATCAATAAGAGGAATCAGGGCAAATCTTCCATGAAGTTTTTTGTACCGCTCATCCGCAGGATGAACGCAGATGGCAGCATCCGCCATGATGGTTTCAGGACGAACGGTGGCAATGGTTATATTTTCACCTGTTCTTTTAATATTTCCGTTTTCATCCTTAACGGCTAAAGGATAGTTTATATAATAAAGTTTTTGTTTTGTCTCTTTTCTGAATACTTCTTCATCACTGAGTGCGGTTTTCGCATTCACATCCCAGTTGATCATCCGTTTGCCTCGGTAGATATATCCTTTGTTGTAAAGGTCCACGAATACCCGGATCACTGACCGGTAGTATGCAGAGTCCATGGTAAAAGCGGTGCGGTCCCAGTCGCAACTGCACCCCAGTTTTTTTAATTGCTGCAGAATGATGCCGCCGTATTTGTCTTTCCATTCCCAGGCATAGTTCAGAAATTCATCCCGGGTAAGCGATGATTTGGTGATTCCTCTTTCTCTCAGCATCTGCACCACTTTTGCTTCAGTGGCAATGGAAGCATGGTCTGTTCCGGGAACCCAGCAAGTGTTCTTTCCCTGCATACGGGCACGCCTGACCAATATGTCCTGGATGGTATTATTAAGGCAATGGCCCATGTGCAGGATGCCGGTTACATTGGGCGGAGGGATGACAACTGTATAGCGGTCTTCCTTAAGGCGGTCATCAGGAATACTGTGAAAATATTTTTGATCCAGCCAATGAGCATACCATTTCTGTTCGGCAGCCTGATGTTCAAAATTCTTGCTTAATTCCATGGGGTGCAAATTTACGGTTTTAGACAGATGGCAGAATAGTCCGAAACTGTTTGTTGCGGGTGAAATTCAGGTACTGAATACCGGGGGAATAAACTGCCGGAGCTCTAATTCATATACTTTTTAATTTCCCGGCAAATGTATTCACCTCCCTGGTGAACTTTTATAATCGCAGTAGTCAGTTCTTCAAAGGAGGAATCTTTGCAGACAAAGCCTTTTGCGCCCAGTTTCATTATATGGCTGGCATAGTCAGGTTGATTGTTTATAGAGATGCCGATAATCCTGATTTGAGGATGAAGGGTTAAAATTTTTTCAGTGGCATCGAAGCCGTTGACAGGAGACATGTTGATGTCCATTAAAATGATCTCCGGCATTATTTCTGTTACTTCCCTGATCGCCTCGGCGCCGTTCTCACATTCAGCAACAATAATGAACCTCGGATCTTTTTCCAACAGCAGTTTCCATGATTCAAGAATCAGGCGATGATCATCTACGAGCATGATGCGGATCTGCTCTGATTGCGATGGCGTTTGGTTTGATAGGCTCATGTTGATATAATTGTGATATCTTCCTGCAGTATCCTGTTCTTCATAGAGATATTTGCAAAAGGGGATGCACTATACTGCAGGGTGCCAGTATTTTTATTGGTAAATTTAAAAATAGTAAAAATACTGAAAATCTAAAGTAAAACTACTTAGGTTAATTACCAAATAATTACTTCATTTTTCTGTAAAGTGCCCAGAATATATCAACTCAAGCAGCAACTTTGAGCAGGTTCTATTAGAACCTGTTACGGGTATTTTATTATCCTTATTTTACTGCTCCGGTTTTATTTAAAATTATATTCGCAAAAATTTCTTATGCAAAAAGGCTGGATATACCTGATTATTACTTTGCTTTCAGTTCCTGCTTTATCTCAGCAGGTGGTTACTCTGGAAGAAAATATTCCTTACGCTAACAATGGTATGGAGTATGGATTTTATATCAGTAATTCGTCCACCAAAGAAGTAAAGGGAGTGGATTACGACCGGTATGAGCTGAACTTTTATGTAGCGAATAAAAGCGGTTGCCTGAAATTGATCCCGTTCAGCAACAGGGACAGTACAACAGGCAGGAGCAATGAAATTCAGGTTGCAGAATTTAATTGTCTTAATGCTACCGGCAAGAGGCTTACATCAAAAAAAGGAGTTGTCAGCGCCAGGGTATGGTACACTTATGTGCGGATCCCGGATGAACAGGCAAAAAACAAATACCGAATGGCGAATGCGGAAGCTGGTTATGCTATTAGCAACGGCCAGACTATTACATCACGGATCATCGTCATTGTTCCCAAAGATGAAAAGCCGAAAGTGAATTGCCGCATCATTTATTTTCCCGAATTTCAATAAATCAAATTAGTTAAAAGTACAATTATGAAAAGAGAAATGACCTCCTGGCACAGTCCTTCACTGAACAAAGAAATGCCGGTGGCGGTATATGGCGATTATGGTTTTGCGTTGCTGCTGGTGCCTACTGCTGCTGCCGATTACCTCGAATATGAGCGTTTTCAGCTGATGGATCATATAGCGCCCTTTATTGACTCGGGCAAAGTGAAAGTGTTTTCCATTGACAGCATCAACAATGAAAGCTGGCTGAATAATAATATGGATCCCCGGCATAAATCCATCCGTCATCAGCAATGGAATGATTATGTTTTTAATGAAGTGGTGCCTTTCATCCGTACCAATACCAGCCAGGAAACTCCGGTTATCACCTGCGGGGCTTCATTCGGAGCTTTGCACAGCATGAATCTTTTTTTAAAAAGGCCTGATATCATCAATGGTGTCATCGCCATGAGCGGTGTATATGATCTCAGCGAATACACCAAAGGATATTTTGATGATGATGTATATTTCAACAGCCCGGCACATTATATGCCCAATCTTAGCGATCATAATATTTTAGAACAGATTCGCAGAAGCAGCCATATTCATATTCTCACCGGCAGTGGTTCTTATGAAGATCCCGGCGCCAGCGGAAAATTTGCACGCATACTCTATGACAAAGGAATATGGTATGAACTGGATGTGTGGGGTCAGGAATGGCCGCATGACTGGAACACCTGGCGAGCCATGTTGCCGCATTATTTAGGATCCAGGTTTTGATAATTGATTATTCGTAATTGATTTCGGAGTATGATCTGTTTTGCAGGGAGGTTATTATTCTGTAATTAATGCGTCCAGCTTTTTGCAGAATTCAGTTCTCGGGATCATCCTTGCACCAAAGCTTTCCAGGTATTCCGTATAGACCTGGCAGTCGATTAATTCTATTCCTTCACGGATCAATGACCCTGTATAATTTATTAATGCAAACTTTGATGCATTACTGATCTTGCTGAACATACTTTCTCCGAAAAAGACTTTGCCGAGTTTGACACCATACAGGCCTCCGGCCAATTTTCCTTTTTTCCACACTTCAGCGCTATGGGCATAGCCCAATTCGTGCAGTTTTATGTACGCAGCTTCCACTTCATCAGTGATCCAGGTGCCATCCTGGCCGGGGCGGATAATTTTTTTACACTGTCGGATTACTTCCCTGAAAGATTGGTTCACGGTAAATTCAAATTGCTCACCGGGAGTTCCGGCCATATTTTTTTTTAGTAAGGAACGGCTGCTCTTGTTTATTTTAATTTCATTTGGAAAAAGGACAAATCGCGGATTAGGGCACCACCATAAAATATAATCCCCTTCATACCAGGGGAAGATGCCTTTGCGGTAAGCGGTTAATAAACGTTCAGGTGACAGGTCGCCCCCGATAGCCAGCAAGCCGTCAGGTTGTGCAGTTTCCACCGGGGGAAATGATACATCTTTATCCAGGATCCAAAGTGTCATCACAAAGGAAAAAAACTGTAATCAGTAAATTCAGTTTTGTAAATTATTATTCAGCGATCACTTCCACCGTAGCGCCGATGCCTCTTTCAGTAATGGCATCGCATAATGGCTTCAGTTCTTCATAACCGCCTTGCTTCACGGCATATTTTCCTTTGAAGTGTATAAAATAGGAACATTGCTCTGCCTGCTCATAACTATGGCCGCAGACTTCCATTAACGTTTCAATGACCCACTCAAAAGTATTCACCTCATCATTCCATACTATCAGCTGGCAGGGTTCATCTAATCCGGTCAATACTTCTTCTTCTGATTGTTGAAATGTTTTAATATCGTTTCCGTAAGCACCCGTCATGTACATTCTTTATACAAAATTAAAAATAAATACTTATCCGGGTAGCGTATTTTCTGCATCGAAGTACTGTCGGGCTAAACAGTTGAAAATAATTCAGATATCAAAAAATGCTATACGGAATCCTGAATTGAATTCTTCAAATAAGCGGGATAGCAATGCAGTTGTATAAATTGAATTGAAAACTCCGGCAGATCATGATTTAAAAAATATGATTTGAATTTTTATTAAGCTGGTATTACCGCCTGGTAAATAACTGAAGCATTTTTAAATTTTATATTTTTAACCATTGCCCGGGTTACAAAAAAAGTTTTTTTGTACGGGACGTTTGATCCCCTGTGTTATATTCAAATTCATAAACAGGTCTGAATGAAGCAGCCAATTTCTTAAACTCCTGGTATTTCATTTAAAATGTATTAAAGTTTTTTCCCTTCTTTCCCGTTAACAATTTATTTACATAGTTGAAATCATTTTGATGCAGCATTCTTTTTTAAACTTGTGCCTTGCCCGATGTCACTCCTAACCTTCGTATTCCAATTTTTCTGGAAAAGTTTATTTACTAAATCTAAAATCAACATGAGAAAGATTTTATTTTTTCTTTCAATGCTGATACTAATCAGTCTTTCAGCATTGGCACAAACAAGGATAGTACGGGGTGAAGTCCGAAATGAAAAAGGCGACCCGGTTGCTTTTGCAACTGTGGAAATAAAAGGAACCAATAATGGAGTTATCGCAGACGCCAATGGTTCTTTTTTAATCAGGGCAGCAACCGGCGATGTCCTGGTAGTAAGTGGAATTGGAATAAAAACGGTAGAAGCCAAGGTTACTACTGAATCCAATTTGGTGGTTACCGTTACAACAACAACTGAAAATTTATCAGAAGTAGTTGTAACCTCCATGGGAATTAAAAGAAGCAGAAATACACTTCCGTATTCTGCGCAGCAAATTTCCGGTAGTGATCTGAATAAGTCTGCGGTGACCATGAACCCGGTCAGTAATTTGTCTGGTAAAATTGCCGGGCTTCAAATTACCCAGGAAAGTACCATGGGCGGGTCTACCAATGTTATTTTAAGGGGGATAAAGAGCCTCACACAAAGTAACCAGGCGCTGTTTGTTGTTGACGGTGTTCCATTCGATAATTCTAACTACAGTGCGGGAGGATATGATTTGGGTAATGCCGCTTTTGACCTTAACCCGGATGATATAGAATCTGTCAGCGTATTAAAAGGAGCAGCAGCTTCTGCATTATACGGATCCCGTGCATCAAATGGAGTTATCCTGATTACAACAAAGAAAGGTGTAAAGAGAAAAGGAGTAGGTGTTTCGGTTTCTTTGGGACAGACGGTTGGTTCGCTTGATAATTCTACTTTACCGGTGTATCAAACTCAATATGGTGAAGGATATGGCGGAGCTTTGGGATTTGTTTATAGTTTTCCAACTTTCTTTAGCAACACACCTGTAAATATTGTTGAAACAGACGCAGATGCAGCAACAGGTCCTATATATGATCCGACGAAACTTGTTTATAACTGGGATGCATTCATGCCCGGTGATCCTAATTACGGAAAAGCAACTCCATGGGCACCTGCAGCCAATCACAGGCCCCAGGATTTTTTCGTTACACCAGTAATGTCTTCAATAAATCTTCTTGCACAAAGCGGCGGCGATAAGGGTAGTTTTAAAATCGGGTTTTCACATAATGAGAATAAAGATTTTATTCCCAACAGCCGCTTGGCAAAAAACCTGCTCAGCTTTTCCACTACGTACAAGCTCATAGATAATTTATCCGTTACGGGTTCATTGGATTATTCAAATGAAGATGCACGGAACAGGTATATCTATCCTTACGGATCTTATGGCGGACAATTAGGTTCGATGGCAGATTTTCGTCAATGGTGGCCTACCAATATTGATCTGAAACAGCAGAAGGCTGATTATTTTAACTCGATGACCAATGCAACATGGAACTGGCTTACGGCTGCCTATATGGCCAATACTTCCCTGGCTACAATGGTAAAACCGGCCTATCACGACAATCCTTACTGGTTTGTTTATAAAAACTTTGAAAGTGATAATCGTACCCGTTATTTTGGTAATGTACATCTTGACTGGACCATCAATCCATGGCTGACGGCAATGGCAAGAGTTTCAAAAGATGATTACGACCAGCTTTTTGAATTGAGGCAAGACGTGGGAAGTACTTATACTCCAAATTATGCCAGGACCAACTATTGGTATGATGAAACGAACTATGACCTGATGTTGAACATGAACAAGAAATTGAGTTCCGATTTTAATCTGAAGGCCCTTTTAGGAGGAAACATCAGGCAAACAAATACTCAGAATATATCAGCCGCTACCAGCGGTGGTTTGGTTGTGCCCGGTCTTTTTTCATTGGCTAATTCTGTAAAAACTCCACCGGCACCAAGTGAATCTTTGACACAAAAGGAAGTGGATGGTATCTATGCCGGAGCTACGCTTGATTATAAACAATTACTGACATTGGATGGTACAGTACGGAGAGACCAATCTTCGACACTGCCCAAAGACAATAATTCTTATTATTACCCTTCTGTATCTCTTAACTTCCAGTTCGGACAATTGCTGAAACAGTATAGCTGGTTATCTCATGCCAAAGCGTGGGGCAACTATGCAGAAGTAGGCGGAGATGCACCTGTGTTTGCAATAGCAAATACTTATACTCCTTTGACACCGATCAGCGGGGAGTCAATGTTTTCAACACCAACAACCAATAATAATCCGAAACTTGTTCCTGAAAGGCAAAAATCATTTGAAACCGGATTGGAAGCAAGTTTCTTAAAAGATAGGGTTGGTTTCAATGTTACCTATTATCATGCAAGGCAGATTAACCAGATCATGCCGATCAGTGTATCTACTTCAACAGGATTTAGTACGTTTTTTGTAAACGGAGGAACAGTACAGAATTCAGGATTGGAAGTTGGTGTCAACCTGGTGCCAATAAGGAAGAGAGATTTTATGTGGAGCATGGATATTAACTGGAGTAAAAACAACCAGAAAGTCATATCACTTTATAATAACCAGCCCATGTACGTGATCGCTAACTATCAAAACTCTGTTCGTTTGGTTGCGGAACCGGGCAAGCCTTACCAATTGCAGGGAACAAAATATACTTATAACGCCAAAGGTCAAAGATTGATTGATGATAACGGGTATCCGATTTTGGATCCTAATGTTCATAGCGATTTAGGTACGCCCAACCCCGACTGGATCGGCGGGATAAACAACAGCTTTAAATATAAAAACATAGCATTAAGCTTTTTGATTGATATGCGCCAGGGAGGCAAAGTTTATTCATTGGATATGGACTATGGATCTTTCTCCGGATTATATCCACGCACTGCAGGTAATAATAGTTCCGGTAAACCGGTCAGAGGATATCTGAGTGATGGTTCCGGTTATTTATATGAAGGTGTGCGGGCATCTGATGGAAAACCCAATACAACGCTTGTAGATGAATCAGGTGTTGATTTAGGCCAATGGACATTCGGGTCATTGAGCGGAGCCGAATCGCACCAGGAATTTGTATATGATGCCAGTTTTATAAAACTCAGAGAAGTAGCCATCACTTATTCCTTGCCGAATAAGATATTTGAACATGGAGCCAACTTTATCAAGGGTATTGATATTGCCCTTACCGGAAGGAATTTGTGGATCATTCATAAAAACCTGCCTTATTCGGATCCGGAGCAGGGACAGGCATCCGGTAATGCTTCCATGGGCTTCCAGAACGGAGCCTATCCTACAGTAAGAACAATAGGTGCTTTGCTTAAAGTTAATTTTTAAAAATTTTGAAAATGAAAAAAACTAATTTCATTATTATAACATTTTGCGTGCTTTTTTCCGCATGCAAAAAAGACTTGACAAGCCTGAATGTGAACGCCAAAGCAGCTACCAAGGTACCTTCTGTAACTTTGTTTACAACAGGTGAGAAAAGATTGGTGGATTATTATACCAGTACATCAGTTGCTTCAGCGCCATTCAGGGTATTATCGCAGGAGTGGACAGAAAATTCATACGTTTATGAAGCACAGTATAATTTTTCTGCATACCAGGCCCAGAGCGGATGGTGGAACAACCTGTATGTAGGCGCCCTCGCAAATTTGCAAGCTGCAAAAACCAATTTCTTCCTCGATGTTTCTGATCCTAATGTAGCCGTAAATGATGCAAGGATTGCAGACATACTGGAAGTTTTTGCATACGACTTGCTGCTGAATACGTATGGCAATATTCCGTATAGCCAGTCATTGAACAATACAATCCCGTTCCCGAAATATGATGATGCAAAAACAGTTTATGCAGACCTCCTGCATAGGCTGGATACCTGTATTACCGGTTTAGGCAGTACAACGAGCGGGGCATTTGTAGGAACGGAAGGAGCAGATTTGATATATGGTGCCAGTGTAGCTGAATGGAAAAAATTTGCTGCTACCTTAGAATTAAAAATGGCTGTTCGCATTGCAGGTGTTGATGCCGCAACCGCCACTACCGCTGCCACAAAAGCAGTGAGTGCAGGCGTATTTACCTCCAATGATGATAACGCTCTTCTTCCTTATGATCCTTCTTCTCCCACTAATTCAAATCCGATATGGCAGGCTTTGGTATTTAGCGGAAGACACGATTTTGTACCGGCAAGCTTATTGGTAACAACTATGGTAGGCTGGAATGATCCGAGGGTGCCATTATATTTTACAATGTACAATGGATCATATAGCGGTGGAACACCCGGACTTGGAAACGGGTATGGAAAATTTTCTGATTTCACTCCTCAAATGCAAACACCGGCTTATCCGGGAAATATTTTGAACTATTCGCAAGCTGAATTTTGGTTAGCTGAAGCTGTGGCAAGAGGTATTGCAGTGGGCGGTACCGTTCAGTCACATTATAATAATGCCATAACAGCTTCGATAGTATTCTGGGGCGGATCCTCTTCTGATGCAGCAACCTATCTTGCACAGCCTGCAGTAAATTATACTACCGCAGCAGGTACCTGGCAACAAAAATTGGGTTACCAGGAATGGATTGCTAATTATAATATGAACTGGGATTCCTGGACTGATATAAGAAGGCTTGGATATCCAAACCTGGACGCAATCAGCATGCCGGTTGCAGCCCATGGCAATTTCCCTTTAAGACTCGTTTATCCTACTAATGAGTCCGGCTCTAATCCTACCAACTGGAGTGCTGCAGTTGCCGCATTACCGGGAGGGCAGGATGTTGTCAGTGCAAAATTGTTTTGGGAACCTTAGTGTAAGTTTTAATATTTAATCTTTATCAAAACCCGAGAGGCTGTTGCAAAGTGACAGCCTCTTTTGTCTTGAACAACTTTCTGAAAAAAAAGATTATCCTGAAGTATGTAATGAACTATAAAAAGATTTTTTATAATACCGTATTACTGTTTTCTGGTAATTAATGATAACCCGCTATCATTTTAATATTCCAATTAAGCTGGTATCTTTTCAGCAAAGCAGCAGTATTATATTAAAATGAGCGGCTTATTGATATTTTTTTCAGATTTAAGCTTAAATTTTCAAAAGCCTGAACAAACAGGCTCAGTTTACAGGCCTGGGAATAGAAATTATTTGTAGTAGAAAAAGTTTGTGTAAAATATCCTTGTCCTTATCTTTGCTGCCCTGTTAAAAAGGGAGTTTAGCTCAGCTGGTTTAGAGCATCTGCCTTACAAGCAGAGGGTCGGCGGTTCGATCCCGTCAACTCCAACATATGAGGCTGTCTCAAAAGGGCAGCCTTTTTTCACACTATGTGGAAACAAAAAGCGATGTTTTGAGGCATCGCTTTTTTCATAGACA
>MWTC01000026.1 GCA_002066995.1 Sphingobacteriales bacterium UTBCD1
AATCAAACAGTGGTTTGAACCGTACGGGGTCACCACCGATGATTGCAAAGATCACCGGAAGCCCATACTTTCCTGCACGTACCACGCTTTCAGGTGTGCCGCCTACGGCCACCCAGATATCAAGATGATCATTCACAGCACGGGGTAAGATCAACTGATCCTTCAATGGGAGCCTGAATTTTCCTTTCCAGGTTATCGGGCTCTCATTATTTATTTTTACCAGCAGTTCCAGCTTTTCTTCAAACAGTTCATCATAATCTTCGAGGCGATAACCATACAAGGGAAATGATTCTATAAAGCTACCCCTGCCAGCCATCAGCTCTGCCCTGCCACTGGAAATATGATCAATCATGGCAAAGCTTTCATACAAACGCACCGGGTCGGATGAACTCAATACGTTCACGGCACTGCCCAGTTTTATGTTTTTTGTCACGGTGGATGCTGCCGCTAAAATTATTTCAGGTACCGGTACTGCATAGTCGGGGCGATGATGCTCACCGATACCGAAGAAATCAAGGCCGGTCTCATCCATCAGTTTTACTTCTTCAATTATTTCTTTTAACCGCTGTCCGGCAGGTTGCGGTTTCCCGCTGCTGTCGTAATGATTGTCACCGAACATGCTGATACCAAGTTCCATAATTTTTAATTTAAGCCAAAGTTACAAACAGGTACCCTTAGCCATTGGCGGCTGTATGAAATAAAACAATAAAAAAGTTTCTTTATCATCGCCGGTTAAGTCCATTACTTAGTTGCTATTTTTAAGCAGGGGGCATGCCCCCTGCTTAAAAAAGCTGGTTTGCAATTTTGATTTTATTTCCGATAAAACAAATACAAACCAATATGAACAAATCTAAATCAATTCAAATAAAACAGCTCTTTGAAATTATTCAAGAGCCTGAAGCGATTCAAATTTCATCGCTTCAGCATGCTACCTAACTTGCAATAATGCTGGTCAACCAAATGTTGGAAAGTCAGGTAGCCACATTGGCCGGGGAACCCGGCAATAAAGTTTACACTGTTGGAAGACGGGTGCTTCTCATAATTTATTGCTTCTTTAAATAACGCAGTAATAAGTTCAGTAAACGCTCCATGAAAAGGGGAAAAAATTTTTCACCTTTCAGAACTGATAAGATGCGGAAAAAAAATTTGTTGATTTTTTCAGAATATTCTGCCTATTAAGATTTCTTCATCCAGGGTAACCTGTCTAACTTAACAAAGGAGTAATCTTTTTTTGCAGGTACATGAAACCCCTTTGTTCTTTTTATTGCAGCATGTTCTTAAACTAATGAAAATGAACAGCCACCGTCTATATTTTCGTTTGTCTTTCATTTGCAGTATTCCGAAAAAGTCATGAAATTATTCTTCGGATTTTTACTTAAAAAAAAATTTGCACCAAGCGCATATAAACGCTGAAATCATTGCCCAGACACGATTACAGCCAATTGCTTCCTTTTAGTGTTTATCCGCACCAATAATAACCATCATTTATTCATTGCATCTTTAAGAGTTATTTCTGAGCTTAGCGTAACTTTTACTCTTACTTGAATATCAGTCTGCAGCACAGATTATATTTTTTACTTTGTAAGCGTAAAAATTTATAATCCAATAGTATGAAACCAAATTGCACTGGAGAGAAACAGGCACTGAATAAATTTCAGCTGCACGGTCAATTTGGTAAATTATATTTTCAATCCATTTTTTATTACCACCATCATTTATGAAAAACCAATTATTCATTACATTAATTTCTGCATTAACCGCCCTGACAGTAAAGGCTGCCACTTATCCCTCGCAATATGATATCGTGTATCATCGTATCAGCGTTACAGTTGATCCCGCAGTATCAGGCGCACCGATTTCCAATGGCAGCGTCACCACTTATTTTAAGACTACAGCTCCTTCTATCACAAAAATCGGTTTCGACTTCAGGAGCAATATGACCGTCAGCTCAGTATTGTACCATGGAAGTTCTGTCAGTTATACGTTTTCAGGCAATGTCATTACGATCACTTTCCCTTCTGCAATAGCCATACAGGGAACACTGGACTCTGTTACTATTAATTATAACGGAACACCGGTAGCTCCGGTAACTTCTGTTCCGAGCGGATACAATTCATCAACTTCTAACAAAGCTTTATATACTTTAGGCGAAGCCTACACAGGTTCCACCTGGTGGCCCTGCAAAGATTCATTATCAGATAAAATAGATTCAGTGGACCTGATAGTCACCACTCCATCTGCTTACCGGGCAGCAGGGAATGGATTGGTTACCGAACAGGTAGTGGGCCCTAACCGCATCTGCACCTGGAAAACAAGATATCATATCGCAACCTACATGATCAATTTTGCAGTTGCCGACTATACCAATTATCAATACACAATTACTGCCGGCGCTGTGAACATGCCTGTTATGAATTACCTGTACACTTCATCACACAACACTGCTATCTACAAAGGTTATGTGGATGTAATAAAAAATATTATGCCGGTGTATGAGTCTGTACTCAATACCGAATATCCTTTTAAAAATGAGAAATACGGCATTGCAGATTGCTATGGCAGCTGGGGTGCGCTGGAAGTACAGTCCATGACCTTTACTTCTGCATTTGATGATTATACTTTGGCACATGAGCTGGCTCACCAATGGTTTGGAGACAAACTGACCACCAATGACTGGCACCACATCTGGTTAAATGAAGGTTTTGCCCAATATTTTCAACAAGTCGTTTACCCGGAAAATTTAAAATCACCGGCGACTGCTGCAAGTCAAAGATCCAGTTTAAAATCATCTGTCAGCAACACTTCAACCACCTATGTCAGCGATATTTCCACAGTTGATAAAATATTCATCGGCTCCGGTACCCAGCCTTATAATAAGGGAGCCATGATATTATCCATGCTCCGCTCCTGGCTTGGTGATACAAAATTTTTTGCCGCACTGCATAACTATCTGATTGCCCCCGGGCTTGCTTACAATTTCACTTCGGTAGATTCTCTCCAAAAATACATGCAGGCACAGGTGCAGAGCTTAGGATTCGACCTGACCAATTTCTTTAATGACTGGGTTTATAAAAAAGGTAGGGTAACCTATGCAGTAAAATACCAGTATGTGACTAACGGTGTATATATCCAACTGACGCAATCTCCTACATCCGTTGGGGCAGGTTATTTTGATATGCCTGTACCTATACGGATTCAAAACGGATCGGGGCTTGATACTACGGTGGTGATCATTGATCAGCGTGGAAAATTATATAAATCCAATACGGGTTATACTTTCGGTACCAATGTCATTTACTATGGCTTGTCAGGAACGCCAACCATAGCTCCTGTCCTTGACCCTAATAATGTAGTATTGGCTACAGCTAGTTCCATCACCAGCAGTGCTTCACTCAGCCCGTTGATCACACTTCCATTCAGGCAAATAAGCCTGGATGCTGCAACTGACAAGCAAAAAGTAAACCTGAACTGGAAAATTGAAACCGATGAAGCTATGCAATCCATCGTACTTGAGAAAAGCCTGGACGGGACTACCTTTATACCATTAAATTCTTTTAAGCCGGTTGAGACTTCGCATGAGGAATACCAGGGCGCAGCTTCAGATATTCTGACAAATTACGTTCAATATTACCGGTTAAAAATAATAAAAGAGGACGGCTCATTTGTGTATTCAATAGTGAAGCAGGTAGTGGATAATTCTGCTACAGGCCGGCTGAGGATTTCTCCCAACCCCGCATCGAATGATATAACCATCAGCCTGCCCCCGGCATTCCATTCGGGGCAATTGAAATTGTTGCTCAGCGATATCAGCGGGAAGCTGGTGAAAGAATCGGACCTGCAGGCAATGCCAACCATAAAAGTTGTAACTGAGGCTTTGACGCCGGGCATCTATATTATACGTTTTATTAACCAAAACCAGGAACAACTGTATGGCCGGTTTATCAAACAGTAATTCATTAATCATAATCAGTGATACTATGAAAAAGATATTTACATACAACTGCCGGAAAAAAGCAGTCCTCATATTATCCGCCTGTGTATTGACCTTATCAAGCTTCGGACAAAATGCCTGGGTTTCCACCCCATTGGGTATTGGAAAGAATTGCGGAGGAGCGTCTTCAACGGACTCCTTCCGGGTCTTAAATTACAATGACCTTACCAACGTACTTACCCCAATCTACAAGTGCAAACCCAATCTTGGAGGTGGTTTACCGAGCGGGCCTGCATTTTCATCATCGGCAGGAAGTATTGCTTTTAATCCTTATGACCAGAACGTATATTATATAGCCACTACAAATGGGAACAATTCTTTTGTGTACCACTGGAGGCCGGATACATGCCATACATCAATCCCGGTTCAGCAATGGAGTAACTATTACAATAACCAGTTTGTGGTCGGTCTTGACTTTAATCCGCTTGTACCTAATGAAGGATTTCAACTTGAATTAACCGGCGCCAGTGCCCCTTATGGCACTTTTCTGAGAAAAGTGAACTTTAATACAAACTACTTTGGGTCAAGTGATACTATTGTGCTTTCCGGTGGAAAAAAGATTAATACACAGAATGGTGATATTATTTTCACCCCTTCTGGTCAACTCTTTATAGCTTTTGACAACAAGATCTTTTCGGTAGATTACAGCACCTATGGCGGTGCGGGAAAAAAAGTATATGCTACTTATATAGATACATTAAAATTTGGAGCAAGCGGTATCAATCTGACAGGTATTGCTTATGCCCAGGGAAAATTCATTGGAAGTACTCAAAAAGGAAGCAGCTCACCCTGTGCATTCAAAGAAATTGATATATCTTCCGGCTCTGCAGTTATTACTCCGGTTACCCTCCCGGCAAATAATTATACGGCCACTGATATGGCAACAATGATCACGGGGATCGGTGCAGCAAAAAAAGTTTCATCTGTAACATATCTGGGTGGTTCCAGCTACCAGGTGCAGTATGATGTTAAGATCAAGAATTTCGGCAACATCAACCTGGTCAATGTACAACTGACAGACAGCATTGCCAAGGTATTTGGTACCAGCTTCGTAAGCGCCAGCGCCGCAGCCATCGGTACATTACCCTCAGGCATCAGCATCAATCCTTCCTATAACGGGAATACCAATTGTAACCTGCTCACCGGCGGAGCGGGAAGCACACTGTCAGCCACACCTTCAGACTCTGCATTTATCAGGATCACTGTTCTGTTAAACAGCCCCGATGTTCATGCCACTTATTACAGTACCACAATGGGATTGGGAAGCAGCTCTTTGTTTTCCGTTAATGTCTCCGATTCTTCCAACAATGATATCGGTTTAAAAGCCGACCTGAACGGAAACGGCATACCGGATGATGCCAATGAAGATGTGCCCACTCCTTTAAGACTTTCGGATTGGGTGCTTCTGCCCAGTAACCTCATAGATTTTAATGCAAGACTGGTATCAAACAATTTTGTAAATGTAAACTGGAAATTAACAACCGATGCTCCATTAAAAATGATAGTGCAGCGTAGTACGGATGCCCTACAGTTCACTACAATTTATGAAGCTACTTCGAATGCCAATAATGAAATACAGACTTACCAATACATTGATAAAAGCCCTTCCCTGGGACCCAATTACTACCGGATAATATTTGTACGTTCAGCCGGATCATCTTTTTATACTGATATAGTTAAAATCAACCTAAGTCAGGCGCCAAACCCGGCATTGCTGGTAAGCCCTGTCCCCTTTTCAGATAAAATTCATTTTACCCTGCAATTGGATAAAAATGACCAGGTTTCCTGTAAGTTGATTGACTTTACCGGGCGGGTAATTTACAACGCAACAAGAATCGGCATCGCCGGCGAAAACAATTTTTTAATTGACCGGCTTCAGCAGTATCCTCCGGGTAACTATGTGCTGCAGGTGCAGGCGGGCGATCAATTGTACAACAAACTCATTTTGAAAAAAGCCCAATAATTTTTGATGACCGCATGAGATTATACCAGGGAAAAATCAACCGGTTAAAGTAACAGGAGCAGAAACAGATAGTTTTACCAACCTGCACTTTTTAAAAAAGCATGTATATGTTTGTTTAATATTATTCCTGTAAGTGAAGTGCTATTTATACAAAATTGAACGATTAAAACTTTTCTTTTATGATGCCCGGCAGGTTGTTTCACGGAATTATAACTAATTAATGCTGCTTGACAGTGTATTCACCCTCACTTTAACTTCTCCGGGAAAATATTGATATAAGCAACAGTAACGGGAAGATTCTCTCCGGCAATATCTTTTGCTTTTATTAGCGACGTATCAAAAAGATTATTATAATCGCATCCGGGGCAATTAAAAGTGATCCCTGACTCCCTGAAATCAATATTGCCATTCTTTTCCGGTTTTATCATATTTGCAAATTCCGAACGTTTGCCAAAAATTTCAAAATCGGCGGCATTCAGCTTCAAAAGTTCTTTTACACTCATCCCGCAATAAATTCCATTCTTCAACACCCATTGATTATTGCCCAGCAGTGCCCCTTCATAATGTTTGCCATCCACTGTAGGCAGTATATCGCTAATAATGATGCAGGAAAGATTCCTGAGATTTTTCTGATCCTCCCATACAAAAACAGCCTGCCTGTTGCTGTTCGGGAATAGTACCGTACACTTTCTCAAATCGTTTTCCGAGAAATAATACAGGTCCTGTCTTATATTACCGGCACCGAAAAAACCAACCAGGTATTCATTCGAATTAAAATGCAACAGATCATCAGCATAACGGATTGATTTCGGATCAGGGTATTCTTTCTTTTTTAAGATAAAACAATATACCATATCGCTGCCGGTCACTTCCCGCATTGTTTCCACTGTAATATTTCCTTTCTGAAAAAGCAGGGAAGTATCCTGGTACAGGCTTACATCATGATCATAAACAAACCCTTTAGCAGCCAGTTGTGCCTTACCTGAAATAAATTCTTCTTCTGAAGTAGTGCGCCAGGTAAAACATTTTATACCATCCTTATTACAGATATCTATGCTCCGGGTCACCGTAGAGTCGTCCCTGCTATTTTCTTCGTTGGTTTTTATTTCATTTTGAATGTATGATACCGTCATTGTACGGTAATCAACCTGCCCCGGATCAGGCATGAATCCCTTCTTTTTTAAAAACTGATCAGCATATTTCAGGTTGCAGGAAGATAAGGCTACAAGATCATCAGGGGAAAATGACTGCCCGAATGCAACGCCCGGTGCAAAACCTAAAGGTATAAATATGAGTAACCACCACTTCATAAGTAAAAGCGTTTTTCATATCTATTGCCCGGTCTTTAAATAGAATGCAGGATTGAAAAGTAACTGAGAACTATTTCCAGGGGAGGGATTGAATACCCGGCAAAATAATATATTTCCCCGAAAGATAAAAGCGCCGGGAAACAGCGGATTTTTTAAAAAGATTTAATGGATAACAGGATCAGATAAATTTGAGTATAATAATAAACTCCCGGGACTTGCGGCCTCAAAAAAATTCTACAATTTAAAATGGAACAGAATCATATGGTCATCAGGCTTTTTTCATTATCTCCTCCGGCAATACTATTTTTCTCAGGCTTCGTTCCAAAATGAAACATACCGGAGTCAAAAGCCGGGAGCCGTTTAATATTCATTTACTGCCTGTATGCTATTTAAGGAAACATTACCCGTAGTATCAGGCTTTCAGCCGGCAGCATGTATTATATAATTAAGAGCAGAAACTGCAAACTGCCATACCCTGCCGTACTAAGCATGTAAAATTTTTTCGGCTGCATCCCTGTCTTTTTCCTGTTTTCCTCGCT
>MWTC01000021.1 GCA_002066995.1 Sphingobacteriales bacterium UTBCD1
GACCCAGCGAGGAAAACAGGAAAAAGACTGCAGGTCTTTGTGAGGCAATAAAAGAAAGATGCATTGTGTGAAGTCAGACCGTATTGCCGAAGCAAACTGCACTCAGGGCGGATCGCTGCGTTCCTCGCGATGACCCGGGCTGTATCAGAAGCAAAAAAAATCACTTCTACAATCACATAAACAATAACCTACTTGTAGGAGAATGCGAATAAAAAAGAGGCTATCTTAACTTTTAAAACAGCCTCTTTGGTCTTATTGCTTTAATATTTTCAGAACCGGGTCATCATTGTTTTTTCCATACATTATTTGCCGGATTGAAATCGGGCATCACTTTATCAGGATCATAAGTGACCGATTCGATCTCTTCGGTAGAAGGATATTTGAAAGTCCAGCTTGTATTGCGTTCCCATATCTCCACCGGCAATTTCGCCCGGTCCGTTTTCCCGTTTTTCATTTTTATTTCTAAAATTACAGGCATCGCCATTTTTTCTAAATTATCCAGCGTAATGTATGCCCCTTTGGAATAATTAGTACTGTCCACATATTTCACACTGCGCACCGCCACATCCAGCCGCCAGTTGTTGACAAACCAGCCACGCCAGAACCATTGCAAACTTTCACCGGAAACGTTTTCTATTGTTCTGAAAAAATCATCCGGTGTCGGATGCTTAAATGCCCACCGTTTGATATACGTTTTAAAAGCATAATCAAATCGCTCTGGTCCTAAAATTTGTTCCCGCAATAAAACCAGGCCTGCGCTTGGTTTACTGTAAAGCAAGGTTCCGTTGTTTCTTTCTTTCAGGTTATCAGGGCCATTGCTTAAAATAGGTTCCAGGGTCGGAGCAGTGAAAAATTGTGCCATACGTTCTGCATCTACAGGTCGTGCCGGCTTATATTCTCCATTATTAAAATTTGCCGTTGATAAAGTATTAATGAAGGTATTAAAGCCTTCATCCATCCATCCGTATAATCGTTCATTGGAACCCACGATCATCGGGAACCAGGTATGACCGAATTCATGGTCGTTTACGCCCCACAATCCACGGCCTCTTGCTGTAGCTCCGCAAAAAACGATGCCGGGATATTCCATTCCGCCGGGAGTACCGGCCACTGCCGTAGCTGCGGGATATGGATACTCATACCACATTTTTGAATTGAACTCAATAGAACCCTTTACAAATTCAGTTGAACGTCCCCAGGCTGCTTCACCCGCACTCTCTGCAGGATAAGCAGAAATTGCTAATGATTTTTTTCCACCCGGCAAATTCATTCTTGCCGCATCAACAACGAATGAAGAAGAAGCTGCCCATGAAGCATCCCTTGCATTTTTTATCCTGAAATGCCAGGTCAGTTCTGATTTTCCTGCAGGACGTGACTTCGGATCCGTCACTTCTTCCGGTGTACGGATCATCACGGTCTTATCACTGTTGGCAGCCTGTGCCCAGCGTTTCACCTGCTCCGGAGTGTACACTTCCTGCGGGTTTAATAATTCACCGGATGCAACTACTATATCTTTTGCAGCAACTGTTATTTTCAGATCAAAATCACCATACTCAAGAAAAAATTCTCCGGGGCCGGTGTATGGTAATGTATTCCAACCCATCACATCATCAAACACACACATTCTCGGGTACCATTGTGCAATAGTGAAGATTTTTCCATTTTTGGTTTTCAAAATTCCCATCCTGTCGGAACCATAATCAGGGGAAATGAATGAGTATTCGATCTTTAGTTTCAATACGCCGCCGTTTGCATTTAATTCATTTGGTAAAAGAACCTGCATGCGGGTATCATCTATCAAATATTTTACATCGGTTGCAATTGTGTTATTGGGTCCGCTTAGAACTTTTACCGATTTGATTTTATATCCTGCATCGAATACTTGTCCGTGGCCACCATTGCGGCTACCACCTATTGGTACAATAGCGCTGCCACGTGAATCCTGCCGGAATAAATTCTGATCTAACTGCATCCAGATAAAATTCATCTTTAACGGACTGTTATTGGTATAGGTCAGCACTTCGGTTCCGGTAATTTCATTGGTTTCATCATTCAACTTTGCTGCCAACTGGTAGTCTGCCCGGTTTTGCCAATATTTTGGACCCGGCTCGCCGGTGGCTGCTCTGTATTCATTTCCGTTTTTTGTATAAAAGAACGGAGCAAAAGTTTCAGTGTAGTTATACTTTGTCTGCGGAGCTGTGGAGTCAACAAATTCAACAAAACGGGGCCGGGCTACTCTTCCAAAAGTGTCCGCTCTGTTTTGCGGCTGCTGACTGCCGGGTTGCTGTGCATCTGCCATACCTGCTGCAATTAGCATTAGGGCGAATACAATTATATTTTTCATATTACCTGTTTTTAAAAAGAGATTGCAATGATAAAGGAAAAAGGGAAAAAATCCCCGGGATAATGACGAATGGTAAATGAAAAATATTTGATATGTCTTTTACAGGCCACCCTGTTACCTGCAAAAGATGTAACGCCGGTCCCGTTGTTCCGACAAAAAAAGACCGGCTATCAATGCCGGTCACAGATAATTTTTTTCAGAGCATCTTTTTTATATGCTCTACCAATTCTGTTTTTGTGATAGGGATACCCATGATTTTATTATACCCTTTGGCATCCACCAGGTAAATATCCCGGAGGATCTTTACCAACTGACCATTATTGATCTCCGGCACGAGGATTTTTTCAAAATTCCTAATGATCTCCCCAAGGTTTTTGGGGAAAGGCCGCAAATAACGGATATGCACATGGCTTACTGCATGACCCTGTGCCTGCAATTCCTCAACAGCAGATTTGATGGCGCCATAGGTAGAACCCCAGCCGATAACTAATATTTTCCCTTTTGCAGGGCCGCTGTCCAGTTTTTGTTCGGGGATATAATCAGCGATTTTATCCACTTTTGCCTGGCGGATCTTCACCATGTGCTGATGGTTATCCGGGTCATAGCTAACATTGCCCGTGATATCTTGTTTTTCCAGACCACCTATACGGTTTTCCAATCCCGGTGTTCCCGGCACCGCCCAGGGTCGCACATACTTTTCATCACGCTTATAGGGTTGAAATACCTCTTCACCCTCATCCAGATCTTTTTTGAAACTGACTTTTATTTCAGGCAGATCAGAAGATTGAGGAAATTTCCATGGCTCTGCACCATTAGCAATGTATCCGTCTGTCAAACAAATCACCGGTGTCATATGCTGAACAGAAATCCTTGCTGCTTCAAATACAGTATCAAAACAATCGCTGGGTGTAGAAGCGGCCACCACCGGCATAGGGCATTCACCGTTTCTTCCATAATACGCCTGCAGCAGATCACTTTGTTCCGTTTTTGTTGGCAATCCTGTTGAAGGTCCTCCTCTCTGAACATTACAGATTACTAATGGTATTTCCAGCATCACTGCCAGTCCCATCGCCTCTGCCTTTAACGCTAACCCGGGTCCTGATGTAGTAGTGACGCCCAGTGCACCTCCGTAAGAAGCGCCGATGGCGGAAGCAATCGCTGCAATCTCATCTTCTGCCTGGAAAGTGCGGACACCGAAATGTTTATACCTGGCAAGGTCATGTAAGATATCCGAAGCAGGAGTGATAGGATAAGAACCAAGAAATAAAGGGAGACCGCTTTTTTGTGAGGCTGCGATCAACCCATAAGCAATTGCCTGGTTACCCATAATGGAACGATAGCTGCCCGGTTCCATCTTTGCTTTTTCCACTTTATAAGTAGTAGTGAACGTTTCGGTAGTATCACCATAATTATAACCTGCCTGCAGCGCTTTGATGTTGCTGTTCAGTATGTCATCTTTTTTTCCAAATTTTTCCTTCAAAAAAGAAATGGTGCTGCTCATGTCCCTGTTGTACATCCAATACAAAAATCCCAGCACAAACATATTCTTGGCCCGGTCTTTTTCTTTCATGCCCATTGTAAATTCTTTCAGCGCTTCACGGGTCATCTTGGTCACATCCATTTTGATCAGTTCATAATTATCAAGTGATCCGTCTTCCAGCGGATTTACTCCTTCAGGGAAATTTGCAAGACGCAAATTTTTTGCATCAAAACCATCTGTATTAGCAATGACCTTCCCGCCCTTTTTTAATTGCCGCAGGTTCGTTTTTAATGCGGCTGCATTCATGGCTACCAATACATCACAAGCATCACCGGGAGTAAAAACAGGTTTGCTGGAAAAACGGAGCTGGTATCCGCTCACTCCGGGTATCGTGCCCTGGGGTGCCCTTATTTCTGCCGGAAAATCCGGAAACGTGGCCAGGTCTATTCCCAGAAGAGCTGTATTATTGGTAAATTGGCTTCCGGTCAATTGCATACCATCGCCGCTGTCACCTGCAAATTTGATGACGACATCACTGACTATTTCCTGCTTACGGGTCATGAAAGGTTATATTTAATTAATGGGCGAATTTACAACAGGATCGTCAATCATGAATGATGAAAAATAAGATAAAAATTATTACTCCGATCCTGCTATAATTTTTATACCCCCAGCCCTTGCACAGGCATAATGTGGCAATACATTAAAATAATTACCGTTCCATTTCTTCAAAAGGATATAGCTGAACCTTGTCAGTTCTGATTTTGATAACGGTTATATTTTTTCAAAATGGAGATCACCTTCTCTTTGGACAGCGCTTCAATGACTCTTTCGTTTTTTCCTTTCATTGTTTTGGCTGCAAATAAAGAATTGATTATGGCCTGCTCGGTGGCTTCAATAGCGGCCAGGAATAAAGGTGACATATCATCATTAAACACTACAGAGGTCGTATGCAATTTTTTTTCCGGATCATAAGGAATACGTACGCCGGGATTTGAAGAAAAGGCGATCACATAATCACCACTCCCGTTGCTGGCAATTCCTCCCGTTTTTGCCAGGCCCATAAACGCTCTCTTAGCAAGCCTTTCCAGGTTTCTTGAATCAAGCGGAGCATCGGTGGCCACCACGATCATACAACTTCCATCAGCAGGATCATTCAACTGATCGCTCAGGTAATATTTTCCCAACTCCTTTCCAACAGGTACGCCATCTATCTGCAGCACACCGCCGAAATTAGTTTGCACCAATACTCCAATGGTATAACCTCCCGATCCTGCAGGCAACACTCTCGATGCAGTGCCGATGCCTCCTTTGAATCCAAAGCAGACAGTTCCTGTTCCCGCACCAACATTTCCCTGCTGCACCACTCCCGGAGATGCATTCTTTATTGCTTCCAGAACATGACTCTCTTTCACATGCCTTCCGCGGATATCATTGAGGTATCCGTCATTCGTTTCACCGACAACTGCATTCACGCTTTGCACATCCTCATTTCCTTTTTGCTGCAGTGTGTAAGAGATCACAGCATTCATGGCCGTGGGAACACTCAATGTATTTGTAAGGATAATGGGAGTTTCGATATTTCCCAATTCCATCACCTGGGTGCTGCCGGCAAGTTTTCCAAAACCATTGCCTGTAAAAATGGCTGCAGGCACTTTTTGCTGAAAGATATTTCCGCCATACGGCAAGATGGCGGTCACTCCGGTGCGGACCGAATCTCCCTGTACCAACGTGTACTGACCTACCAGCACTCCTGCAACGTCAGTGATTGCATTGAACTTTCCCTGAGGAAGAATGCCGGTCTTCACCGGCGCCACTTCATTATCCGTCTGTTGTGCCATAGAAATCTGAACAGAAAATGAAAAAAGAATTGCAGATACAATTGCCGGTGACTTCATTTTTAATTTTTAATGGCAACAGAAACAGGTTTTGTAAAAAAGGACCATTCAGGAATCAATTATTTCAAAAGCAAAAAACGGCTTTTAAAATTTTTCTTCACTTTACTATTTGTTGATCCCCTCCAGTGCCAAAAAGAAAGCATAATCCCTTGCCACATCTTTCAGGTAATCGAAACGGCCGCTGGCGCCACCATGCCCAAAGTCCATTTCAGTATGCAACAGCAGAATATTCTTGTCCGTTTTCATGTCACGCAATTTGGCTACCCATTTTGCCGGTTCAAAATATTGCACCTGGCTGTCGTGAAGCCCTGTCGTTACCAGGATATTGGGATAGTTTTTCTTTCCCACGTTCTCGTAAGGATTATAACTTTTCATGTACCAATAGGCATCTTCATTTTTCGGGTTGCCCCATTCATCAAATTCATTGGTCGTGAGCGGAATACTTTCGTCCAGCATGGTATTGATGACGTCCACAAAAGGAACTCCGGCGATCACTCCATGCCACAGGCCGGGCGCCATATTGGTAACTGCGCCCATCAGCAAACCTCCGGCGCTTCTGCCCATTGTATACAAATGCGGTGAAGAAGTGTATTTTTCTTTTATTAAAAATTTTGCGCAGTCAATAAAATCGGTAAAAGTGTTTTTCTTTTTCATCAGCTTGCCGTCCAGGTACCATTGTCGTCCCATTTCCTGCCCTCCCCTGATGTGTGCAATAGCATAAACAAATCCCCGGTTCAGCAAGCTTAAAATATTCATATTAAAAGAAGGGTCGGTACTGGAGCCATAACTTCCATAACCGTAAAGAAGCAAAGGAGCTTCACCATCCTTTTTCAGTCCTTTTTTATAAACAATGGAGATCGGTACCTTAGTGCCATCAGCTGCTACAGCATAGATCCTTTCATTCTGGTAATCGCCTGAATGAAAACCACCACCCACTTCAACTTGTTTTTTCAGTTCTTTAGCATGGCTTATCAAATTGTAATCAAAAACGGATGCCGGGGTGATGAGCGAAGAAAATGCGTATCTCATTTCCTTGCTTCCGTATTCATGGCCTCCCATGATCATTGCTATATAATCGGGCTCGCCAAAATCAATATAATGATCGTTGCCTGATTTCAGGTCACGGATCCTGATCTGCGGCAATCCGTCTTTCCTTTCCTGAATGGCCAGAAAATCTTTGAATTCATCAACACCTTCAAGCAACACATCATTACGATGAGGGATCACATCTTTCCAGTTGTCGGATGAGGTGGAGGTAAGCGGGCATTCCATCAACTTGAAATTCTCGGCGCCGTCTTTATTTGTCAGAATATAAAACCGGTCATCAACAGGGTAAACAGAATAAAGAACATCTTTCATCCTTGGCTGAAACGTTGTGAATGCCTTTCCCGGGTTGCCGGCATTGGTCATCAGCCATTCCGAAGAAAGGGTTCCTTCGGAAATAATAAAAATATATTTCTTGTCCTTGGACTTTTCAACCGCTATATAGTTCGTATTATCTTTTTCGTGATACACCACCGCATCTTTCGTAACATCACTGCCCAGCTGGTGGCTCTTTATCGTTTCCGATAAAAGAGTAACCGGGTTTTTGGAAGTGTAAAAGATCGTTTTGTTATCATTGGCCCATACAGGATCACCTTCCGTATTCGGAACTTCGTCTTTCAGTGTTTCTCCTTTCACCAGGTCCTTTACATAAAGAGTATAGCGCCTGCGGCTGACATTATCCACGCCGTAAGCCAGGTACCTGCTGTCTTCACTTACAGCCAGTCCCGAAACTGCATAATAAGAATGTCCTGCAGCCATGGCATCCACATCCAGCAGTATCTCTTCAGGAGCATTCATGCTGCCTTTTCTTCTGCAGTATTTATAATATTGTTTTCCTTTTTCCGTACGGGTATAATAATAATAACCGTTTTGCAAAACAGGCACACTCTGGTCATCTTCTTTGATGCGGGCTTTCATCTCATCAAAGAGTTTTTGCCTCAGTCCTTCGGTGGGCTTCATCACCGCATTGAAGTAATCATTCTCTTTGGTTAAATACTCCACCACTTTGGCGCTGTCCGGCCCTTTGCCGAAATAATCATACATCCAGTAATAATTATCCAGAACCTTATCACCATGTATCTCTCTCCAGTGAGCTTTCTTTTCGGCTACCGGAGGTATGGCCCGGCCAAACTGTGCATTGGCAGAAATTGAAGTAAGCATAACCACTGATAAAAATATTTTAGGATTCATGTCAATACATTTAGACTGAATTCAATCAATTAGAAATTTAAATAGTTTAACCCTCATTAAGAAATAACAAAAGTAACAGGATGTTTTTTTGACACTTCTTCTTTTATGATTTTATGCTAACGAAGTTAAAAGAAATATTCTGCAATTAAAGGCAACTGAAAATTCTGATTTCCTTTAAAGGCCGCAGTATTAACAGACAAACGAAACACAGGACCTTCAAAATAGCAAAACTTTGGTAAGCGGTCCCGGTCAACCGGAATTCGCCCGGAGAATAATTAAATTCGTTTTCGAATTTTGACTACTTACGGACAACTTTCATTTGATAAATCTCTATCATGAAAAAGATCATCTACCCTTTTTTGCTTCTTATTTTCCCGGTGGCATGTACAACGAACAGGAACCTGCATAAGCCAGCACTCGTTTGGGAAGAAAATTTTGACCAGACGGAAACTTTCGATGCAACACGATGGTCGAAAATACCGAGAGGTAAATCTGACTGGAACAGGCACATGAGCAATTTCGACAGCCTTTATGCATTGCGTGACGGTAAATTAATATTAAGGGGAATAGTTAATACAACTCAAAAAGATGATACTTCAACTTATCTTACCGGTGGTGTTTATACAAAGGACAAAGTTGGTTTTGGGTTGGGCAGGATAGAGATCAGGGCAAAGCTGGGGAATGCAACTGGCGCCTGGCCGGCATTCTGGCTGCTGGGGCAGGGAATGAAATACCCGGGAGGCGGTGAAATTGATATACTGGAACATCTCAATCATGACGATTTCATATACCAGACTGTACATTCTTATTATACTATTATACTGAATGAAAAGAACAATCCCAAACACGGAGGAACGGGCCGTATCCGGCCGGGAGAGTTCAACACTTATGCTGTGGAGATACACAAAAACAAAGTGGTGTTTTATGTGAACGGGATAAAAACTTTCACCTATCCTAAGATCAAAACAGATAAGCCCGGGCAATTCCCGTTTGCAGATGCCGAACACTATCTATTACTGGATATGCAATTAGGAGGAAACTGGGTGGGGAAAATCAATCCGGAAGAACTGCCTGTAGAAATGGAAATAGACTGGGTCAGGTATTACAAGTTCAAAGAATAAAATCCCGTGATCAATCAATTAAAATGCTTCCACAACAAAGCTGAAATTTTCCGGGTCAGCGTCCATGCTTCATTATTTTGATTCCAGCTTTTGTCTTTATTGTTTTTGGTGAACACCGAAAAAATATAGGGTGTCTTTTTCCCATTCACATACAGCACTTCATTGCGGTTGGCATCCAGCGCTCCGTGTTTATCCGCAACAAACACCCCGGCAGGTATCTGGCTTATCGCCATTTCGTCCCAGTATTGCCTGCCCAGCACCCGCAGCATTTTATCACTGACCTCTTTGCTGAAAACTTTTCCGTCAACGATCTGCTTCATCAGTGTGGCAGTTTCTCGTGGAGTGGTCTGCCCCCAGCCGTACACGGAACGGTTGGCTTCTCGTCCTTCTGTCCTGCTGTTCACCCTTGTGTGCTGATACCCCATGCTGTCCAGTATCCTGTTGATGCGGATGCCTCCGCCCGATAATCCCTGAAGCCACAGGCTTGCACAGTTATCGCTGATGGTAAGCATCAGCATGATCACTTTGCCCAGCTCGATCTGCGAACTGTCTTTGAACCGGGAAAGTATGTCATCCCCTTCGCTGTAGTAAAGAGAATCAGTGTACATCACATGCTGATGATAATCCAGTTCACCTTTCCTGATCTTATCCATGATGCCGATAAGAATGGGGATCTTCACAATGCTTGCCGTTGGGAAAAGGGTGTCGGCATTGATGGCAACGGTCTTGTTGTGCTTCAGATCATAAACATAAAGCCCTACATCACCATGAAAACCCGAAATGAGTTCCTGCAATTGCCGTTGCAGTTTTTTATCCGTTTTTTGTGCATGGGAAAATAGAGCAAAAAAAACAACAGACAGAAAAATAATTCTTTTCATATAACTGTTTTGAAAAAAAATGTCTTTCCCCTTCAGCGAATGACCTAAGCTAAAGATGACAGCTAAAATAAGGCAGATAGAGTGATCAGTGTAATTGAAAAGGATTTTTTACAGGATCATCATTCTTTTCCGTCAAACAGGTTTCCTAAAATACCACCTTCTTCTTTGCGGTGCCAGGTGCCGTATTCCACCAGCCTGGCGGCAAGCCTGCTGATCGGCAAGGATTGTATCCATACTTTTCCCGGGCCCCGCAATGTAGCGAAGAACAAACCTTCGCCGCCAAACATCCAGTTCTTAATTCCTTTTACAAATTCAATATTAAAGTCAACACCGGCAGTGTAGGCCACTATGCATCCGGTGTCAATTTTCAGCAACTCACCGGGTGTTAAAACTTTTTCGATCACATAACCGCCTGCATGAACGAACGCCATCCCGTCACCTTCCAGTTTTTCCATGATGAATCCTTCGCCGCCAAAAATTCCCGTACCCAGTCTCTTTTGAAAGGCTATACCGATGCTCACTCCTTTTGCTGCCACAAGAAAAGCATCTTTCTGTGCAATGAGTTTTCCTTCATGCTGCATCAGGTCTATGGGAATGATCTTTCCCACATAAGGAGCTGCAAAAGAAACTCTCTTCTTTCCCTGGCCCGCATTGGTGAAAGCGGTCATGAACAAACTCTCACCCACCAGCACTCTTTTGCCGGCTGACATTAGCTTTCCCAATAAACCTCCTGATTGCTGTTGTGAGCCATCACCAAATATCGTATCCATCCTGATACCGTCATCCATCATCATCATGGCGCCGCTTTCGGCAACCGCTGTTTCGCCGGGGTCCAGTTCTATTTCTACAAACTGTAACTCTTCACCGTAGATCTTATAATCAATTTCATGGTTTTGTCTTGTGCGTCCTTCCATATAAAATAATTTATATAAAATTAAAAAAATCCGGACTCTTTTGACATCAAATTGACAAGTGGTAGTTTTTATATCTCCTATTTATCCTATCTTGAAAATCTTTCAGAAACCAAAATAATTTTTTTATGAAAAACAGTTTCTTGCTGGTAGCTGTCTTATCATTTTTCTTTTCCAACATTGCATCAGGCCAGGCCAAACTGGTGGAAAAGGTCACAAAGAAAGGAGACGAGATCGTCATCCCATTTGAAAAATATGTTTTGCCCAACGGACTCACGGTGATCGTGCATGAAGACCACAGCGATCCGGTGGTGCATGTAGATGTAACGTATCACGTAGGATCGGCAAGGGAAGAAATAGGCAAATCGGGATTTTCACACTTTTTTGAACACATGATGTTCCAGGGAAGCGATCATGTTGCCGACGAAGAACATTTTAAAATAGTAACCGAAGCGGGAGGCACACTAAATGGCTCTACGAACAGGGACCGCACAAATTATTATGAAACGATTCCCGGCAACCAGTTGGAAAAAGCGCTTTGGCTGGAAGCCGACCGCATGGGATTCTTACTGGATGCAGTGACACAGCAAAAATTTGAAGTGCAGAGAGCCACTGTAAAAAATGAAAGGGGGCAGAATTATGATAACCGCCCTTACGGGCTGGTGAGTGAATACACCTCAAAGAATTTATATCCGTATGGACATCCATATTCCTGGCTTACCATCGGTTATATTGAAGAACTGAATAAAGTAAACGTAAACGATCTGAAAAATTTCTTTCTGCGCTGGTATGGGCCCAATAATGCCACATTGACAATCGGTGGTGATATCAATACACCGCAGGTATTAAAGTGGGTTGAAAAATATTTTGGAGGCATTCCACGCTGTCCTGATGTGAAGCCCGTAAAACTGCAACCGGTGATGCTGGACAAAGACCGTTATGTTAGTTATGTTGACAACTATGCAAGAACTTCTCAGTTACGATTAACTTACCCGACCGTTCCGGAATTTGATAAAGATGCTCCGGCGCTGGCTTGCCTATCACAGGTGTTAGGCGGAGGAGGAAACAGGAGTTCTGTTTTCTACCAGTACATCATTAAGCCACAAAAGGCATTGCAGGCAAGCGCCAGCATCCAGCTTTCTGAATTAGCGGGAGAATTTTCTATTTCCATAACTCCCTATCCCGGTAAATCACTGGCAGAAATGGAAAAACTGGTGAATGAAGCATATACAGAATTTGAAAAAAGAGGTATCACCAATGAAGACGTTGAGAAATTTAAAAGCGGATTTGAAAGCAGAACAATCAACGGGCTGGCAAGCGTATCAGGAAAAGTCAGTCAGCTGGCGGCCTTCCAGACTTTTACCGGTAATCCGAATATGATACAAAAACTGTTGAAAATGTACAACAGTGTTACAAAAGAAGACGTGATCAGGGTTTATGAAAAGTACATCAAAAACAAACCACATGTTATTTTAAGTGTTTTGGCCAGGGGGCAGGAAAACCTGATCGCTGCTGCGGATAATTACACCATTGACAAATCACATTACAAAGCACCCGATTACGGTTATGCCGGATTGAAATATATAAAAGCCAAAGACAACTTTGACAGGAGTAAGATACCCGGTAACGGCCCTAACCCGGTTGTGCAAGTTCCTGCATTCTGGAAAATAGATTTTCCAAATGGTGTTAAAATGATCGGAACTGAAAATGCAGAGATACCCACCGTTACTATTTCCATTACAATTCCCGGCGGGCATTTATTGCAGGCAAATGATATGTCTAAAGTGGGATTAGCAAGTTTATTTGCCCGCATGATGAACGAGGATAGCAAAAATTTTTCTGCAGAACAGTTCTCGGAAGAATTGCAAAAGCTGGGCAGTTCTGTAAATGTCAGCAGCGGAAATGATGAGATTACATATAATGTGCAAACACTGAAAAGGAATCTTGACAAAACACTGGTTTTACTGGAAGAACGCATGCTCAATCCCAGGTTTACAGATGATGCGTTCAACAGGATCAAGAGGCAAACTATGGAAGGTTTCAAGAATATGAAGTCACAACCTGCAGCCGTAGCCAGCAACGTAATTGCACAGATCAATTTTGGGCCGGATAATATTTTGGGAGTGAGCGCAGGCGGAACTGAAACAACTATCCCGAATATCACTCTTGAGGACATCCGTTACTATTACGACAACTATATGACTTCAGAAGGAGCAAAAGTTGTGGTGGTAGGTGATATCAGGGAATCGGAAATTCTTCCAAAACTCACTTTCCTTGACAAGCTGCCAAAGAAAAAGATCACCATGCCGGAAGTAGCCGCTACACCTGTAGTCAATGATCAATCACGCATCTATCTTGTGGATATACCTAAAGCTGCCCAGACAGAATTCAGGGTGGGTTATAATACCGGATTGAGGTATGATGCTACAGGAGAATTTTATAAAGCCGGCTTGATGAATTATATATTGGGAGGTGCATTCAACAGCCGCCTGAATCTGAATTTGCGTGAAGATAAAGGATGGACGTACGGCGCCCGCTCTTCTTTCAGCGGAGATGAATATGATGGAGACTTTGAGTTCAGTTCAGGAATAAAAGCAGATGCAACCGACAGTGCGCTGGTACAGGTGATAAAAGAATTAAAGGACTATGCTTCAGGCGGAATTACTGGTGACGAGCTGGCTTTCATGAAAAATGCCATCGGGCAACGAGATGCTCTGCGTTATGAAACAGGTATGCAAAAAGCAGGATTCATTCGTACTATACTGGATTATAATCTTCCGGCCAACTACACAGATATTCAGCAGAAGATATTAAAAGGCATGACGAAAAAAGAGATTGACGCACTTGCCAGGAAATATATAAACGTAAACAATCTGAACATGCTGCTGGTGGGTGATAAATCAAAGATCCTTCCCGGTCTTCAAAAACTCGGGTACCCAATTGTAGAACTGGATGTAAATGGAAAGCCGCTGGAGAAAAAAGCTTTCTAACAATTCTTTTCAAATGTCAAGGCGCCTCGTAAAGATGCGTACATAGGCATTTTTATGCAAGTGGCGGATATACCGCTAGATGAAGACATTTTAGGTTTTTAAATTGCAATGCGAAAGACACTAAGAGGCAGATGCTTCACAGAATCTTATACGTTTTTCTGAAGCGGCATTATTCATGCAAAAAAATAAAGCAATAAAAGAGCATGGGCAATATTCCCGGGAAAGCTTATTCACTATTCATTATCTTTCTCCAGTATTTTCTTAAGGTTTTGTTTTGCCCGGTGCATCAGTGATTCCACGGCAGAAACAGATACTTTCATCACCTCGCTAATTTCCTGGTAACTGAGATCTTCCAGTTTATGCAGGGTAAATGCTACTTTTTGATTTTCCGGCAGTTTATTTATGGCTTTAAATAAACGAGCTGCGTTTTCTTTCTGATCCAGCGCCACTCCCGGGTGGTGAAAATCAGGTACTTCCTGCAAAGGTTCATTATTCTCCCCGAAGAGCCGCTGTAAAAAGCTGAACCGCTTCTTGCTTTTCTTACTTCGTAAAAGATCCAATGCTGTTGAAACGGTAATACGATACAGCCATGTAGAGATTTTTGATTCTCCTTTGAAAGTATGAACAGAACGAAACACTTTAATGAACACTTCCTGTGAGATGTCTTCGGCATCTTCCGCATTCTGCACTATTCCCAAAGCGGTATTATAAACCAGGTCCTGGTAGCTTTCCACCAGAGTTTTAAATGCATGTTCGTCTCCTTCCCGGAGTTGCTGTATCAGATCAAGTTCGTTCAAAAGACCCGGTTAATTTCGGCTACAACTTACAAAAACAAATGATGACAGCACGTAATGGATAAACTAAAGTTTTTTATAGCGGACAGATGGCCTCCATTTAAAGCCGGAGTTATTCTTTCTTATATTTGCAGCCCATTGGTCCCGTAGTTCAATGGATAGAATAGAAGTTTCCTAAACTTTTGATACAGGTTCGATTCCTGTCGGGACTACTTTATTTCCCAGAATAAGACTTTAATACACACTTGACTGATAAGCTGATACCATATCTTACTTCACCGGTATCACAAACATGTATTTCTTAAAAATATTTGAGTGGCTAAATTATCTTGTCTTCATACCAGAACAGAGCAGCCTGCAAATCCTTCACATAAAAAAATAAAAAAACAAAATGACTTGCATTCTCCTCATCCCATCTGCCCTTCCGATAAATCTTCCCGAGCCATCATAGATCCGGTCACCGTCTATCCGCCCGATAAACCTGCCGGAACCATCATACAACCTATCCCCTTCTATCTTCCCGATAAACCGGTAGCTGCCATCGTACAACCTGCTTCCTTCTATTTTTCCAATCAACCTGGCAGAACAATCGTAAATCCGGTCGCCATCTATTCGTCCGATAAACCTGCCGGAACCATCATAGTATCTGTCTCCATCTACCCTGCCGATCTGTTTTCCCGATCCGTTATACATTCTTTGTGCATTTGTAGCTCCAAATAAAAACATAAGCAATGCCACAAGTAGTAACTTTTTCATTGTATTTTTTTATTCATTAAAAATAGAAAGATCTCAAAAACTTAAACCAGCAGGTCCGGACTTTTTGAACTTTTGATTTCTTTCAGACACAACTCAGTTTTATTGTTCACTTAACACCTCTTGCCTTTATTAAAAATCGATTTATCACTCTTTTTAAAAAACATAACTTCTCAAAATCATTCATATCAGGGAAAACGTAAAATCCCTTGCTTCTGAAAATGAACAGGTTGTTTTGTGGAAAAAAAATTTTTAAAATATACTTGCAATAATAAAAATATCATTTTAGGTTTGATTTCAGGAAACCACATATATCCTTCGTAAAAACCCGATCAGCATCTGTACCTTTTTCGGTTGGCATTTCCCCGATCTCCGGTACTGTTTTCTTAAAAAAAGCTGGTCAAAGCTTTGCCAAAAAATAAAATCCGGGTTTTCACTCAATCCGTTTTTTTTAATTTAAACCCTGAGAAAATGAAAATAACTTTTACTCTCCCTGCGATCCTGTCGCACATGATACACACTTAACAAAAAATGTTCTCCGTAGAATATTGGGAAACTATTTACCAATATCAACAATACAATACCTATAGAAGAAACCGGTGAAAACCTCTGAAAAAACACAAATACAAAATTCACTCAAATTATTCTATATGGATATTTACAAACACAACGGAATCATCTTAAAATGGATCAAGTCTTGCCAGACCGCTGATCAGCTTGACCTGTTTTCAAAGCTGATAATAGAATTTGATGCCACACAGTTTTATGATGAAATAAACAGTATAGACGTGGAATTGACAAAAAGGAATCTTTTGGATGCGATCATCGAACAGCGTGTTATAGTTGCCGGTAAAAGAGAATCCATGCGATTAACTACAAATTATTTGCTTATTCCAAATGAGCCGGCCATTTATCTTTCAGAATAATCCTCTTTTTCAAAATCTTAAAAACAAATATTTCCGGCTACCCGAAAATCCCTGAAAAGAAAATCTAAACCCCTGGCCTCTTTCAGTTAACTGAAAGAAGTATTATTTATATCATAAACAATACTAAAACATAAGTTTTGTAAAATCAAAAATTCTGATCAATAAGAGATGCCACCAGGCTGCTCCATCCGGTTTGATGAGAAGCTCCCACTCCCCTTGCATTATCGCCATGATAATACTCATAAAATAAAACCAGGCCTTTATTTTCAGACAACTGATAAAACCAGCTTTCATCACCATTCACTTTGCGTGAGCCATTAGTGTTGAGCTGAAATATCCCGGTCAATCTGGAAGAGAGCATGCCCGAGATCTTTTGAAGATTGTATTTGTTTTCTGAACCGGTCGGAAATGACATCAAAAAATCGTCTCCGTAAAAATCATGCAGTTGCTGAAGCGTTTTTATGATCAGGTAATTCAGTGGCATCCACACGGGCCCCCGCCAGTTGCTGTTGCCGCCGAACATGGAATTATCGCTATCACCCGGCAGATAACCCACCGAATAAAAATTATGATTGAGTTGCAAAACGAAAGGATGATCCTTGTGATATTTCGACAGTGCCCTGATGCCTCCTTCTGATAAGAATTCGTTTTCATCCAGCATCACAGACAATAATTTTTCCATCCGGCTCTTATGCACCAGTGAGATCAGCATGTGGCCTTCATCACTGGTTTCCTCACAGGGAAGAAATTTGTTTTGCTCAGTGCGGTATTGCCTGATGTAGTCCATCCTTTTTTTGAAATCCGGTAGTTTTTGCAGTGCTTCATTGCTGATAATGCCTGCATTGAATAAAACGCTCAGCCCGACTATAGAACGCACCTTCATGGAAATGCTGCCTCCATCTTTCATGTGCAGGCGGTCATAAAAGAAATTATCATGATCATCCCACAGCGTTTCATTGAGGGAAGAAGCGATCAGAACAAAATGTTCGTAAAACTTGGTGACCACATCTTCATAACTGTTATCTGTCTGTGCTATCTCCAGTGCCATCTCCATCATGTTCAAAGCATACATTCCCATCCATGCCGTGGCATCCACCTGCTCCAGGAAAGTGCCCGGAGGAAGGCTGTCCCTGTCAATAACGCCGATATTATCCAATCCTAAAAAACCACCGGTAAAAACATTGTTCTCATTCTCATCTTCACGATTAGCCCACCAGGTGAAGTTGAGCATCAATTTTTGGAAAATCCTTTTTAAAAAATGCACATCAGCATTACCATATATTTTCTTGTCAATATTATACACCTGCAGTGCAGCCCATGCCTGCAAAGGCGGGTTCACATCGCCAAAATTCCATTCATAAGCCGGTATCTGTCCGAATGGGTTCATATACCATTCACGACCGAGAAGGATCAACTGATTCTTTGCAAACACCGGGTCTATCATTGCCATGGGAATGCAATGAAAACAAAGATCCCAGGCAGCAAACCAGGGATATTCCCATTTGTCCGGCATGGAAAGAACATCTGCCGCTTTCAGGTGTGTCCACTTTGCATTTCTTCCATACTGCCTTTCTTTTGGCGGGGGAATTTTCCCGGGATCGCCTTCCAGCCAGCGCTCAATATCGTATTGATAAAATTGTTTGTTCCATAATAAACCTGCGAAAGCCTGACGTTGAATAGAAGCCAGGTCAGCAGAACAGTTTTGGGGCAATAGCTCCTGATAAAAATCATCTGCTTCTTTTTTTCTTTTTGCAAATATGGAATCAAAATTTTTGTCGAAAGGATCCGCCTGTTCTTCTTTACTCAGCCGCAGTTTTATGCTTTGCGATCCCTGGGCGGCAAGTTTCAGACGGTAAAGGGGTGAAAACTTTGTCCCCGCTTTTTTATTTTTCAGTAATTCATACAGTTGGTCATTCTTTCCCGATATGGCATCATGAAATGCATCTTTTACAAATGGGGATGAGTTGGCAAGCCCGAATATTTTTTCAGCATTGGTCTCGTTTTCCGTCATCAATGTTTCCGTGGCATCTTCGAAATAGAAAAAATAAATTCCCAGGTTTTCATCGTCAGCTTTTGCAATACCATAATTATTTTGAGAGCCAATCAGTTCCAGTACCGGTTTTTTCCTCACATCCCCAAACAGCCACCGGTTCCTGAACCAAAGCGTAGGTAAAAGCATCAGCTCTGCATCCCTGTCAAACCGGTTGATAATCGTTATATCAATACAGATGTCTTCGGAATTATTTTTTGCATAAGTTACCTTTACATCAAAGTATTCATTTCTTCTGAATGCATCTGTATCGAGGATCTCAAATTCTGTTTCCTGCTTGGATCGCTCATGATTCACTTCCAGTAATTGCTCATAAGGAAATGCCGACTGAGGGTACTTGTACAGGTACTCCATATAATAATGAGTAGGAGTATTATCAAGATAATAATACAGTTCTTTTACATCCTCGCCATGATTACCTTCTGAATTAGACAGCCCGAACAACCTTTCTTTCAATATCGGGTCCTTGCCATTCCAGAGTGCTATGGCAAAACAAAGATTCTGATGAATATCGCTGATGCCGGCAATTCCGTCTTCACCCCATCGGTACACCCTGCTCCTGGATTGCTCATGAGTGATAAAATTCCATGCATCACCATTAGAACTGTAATCCTCCCTTACAGTTCCCCATTGCCGTTCGCTTAAATAAGATCCCCATTTTTCCAGAGGCACTTCTTTCAGTGCATTTGCATTTAAACGGGCACGTTCAGCAGAAATATTTTTTGAATTGGCCATTCGTTCTGAATAGAAATTTATTTTAACCGCCGGTAGCAAAACCTTCAAACAAAGTCATACCGCCATCAATAAAAATACTGGCGCCGGTAATATAATCGCTGTCGTCACTTGCCAGGAAGACCGCAAGCTTACCAATATCTTCCGGAACGCCGATACGGTTATAAGGGATCAGTTCCATCAGGCTGTTATACGCTTGCGGGGTGTCCCACGCTGTTTTATTGATCGGAGTTTTAATGGCGCCGGGGCAAATGCTGTTCACACGGATCTTCTGATGCCCGTATTCCTGTGCTATGGTCTGCATCAGCATTTTAATGCCTCCTTTGCTGGATGCGTAATTGGCATGCCCCGCCCATGGAATGATCTGATGGACGCTGCTCATGCAAATAATTTTTCCGCAGGCGATGGATCGTTCCGGAACAATTCCTCTTCTCAGAAATTCTCTTATTGCTTCACGGGCACATAAGAACTGACCCGTCAGGTTAATGTCGATCACATATTGCCATTGTGCCAGTGTCATTTCGTGAAACTTTGCATCCCGCTGCAGTCCGGCATTGTTCACCAGTATATCTACCGTACCGAATTGCTGAATGGTTTGCTGAAACATATTGATCACCTGGTCTTCCTTGCTTACATCGGCCTGTATCGCCACAGCTTCCGATCCGAATGCCCTGATCTTTTGCACTACATCGTTAGCAGCATCGGGGTTAATCACATAGTTTACCACAACATTGGCCCCTGCTTCTCCCAATGCCAATGCCACTCCTTCACCGATGCCGGAGTTGGCGCCGGTAACAATGGCTGTTTGTTTAGTAAGTTTTTTTTCTGACATAAATTTTATTTATTAATGTTCCCTTTCTTTTGATTTCTGACCTTATAAAATAAGATGATCACAGCAAACACCAGCGTAATGGCATTGGCAACAATGATGGGCATGTTGCTGCTCAGTATCCCAAAAATGAGCCACAGCAGTGTACCGGTGGAGAAAAGCAAATACATAAAAAGTGAAATACTCCGGGTGTCATTGGTGCGTATGGTCTTTATTGCCTGCGGCAAAAACGATCCGGTGGTTAAGGCAGCGGCAATAAATCCGAGAATGGTAACAAATGTCATTTATAAAATCAGCCTTTAATAGAAAAGAGCAAAAATTCAGATTTGTGAAGTTAAGCATAAAGCGTAAAATTTGATTTGCCCATAACTTCAGGATAACAACCCATAGAACAAATCCAAAACACAAAGAATGAATATATAATTCAAATTTTCATTTTTACGGGTACAGCAGTTTTAAAAAACAATTTGTTATAACCCGGCAGAATATTTTACCCGGCACCTTTATCTGAAATACAACCCCAAATTATGTATTTTTGTGTACGCACACGATAATCCGGCAGGGCTTAACCGCTTCATTCAGATTAAAAAAGAGCATAAAGAAAAATCAAATAGTTACAGGACATTTTAATATTCTCATTTTTTTAAAATATGAATATATCCTCAATACCATTTTTTCCTTTTATCCGGGAATTCAACTCTCTTGAAACGATAATACATTTAATTGTTCCTATTACCATAAGCCCTTACAAAAACATTTGTTTCTTTTTTTTACTGCACTTTCCGCAAAGGGATCCTTTAATCTTTTTTCCAGTAGCCCGGGCCACTTTTTTTACTTACAATTTTTTAAAAGATAGTTTGTAACATGAAAAGAAAAATACAGATACTTCCATTCATCTTCTGCCTGACAGAGTTTATAACTCTTTTTGCCCAAAGCCAAACAGCAAATACAGATTCTTTAAATATCAATAATCTTCCTTCCATTCCTTTTCTTCCTGACCCGCTTATTTTCAACGAGGGGGAAAAGAATATACCGGTAAAGAACCTGGCTCAATGGCAACAAAAGAAAGAATGGATTAAAGAGAATTATCAATATTGGGTATCGGGGTCGGTGCCTCCTCCCCCAAAATCATTTGGTGTTGCATTAATAAGTGAACATACAGAAGGAAAAGTTATATTAAGAATGGTGGAATTAAGCTTTGGTCCGGATAGCAAAGCAAAAATGAAAGTTGAATTAATGATTCCACCCGGGGATAGACCGCTGCCAGTATTTATGACCCAATGGAATCACAGGGGGTGGGCTCAAATTGCAGTACGAAGAGGGTATATAGGTTGTGTTTATGCCGGTGCGGATCAAAATGACGATACTCAAAATTATGATGAACTCTTCTCCGGTTATGATTTCAAAACGTTAATGAAACGGGCATGGGGCGCTTCCCGTGTTATAGACTACCTGTATCAATTGCCGGAAGTGGATACTGCCCGTATAGCATTAACAGGCCATTCACGCAACGGTAAGCAATCTTTGATGGCAGCAGCTTTCGATACCAGGATAAAGGCGGTGGTCAGCAGCAGTGGAGGTACCGGGGGTGAAAATACTTTCAGATGGTCAGATGAGCGATTCGGCTCTGAATCACTTGAAGAAATAACCCGGAATTTTCCCGATTGGTTTTCTCCCCGGTTACGGTGGTTTGCAGGCAGGGAACAAAAGTTACCGGTAGATCAGAATTCACTAATGTCATTGATAGCGCCGAGAGGCTTAATGCTGGTATCCGCCATTACAGAGGATGAAGGAAATCCATGGAGTGTAGAACAATCATACCAATCGGTAAAAAAGGTATATCATTTTTTAGCTGCAGATTCTAACATTGCGATATTATTAAGACCCGGCAGACATCAGCATGCGGCCAGGGATGCGGAAGATTTCCTGGACTTCTTTGACTATATTTTTGACCGTTCCGATATAATTCCCGAGAATAAACTATACTATAATTATTCGTTTGAAAATTGGAAGCATAAGAGTGGCGAGCTAATTGAGCCTCTAAAAGTTTCAGACGAAAAGGGAATCAAATTCATCCCGTCATCATCTACAGCTCACCCGGATAGTATCAGAGAAAAGATCAGATGGCTGCTGGGTGATGAACCACCGGGTATTTATCCAAAAATACCCTTCTCTTCATCACTGGATGAGAACAGCAGCTATCCTGACGATTACCTGGAAGAAGTAATTGGAGAACCTGCTATACCTGATAATACCAGGAAAATGGTTATGGGTCCTTATACAGGACTCGGAGATAACCTCTGGGGTAATATCTACTTTCCCGCTCAATACATTACCCATAACTCAGTACATGCAAAACTACCACTGGTTATATACTTACATGGATATTCTTATGCTACCGGTTATCACAGGAGAGGGATACCAATAATCCGGCACTTCACAGAGCAGGGTTTCGCCGTACTGGCAATTGATATGATAGGGTTTGGCACCCGTATAGAAGAAGCTTTACATTTTTACGATCGCTATCCCCGCTGGTCTGTAATGGGTAAAATGGTAGCAGATGCAAGAAGCCTTATTAATGATGCCTGTACCCGAATGCCTTTTATTGACACAACTAAAATATACCTGATGGGTTATTCTTTAGGTGGTACCGTGGCACTAATTACTTCAGCTCTTGATAGTAGGATAAAAGGAACGGCAGTAGTATCTGCTTTTAGTTCTTTCAGAAACGACAATACAGGCACAGAGGGCATCCGGCATTACTATGAATTACATGGTCTCATCCCAAGGCTGGGTTTTTTTTCCGGCTATGAAGACCGAATTCCAATAGACTTTGACGATATTTTGTCCTGCATTGTACCCCGCCCCTTACTGATCATTGCACCCATATATGACAGGGATCACAACATCACTATCGTACGAAAAACCATATCAAACCTCCCGGAACTTTACAGGCAAAATAAGGCAGCAAATAAATTTATTTTTAAACAGCCTCTTACTTATAATCATTTCCCGGACAGCCTCCAGCAATTGATTGCTGAATGGCTGGGAAGCCAAAAAATTAAATGAATATTTTCTAAACAAGCCAAATGTTTTTTTAGGAGAAGATTAAATGATAATAGCGATAAATTTTATAGATTTTCTTACATAGCTCTTTACTAGTTTTAAAGGTTTATTGTAACTTAGTTATCATAAAGTGTTCCTTCAAACTCCAGTTTTACTACCATTGTTTTATTATAATATTCAGCTACCGGCAGATTCTTTAAACGCAGATACTTGCTCTGTGTCAGATAATCGCCGGGAACCATGGCCACACTACATTCAACCGGTTGCCCGTCATTCAGCAATACCGCTTTCTTAGGCATTACATTGATAGGTTTGAGAGAAAACCCATTAGTAGATAGGCCCTGATTAAAATGGATATAATAAGTTTGATCACGCCGGGTAACAGATACATCCGGATCCTGTATAATTTGTGTCACAGGTTTCACATCCTCATAAGATTCTTTTACTGATGTAAGCCATTTACCAATTCGTCTTAAAATTTCTGCAGATGGTTCAGGAATGATTCCTTCTGAAGTTGGCCCCACATTCAACAGGTAATTTCCGTTTGCTGAAAAATAACGGTCTATGCTTCCCGTGAGATAGCGAAGGGTATAATACTCCGCTGCTTTATTATAACCCCAGCTTAAGCGGTCAAGTGACTCGCAGGCTTCTGTTGCACCTTTAAACGACCGGGATTCGTTAGATTCTTTATCTTCATCCCGTTCAGGGGTTCCATAATCTCCTTCATCAAATCCCCGGTTATTAATGATGGCATTGGGTTGCAGTTTCCTTATCATATCATTTACAGACGGGTCATAATATTCGGGCACATTCATATCCCACCAAAAACCATGTATGGTTCCGTAGTTGGAGCAAAGCTCTTTCACCTGTGCTTTAAGAAATTCCATATACTTATTCCAGTCCGGCTGGTCGCCTGGTTCCGGTTTTTCTAATTCATGATGGCGTCCAAGATTTGGATAATTCGGATGGTGCCAGTCTGCAATCGAATAATAAAGACATAGCGGCACTTTTCGTTTATGGCATGCATCAGCCAGCATGCCAATAATATCTTTTTTATAAGGAGTGTTCATTATATTGTATTTGGTCTGCTTTGTATCCCACATACAAAATCCATCATGGTGCTTCGTCGTAATGGTGATATATTTCTGACCGGACTCCTGCATAAGATCAAGCCATTGCTCCGGGTTGAATTTTTTAGGATTAAACTCATCGGCGTATTTTACATACTGTGCTCTTGGTATCCTGGCTCTCCACTGATATTGCTCATGCCAGGCAGGAATGGAATAAATACCCCAGTGGACGAACATGCCAAACCTTTTTTCAAAAAACCAGTCTCGTCCGTCGCCGAATTTTTTCAAGCCCTGGTCTTCCTTCTTTGCAATAACCACAGGTTTTGATCTGCCAAAAGATTTGCTAAATATAAACGGTGTGGCCCCCATCGCAAGAAGGGATATCATATCTCTCCTTTTCATAAATAATTTTTTAATTTAAAAAATAATTATACCCTCTAAACCATAAGAGATTCTTCAAAATTAGCTTCGATTCTCCTTCATTATACTTGCAAGGTCTTTTACTTCTCTGCTCTGTCTTTTCTGAAAAAACTCCCTTTTTAAAAATTGTCAACAATCGTTTTGTAACGTCAATAGTATATACTCCTGTTTGAGTATTATTGAAGCCACGCTATGATCTTTGCCTGCATCTCAACAGAAAACCTGTTATAATCCATAGGTGAAAAAATCTGAAATTTATCCGGCACACCATATAGATTAAAAATATTTTCCGCTTTGTTTTTTATTTTTTCCATGTGTTCTGAAGATATTTCCTTATCAAGTGAAGGCGCCACCAGCAATAATTGCCTCGGTGCAATACAAGACAATATTTCATGAAAATCAAAAGGAAGACGGTTCTCATTACCAACAAAAAATCCAAATCTTGGAAACAGCCCTGTCATATGTGTCCAGAATTTAAGACCCGAAATATCTTTTTTTCCAAATGACCGTAAAGGCATAAAACCGCAAACAGAAATCGTTTTAGCAATACGATTATCCAAAGCCGAAGTAAACAAGCTTACGGTAGCTCCCAGTGAATATCCTGCAACATTTATTTTCGTACTGTCAATAAAGTTTAAATGAGAAAGCAATGTTATTGCACCTTGCAAATCCGTAACCATCTTACCCATTTTTGACCAATGAGGATAGCGCTGATAAAACCATTTACCTTCCTGTAATCTTGTTCCAAATCCAATCATATCATAGGAAAAAACTGCAAACCCGTTATTCACTAATTTCTGAAAGAATGTTGCTATGTCATGATCATAATACTGTGAAGAGAATCCTTTTGAATAATCAAATTCGTGCTGGTAAATAACAACAGGAAGTTTTATTGATCCGGATTTGATTTCCGGCTCTTTATCTTTTGGGTAATAGAGATACCCGTAGAGATAATCACCAAATTCATCATAAGGGGCAAACGCAATTCTTCCCATTTTATCCGTTGCAACAGGCCTCTTAATTGAAGTTCCAAAATAATTTTCTCCTCCATCTTCATTTAAAAATTTTCCTGGACCCGGGTTTGTGAATCCTGAAGGTTTCTTGCCTAAAGCCCATTCTATTTGTTTTTGAATTTGTAGCTTTTCATTTTCCCATTGTTGTTTCGAACTAAATTTTTTACCCTGTGATTCTTTTATATTGTTTAATGTTGGATTTACCGGATAATCACCCGGATCAATTTTTTCTCCACTTAGTTTTTTCCAGTTTTCAAAACTGAAATTGCTCACCAATTCGTTGGAGGGTTTCTTAGCTGACCTATTAAATACATAATCGAAGAAATCTATGTACGCTTCAATATCGTTTGCATTAGTACCATGTTGCCCCTCCCTGAACCGGATTGCCAGTTTATCTTCTGCACCAAGAAACCGGTACACTTTTTTCGTTTCAATAAATGCCTGTTCAATACCCAAAGTATTGGCAGCAACCTCATTCACTGCTGCACTCAGCATCAATCCTCTTGGAGCTATCAATGCCATAAACAAGTTTTGATCTACCGGCAATTTATCTTCACGACCAATAAAAAAACGTAATCTTGGATGAAGCCATGAAGGTTGTGCACAGGATAATAAGGCAATATCTTCCACATCAAATCTATGGCTGGTATAACGCCATGGTACTTCACCACCTGATCCCCCACTGCTTGGAATCACCGCCTTAATTCTTTCGTCAAATGCCGCAGCCCAGAGCGATAACTTACCGTTCCTTGAATGTCCGGTTAAGCCAATTTTTTCTCTATCAATAAACGGCAATTCATATAAATAATCAATTGCTCTTGAAGCAGCAAATGCCCTGCGCATGATCCGGGTAAAATCATACTGATTATCCCAAACGGGTCCATAATTTTCAGTATCATCTTTATCATCTGAACCTGCATAAATACATCCTATATATCCTCTTCTTACTGCAATCTGCGCCCACCCCCGATGATTCCATTGAGTAAGAAACACAGGAAACAAACCATCGCCCGGAGGTATATAAAGTTCTAATGTAAGTTTTGCTTTCAGGTCCGGGCCAAAATTCAATTCAACAGTTCGAACAGTAACATCACCATCCATTCTTTCATGAATGATTCTTGGATGTACTTCTCTTGAAGAAATTTCAGGAAAGGTTCCGGTTATATAATACTGGAGTTTTTCTGCAATCTCTTTTTTCCTTTTCTGCCATTGTCCTCCTGTACGTACAGGTATATTTCTTTTACCTTCATCAAAAACCAAAGCATCGGGTAAAGAATTGATGGATGGTAGTTTATCAAAATCAGGCGGAAGCTCCCCCGTCCGTTGAAGCCAGTCATTAAATGTTTTATCTAAAGAAGAAACAGTTCCATTATTTAAATTATCGGGAGGCAGCAGGTTTATTATTTCTGTAAGTAAGGCTTTTCTTGTAGCAGTATCACCGGCTGCATAAACTGAATTTTTATTTGTCTTGGGCGGAGATCCTTGTATTGCATTCGCCGATAATGAAAAAAGAATTGTTGAAACAACAATGCATATACCATTTCCAAAAAATAAATTTTCCCCGAATGGCTGAATCATTGTTCTCATTTATGGCTTCTAAATTTTGATCTTCTGTAAAAAAATAACCTTCTTATGTGTTCATATTTTTACAAATACATCGCCATTATATGCTGTAATCAATCAGTTTCAAAAAAACTATTGCAGTAGTAAAATATATTTTGTCTTAAACACGAAGGAATACTCTCTTTTTATACAGGAAATATAAAAACAGCCAGCGCAGCCCTGTATCGAGTAAAGCCAACAAGTATTCCCCATTGGGTGGGCCAACCCATTGTCCTGCCCATTTAAAGAAACCTTCAGTCATATACTGCCAGTCTATAAACCGAATGGACATATAAATAAGAATTGAATTCATGCCTATAACCCGGAAGAAAAAAGTCCAGCGTTTATATCCGCGAACGTCAATAATAAAATAAAAGACTGACAATAAGATCAGGCTTAATCCTCCCGTAAGCATTACGAATGAGCTTGACCATAAATTTTTATTAAAGGGAAAATCAATATTCCATATAAAAGCTATTGCAAGCGAAATAACGCCTGCAATGGCTAACCATTTGGCCTTGGCAGCAGAAGATCCCGGATTATTTTTTAAAAATCTTCCGGCAAAGATCCCAAGTAATACAGTACTAATGCCCGGAATGGTGCAAACTAACCCTACCGTATCGTGAATTCCGCGGGACAATTTTCCCGGCAGAACACTACGATCTATATAAGACATAAAATTTCCCTGCTCCGTCAGATCGCCCGGTAAATACCCCGGAGCTGAAGTGAATTTTAATAGTAACCAGTAGCCAACCAAGAACAGCCAGAACCAAACCCATTGCATCCGTTTACCCGCATATAAATATATTATATTGGCAAAAATGTATGTTGCTCCTATTTTTCCTAATACGCTGGGAAAACGGAACTCGGCAAGAGGGCGAAGTTCCAATCCATTATTATAAATCATACCGAGCAATATTAGTACTATTCCCCGCTTAACTACTTTGAAAAGTAATTGGCTTCTATGTTTACCCTTTTCAAGTTGCCTATCCAGGGAATAAACTGTGGATACGCCTGCCAAAAACATAAAAAGGGGGAATATCAGGTCCCAAAAAGCAAAGCCATTCCAATAAGGATGTTCAAAATGATAAGCAACCGTATTCCAGAAAGGAGTATTCTTTGTTTTTGCATACTTTTCTATCAATTCTCCCAGGCCCATAATCCAGAACATATCAAAACCCCGGAGTGCATCGAGAGAAAAAAGTCTTCCTTTTGTAACGATTTGTTCCATTATTTAAATGGATAAATGTTTTAGAAATTTAGTTATAATCTGATGTCTCCAAAACAATTTTTTTGCCCTTTGCAAAATATCATCCTTCAGAAAATCAGCATTCCAAAAGATAGTTTTTAATAAAATATTTCAGTTCGGGGCCTGTGATTCAGCAAAATGCTTATAGCTATTTTAATCCCATTGAGAATTTTTTTTCTATACACTAAAGCTCATGAATAAAACCTTTTAATTACTTTCCCAATAAAAACAAACAAATTTCCAGCTACAACAAATGAATTTCTTTTTTATCACCCCTGTCAAAATAAATCCTATTTAGTCTTAATTATAACCCGGGTTTTGCTCAAGTGACGGATTAATATTTCTTTCACGTAATGGAATGGGAAATGTCAGTTTGTTATCATCCCAGGTTTTTCCATCAATATTCTGACGAAGCCTTTTAGCATCCCAAAGCCCCTGTCCTTCAAAAGCCAATTCCAATTCTCTTTCGTTAAGAATCTGGTTTAATGTGGCTCCTGCCAAACCAGGCAACCCAGCCCTTGACCTGATCTTATTCACATCATTATCCGGTGTATCACCTATGGAAGTGCTTAAGCGTACATTACATTCAGCTCTTGTCAGGTAAGCCTCAGCAAGCCTCATCACTTTTACATTTTTATAAATATCCCTCCATTTCCCACAATGCCAGGCCCCGTTTTCTGAAAAGAACAGACCCCGGCGAGCGTCTGAGACATTATATTTATTATAATGAACATCGGTAACTTCAATATCACCATTCCTGGCACCATAAGTAAAAGTGCTGAAAAAAGTAAAACAACTATTTGAACCGGCCTGGTCTGTTACCTGCATGGCAAACAAATCTTCTGTTGTATTAACATCATTATTAAATGCATCGGCATAGTTATTTACCAGCGAAAACCCATTAGTGGAAGCAACAGATATGCATCTGTTGGCGGCATCCCTTGCTTCAGCAAATTTTTCCTGTTGTAAATAAACTCTTGCCAATGCTAAAGATGCAGATGGTTTATTAGCATAAAAGTCATTTGTGGCAGGAAGGTTTACTTCTGCATCTTTAAGATCTGCTATTATTTGCTGATAAACATCTTCCACACTTGCCCTTGGAAGCAGATAATAAGCATCCTGCGGAGCCGCCGGGCCCGGGCTTGTAATTAATGGGACTCCTTTTAATGAAGAAGCATTACCGGCAAAATAAGGTTTCTCGCCAAAATATTTTATAAGTTCAAAATAAGCCATAGCCCGGAGAAATTTTGCTTCCGCGGCTACTTCAGCCTGTTCAGAAGTCTCTACAACATTTATATTGGCAATAATATTATTTGAATTGTATATTACATAGTAAGCCTGTGAATAGGTAGAAGCAGCGTATCCATTGTTTGTCAGAATAAGTTTACTCCATATTTGCCGCGGTTCCTGAAATGTGCCCACCCAGTTTAATTCACCATTGCTTGCCATCAATTCACTCATCCATAATACATCTCCTCCAAACAATGAACTGCTTCCCAAACTGGCATAATTCCCGATCAAAACTTTTTTTAACTTATCGCCAGTTGAAAAAGCATCACTGGCATCAATAGATTGCGGATTTTTTAAATCGAGCTTTTTGTCGCAACTAATTACACCGCTAACCGCAACAAGAAAAAAATACAATATTACTCTTTTCATAAAAATATTTTTAAGTGTTCAATTATAAACCAATAGACAATCCAAAAACTATACTCTTGATTTGAGGAGCCGCATAGAAATCAAGCCCCTGGCGCAGATTACTTGAATTAGTATCTGTATTCACTTCAGGATCCCATCCCGGATAACGTGTTATAGTAAGCAGATTTACACCACTTATATATAAGCGGGCATTGGAGAGCTTTATCTTCTTAGTTAGCGTTGAAGGTAAATTATACGCAAAAGTGAGATCTTTCAACCGGACATAGCTCGCATCATATACATACCTTGAACTCATACTCGGGGATTCAAAATCGCCCCAACGATTAATCCTCAATTCAGGTACATCAGTTTTATCACCCTTTTTTTGCCAGCGTTTCAATTGATCCCGTGTTTGATTATCGAACCAATCGCAATTGGCGCTATAAAAAATTCCACCGGCATCTGAAACCTGGTTTCCAAATACTCCCTGGAACAAGATATTCAACTCAAATCCTTTCCAGCTTATTCTATTGCTGATCCCACCTATCCAATCCGGGTTGGGATCTCCGATTATAAATTTACCTGCATCGCCATACACATTGGTTGTTGTTTTCCCATCCTGCATATAATAAATAGGGTCTCCGTTATCCGGATCAACACCGGCGTATTTAACTGAATAAAAAACCCCGAAAGGTTTACCAACAATAATAGCATTTGTATAACGAACATTACTTGGTAAAATTTCTTTTTGTTCTCCATCCAGCTTCAGAACTTCATTTTTATTTTTTGCAATGTTGAAATTGGTAGTCCATTTAAAATCCCTCGTTGAAATATTTGTTGACGTCAAACTAACCTCGATACCTTTATTTCCCATCTGTCCAATATTAGCCAGGATAGAAGTTGTTCCGGATGGTGAAGGAGTAGGCACTTGCAAAAGCATGTCAGTGGTTTTCTTATTGTACCAGCTAAATTCACCGACAATACGGTTTTTCAATAATCCAAACTCAAAACCAATATCAGCGGTAGTGACTTTTTCCCAACGCAGGTCATCATTCGCAAAATTAGTGATGCCTAAGCCGGCACCAGACGAACCATACCTGACACTGCCATATTGTGCTTTCGAATCATAAAACCCCACTCCGGTGTTATTTCCGACAGTACCATAGCTGGCTCTGAGTTTTAAAAAGCTTAGCCATTTTATATTCTGCATAAAATTTTCATCACTCATAATCCATCCTGCAGAAACACTGGGAAATGTTCCGTATTTATAATTACTTCCCAATCCGGAATACCCGTCCATTCTGGCATTAAGACTAAGAAGATATTTCATATTAAAACCATAGTTTACACGGGCAAAATAAGAAACGAGGTTATTCTCTTCGTGTGTACTGCTGCCGCCTGTGATTTTACCGGCACCTGCCAATGTACGGATGCTTTCATCTGCAAAATTTTCACCTTGTACATAAGCATACTCATCGTACCTGTTTTCAAAACTCATACCGAGTGTAGCATCAATTTTATGTTTGCTTTTAATCTCAGTAACGTAATTAAGAAAATTATTTGTTACCCAACGTGTATTTCTGAACCATTGAGCCCAGGCAAAGCCTCCGGTACCAGCGCCCCATTCTGTGCGGCTACCCCAGAAACGTTCATCACTTTGATTTACCAGATCTAAGCCAAGTTCATTTCTTAAAATCAGCCCGTTTGTCAACCTGCTTTCGGCATAAATATTACCCTGGTTGCGGTAGCTCTTTGCGTGATTTTCAGCATTATCTAATTCATTAAGCGCACTATAATATGTGGTTGTAGGTGTAGTATAATATTCACCATTCTGATCCCGGGGAGGAGTGATTGGTGCTAATGCTACCATCTCAATAGGTGAACTGAACTCATTATCGTCGGCAACTCTTTGTCTTACCGTTTTGCCAAGACCCATATTCAACCCTAACTTCAGCCAGTTGTTTACCTGGTTGTCCATGTTAAACCGGAGGCTGTATCGTTTAAAGTTGTTGGCAATAAGAATTCCGTCCTGATTGCTATACCCGGCACTCAGGTAGAACTTATTCTTTTCAGTTCCTCCCTGTGCGCTGATTTCAATATTACCTAATCTCGCATTGTCATTAAAAGCAAGGTCTTCCCAGTTCGTATTTGTTTGTACTTTCCTCCAGTCGCTATAACCACTATACCGGGTGAAACGTCCTTCTATCCAACGTATCATATTTGCTATGGCATCAGCTTCACTGGAAAAACCCATCCAATTACCGCCTCTGTTGTAATGATATTTGGCAGTATTAGTAGCAGCTTCCCGGTATAAATCAATATATTCTGCAGCACTTAAAAAACCTCTTTTGTGCGTGGGATTTTGTATGCCATATTGTGAACTGACAGTAAATTTAGTTTTCCCGGCTTTACCTCTTTTTGTCGTAATAAGGATAACACCATTGGCAGCCCTGCTTCCGTAAATAGCTGCTGCAGACGCATCTTTAAGTATATCAAAAGACTCGATATCATCGAAATTAATATCAGAAGTTGCAGTTCCGTATAGGCCTCCAACAAGAGGTACACCATCTACCACATAAAGAGGTTCATTACTACCATTTATTGAACTGGTACCACGAATTCTGATTTTAATCTCCTCACCTATCTTACCACTTCTGGCTTCCACAAACACTCCTGCTGCCCTTCCTTGAAGAGTTTGAGAAAGATCAGCAACAGGCATATTTTGGACGTCAGATCCTTTCACCCTTGAAATAACACTGGTTACTTCTCTTTTCACCTGTGTACCATACCCTGTAACAATTACTTCATTAAGGCTTTTAGTAGTATGGCTTAGGCTTATATTAAGAGGACTGCTTGTTACGTCCACTTCCTGATCTTCATAGCCAATACTTGAAAAAATCAAAGAAGTTAAACCTTTTGGCAATATCAGGGAATAAGTTCCGTCAGATCCGGTAACCATTCCTATACTAGTTCCTTTGATTAACACTGATACACCAGCTATGGGTGTTCCGCTGCCATCTGTAACCTTTCCGGTTACTGTTTTTGTTTGAGACCATCCTTTAGAAAGGGAAAGTAACATCCCCGCTAATAAGAATAATGTTACGATTCTCATAATAGTCAGTTTAGTTTTTTGAAATATTCAATTCCTGTTTTTATGTACGTGTACGTTAACGAAAGTATTAAAATATTATAACATCTCCCAATTTTTTTTTCCCCATTGAAATTGACGGCATTAGCCCACTAAAAGACTGGACTAAATTTGAAAAACCCTTCATAAAATAATTAAATTCAGAGTACTCAGTCAAGAGAAAGAGGAAAATAGAGTAATACTGAAAAACCACGTATCATCCAGGAGGCCGAATAAAATGGCGTAACCAAAAAAATTCTTAACCACAACTTTGCCCGATCGCTTTTTCAGCGGTAACGACTGGATTACAATGGAGAAGGTATGAATAACTCATGGACAAGGTGCCGCAAAGCAGAGCCGGAAGAAAAACTGTTACAACTGGGAAATGAACAGAAAAAGGAATGTGATGGTACTTATTATTTGCTGGTTTTCTCTTAGCATCATTGGATAGGAGCGTTGGCGGCGTATTCATAAAGAAAAAATGATCTGGTTGCTGCACAAAACACCAGGCATCATTTTGCCAAAAAAATTACCCTTACTAAAATAAAAACTGTCCTTTAACTTTAATCCTGCAGCCTAATTTATTTAATCAGTTTCCTAAGAATTACAAAAACCAAAATCTTAAACTGTCAGATTAAATACCAGCTATTACAAATAACCTGATCTGCGAAGAAGCTTTGAAAGGAGTACTCAAAGTTCCTTCCTTTCCGGAAAATATTTTGGTGCCATTTATCAAAAAACTCAAAAATCTAACTGTTTAAAATACTATCAGCTATTTGAGGCTAATACCATAACTGATCATAATTTGAAAAATATTTTCCGTCTATATAAGAAATAGGAAAGATACCAGAACATACCGGCCACTATAATTACAGTAATCATATAGACAGCAATGTCACCACTCCAACTGAAAATCCGTGAAGTAAAGGGGGCAGCCATTCTATGAAGTAATTGCCGGCCGCCCAATTCTTTGAACAGATATAAGAAAATGGAATTCATCCCGAAAATTGCAAAGAAAGTTGTAATCTTTTTAAACCTCCACACGTCAACCAACAAATATGAAAAGGAAATAGCAATCAGCGCCCATCCTCCGGTAACAATAACATAAGTACCGGTCGAGATACGTTCAATGATCGGAAAATAAGGGCGCAAAGCATATCCAAGAATAACAGCAACTAAACCCGGCAGGAACATATAAAACATCTTTTTCTTGTGGGACCAATCCTTCATCAGGAGCTTCCCAATAACCACACCCCAAATCACGTGGGCTAAAGTTGAAACTGCATTAAAGGTAACCCAATGGTCGGGATGCAGATATCCTGTCGTATGCAAATCGAACCAATTTCCAAAATTATTATCCGGTAAAAGCTTATTAAATCCCTCAACCGGCCAAAACCTGTACAGTAGATCTGATATAAGAATTACAGCAAAAGAAATTGTCAATTGCCATTTTATTTTCTTTCTTATCAGTAAAAAAGCAATAGGATAAGTAAATGCTAATTGAGGGAGTATATTAGTAAGATAGTAAGCATTTTCTTTAGCACCTAACATAAATCCAAATACAAGAAACCAAAAGGAGCGAATCAATGCATGACGAACCAATTTATTCCAGCTTTCTCCCCTGTCCATTCGCTTTGCAACAGAAAAAGGCATTGCTACTCCGACAATAAACATGAAGAAAGGCTGAATCAGGTCCCAGAAATAAAGTTCATACCATTGACCATGGTCGGTTTGCCTGTCTAAAAATGCTATAATTGGACCTCCTTTACCCGCTTTTACCAGTTCGGTAAATAAACCTGCTACACCCGACACAAGGATAAACAACGTTATTCCGCGAAAAAAATCAATTGAAAGAATACGGTTTTGTTCATGCTTTACAGGTATTACATTATCCATGTTTTTATTTTTTTTGCCTGATTTTACATTTTATTCCGTCATAGCAACCACTATGGAACAAGAACCCGATTAAATAATATTTGGTCAATAATTACATTACCTGGTCTGCTATAAATTTTACCGGTAAAAGAATTCATCTGTATTTGATTCATTTACTTTTTATAACCTAAATAATTTCTTTGCATTTTCATAAAGAATCTTTCGCTCAATCGTTTTAGTTGAAGCCAATTTTCTGATCTCTGCTATGGTCCGTATTCCCTGGCAAACAGCATCTTTTGAAGATCCCCCAAAAAATGCAGGATCCGGACAATCGCTTCCAAATAATAATTTATCCTGATGACGAACAAGAAATTCACGGGCCTGATCCTCATCACGGGTTAATGAGTTATAACCGGAGCCGGCAGATAAATCGCCAAACATATTTGGGTAATCAGCAAGCAAGCGATCAGTCAATCCACCCGGAGTTACTTTGCTATTCGGATACATCTCCTCACTGTCTATATAGTTCCTGTCAACATAAGACCACCAGCTTTGTGCATGACCGATAAAATTAACTCCTGGATATTTTTCAAGCATGGTGTGAAATCGTTCAATTCCATAATTATACATTTTATATTGCCAATGCATCAGCACCGGTACATTATATTCCTGCGCCAACTGATAAATCTTCTGCATTTCAGGTGAATCACATTCGATTCCGAACTTCTGTTCCCCTATAATTACTGCTCCTTTTTTTAAATATTTTTCAATTTCTTTTATTGCACCCGGATAATCAGGAACTTCATTAGCGCCAAAAAGAAATTCTTTTGGGTGCTTTTTTGCAAACTGATAACAAACTTCATTGCCTGTACATTTTGCCTGTAATCCATTAGAAATACCATCATGCGTTGCAGCGGTTTTTACCGGTCTGCCGGAAGGAAGAAGTATTGTAGTGGTAGCGCCCATATCCTTTTGATGTGCGGCCAGGTATTTATTATCACGCCCATTGTAATCTGTGTGTTGATGTATATCAATGATTGGCTCTTCAGCAATATCCTGAATCTTAGCTATTGCTGATGCATCTAATTTTATTGCTGACCCTGCCAGAACCAATCCGGTTGTTGTTATAAACTCACGACGTGATATTCCTGCAGACCCTTGATTTTCTTTTCTTTTTTTCATTTCATTAATGGTTATTTTAAATCACAATTATATCTTCCACCTGGGAATAAATCATTTGCATATAAAAACCATTGTTTTTTCCAGACTTGTTTTACTCTGTGTTCTAAGTGCATAAATTCCATTGGAAAGCGACCCTAATTTTATTTCAATTTTATCAGAAACTGCATGTATCATTCGGACAATATTACCTGCCATATTATACATCGTGATTTTGCAGCCCGGAGCTGAAGTTTGAATATTCAGAATATCTGATGCCGGATTCGGAAATATTCTGATAATACTACTCCGGTCCGGAACATAAGGTATGGAAGTTACTAATTGAGATTCGTAAGCTCCGATCTCGTAAGATTCCCCCTGTGGACGTGGAATACTGTCGAAATCTGTATTAACATAGTTAAGGGATTTGCCTGTGTTGATACAAGGACTGCCGGGTTGCAGGTGAAAATCACCGATATTAATATTTTTAAAAAGCGGGTCAGCCGAAAAACTGTTTATAGCATTTGTTACAAAATTCAAAGGCATTCCCCCTTCAATATTAAAAAAATCACAATTGGAAAAGTAAGTATTGGTCCCATTGGGAATTATATCATCTGCAAAGGGTCCGGCCTTAAAGGCTCCACCGGAGCCCGAAGACAAGGTCCCGTAAAAAATATTGTTTATGTATTTCATATTCTTACAGTATCTTTCAGCAAAGAGTTGATACCGCGTTTTATAGAATGTGCAGTTTGCAATAATGTTATTTCCTGCGTCTGAAGGTATGCTATAGCTGAAATAATAAATACCCATATAACAATTAACAGCAATACAGTTGATAAATAAATTATTGTTTCCGGGGTGGCCGGCAGGGTCTGCACCGGTATCACCATCCTCAACAGTATCATTAAATTTAATTGCCGACCGGCAGTTTTCAGCGATACACCCATCAAAAATATTATCACTTGCACCATCCCTGGAAACCATGCAATGACCTTCACCACCGGATGAACCCGGTTCCCCTGTATGAGTTCCGATTGCTTTGCAATGATAGAACAGATTATACTGTGCAGTTCTATGCCGGACGCAAAATGCTTCTCCCATATTTTTTGCAATACAATAATAAAATTTATTGTGTTGGGCTGAAATAGCAGGAACGGACATTCCCCGATCAATCACCTGCTCTGCATTTGTCTTGGCTGTATAACCATGGCCATTATGTGATAATCCCGGCATTCTTTCAATATAACAGTTCCTAAATACATTATCATTCCCGGTAACAATCATGTAATAATCAGTTGCAGCGGATCCCGAATTTTCATTACAATAGGCTTTGCAGTTCACAATTAAATTATTATTTCCATTTATCCCAAATCCTTCCGCAGCAGCATTTATTACAAGGCAGTTGCTGATCGTATTGTTGTTGGAAAACCTTGTTCCCATACTGCCGAAAAGAAAACCAAATCCGGAGTAAGATGAAGAACTAATATCTCCAACCGACATTACATTGATATTATCAAGAACCAGGTTCCCTGCATCCTGTGAAGTACCTCCTGCCAGAAATCCATAGGCATAATTCTGTATCTGAAAATTCTTAATTACCAGGAATCGCCTGTTCTGGCAATTAAAACCAATGCCGAAGGACCTGTTAATACCAATAAAAGTAGGCATATCCATACTGTTGAAAGCTGACGGGAATGTACTGTCATTTACCAGGAGCGGAGGTTGGTCGCCGGATGTTGTTTTGTATCCAAGAAATACTATGGGGCTGTTGGTTGTTCCGTTTTTTGAAAAAACGACATTTTCAGTGTATAACCCGGCTTTTACATAAACAGTATCTCCAGGACTTGCAATTGTTGAAGCATAGGTAAGCGTTTTCCATGGCTGGGTCAGGCTGCCACTATTTGAATCATTTCCATTTGTATCTACATAATAAACATTTCCAAAAGAATAATTTATAGAAACCATGGTGAACAGTATGATACCTTGAATTGCTTTGAGTAATTGCATTAACATTTATGAATAGTATTTAATTTCACACAAATAGTTTATATTTTATCAGGCAAATCATTAAAGTAAACAGAATAGAGTATGATCTCTGATACGGTTAAATTACAACAAAGAAATTTTCAAATATGATTGTATGAAAATCCCTATAACTATCCTATCATAACATCGTTTCATAAATAGCATCAGTTAAGCATTTTACCATACAGGAAAACTACTTTTCATATTCATGGAATATCCGGCTCCTCCATTAGCCTTTACAAGACAAACGCATCCATAAGGATCAAGTGTCAAATTCCTTTTAAACATCCTGTCATTTGGATCCCTGTTCTGTCTACTCCCAAGTCTAATAATTTTTTATGCCTTCTGTCACTGTATAAGGTTCTGATAATTTTCTGATAATACTTTTTATCTATTGGGATGAATTGGCAATTATTGTCATATTGAAATTTCTGCTGCCATTCAGAAATAGAATATGTCTGCCCCGGGTACTTTCAATGACTTCCATGATTAAATCATTATTTATTGAACAGCAGAAACCGGGTAGCAGAAATAGTTACTGTCAATATTCCCGAATTGTATAATTTCATTTTCCCGGGTATGGTAACTACTGAATAATGGAGCGCTGAATGATGAAATAAAAACATTTCTGTTAATTACATTACAGTTAATAAGTTCTCGTTTTAGCTTTTTTACAAGTTCAGCTCCTGTCCGGTCCGGTTCACCTTTCAATTTATCAACAATTATAGCAATATTGTTATCTGCATGTTCCAGCTGAAGTTATCCCTTTTCGGTTTCATCCGGATTTGGGTACCTGCCCATTGAAAAGAACTTGCCTTTAATTAAAAACAAGTTAAAAAAGTCAGGTAATTCAGGGGTTCTACATCCCCAGATATTACCCCTGAATCTAACCTATTGAGTTAACCTGACCATTCCATTTATATCAGGAGCGGCCTTAGCTGCTGGCTCATAGGTAGAAATAACTAGCAGTTTTTCTATATCTCCTGAATTAGAAACTTTACATTAATTGTCTCTTTGATAACGTCGCTTCAATGAAGCTGTATTGAGTCACCGGGTGCCAGTAAGATCATTATTGAATTGAGTTCTTCAAAGCCTCTCCATGGAGTGGCAGTATGTTGCGCCCGGCTAGTCGTTCTGCTGCCATCTCCTTGAGAAGCAGAGAAATAAAAAGTCTTTGCGGTCAGATCGCATAGGCGCAACTGAAAAATAAAAAAGACATAACAACCTCTTCATGTCAGAAACTCATTAATCTTCAATTCCTTTAGCATTGTCTCAATTCTCTGCATTATTCATGATTCTTTCAAAAAAAAGAATTATAAAGAGTCGCTTAATATTAATTCGCCATCTTAAATTATTTTCTTGTATTGCAATGAGAATATAGTATGCATTTATACTAAAATTAAAATTCATTTATTTCAGGTCAGAATTTTTATTTAAAGATCAATGGTGTTATTTTTTTGAACCCAATATCCGTTCATTCAAGATCTCCTGGGTCTAAAAATAATATTATATTCAAAGAACTAATTTTCACAAACCCGGATATAAGATGATACTAATTGAAATACTGGTCTCACTGATAGGTATAATAATTCTCAGAAATCAATAGTTCCTGGGGATTTATTCCATTTTTTTTCCCAACTATAACAATTGTATACGCTCTTTCAGCTAAAAATCTTACAGTAGGTTCCTGATAAACCAATGTATCAACTCCCGGATTTATTGCTGTAATGGTTATAACCTGTGTCGTAGAATCTTTTACAACAGGAGTGCTTACTGTTTTACTACCAATTGCACTAAAGACTTTTTGTCTGGGCATAAGGGGTGTTTCAAAATATATATCATATTTTGAATTGGGGTCAGGGTTCATATTAGCTATTCTAAATCTTGTTTTATTATCACCCGGTGAACTCATATCGTCTTCAACAAAAACAGATTCAGGATTTGCCTGAGTGCCGGTATAAAAGAGTGTATAAGCTTTCTTATCTTCCATTGAAATGGGCACAGAATATATCAATGCACCATTTTCATCTTTAAATTTCGCGACTCTTTGTCCCGAAAACAATACCTGGTAATATGTTTGCTCTGCATAATATAAGTTGCCCCCATATAGCCTTACTGTTGTATCTAATGAAAATGCAACTGGAATATCATCTGCATCCCAGGCACAAACTACATTGAGATTGGATGCCTTAAAATTTTCATAAGTAATTCCCGGTTTTTTACAACTGCTCAACCCAAACAATAGCAGGAAAGCAACAAATATTTTGTTCTCAACTGGTGATTTAAAAAAAAGCATATTTTTTGATTTTAGAATTTATAATATTTAATCCAGAATCAAGAGCAAGTATATAATTTATTGGGTCTCATTTTTACCAACCTTTATTTTGATACCAACCGTTCGCATCCACATCACGTAGTGGCACCGGCCATAATAGCCATTTTTCATCAACACCAGCTCCGTTTGAATTGCGCCATGCTGATTGAAGTTTATTAGCATCTATTTTTTCTTTCCAATTACCCCAACGTTGCAAATCAAAATAGCGTATTCCTTCCCCAAGCAATTCTAAAGCTCTTTCTTCCATGATAGCATTTCTAAACTGATCTTTTGTCAAACCGTTCAGCGGTGTTAAGCCTGCTCTTGCACGTATCTCATTTAACTGTGAGTAGGCTTCTGAGGTAGGGCCTGCAACTTCATTAGCAGCCTCCGCAAACAACAATTTTATTTCTCCTAATCTCAATATATTCCAATTATATAAATAATTATCCCAGTAAAACCGATGACTGTCATCACCTTCCGGCCATTTTGGATATACTGTAAGTATATTCCTGTTTGAATCTGATTGAGGCACTCTAACCCAGGAGTTGTCAAGAACCATATAATCTGAAATATTCCAGGCTTTTCTTTTATCATTAGGATTAATTCTTCTCAGCCACTCAATATTAATTTTATCTACCCAGTTTTTTCCACCTCCTATAGGACCGGGTGATCCATAAGCCTCAGGGCCGGTAGCATAAGGAAAATTGCATGGGGAATTGGTTGAATATTGTATATCAAGTATTACTTCATTACAAGAAATATCCATAGCGGATTTCTTAAAAATATCAGTATAATCACTTTCTAAAGTGTATGTACCTGACTCAATCACTTCTTTTGCTTTATCTCTCGCCAAAGCCCACATGGTTTGGTCCCCTGCTACTTTTGTTCCGGTCTTAGAATCTCTGTGAAAACCTGCCCTTGTTATATAAACCTGAGCCAGCAAAGCTTTTACAGAACCATTCTTAAACTTTCCATCATTTACTGCATCAGGAAGTTTATCTTCAGCAAATTTCAGATCACTAATTATTTGTTTGTACACATCTTCAACTGAACTACGGGGATTATTAATAGTACCTGATGTTGTAGGTGTAATAACTAATGGCAAGTCTCCATACCACCGTACCAAATAAAAGTAGAATAATGCTCTCAAAGCTTTAGCTTCGGCTATCTTGGTTGTAGCCCAAGTTTCTCCATTAATTTTTTCAAGGCTGGAAATAAGATTATTGCATGAATTAATTCCCGTAAACATCGTTTTCCACATTGCCTCAGAAAAAGCCTGAGCATAACTGGTATTACGATAATTGCTCGTAAATCCATCATGTACTAAATCATTTAATTCACAAGTATATATCGCTCCATAACCTTGAAACGTATTATTAATTGAGCCGGAAAATTCAGTGCCGGCCAAACTTTGATAGGCCCCATTCAATGCCACATCTGCATCACTAGCCGATGCAGGAAAATTACCAGGAGTTAGAAAATCAAAAGGTTCCTCTTCCAAAAATTTTTTACAACTAATAGTGCCCATTATTGTCAGTGCTATCAGGCTAATCAATATTTTCTTCATATAATTATTTTAAAATATTTTATTAAAAAACTACACAATTAAAAAGAAACATTTATTCCGAATGTGAACATTCTGCTTCTTGGATAAGCGCCATAATCCATACCAGGGGTTATAATAGAATTTTCAAAATTTACTTCAGGGTCGTATCCGGTATAATGGGTAAATGTCAACAGGTTTTGAGAACTGACATATACTCTTAGCCTGCTAAAGGGGAGTCTTTTCCCTTTTATCGTTGAAATATTATACCCTAATTGAACGTTTTTCAATCGCAAATAAGAACCATCTTCTACTGAATAAGAAGTAGTGTAATCATATTCAGTGTCGTAACTGCTATTCCAAAGCTGTGCATTTATCTGTGGATTAAGTTGTGTCCAATGATTATACATCGAGACCGGACCTCCCTGAAAACCTCCGGGTCGTTCATAAATATTTTTAATAGTATTAAATATCTTATTTCCATAAGAAAACGTGAATAAGAAACTAAGTTCAAACGGGCCGTATCGGAACTCATTATTAAATCCTCCAAAAAAGTCAGGGTTACCATTACCAAGAATTGTCCTGTCATCACTGTCAACAACACCATCTCCGTTTACATCTTTATACTTTCTGGTTCCCGATCTGATTGGAGTCATGTCGTGAGGCAAAACCTGGGTATAAAGCTCCTCATCGGTGTTAATATAGCCATCAAATACCCATCCATAAAAATTACCTAAAGGTTCACCCACTTTCACAATCCAACCACCATATCTTTTGTACCCCTGTATTTGAAATGATTCCTGGTTATCACTTAACGCCAGCACTTTTCCTCTATTAAAAGCAATATTGAAGTTGCTGTTCCATGTAAATTTCTTTGATTTAACATTAATGGTATTAAGGTTTATCTCCATGCCTTTTACCTGAATGTCACCCACATTTCTATAAACTTCAGAATACCCTGAATAATAGGGAATAGGTGCGGCCAGTAAAAGATCTTTCGATTTCTTTTTATAAGCATCTACTGTCAATAGAAGTCTATCATCAAATAATCCAAGATCAAGGCCTATATTGGTCTGAATATTCGTTTCCCATTTCAAATCACCTACACCAAAACTTATAGGTGCTAATCCCAAAGGATAACTTGTTTGATTTATTACAAGAGGCCTTGAAAAATTTGAATACCGGGTCAAGGAAGAATAAGAGGGAACACTTTCATTTCCGACCATCCCCCAACTTACCCTTAGCTTTAATGAAGATATTTGCTTTATATTATTCATAAAGTTTTCTTCTTTGATTTTCCAGGCTGCCTGCGTTGAAGGGAAATAACCCCATCGGTGATTGGGAAATTTAGAGCTGCCATCTGCTCTCATTATTACTGTAAGTAAATATTTACTTAAATAATTATAACGTAATATGCCTAAATAACTTGCTAATGAATACTTCGATTTTCCTGAGCTTGGATAGTCTGCAATTGTCCCAAATCCTAAATTATTATATCCCAAAACATCAATGGGGAACTGGTGTGACCCAAAGCCGTAGCTTCTGCTGGTACCACTTTCAAGAGTAAATCCTGTCGTAAAATCAACGGTATGCTTATCAGCAAAAGTTTTATTATAATTTACAGTATTTTCGCTTAGCCAGCTAAAGTCTTTTCCAATACTTATAGAACCTTCTCCATTTCGCAATTGGCCGTTACCTGAAGTGGAAGGATAATAGGTGCTGTATTGATTAGAATTACTATGAACACCACCCGCTAACCGTAAAGTAAGATTCTTTATCAAATTGAAATTAAATGCAGTATTAATACTCCCGTCAAATTCTTCATAAAACCGCTTATCAACTGTCAATGCTTCTACCGGGTCCGTTCCATAAATACCACCCCGCCGTAAATTTCGATCCAGAAATTCCGATAATCTTGTTACTCCATAACCTAAAAACGGTGAAGCTTTAATTACCGAATACATTACCTGGCTGCTTCCGCTCAAACTTGGTCCGGTTTTATCTCTTTGAGTTAAATAGATAACTGTTTCATTTGATACTATCTTATTCAATCTTGAATTTACATTCAAATCAACAGTATAGCGATGATAATCGTTGTTAATGGCTACACCTTGTTGTTTATCATAACCAAAGGAAGCAACTACCTTTACGCTTTCTGTGCCCCCCGAAAGAGAAACGTTGTGGGATTGATTCACCCCTGTCCTGAAAGTGGATTTATACCAATCAACGGAGCTGGAATCTTTAAAAGTTCGCCAATTCTTAAAAATACTTGTATCACCAAATGTGCCATCCATCTGCAATTGATGTTGCAATTCTGCATACTGTCCTACATTCAGCAATTTAATTGGTCTGGCAATTTTTGAAGTACTGACATAGGCATTATATTCAATTGTAAACCTTCCTGCCTTTCCGGATTTTGTTGTAATAATAATAACGCCATTTGCACCTCTTGATCCATATGCAGCAGCTGAAGCATCTTTCAAAATATCAATTGTTTCAATATCGTTAGGATTAATGTTGAAATTGGAGCCTCCCAATTGTGGAAATCCATTAACTACATAAAGTGGTTCATTACTGGCAGATATTGATGATCCTGCCCTAATAGTAATACTAACAGGCGCTCCAGGATCTCCTTCAGACGATGTTACCAGAACACCAGCAGCACGACCTTGCAAAGCTGTATTTAACGATAACTCAGTGCTTTTAACTACATCACTAGGCTTAACACTGGAGATAGCACTCGTAAGATTTTTTCTTTGAACCTTACCATATCCCACAACCACCACCTCATCATTGATTTTACCTGAGAGGTTCAAAATAAGCTTTCCCAGATTCTGTTTGTTTACTACAACCTCAATTGATGAATATCCTACAAAAGAAATAAGCAGAGTGGCATTCAATTCTGTATTAATTGTAAAATATCCATTAACATCTGTTTTTGTGCCGATGTCAGTTCCCTTTACAATAATTGAAGCTCCGGAAAGTGGCTCCCCCAAGTAATTTACTACCTGTCCCTTTATTTCAATAAATGAAATAGTTTCACGGGTCGTTACAGTTTCCGTAGTTACTTTTATTTCATTTTCATTATCAGTACTATTGCTAGCAAAAAAGTCAGAAGTTAGATTCCGTTCTGTAAAATATTCGTCAGGTACTGACAGAAATATTGCATCCTCCATGTCCATTGAAAATATTCCATAACCTTTCAGAAAAGATTGACTGCAGAAATTAGAATACTTTATTTGCTTACCAGGCTCTGAAAATAAATTTCTAAAAGAGGCATGTTTCTCAGTAAGATTGACATTTGATGAACGTTCTTCAGCGCTTACTTTGAAATTAGCTCCGAATATCAGAATCGTACAAAACTGAAATGTCAACAAGATTTTTTTTAACGATTTACTTGTTGCCGAATAGGAAATTAAACATGTTAAACTTTGCTTTTTGTTTTTTTGTTTCTGCAAAAAAGCAGTAGAACAATTTGCATAAATTTGCATAATTTAGCGTTGTTTTGGGTTTTACAATAAATAATCTAACCGATTGTTATGGATAACTCAAACTACTCTCCGGGTTCCGTCTTCATCGGAATCCGGTTTTTGTTTCTCCTTTTTAATCTATTTCTATTTTATAAAGTCATATTCTACTTAAACTCTTGAAATACATTTTCCGAATGGAAAAATTTCAATGTCACAGCCAAGAAATATGTTACAACTCTCATTATCGCCGGTTTATTGTTATCCTCAAAATCAACGTCTAATTCTCAAACAATTCATAAAAAACTATTACTAAAAATCTCATTGCTTATAAGTAAAAGAGCTAAACATCATCTATGTTTTTAATAATTTTACGTGTACGTTAACGTAAGCAAATTAAGAACTTTACTTAAATAAAAAAAATATTTTATCCCTCTTCGGCCAAATTCCTCACTTAATTAAGTAGAAGTGCGAAAACTTATTGTCAGGCCTTTTAAAATAAACACCTCCAACAGGTTGCCGAATGGAATGATTTAGAATAATTTGTAGAGTGATTGCGATACCCGGTATAATGCAGAAAAACTCTTTTGAACCCCTGATATTTCTCCGTTTATACCGGTTTCATTGTAATAAAAACTACGACCTAAAAATTTTTATCAGGAATGATTAATTTCGTGTACGTACCTAAATATTATGCAAAACCTGTTGCTAATTTGAAATCTGTGAAGAAATAACTCTTATTCAATATGAAATCCCAAATACGTAAGTACAGGAGAATTTTATACTTCTTTTTATTGCCAGTTATACTTGTATCCGTTTATTTTTTTATTCATCTAAATATAGGAAGTAAACCAGTTATTAAGTCTCAAAAGCTTGATTTGTTTTTGCCTCCTCCAAACCGGGTTCCGGTAAATAACAAGTTTATCTATAAATCCGCAGGGGAATTAGCAAACCTGGTTAAAAGCAGAAAAGCTACCTCAGTTGAAATAGTACAAGAATTTATCTCCAATATCAAGAACAACAATTACAAATACAATGCGATAGTATGGTTAAGAGAAAATGAAGCGCTTGATGAAGCAAAAAAAGCTGATGAAGCTGTCGCCAAAGGTGGGGATTTACCACCGCTTCTTGGTGTACCGATAACAGTAAAAGAAGAGTTCTGGGTGAAAGGTTCACCAGTTACATTAAACTCAAAAATGAATGATAAATTTATAGCTCCGGTTGATGGCCCCATTGTACAACAATTAAAAAAAGCAGGAGCCATTATTTTAGGTAAAACGAATCTCCCTACTCTCCTTTTGGATTTTCAGGTTCAAGGTGAAGTTTACCCAGTGGGCAGTAATCCTTATGATACTACAAAAACACCAGGCGGAAGTACGGGAGGCGGAGCGTCAGCACTTGCAGCAGGGTTTACAAGTCTTGAATTCGGAAGTGATTTGGGTGGAAGCATTCGTGTGCCTGCCTCCTTCTGTGGGTTATATGGCTTGAAAACAACCTTTGGCACTATAAACGTAACAGAAGGCGATGGAACAGAGGCTGTATCAACACATAAAAGATTTGCGTTAAATACTGCTGGCCCTTTGGCAAGGACTCCCGAAGATCTTGAAGTAGCATGGAATGTTTTAAAAGAGACCAGACCCGACAATAGATTCCAACAACCTGTTATTTGGAAACAGCCATCCGGTAGAAAAATTTCCAAATATAAAATTGCCTGGACAGATGACTGGAAAACTTCTTCCGGAACGATCAAAGTTGGAAGTGATGTAAAAGTAAAAATGAGTCGCCTTATTGATTCTGTTAAAAAATATGGTGCAGGCATTAAAAAATATGCTCCGGACACCTATGAAGAAATGATGAATTCTTACCTTACCTGTCTTGCCTTAATTGCAGGTGAAGGCAAGTCACCGGAAATCAGACAAATGATAAATAAAGACATGCATATTTGGGATGATGACTCCGGCATTTTAAATCCCTTCTACACTACAATGATGAACCAGAATGATTCAACCTGGATACAATGGCAGCAACAAAACAATAAGCTAAAAAGAAAGTGGGATTCATTTTTTTCCCACTTTGATTTCTTCATCTGCCCGATTACCTATGGGGCTGCATTTAATAAATGCCCCAAAGGATCTGCAATCACAATAGAAGGTATAACTGTATCTTATTTCAGATATTTTCCATACGCCACTATACTTAATCCAATTGAATGTCCTGCTATAACTATCCCTTTAGGTTTGAACGATAAAGGATTACCCATTGCAATACAGGTTATAGGCCCGAAATTTTCTGAACCTGAGTTATTGCATTTCGCAAAATTATTGAAGCCGTTGGTACCAGGCTTCTTAAAACCTGACCTTTTACATTAATTGTAAAATTAAATTTATTATCTACAGGAAGAAGATCAAGTAATTAACTTGAGAATATCTTACTTCGTATTTAAAATATGGTATTATCCTGATTTTTTTAAAAATCCAATTGGATTCAATACAGAATTGAGCTTTTAAGAAGCATAGTGAAAACAGTTTTATAAAGCTTTTTATAAATGATACAGCTAAAAGAATAGATCTCTAGCATTGAAAATTGCCAGAAATATTATCAGAGCCAGCCCCACAGTCCCCATAATTTTCTGAATCAGGTTATTTTTTAGCGATCCCATTACTTTTTCATCATTGGCAATTGTGAAAAGAGCAATGCCAACAATTGGTACTATAAAAATGGTAACACTTTGGGCTAATACAATCAGGTTCAGCGGAAGTTTTCCAAAAATAATTGCAATACTTGCACCAATAATCATAACCAGTGCAATCAATCCTTTAATTACTTTATTATTCAGTTGGTATCCGTAACCCAATGAATCACCCAGCAAAGTACCCCCAATTGCAGCATTTCCAACAAGTGAAGAAAACGAAGCGCCAAAAAGTCCGGCAAGAAATAATACTGTTGATAATTCTCCAAATAATGGTTCTAAAGCTTTAGCCATATCCAATGCACTGTTTACCGGCAGGTTTCTTGAATGCAGAACACTACCGGCACAGATCATAACAATAATTACCAACAAGCCAAGAATTACAATACCTGTAACACTCTCATTTGGCTTAACGGTTGCTCCCTGGCTGTGTTTTCTTCTCTCCTGCATAAGATAGCATTGATAAAAGGCTGCAATGAGAGAAAAACAGGAAGCAATGAATGCAATAATTAGCCCTGCTGATCCCGCAGGAATAGAAGGTTTCAAGCCATCAGTGACAGTAGAAAGATCGGGGTTAATTTTAATTAATGTTAGTAAAAATGCAATCAGCATTAAAGCAACAAGGACAAACATCAATTTTTCAAGAATTTTGTATAGGTCTTTGAAAAAGAGAAGACCCAATCCCAGTATATTAAACAGAACGATCCAAAATTTCACATTGATATTTGTAGGTTCTGACAATGCAATCCCCACGCCTATTGAATTTCCGGACTGAAAAGAAGTAGCTACAAAAAATATTCCTATTCCCACAATTATAGAAACCGGCTTACCCCACTTGTGACGAATTGTTTGTAATAATGATTGGCTGGTTGCCAAACCAATTCTGCCGGCCATAGACGTAAAGAGTATCAGAAAATAAATGGCCACTACTACAAGCCATATCATAGCATATCCGTAGTTAGCCCCTAATTTTGAAGTTATAGTCATTTTGCTTGGGCCAAAAATAATAGCTGCTGTGATAATACCCGGTCCTAACGACTTTATCCATTGTTTCAGACCCGGATATTTTCCTATTCTTTTTTTAATCCCCTGATACATTTTTTGTTTTACTAATTTTTTAGTGACTGATTAAATACCGGCTTTTTGTTTTTATAAAAATTCTTTTATGTTCATTCAGTAAGAATATTGCAGGTGGTCATAAATAACAGATATTTGTATTGTATCCTTACCTTCATTACATCTGTCATAAGTGCTTTTTTATAACTGATACATATTCCGGAAATGCTATCTCGGGTTCTTCAATATCCGGATACCAGAATTTTTCCCATTCAAATCCATAATATCCCCTATACCCATCCTTATACAGAAGATCAATTGCTTCAAATATGGGGCATTCACCCCGGCCTAATAATACAGGTATCAGTTTACCATTAACAAATTTTCCGTCCTTTAGATGGGTATGCCTGATATACTGTTTCAGCTCAGGGTAAACTTTAGCCGGTGATACCCTGGTAACAGACCACATATTGCAAACATCCCACAACAAACCTGTGTGGGGATGAAAAGCAGGTTCCATGATTTTCCTGATTACTGACGTTTCTAAAGCATCTCCGTGTGTTTCTATCAAGACAACGACATCGCTTCCTTTTGCATAATTACCCAACTGCAATAATCTTTCACTTATCAGGTTAATAACAATGTCTCTGCTTTGATCTTCGGGTAGTTTGTTAGGGAATACACGAACATACGGGCAATTAAGTTCGTGTGCAAGATCTATAAATCTCTTTGCTTCATCCAGGTCCTTTTGCCAGATGCCAATATCCTGATGGTGAAGCGACGCAGAAGATCCTAACCCCTGAATTTTTACTTGCCTGTCCTCGGCCTTTCTCCTGCTTAATTGAATACTTTCATTATTGCTGAACTCCGGGCACTTTGGCAAATCCATCTGTCCAAGAATTCCTCTAATTTCAATTGCTGCGAATCCATTGTCATGCGCAAAATCAAGAACTTTTGTAAATGACCATTTAGGGCAACCCAGGGTAGAGAAAGACAGAAACTGTTTCTTATTCTGACAACCGAAGGTGGTTCCATTTATAGCAATTGCTCCTAATAATCCTGAACTGGTTTTAATAAAATCTCTTCTTGAAAATGACTTCATAAACAATCTTTTAACTGATTAAAAATTATAAATTTATTGTGAAACTCTTTTCAATAATTTATACTGTTTACACTAACCGGCATGAAATTGCTCCTCTGCCCGGTTAACCAATTCAATTTACTTTTTATTAATTCTTATAAAATATTTTACAGGTTTATTCAGCTTATATATTGATTGAAACAATGCAGCATGCTTTTGCTCCATATCTTTTTCGTTCACCTTGTCAGACAGGTATTCGGCAAATACTTTTTTGAAAAAATTGTAGTTTTCAGACGTTTTGTTTTCATTAAGTATGCTGTCAAATTTTGCTTTTACCAAATCCATGTCTGCAACCATCACAGTTGCTCCTTCAAAATGCTGATATTCCACATATTTCAATAACCGCAATTGCCTCTCAGTTTTCCAGTATTCATAAAATTGATCAAGTACTTTCTGTGATTGTTTTGATTGAGGAGTAGCCGTATTCAGCGATAGGTTTATTCCTTTACTTAAATCTTTGTTGGAATAGGTTCCAATAAAAGAAGAATCGATAAGTAAATTATAATTCCCTCTTTTTAATCCTTTTATCTGCAGCACTTCCTTGTTTAACTCTGAGGTAAATGGGTGAAGTGAATCAGGGTTTAATCCATCAGGTGAGGGAAAGGGTAATGACCGGGAAAGATATTCAAAAGAAACATCGTTAGTTCCTGCCTGCAGATTACTAATGATACAGTTCTCAGCTAATAACGTACTGTTCTTTTTAACATTGATTTTTACATAAGACACCTTTTTCTCTATATCCTGATTATTTAAAAAAGTATGTGCCATAACAAAAAATCCCAGTTTGCTTACGTGTACTCTGTCGTTCCCGATTATCGATTTGGTTGGATCCTTCTTCTGAATAATCCTGTTATCCTCATTCATTACGGTCCAGCAATCTACCAGTGGCAGCTGGTATTTTCCAGACAATTGCTTCAGGAACTCAACACATTTTTTTAAAGCATCATTTACCCCGTAAGCATTTTCTGAGGGTAATTGTCCCGTCTGATCATAAATGGTAGGCGTTTGCAGGATAACTTTGACTTTTGCCTGCATCAATAACCGAACAATACTATCCGCATTGCGGCACCAGCTTTCTATTCTTTCTTGCTTCTTTTCCTGTATGCCGGCTTCGTTCTGCCTGTCTTTCATATAAAGTGATGGCCTAAGGTCGTTTTCTTCAAGCATCAATACGGCCCAGGTTGGTTTAACAACAAAAATGTCAGAATGAATCCGTGCTAAAATATTGTCCGTCCAATCACCCGATATACCGCAGTTAAGAAATGTAATATTTCTATCCGGATACCTGGTAGCATAAAACAGATTTATATAATGATAGTTTCCCCCATTCATAGCAATACTGCTTCCAATAAAACAAATTCTGTCGTTGTCCTGAAATGATGGTATTTGACCATACACCTCTGTTACAAGCATTAAAGACATAGAAAGAATAAGGGCAAAATATTTCTTAAACATGAAGTAATGTTTTTAATGTATAATTTATTCTCTTAAATGAATCATATTTTTCATTCCATATATCAGGCAGCTTTAGTATTGAAACAACTCCATCGAATTTTACAAGGAACAGGATCACAAATCCTATCCGGTATTCAATACAATTTTTTCGCCTGACTTTGCACTCCGGTAAATGGCTGTAACAATTTCAACTGATTTTTTCCCTTCCACAGCATCTACCAACGGATCAGAGTTCTCTTCAACTGCATTGATGAAATCTATCATTTGCATTTTGTGGCCATAATGACTGATTGATGCTGGATCTGCAACCCCACCGGAAGAATTATTCGATATACATTGCTTGTTCCGGAATACCTCATCGTGTGACAATTCATTCTGAAACTGCCATTTTAAAACACTGTTCTCCTCGAGTATAGCGGAACCTGAAGTACCAATAATTTCAAGACGTTTAAAAAATCCGGGGAACGCAGCGGTAGTACATTCTATAACACCCAATGCTCCGTTTGCAAATGTCATAATTGCTGTAACGGTATCCTCCACCTGGATTTCCTTATGGTACCTGTTCGCCGAAATTGCCTGTACCGATTTTATTGGCCCCATAACCCATTGTAACAAATCAACTGAATGTATCCCCTGGTTCATTAAGGCACCTCCTCCATCATATTGCCAGGTCCCTCTCCATTCACCAGATTGATAATATTCTTTTGTACGATGCCATTTTACATAAGCGCTCCCCAACACAAGTTCTCCAAATCTTTGTTCTTCTACGGATCGCTTCAATTGCCTGTTTACTTCATAAAACCTGGAAGGGAATATGACAGCTACCTTTACATTCGCCGCTTTCGCCGCGTCAATAATCAGATCACAGCGCCCGGTGGTAATTTCCAATGGTTTTTCTATCATGCAGTGTTTGCCGGCAGCAATGCATTTGAGCGCTATCTCAAGATGTGTTCCCGACGGTGTACATACAGACACAATGTCAATATCAGGGTTTCCTAACATATCGTCCAACGTAGGGTAAACTTTACCTCCATATATCTTTGAAAAAAGTTCAGCTTTGCTTATGTTATGATTATATACACCAATAATACCGGCACAACCGATCTCTGAAATCGCTTTTGCATGAAAATGGGAAATAACACCCGTACCGACGATACCAAATCCAAAAGGTTTCATTTTCACAACTTTGAGTTATTGAAAATTTATCACAGAAATAAATTTCATTTCAAACAATCGAATACATCAACTATCTCCTATTTAGATTCTACTCGAATTTTACTTTCGCTTCGGAGAGCCGCTAACATTTTTTCCACACGTTCAGGTGTACTCGTTTTATTAAACAGCCCAAAGCAAATAAAAATAACAGCAGATACTATTGTAGGTAATCCAATTTCAAGTGCCAGGCTGTTTAGTTCAATGTTCTTTGTAATAACAAAAGTCAACACGCCTCCAACTATTGAACCGATAGCCGCTTTTGGCCCACATCTTTTAAATGCCGGTAAAAGCCCAAACAATAAGGGCATTGAAGTAGGCCCAAGCAATGCTCCAAACCAGGAAATAATTAATCCCAGGACCCCGCCAAAATGGTTGTAGTTAAGTGCTACAACCATTGTTGCTAAAGTGAATAAGCATGTAACAATCCTGGCAGTACGAAGCGGAGACTTTACATTTTGAAATTTAGGAGATATAACAGGCAAAATATCTCTCGTGATCACAGCGGCAATCGTATTCACATCTGATGATGTCATGCCCATAGTCGCTGCAAATAATGAAGCAATCACCAGGCCGATCATCCCCTGTGGCAATATTTTCAACATAAGCCACCCATAGGATTCATCAGGCTTTTCCAGTCCTGGTAAAATAAGTGGCGCTGCCCACATTGGAAAAAATAATATTAAAGGCCATATTAAATATAGTATCCCTGATAAACGGGCAGCCCTGGATGCTTCCTTTTCATTGGGAGAAGAAATATATCTTGTTGCCAGGCTCCAGCTTCCACCATTATAACTCAAAAAATATAGGAAGAAAATAAGAACTACAAAAGGAAGAGTATATGGATCATTGAACCATTGACTATGACTGGGCGGCAATTGCTTCCAGATACCCATGATTGAATCTGCACCACCCAGATGATTCACAACAAGTACAAACATCACAATGCCTCCTAAAATCTGGACAATAAACTGAATAAAGTCTGTTATTATGACTCCCCATAAACCGCCAAAGGTGACATAAATTAATGTAACCACACCCGAAACAAGGATACCGGTCATCATTGAAATTCCTGCTACAACATGGAGGAGTATTCCAATAGCAGCCCACTTGGCGCCAACATCGAAAATCTTTAATAATACTCCCGACCAGGCAATAACTTGTTGTGTCAACAGGTTATACCGTATTTTAAGATATTCAAGAGGAGATTGCACCTGGAAATTTCTTCTAAGCCGTACCCAATAAGCCGGGAAAATTCCTGCACTAACAATGATAGCGATACCAACAGGCAAAGCCCACCAGACAAATATGGTAAAACCATGTGTATATGCAACAGCAGCATAAGCTACAAAAACTGCTCCGCTGTGGCCTGAAACATGATGAGAGATACCTGCCAGCCACCAGGGGATTTTTCCTCCGGCAACAAAATAATCATCGGCATTTTTACTTTTGTAATAAGACATAACACCAATAACAATCATTGATAAAAAAAAGACAATGATCAGAATATAGTCTAATGAGTTTAATGTCATCCCTTTGATTTTTACTTGTTATTTCTTTTAACTTTAATTCTTTTATTCTTATTCCACCTGATCATGATTAATATGATTCTTCTAAAGCCCACCCGATACTTCCCAGAAGCAAATTGATAAAGTTTGGTGATTGGAAATCTGCCGGATGTCCCAATGATGTATAAAACACTTTGCTTAGTCCTGCCCGGCGAGTCCAGGCAACAGGTTCAGTTATAGTATCTGCCTTTCCTCTAAGTATTATAGTAATGTTGCTATCAAGCAATGGAGCAACTTTATAAATGTTTCCTTTACTATGCCAATATGATGATTGAAGTTTTTGCACAACAGGATGATTCATGGCATTTACATCAAGCGATACATCCGTACCGGGATCAATCGGGCCATAACCCCTGTTTTCACAACCTAATACTGTTGCAACAAATTCCGGCCAGTCCTCAAAGCCTTCCGAAATTTTATCCCAAACAGTAAAAGCATGATTAGCTGTTCTTATTCCTATAATCGGGCGACCGGAATTGATATAGCTTTTAATAATTTCCATTTGCTTATGCGGCAGGGCTATACGGCGTGCAAAAATGATCAATAAGTCGGCTTTTTCAACTGCATCAAAATCCGGGTAAGTATAAGCTCCGTGTGTTCCTTGCCCTAAAAGCACTGTTACCTTATATCCTAATCGTTCTTTTAATAGTCGTCCAAATTCAGGAATGGTTTTATGTGCCTCATAGTTCAAAGAATCTTCTGTTATCAGAAAAACAATATGTGCTGATTTTTTTGCTTGAGATGCTCCCATAATTTGATTATTCTTTTCATTCCCTGTTAATGCTGTATCGAATGAAACAATTATTAAATACAGGGCTAAATACCCCATCAGTTGAATATGTTGTTTTAAATTCATCGTTCGTTGTCTATTTGAAACAGGATCAAAAGTCAGTCATCTCAATTATTTTTAAACCAGTTTTTGTCAATATACAGACTCCAAACCTCACTATTCAATATATAATCATCACCTGCTGCCCCACCGGCTATCCATAACTTGTCCTTGAATACAAAAGCAGAATGTTCATGACGTTTGGACCAATGTATCTCTGTTTTTAATTCCTTCCAGTCAATTCCATTTTTTGAATACCACACATCATCAAAATTTTTATGTTCTCCGGACCAACCGCCTATCACCCAAATACGATCCCGATATACTACGGAGGAAAACCACATACGTGGAAGCCACTGTGCCGAGGGTGTTACCTGTTTCCAGTTTATTCCATCTTCTGAACACCAAACATCATTGTGTGCAGTAGCATTCGGGAATCTTTGTCCACCGCCAATTAACCATATTTTATTATTAAATACGATTGTCTGAGCATGTGCCCTTTTTGACCAGGGAGCGTTCATCAATTCTAATTTCCATTCTTTTCCATCACCTGATGACCATACATCATTAAAAAGTGTGCTATCGTTATTTTTATAAAAATCCGAAGTACCCCCAAGTATCCACATTCTGTTTTTAAAAACAACAAAACCGGGAGACAGACGTGGACTCCAATTAGCAGCTTCCGTTACCAACTCCCAATTAACTCCATCGGCAGAAGACCAAACTTTATTGCTACACTCTGTTCCGGGAACTTTTCGTCCGCCCATGATCCACATTTTATTTTTGAACACTAACGAAGCTGATAAATCACTTTGTCCCCAAGGTGCAGTTTTTGTTGTATTGATCCAACTCTTTCCATCAGATGATTTCCAGACATCCAGGAAATTTGGTGTTTGGGGAGTATCCCACCCACCCAAAATCCATAACTGATTTTTAAAAACAAATTCACTTTGAGAATCTCGTGGCCTCCATGCAGCAGAATTGGTTTCTTTAACCCAGTTTATGGTTTTTACCTGGCTGAACGCCGGTGAAATCATTTGAAAAAATATTATAGAAAAAATTATCAGCAGCCTTTTTTTCATTTTACTAAAAGTTTTTGTTCCTTCCAATATCCGTTTATCAATTATAGATTAAAGAATCTCTTTGCATTGCCAAACCTCAAAAGGTTTTTCACTGATTCATCTGCTTCTTCAGTTCTTAATGACTCAATTCGTAAAAGCCCGGTTACATTATCCAGAATTGGCGAATGCGACCCATAAGCAAATTTTTCTTTTCCATACAAAGCGATCATTTTATCCAAATCAGTCATTGCCCTTCCCGATGTGTCCATTAAGAAATTGGTTTTCTTTAAAAGCTGCACTTCACTTTCATCAAGTCGGACAGTAGCCATGCCGTTTTCATTTTCTCCATCGGGTATTTGCAAGCTGTTAACTACATTTAATATTAAATATTTAGCATCGGGTACTTCTTTTATGATAGGCAGTATATCTTTCAAAGACCATTCCGTCTCTACATCCATCCATGAACTGGCCCTGCTATCTACAATTCTTAGTGATAAAGCCACCGGCAAATTGAGGTCTCTTACATACTTTACCAGTTCAATACAATTTGAGTTTTTCAGATCATAACGATGATATAATGGATGAAGCCGTATTCCTCTCATTCCCATTTTATCAATACATTTTTTCAGATCATCTTTCCAACCTGAATATATTGGATTAATGACGGCAAAAGGGATAATCCGATTTCCAAAGTTGCTATTCGATTTCAGCTCATCGTATAATTCTTCATTGGCAGATTGTGTATTCTTATAAAAAACTCCATTCAAATTACTTATCACCGAAATATCAATTCCTGATGCCTGCATTAATTGAAACCTTGTTTCACAGCTATTATTTTTAAGCTGCCTGAAAGGCCAATGTCCTGTATAAGCATTTACATCAATTAACATTATTTCCTGATTTTTTTAATATCGCATTATAATTATCAAAAAATATTTTCTTCCGTTGTGATTCTGAGAGATTATCAGACAGCATGTGTCCAACTCCCTGGTAAAAACTATTATCACAGCCAAACAGCAATCGGTCTTCACCGATATATTTCAATGCAAAATCAATCATACCTGCTTCGTTATTGCTGCCTGATACATCTACAAATATATTTGGTGAATGAGCCAAGGCTTTGCAGGCATATTCCCAATCAATTCCACCACCGATATGTGCAAATTGAAACATAGCCTCAGGATATCTCGCAGCTATTTCTACAAAATCTTCCGGCAATGAAATATTGGGAGGTTCATCCAAATTTAATAATACACGGGATTTTCCAATAGCAGAATGCATCAGCATGATCATCTTCAGATCAATGAACTTTTCTATGATTGGATAATATAATGGGTCATTAATTTTTACCTGGTTATAAAGTTCTCCTGCGCCAACCATACCTGCATCTACACAACGCTTTATTTCTTCCAGCGATTCTTTTGTATAAGTTGGGTTCAGTACCATCGTACCGATAAAACGATCAGGGTGATCTTTCATACATTTTATGACTAAATCATTGCATCGCCTGAACTCTTCGGGTGTACCCTTACTAAAAGCCTCTATATTTCGTGAGATCACCAACTTTTCAATTCCCAATCTTTCAGCAAAGTCAATTTGTATTGTAGGGCTGTCCGGTGAAAAATAAACATGGGCATGTGTATCAATCTTCCGATACTTCATTACTTCCTCCATCAATACCATTCTCCTTTTTTCAGGAGAAAATTTTTCCGATTGTCCTTTTGGTATGGAAGGAACAAGGTTAGACCCCAATAATAACCCGGCGGCTGAAGCAACTGTATTGCTAACAAAACTGCGTCTGTCCATTCTTTTATACATCGAGAATTCTTTTTAAAAAAACAGAACCGCTATTTATACTCAGCTAATTTTACGCCAGCCAGGCGTGCCACCCGTTGCGCTTCATTTAAAATCACCGTTTCAATATTAGAAGCCCAGGTGCTGGGCAAACCATACACTAATTGTGTAAACAATCCTCCTTCATAAGCAATAGCATCATGATTGGTAGGATCATAAAAGGCATACCCACTTTCTTTATCATTTGACTCTCTTAATATTTCTGCCGAAGGGATATAAGCCATCACATCATTAGAATATCCCAGCACAAACGTGTTAGCCCCAAATAGTTTTTTTATTTCAATAGCATAATGTATTACTACTTCTCCTCCCAAAGCAACAAGTGGCTGATCACCGATTTTCCATACTTGTATAGGATAAGGATATGATTTTATTGCCGGGGTGCCGCTATTAAGCTGCTTTAATAGATTTGCTGCTGAACGGGCTTTATAAGCTTCTGTCGTATCCTGAGTCATCAGTTCTAATTCCTTTTTTGATGGCGGTTCGTTTAATGGCAGCCGCACTTCAGAATAAGAAAATGAAAGATGAGGAGATTGCTTTGGCATTTCTCTACTCAACACATTTTCTACTGCATACGCTAATTCTTTACCAAATTGCTTTGCAAGCGGTATGGTCCTTCTTGGTAAGGGATTCTGGTCTGCCCCGGCACCCTGAAAAAATAATGCAGTAGCACCGGGATACATTTTTTCCAATTCCCACTGGGCAAAACCTGCATAGTCACCAGACCACTGATATCCCCTCAAAACAGTATTGTGGCATGCATAACCAAATGCAATGGCAATAAGAGAATCCGCTTTGTTTACAATCTTTAATACCGGAACTGCATAATCATTCGGTCCTTCGAGCTCGGATTGTAACAATAAATAATTCTCATTGTTATTGCGCCGGTTGACCTGAAACCTTGCAAAACCATTACCTGAAAAAACATCCGCCGGCTGCAATGAATTTATTGCTGCTCCAACAAGAGCAACAATTTGTCTGGAAAGGTTTTCAGTGTACGATTTTATTTTTTGTTTTTCTGCATCATTTATGTCATACGCATTGCTAAGGGAATTGGTAAGAACAGGCCCCGAATGTGTGTGAGAGCAATTCAAAATCACCTGTGCCTTGTCCAGTTTATATTTTAGTTTTAATTGCCCGCGAATCCAATCAGACATTTCCTTTGGAATCATACACAAATCGAGTGTAACCAATACACACCGCTTTCCGCCAGCATCTTCAAGAGCAAGCGCCTTTGCCCACAGATCCTGCAATGTACCTTCAGCAGGATGATCACGGAATACATAGCCTGCCAGCCACATTGGTTCTTTCGGTGTGATAGTAACACGTGCAACACCTGCCTTCCAACTCCTGGCGTCATTTTTGTCCGCAGCGTTTGCCGGCAACAGCACTATCAGGAAACAAATACTCCATAAATAAAAAGAGAATCTTTTCATTGTATATCTTTTAGAATTCATTAAAAATATGCTTTCCCAAAAAACATCACCAGTTTATTCTGATTTAGTAGTCCAAATCTTGCCCGTACTTGAAGCAAATGCATTTTTCAGAAAGACGCTGATGTGCTGAGAAATATTATAGTACATTTTCATTCTATTGGCTTCAACCTATATAAAAATGATCGCCAGCAAACTATCCACCTGGTATTGCAAATACTTTTGGTGCAAAATCCACTTTTGCTTGCTTTGCCAGTTTCAATACTTCCTGAATAATCATTTCCTCGGTATTCAATGCCCACTTTGCTCCTCTGAATGGAGAGCTTGAACCTTCATATCCGCCTTCATTCAATATCAATGGTGTACTGATATAAGCCATTACATAATTTGAATAACCAAACACAAATGCATCCTGTCCAAATATTTGTTTCAACTTCAATGCATATTCTACAACAGGCTCTCCTCCCAGCGTTATAACAGGTAAATCACCAATTTTCCAAACCTGAACAGGATAAGGATATGTGGCAATCAATGATTCTCCTCTGTTTAGTTTATCAAGCTCAGCTTGTGCTTTATTCCGGATACTATCAGAATTAGATATTGTATCGGCAATTATTTTTATTAGTTTTTCCTTAGCAGGAGGAATATTATCAGGTTCCAGATTTATTTCTGAATAAGATGTAGTAAGGAATGGTGGTAAACTTTTCATTGGTTCTGATAAAACCCTTTCAACAGCTGCGGCCAAAGTTTTCCCATGCTGTTTTGCAGCCCCTACCGGACTGCGTGGATGGCCTACCTGGTTTCCTCCGGTTCCCTGAAAGAAAATTGCGGTTGCACCAGGATAAAGATTCTCCAATTCCATCTGTGCAAATGCAGGATAATCTCCCGAAATATTATAGTCCCTTAAAACAGAAGCATGACAGGCATAACCAAAAAGAATGGCAAGTAATTCCCCGGAACTTTTCTCTACTTTAATAACAGGAACCGCATAATCATTAGGGCCATTAAATTTGGATTGAAGATGTAACTTGTACTCTATGTTTGTCCGGCGATTCACCTGAAACCTTGTTACCCCGTTTCCGGCATAAAGTTTTACCGGTTGTAATGAATTTAAAGCTTTTCCGGTTGCTTCAATCACCTGATTTTCCAATTTCAAAATATACTTTTCAACCTTTTCTTTTTCTTTTTCATCTTTTATAAATCTGAAATTTGGTGCAGGCCCAGTATGTGTATGTGAACTGTTTATTACAATTTGATCATTGCTGAGATTATAAGCCGCTTTTAATCTTTTTAGCAATGTGTCATAAATTTGTTTTGTTACTCCGGATGTCTCAATAGCTATAAATACAGCTCTACGCTGGTTTTTATCTTCTAATACCAGCACCTTCGCCCAAATATCGGTTGTTATGCCTTCTGAGGGTTTGTCGCGAAATGCAAATCCACCCATCCAAATTGGTTCTGTTGGTGTAATATTTGCGCTTGCCACACCAGCTTTCCACCCTGCCTGGCCTTTATTCTCCGTTGCTTGGCCTGAAGACAGCAAGGGGTAAATAAAAAAATTTATTGCAATAATTAAATATTTCATTTAGTTTCTGCTTTTTTTAGTTTTTCTGCATTAGCATAAGTTTTTTCAACGGCAGAGTAAAACATATCCATTTCTTTTTTCCCGGTCAGGAATAAGCGTTGGTTAAACCATACCGCCTCTTCATTACATAAAATATCATTCTGAGGACATTGGTTTTGCTCCAGATATTTTGAATAATTCAACCTTTTTTTTGAATATGTTTTTACAAAATTTTTTGTTTGAAATGCGTCTTTAAGAAATGGCATTAAATTTAATTGTGTATAGCCACTGTAGCAAGGAATGCCTTCAGCATCCAAAGCATTCATAAATCCTTCTCTTGACAAACCTTTAAACTCATCTTTTTTATAACGTAATATAAAAAGATGATATACGCCTCTGGTAACTCCGGGATAAGCCTCCATTGGTAAAATGCCGGGTATCTTTTTTAATTTGGCTTTCAGATATTCCGCATTTTCAGTTCTCGTTTTAGTCTGACTATCCAGGCGTGACAATTGAACTAAACCAATTGCAGCCTGGTATTCTGTAAGCCTCAATTTATTTCCATACATGATCGAACCTGAATTAACGCTACCAATGGCAGTACCATAAGGGAAACCAAGGTTATGATAGGAATGACATCGGTCAACAAATTTTTCGTCATTGCTTACAATTGCCCCGCCTTCGCCAATAGGTAAATTCTTCGAATTTTGAAAGCTGAACCCGCCGGCATGACCAATAGTGCCCAGCTTTTGATGATTATATTCAGCCAAATGAGCCTGGCATGCATCTTCAATAACAATCAGGTTATGCTTACGGGCAATTTCCATGATTTTGTCCATATCTGCAGAAAGTCCGCCCAAATGAACAGGCATTATTGCCCTGGTACGAGAAGTAATTTTTGCTTCGATTTTTGCAGCATCAATCTGGAAGGTTTCCGGATCTGTATCAACAAATACAGGCATTGCTCCTGTAGCTAAAACTGACTGCGGTGTTGCAATAAAAGTATAGGGTGGAATAATCACTTCATCTCCTGCCCCGATACCAAGTTGAATCAAAGAAGTTATTAATGAATTAGTACCATTAACCACGGTCAGGCAACGTTTAGCGCCAATAGCTGCAGCCCATTTCTTTTCAAACTCATCCACTAATTTTTTTCGTGACCAGACGCCGCTCCGGATCGAATCAAGCACTAATTTGTCATCTGTTTCAGGATTCCAATAAGGCCATTCAGGCCAATCAATATTTGCTGCAGCGCTTCCTCCCAGAATAGCTGGTATTGCTGACTTTTTGATTTCACTGCCAAACACAGCAGGGGCAAGCCCTGTTGCCAGAATAGCTCCTGCACCGGCCATTGAATTACGTCTTATAAATTCACGGCGGGAATAATTTTTTTCAGCCATGTCTTAAATATTTAGAATTTTAAAATTCCGAATAATCACCCGAATATACATTTTTTTGGGTACGTACACGAAAAATTTATATCAATCTCTTGCCCAGAGTCATTAATCTTCCCGGAACAAATCTGGGTTAGTGAATCCCGTTTCAAATAAATTTTTCACTTACCTCATTCTATTTAGTGACGATGTGGATAAGTACTTCTCCAAAATACTGAATAATAAGACCATCCTTCCGCCATGCAACCCCGATGCTCCGTCTCAGAAAGAGGCGTCCTTTCATTCTCCCTAAAAAGCCAATTTGTTCTTGCCATTAGCATACGTCAAGATATATGTAAGATGTAAGCCCGGATATATTTTGAAAAAGCAATCTTACAGCCGCAATTTAGCATGAGCCTCGTACATAGGGCCAATGCTTTCCCTGAATTCTTTAAAAAAATGATAATACCGGTCATAAATTTCAACAGAAGATTTATCCGGCACGATATACTTTTCAAGTCTGATCATATTTTTTGCAGCTTCATTAAAATCTTTATATACACCACCCGCCGTTAATGCAATCATTGCATTACCAACCAGGGCCGGTTCTTTCCCTGTTGAAATAGTAAAGGGAACTCCCAGTACATTGGCAAATAGTTGTGGCCATTGCCAAATATTAACACCACCACCGCCCATCTTTATTTCTTTTACCACCAGTTCATTAATTGTGAGCGCCTCGTATATATAACGCATCGAACAGGCAACTCCTTCCAGTACCGATCTCACAAAGTCAAGCCTGGTGTGATTTCGCCTGATACCAAAGAACACGCCTGAGGCATAAGGTCCCGTTTTTGATTCTCTTTCGCCCGTCAAATAAGGCAAGCAAATTAAAGGCGGCTCATTGTGACTGGCTTGAAAAGAAAGATCCTCCAAATTAAAATCAAAAAGATTGGATCGCATCCATTCCAATGTCAATGCAGCATTATTAAGAGCACCCCCATTTAAAAAGAGACTTTTATTAAACGCATAAGCCTGGATACGCTTATTTTCATTTTTATCAAAAATTGGCTGAAGCCCGGGTACCCTTATCATTGCAGAAGTGCCAAGATTTATTATCCCAATATCAGGCTTAAGGTCGCTTAGCCCCACGCTTAAAGCTGCCCCGTCATACACTCCTAAAATTGCTTTACAGTTTTCATTTAGCCCAAGCGCATCGCAAATCTCCTTTTTCAAAGGACTTGTAAATGTTGTGCCATCAGCTACTCCCGGAAACTGTTCGGGCGAAAGTCTAATACTTGAAAGTATATCTCCATCCCATTGAAAGTTTTCCAGGTTAAAAAGTTGCGTGGCTGATGCAGTACTGAAGTCTGTTACCCATTCACCGGTAAGCCATTCAAACAAAAAAGATTTACTGTCATGAAAATATTTTGCCTTTTTATAAAGTTCCTTTTTCTCTTTTGAGAAATAAAAAAGCCTGGGAAGTAAATACTGGCTGATGAGCGGGCAACCCGTTTTTTGATATAATTTGTCATCAGCATAAACTGATAAAAATTCGGGAAAAGTAAACTGAGACCTGGTATCAGTTAAAAGAGTAAGCCCTGTCAAAGGCTTTCTTTGTTCATCCATCATCATCAAGCCAAAATGATAAGTAGAAGAAATGACAAACCATACTTCGTCCGTTTTTTCATTTTTTAAAACCTGGCGGCTTAAGCTGATCACCAGGTTTTTTATTTCTTCAGGATCATGCTCTGCTTCCCCCGGCTCTCCTGAAATAGTTTTTATTGCAGAAGAGGACAGCGAAATTATTTCACCCCGCTCATTGACTAACCCCACCTTAAGGTTAGTGGTACCCATATCAATCGCTAAAGTCAACGCCATTTTCTACAAGGTTTTTTTAAAACTTCCGGATTGGCAAGTTCACCTGCTTCTCCGCCAAGTTGAAATATTGAAATCATATCATCTACGCATGTTTGGCCCATACCGTGCAAAGATTCCCATGAGTATCCGCCCAGATGCGGCGTAATAATCACATTGCTTAACCGGGCTAACCGATGATTTCCATCTATTGGCTCGCCTTCAATCACATCAGTAGCATAAGCACCAATTGATTTACTTTCAAGCGCCTTGAATAAAGCATCTTCCTCCAACAGTTCACCTCTGCAGGTATTCACCAATACCGTATTTTTTTTCATTGCAGAAAATTCTTCTGCCCCAAGCATTCTTTTTGTTTCAGGCGTAAGCGGGCAGTGAAGCAAGATCGCATCAGAATTAATAATGAGCTCTCCTAAGCTTACTTCCGTGACCTCATATTGCCTGAACTTCTTTTTCCCGATATATGGATCAACCGCTATAACATTTGCTTTAAATCCTTTTGACAAAATTTCTGCGCTTCGTGATCCGATATTTCCCAAACCGATTATTCCAATTGTTTTTCCAATTAATTCCATCCCGATCATGCGAAATCTCTCTGCCCACCGGCTATCTTTCACAGCTAAATAACCATGGGGTATCATTCTTGAAGCTGCCAACAGCAAAGAAATTGCATATTCAGCTACAGCTTCCCTTTCCACCACGCCCTTTACCCTGGATACCATTATACCAAATTCTGTTGCCGCATCAAGATCTACATTGTCACAGCCAATTCCATGACGTGCCAGGAGAATCAGCTTATTGCATTGTTCCAGTGTTTGACGTGTGAATCTTGGAGTTACGCTGGCAATAATACCGTCTGAACTTCTGATCTTTTCAGCTAAAGAATAAGCTTCAATGTCGGCGGGTACGGTAATATGTTGTACATCGGCAAAACTCTTTAATGCAGATATATGTTCTTTAAAATGTCTTCCAAAAGTGCTGGAGTTAACAATAGAAATCAGTGGTCTGGACATCGTCTTTATTAATAATTATGAATAAATAAATAATTATTTCTTCTTCTTAGTAACGATACTCTATATGTATTTTCAACCACTTCCCAAGAAAGTTCAGCAATACTACATTTTTACTTCTTTAAAGCAGTACGCAATGCCTCCGTCGTGGTATAATATTTAGCTTTCATAAAAGAAACCTCCCATTCCGGTATTTTACCTTGTTGTAAATACATCAAAAATGATTTTGTCACCTCCTCAAATTGTTGTTCATGATCCATGTTAAATTTTTCCGGAATGATTACCTGCCATCCTGTTTTGTCTTTTCTGAAGCCAACTCCGGGGTACTTCTCCTGTAATTTTTGAAATTCTGTTGCCAACATCTTTTCATATTCTGCATTGTTATTTTTGACTGCCGGTTCAATATATAAAACAGGTTTAAATCGTTGTTCTTTATCCTGCCGGATAATCAAATTTGCCCGGGTACCCCTCATCCTTGAAAAATAAGTATCTGCAGATCCTTCTGGAGCCTGATATTTCCACTCAGCCGAAACTTTGGTATGAATTCCCCTGATCGTATAATTTATTTCACCGTTGGAAAAAACATTCAAAACTTTATTCTTTATGTCTTTTGCAAGAAAAGCCGGAAAAGAGTCTCTCTTTGTGACGGCACTGAATTCTGCGAGCGTCAATAATGTAGGCCATCTTTTAGCCGCTTCTATTTTAATGTCATTTTCATAATTTAAAACCTGTTCGGGAAAACATTCCCATTGTACAAGATCAACAAGATGAGTTGTTACATCAACGATTCCTTCTCCTTCCTGATCTGTATCAAAATACCATTCCGGCCGGACAAGGGGTGCGCCAGAAACTGTTTTATAAAAGTAATGTGTGCTTTGTTTGGTTATAGCCGGGTTTTCAGCAGTTCCTTTTTCAAGCACACCAAATACGGCCTCTGATTTCGATAATTCTCTTTCGAGGATATTTGTTATTTCAAATCTTGCCGTCATGATATCATATAACAGAACATTTGATTTGCGGGCACTTTCAAATGAACTTTTTAATAATTCAAAACCGTCTGTGGTGATGGCCATCGGCTTATCTGAAAGAACATGAAAACCTGCATCCACTGAATTTTTAATATATTCTGTTTTATTTTTATTATTACCCGCAAGTATTACCAAACTCCCCGGTTTCTGTGATAAAAACATCTTAAAATAATCAGCCCCTTTGTTCACATTCAATTTCCATGAAGTAGGATGATCAGTTCTTGTATTGTAGCGTTCGATCAGATGAAGGTATGATTCAAGATCACTGCCATCAGGTGCAAATACATTTACCGTAGAATCTATCCCTGCATACATCGTCTTTTGAACCAGGGCAGCATGAAAATGTCCCGGATCCAATACTATCAATCGTACCTTTTTCATCTCAACTTGTTTTTGAGTGTTGGAATTCTTACATCCGTAAACAGTAATAATGAAAGAAAGAATAGCAAGAAATTTCACGTAATAATAAGAAACAGGTCTCGAAGTAAAATTGAAATATAATGAAAACCGTACCATATAATTTTTCTTTTAAATAATCCCTTTATTAGTTTGGAGAGTTAATTTAAACCAAGCCATATTCTTTAACCGCTCCGACGATTTTACTACTTTTAAAATGTACTATTTCTGATTCTTCATCACAGGTGCGTTAAAAGATTTACACTTCTTCCTTTGGTGTAAAATAAATGCAGGTGCCTTCCGGGTGAATAGGTCCTTTTAAAAGTGTGCATCCGCCACATTCCATGCCTTCTTTTGCAGGAATATACAGGGCGCATATCCTGCACACTTTACTCTTTACCGGGCTTTTATCAACATAATGAAGCTTTATACGGGCATCTTTCTCCTCAGCACTTAATCCCGAAAGGTCATCGCAACTCTTAAACGTGGCTGTATTATCATCTTTCGGCTTATTGTTTGTACCGGAGTTATTACAGCTACCTGCCAGTATGGCTATACCTGTTACGAAAGGAATACCGGCAATCGCTTTTTTTAAAAAAAGTCTTCTTGAATAATCAGCATTCATAGTTTATAAATTTAATTTACATGATATGTACAACTTAACATCAGGGGTTGAAAAACTTTAGGCTGCCATTTTTCACTACTCCTCTTATGACTATTTTACTATCAATTACCTGAAATAAAACCCAGTCCTGATCATATTCTGCATTTTTTCCAAGTAGCGTAATCACATTTTCAGAAGCCATGCTCCAGGCATCATTTAATGTTACTATCTTTTTATCCAGTAATACCTGTACACATTGCAATAAATCTTTTGCGGCACCCGCCAGGAATTCTGATGATTTTTTCATGCTCACTTTTCCTTTTCCATCTACCACCACCTCTCCCCCTATATGCGTCGTATATTCTCCTGCAGGCATCCCGGCAAACATGGTAGCATCGCTTACAAGAATTGCTTTTTCTTTTTTTAACTTAATGACTGATTTTAAGAATGCGTCCGGCAGGTGAATGCCATCCGCAATAATGGTTATATACAATTCGTCCTGAGCTAGTAATTCCCAAATTATATTATTATGTCTTGGTAACATAGCCGGAATAGCATTTCCTAAATGTGTACACAGTTTTGCCCCGGCTTTCACCGCATTGGCAACGCTCTCAGATCCTGCCAGGGAATGGCCTATCGAAACGAATACTCCCTGATCATAACACTTTTTAATAAACTCCTGTGAATTTTTATATTCGGGTGCGATAGTTATAATTTTAATTCTGCCACACGCTGCACGTTGAAAATCGCAAAACAAATCCCAATCCGGAGGACTGATATATTTAGCTTCATGAGCGCCTCTTGCACCGTCTTCAGGAGAAATAAAAGGTCCTTCAAGATGAATTCCCTTAATACATCCTGAAACCAGTGGACTCAACAGGCAAGCTTCATCTATAATGCTTAAGTATTTCTTTATTTCTGCCGGGCTGTTAGTAATTATTGTGGGGAAAAAAGAGGTAACACCTTTGGACAGTAAATAAGAAACCGTACTAATCAGGCTTTCTGCAGTGAGATCGGGTGAATTAAAGTCAACACCATTAATACCGTTAATCTGCAAATCAATCATTCCCGGTGCCGTAAAGAAATTTGTCTCTCTGATTTCCTGATCACTTTTACTTTTCTTTACAAGATCACCATGAACAGTAACAAGTTCTGCCTCTCCGCTGATACAATTTAAACAATGGAAGGTATAGCTATCAATTTCCCCTTTCCCTTCTAACGCAATATTTGAATGATATCCGGCCATCACGTTCTTAATTTAGTCTTGACTTTAAAATGCCTGCAGTTATTTATAAACTTCTTTTAATTCCTTAACCAGCTTTTTAACTTCTTCATTACTGCTGCCGGCAATTTTATCGAGTTCCAGTATAACTGAATTTTCCGGTTTTTGAGGGTTTTCCAAATCTTCTATTCCATTCTTTAACCCTCCTAAAATATTCATTTGTAAAGTTTGTTTTCCGGGAGTGTTTATTGCGCTCAAAAGCTTCAGCAATTCAGATACCTCGCTCACCTTATTTCTCCTGGCAATTACAGAAGCAAATTCTTTTGCAAAAAGATAACCATTACTCTGACCGGAGAAGAATGCACTGTCATTAAGTAACGACTTAAAAAAGGGAATTGAAGACCCTGCGTTTGATGTAAGAATCGCCAGCCTGATCCATTTATCATTCCCGTTATTTAAAAGAACCTTTTTGAAGCCGGGATAAAGATTTTCATTTCCAAAATTTCCTGCACTTAAAACGGCCTGCAACATTACGGCTTTTGAAGAATCATTTATTCTTTCTAAAATCAACTGCTGGCATGCCTTTACGTTTTCTCCAAGCTGAATACCTGCTTCTCTAATGCCCGGATTCTTATCAGATATTGCTTTTTGAATTATAGGTGCCGTAATAGCGTTTAATCCGTCCAAAAGGTAAAGAGCATGTAACCTCGCTCTGCCATTACTGCCCGTTTCAAATAAATTTACAAGTAATGGTACAGCAGATTTATCATGAAGAAGCATAAGTTTCTTATGAGCTTCCATTGCCCAGAACTGGTTAGGATGGGAAAGCAACTGTACCCAATCTGAGATTTTCATATTGTTGTTTATTGCTGCTTTTTCATTGCCTGTGCTCTTATTTTTAGGTACGATACGGTATATTCTGCCTTTGTCTTTACCGTTATCATAATTCATATCCTTTTTTAATTCTTCAGAAATTGCAAATGGCGTCTCAATATGCTGCCGGTACATATCGGTAAGATATAATGCACCATCAGGTCCATAAATAATATTTGTTGGGCGGAACCACATATCGGTGGATGTCAGAAATTCTTTATTCTCTTCTTTTTTACTCCTGGAGGCAATAAACAGAACACTGGAGTCAGGTTCTTTCATAATGTCCCTGTGAACCAAATTGCAAGCAACTTCAGTTACAAAATAATTTCCATAGTACTCAGAAGGAAACAAATCTCCGCCATAAAATATTCCACCAGAAGCACCCGTAAACATTTCCCGTTCATATTCCACCCTATCCAGTCCTTTTGCTTTAAAGTCAGCATTACGGTTCCTGGTTCTTACTATTCTCCAATAAGGGCTCTTTGACACCTGGAAAACTTTTTGACCATGATCTGTAATATCGGACACTGCATCAGTGGGCGGAATGTATGGGTTACGATGCAAATATTTCCAGGGAATAACGGCCTGACGTAGATGATGAGAGTTTTCTGTCAAAAAACGATGATTCCAATCATCAAAGGACTGTCCAAATTGTGCGCTGCCTGCTACAGCTTCAAATGTATTTTTGTCCAACCGGAACCGAAAATCCCCTCCACTTAATGAAAGCCATGTAGCAGAGTCAGTATTTTTCTCATCAGGGCGCACTTTACTATCTTGTCCGTAATTAGCAGCATACACCCAGTTATCAACGCCAAACCGGAGGCTTGTTATTTGAGCTTCTGAATTACCTTTAAAAAATCCGCTGAACAAAACTTGTTTTATATCTGCTTTAAAATCCCCGGTTGTATCTTTTAAAAAAAGAATATTAGGAGCAGCTGTCACAATTAATCCTCCGTTCCATGGCAATATACTTGTTGCCTCAGATAGTTTGTCTGCAAATACAATAGATGTATCAATTTTATTATCATGATTTTTATCAAGCAATACAACTATTCGTCCAGCTTCTTTCCCGGGCTCAGGGGGATATGGGTAATCGGGCATTTCAACAACATATGCAATCCCATTTTCATCAAACGCCATGCTTACCGGGTCTTTTACAAAAGGCTCGGCAGCGAATACCTGTATTTCAAAATTATCATCTATTGTAAATGCTTTAAGCGCCTGTTCCGGGGACAAGCTATCAGGGTATTTCTCATGATTACACGAAAACAGTGTAACTATTGCAAGGATTATAATAATCAATAAAGGTTTCATATTTTTTTATTTTAGATTTATTTTCCTATAATTTTCCCTGAGTGTCCCATGTCGTTTCTATCCGGCAATGATTGACCGTTTATCCAAAAATATTTGTTCTATTCCTTTCTGAGTTATTTGCCGGGAAGTATCAAAAAGAAATTTTTTATTTTATTTAATAGCCGCTTTGGTATCATTAATCAATATTCTAAAAATTCCGGTTCTGAATTAATGATCCATTCAGTAGTTTTCAATACAGGTATCGGAAACCGCGGGTCCAATCCTTTATTATCATAATAAACTTTCTTTGCGTGAATGGGTGTTTTCAGCACATAGGGTTTACACTTTGAAATTACCGTCATTGCTTTTTTTGCACCATTAAACAAAGCTTTATAGGTTTCTTCCAGGGGATAAAGTACAGCACATTCTTCAGCAATTCCTTCTTTAACGGTAACTGTTACTACATCTTTCCCTAAAAACCGGGTAGCCTCCCGGCAAGTGGCATCATCACCACTGACCATAATCACAGGTACGCCCAAAAAACCACACTTGGCTGCATCCTGGGCTATCTCCCCGGATTCAACTCCGTTATACCAATACTTTGCATGATTCTCCGGGTTCTGAGTATGATTCAATACTCCGTTTTCAGTTCCTTCCATTGCATGAAATCCAATAAGGGCTACGCCACTGAAAGAAGAATCCAGTCCCAGTAATCCATAAGGACGTGGGTGGCCGGTAAGATATTTCGCCCCGGGAGTCATTAAGTGCGGAATAATAATTTGTAACCCATGTGCATCAAAAACAAATACCTCATTTGCTCCCGCCTCTTTAAATCCCTTTACCACTGCCTCCAGATCTTTCATATAATATTCACATGCTTCTCTATTTAAAGCATCATCTTTATTGTCAATCTGTGACCATTTATACACTCCACTGGCTCCTTCAAGATCAGTTATAATATATATTTTTTGTGACTTGCCTGTAAATGAAATCAGGAAAACAATACAGGCAGAGATGAGAAATTTTTTCCTCTTACTTGCTGAACCAATTCTTCTGCTGCAGGAGTGTGAAAATTGTGACATACTTTTCAAATTTATTGTTTTAGTAATACAGTCAGATTAATTTGATCTTTTCTTCAATTCATCAATAGAAATACTTATCATTCGCCCGATCGGCTTATTATGCCTGTAGCTGATAACCCTGAACAAAGATGCTTCTTTTGGTACGTTTATCAATCCGCTATACTTTGGATAATAATTGTCAGGAAATGAATTATCAAAACTATAATACATATCCAATCCATCAATCTGGTTTTCCAGCTGAACAGTCAGTTCCTGATCAGAATCTTTTTTAACTACTATAAGTGGATCGTACATACTCGGTGCATATTTTTTATCGGCATAACTATATCGTATAAAATGATTCTCAATCCGGCGAATAAAATCAGGCCAGTTTTTCCTATTGGCAGGTGTCCATGACCAATCTGAAACGGCAAAAGCCCTGGGCCAAACCATATATTGTAAATGGCGATAATTATAAATCTGCTCGGTCCATAAATTTGCTTGTACTCCTTTCACATATTTTGGATCCACACCATCCGGGATCGGCTCGGTTTCATAGCAGGTTTTTAACAGGCGTGTGGAATGCACCGGTGGTTCTATTGACGGATCACCCTGCATATAATTAAGATATGCGTATGAAGTAGGAGCAAATACAACATTTAATTTGCGCTTTGCAGCTTCAATGCCCCCTTTTGTTTTTTGCCAGCTCATCACAACCGTTTCAGGGTCAAGTTCTCCTTCCATAATTTCATCCCATCCTATTGCTTTTTTACCTTTTGATCTGATAATTTTTTCCACTCTCCCGGTAAAATAATTTTGCACCTGATGAATACTCGGGATATTTTCTTTTTTCATTAATTGTCTGATATCATCACTTTTCTCCCAGAAATTTTTTGCATTTTCATCACCGCCTATATGTATGTATTCAAAAGGAAAGAGTAATGCTACCTCGGTAAACACTTTATCTAAAAACTCATAAACTTCTTCTTTACCTGCACAAAGTGAATTATCGAATAACGCATAAAATGGACCGTCTTTAGGCCAAACCATCGTGGAATCACCGGAACATGGCCTGTAATTGCCCGGAAAAGATGCCAGATTAGGGTAAGCGGCAATAGCTGCAAGGCTATGACCGGGGACATCAATTTCTGGAATAACGTTTATAAATTTCTTTGCGGCATAGTTAACCACTTCTTTTATTTGATCCTGTGTATAAAAGCCACCATACGTATTTGGTTCATCGGGTGCAGGATGCTGAAAGAATGTATAAGTACCCACCCTGTTTGGCCTCCATGCGCCTATCTCAGTTAATTTTGGATAGCTTTTTATCTCTATTCTCCATCCATCATCGTCTGTTAAATGCCAGTGAAAAACATTAAACTTATATTTGGCCATATCATCAATAAACTGTTTCACTTCATTTACTGTAAAAAAATGTCTTGCTACATCCAGCATCAGTCCGCGCCATGCAAATCGGGGATAATCTGTTATCCGGACAGAAGGGATCTTCCATGCCAGCTTTGTAATGACAGACTTGCTTTCAATATCCGGCGTAAACAATTGAAGTAAAGTCTGCGTGGCATAAAATAATCCGGCAGGAGTTGCAGCTGTCATATCTGCACCTTTAGAAGAAATCATTAGATTGTACCCTTCTTTGCCTATTAAAGTATCAGAGCCGCGGTATAGTTTTAGGTGTATATTTCCATCAGAAAAAGCAGTTACTTTTTTAAAAAATAATGAGAACCCGGTTGCTTTCTTCAAATCAGCTGCTAACATTGTGGCCACATTTTCAATCCCGGTATCTTTTTCTCCCATTTCAATCACTGTACTCCTTGTTAAATTAAAATGACCATTCCCCCTTTCCATCGAGACCGGCTTTGGTATAATAAATAATGAGTCCTGCGGAAAAACTACTTTTGATAGAGAAAATAGTATTATCAAAAGCAGGAAAATTTGTCTAATCATAACTGGATATTTTATTCCGGTTATTATACTTTTAAAAAAATCCATTGTGCTCTTCTGTATGAATATAAGTAGATAATACAAGCCAGTGCATAAGAAGCACCGATTTCCCCCAATACACCCGGCAAACGTATTTCGCTAACTGGTAAAAGCTGCCGCCTGTTGTTAAAAATAATTCCCGGAATAATTAAAATTACATCCCGTTTAAAGGCCTTTACCATTAATTGTTTACGGGTGAGCTCTTTCACCAGACTTCTCCCGGTAGCATATGTAATAGCAGCCCCGGCCATAAACATAAAAAGAGGGAAAATCAGATTCCAGAATGTAAAACCATTCCAGATTTTATGAGTACCCTGTGAATGAATAAATAGCCAGAATGCCGAAGTTATATCACTGGAATAGCCTTCAATAATATAGCCGAACCCGATAATCCAAAACATAACAAAGCCCCGCAGGGCAACCAAAGAATACAATCGCCGGGATATGTTTACCTCTTGTGTCATTATTCCAGGAGTTTTAAAAATTGATCCTTACACTAAAGTGGCAACAGCATCAGCTCTCCTTTTCAAATGTAGGCTTATTTTTTAAAAAATCGTTAACGTACACGAATTTTTTAAAACAAACTCCGGGACTGTTTGCCCGCTATCCTGAGTTGTACCTGTTATTTTTCGCCGGCCCGGAAGGAAATAGTAACCCCGTAGGTTTTCGGATCTCCTAAATGCACAGCCCCAAAATCATATGCATATAAAATATATTTCTTGTTTCCCAGGTTCCTTCCCCAAATCATAACTTCAAATTTTTTAAATGAAACGCCAAATTTTGTGTTCCATAAGTTATAATTATCCTGTGAAATACTGTTAGACAGATCAAAATACTGCTTCCCAAGGTTAGCCCACTCGCCACGAACAATCAACCTCGAATCATTACCCTTACTCAGGTTAAAACTATATTGCAATACAAGCATGGAAGTTGTTGCTGGCGTAAAGATTTGCTTTTTCCCATCCAGATTCACAGCTGTCCCAAACTGTGAGAGCTTTAAGTTTTTGTATGTGGCATGGGTATAGCCAAAATTATAATCCAGCTGAAACCCTTTTACTCCGATTGCAGATATCTCCAACTCAACTCCTTTGCTGTTCAGTAACCCGGCATTTCGTGTTACAGTTATTGCATCCGGAAGAATTAGTGTCGGAACCTGAACGTCGGTAACTTCTGAATAAAAAAAAGTAGTATTAATATAAACCCGGCTATTGAAAAGGTTATTTTTTATTCCTACTTCAAAATTACTGCTATGCTCAGGCTTGAATGAATATAAAGGCGGCTGTGAAGGATCTGTAGATAATTGTGTAAATCCACCCGTTCTGAAACCACGGCTATAAACTGCAAATACATTACTGTTACTGTTTAAATTATATGCCAGCCCCACCTTAGGTGAGAAGGCATTAAAATTCGCAGTTGCACTTGTATCCGGCCTTGTCTCAAATGATGGAAGAGGATCGGAATCTTTCTGATATTCTCCTAATACATTATACTTCCTGTTTTCAAAGTCATAACGCAACCCTGCTATAATATTGAACCTATCTGCTAAACTATAGGTGGCTTGTCCAAAAAAAGCTATTCCATAATTTTTCCCTTTTGACGTATTAATGGTCGAAAATTCCGTATCCGGAGCACCTAATAATGCCGCATCTTTTCCAAAATGAACAGCCTGCCTTGTTGGATTAATTTGCCGAAAAAGATAGGCGCCCGCTACCCATTTTAAAGAAGAAGTTGTAATGCCAGGCGATGAAAACCTGAATTCCTGAGTGATGACCTTCACTTTATTCCATCCGCCACCATAATTATTGATGACAGTAATTCCGTCTATAGGCGAAAAGTCGCCATCAAGCGGTTTGTCATAATACCGAAGATTAGACTGGTAAGAAGCCTGTGATGTGAAATTTAACTTTTTCCCTTTATAACTGATGGAAAAAGAACTGTTGACAGTATTATCAATCATTTTTGCCACGGCATCCTGATTCAGCACATAAGGATATTTCAGTGCTTCTTCCGTCCCGTTAACTAACGGAAATGCTCCATTATTCCGATTTGCCCGATACTTAAAATTCAGGGTAAATGACCAATTGGAATTAGCAATAAACTTTAAATAATAATTACCCGTAAAACTATGCTGCTTGTCATAGCCGGAATTAGTAAACTCATTTTTATAAAAACCATCCCTCCTGTTATACATCCAGGCCATACCAAGGAGTAATTTATTTTTAATTAAGGGGGTCCGGATACCTGCGCAATATCGCTCCTGATCATAATTCCCGATATTAATTTCAGCAAATGCGCTTTTTGTAAAATTTTCAGGCTGTTTTGTAATAACATTAATAACCCCACCCATTGCATTGCGCCCATACAGGGTTCCTTGAGGGCCTCTCAATATTTCAATACGCTCCACATCAAAAAGCTGAGGCAGATATGTGTCCAGTCCGAACTGATTTATTCCATCCACATAAGTAGCTACTGCAGGATCATAAGAAGTGGTTGTGATACCGCGAATTGAAGTAACATTTCGCCCATCACCTGAATTGGATAAGAAAAGATTAGGCGCTATTGCTGTCAGTTCATTTATATTCCATAGACGGTATTGCTTTACCTGGCGGGATGATAATGATGTAATACTAAAAGGAACATGCCTCAGAAACTCTTCGGTCTTTTGAGCAGTGACCAGAACTGCATCCAGCTGTTTTGTAACTTCAACTAATGATATACTGAAGGGAGCACTGTCCAGTTCAGAAATTATAATATCCAATTCTGCAGTTGCAAAACCAACCGCTGAAATCTGTAAAGTGTACCGACCTTCCCGGATATTATAAAACGAAAAAAAACCTTTTTCATCTGAAACTGCGCCTTTATTTGTATTTAAAATATAAATAGATGCACTGGCAACCGGAAAACCCCTGGAATTCTTAATAGCTCCGGTGAAATCAGTCAATTTCTGTCCTTGCGCTGATAAAAAATTCAGAGTTGAATAAAAAAAAACAACAATGATAGTCTTCATCTTGATATATTATCCAACAATAAGAATTGGTGTTTAAAATACAGTTAGTAAAATTTGATAACCATTCATGACATTATTAAAAAAGTGATTCGTTAATTTATTTCAAAGAAAACCAGTCATCCAAATCGAAACCTATCCACGTTAGGAAAAAAGTACTCAGATTAATTTCTGTAAAATGAATAATTGGTTTTCATTATCACATCAATCGGCATGTACATATACTCTTCAACCGGCAGCTTTAATATGACATGCCTGTACAGTGCCATAATTCCCTTATATGCCTGTTCACCGGGTTTTTGACAAATAAGAAAATTTATAACCCCCTCAGCCAGGTATTTAATATTTTCATCCAGAAAATCATATCCGATAAGAATTACATTTTTATGATTTTCCTTTACATAACGGGCAACGTAGGAAACCCGGGAATTAGTTACAAAAATCAACCTGATATTTTTCTTCTTTAAAAAGATGGTATCAAGTTGTTTTTTAATCTCTTCATATTTGACTTTTGTTATATCAATCTTGCTGATCTCATTCTTCAGATTATTTTCTTTAAAAAATCCCCTGAACCCGTCTTCCTTTCGTAACAGGTGGTGATCGGTCTCAATTTGTTTTGAAATATTAACAATCAGAATACCTTCATCACTTCTGATAAGATAGCTTATAAGATTAGCAGATGAATAACCACTCCGGTAAAGTTCAGGTCCAATATACGAGAGGCTTGACTGATTAGGAATGTCTGAATCAATAAAAACATATGGTATATTTAGTTCCTTACACCGGTTAGTAAAATCTATTGTTTCGTCAATGAAAGATGGGGCTATCAATACACCTTCCGGCTTTGCTCTTAAAACCCTTTTCGCAGCTTTTACAAAAGAATCCTTTTCATTCAGGTCATAAAAATATTTTTCAATTTTTACATTATACTGTCTTATTTCATCTTCCGCCCTTTTTATTCCAAGTAAAGGAGCCTCCCAGAAACTTGTTTCAGAAGATATTTCAGGAATCAAAGTTGCAAAAGTGGTAACCTTGTTGTGTGTGGCCAGCCGCCGGCCCAATAGGTTGGGCTGATAATCCATTTCCTTAATAATCCGCTGAATCTTTTTCTTGGTTTCAGGTGACACACCATTTCTGTCGTGAATTACCCTGTCCACCGTTCCGATTGAAACCTTTGCCCGGCGTGCAATTTCTTTTACACCGGAGAGTATCGTTTTCTTTTTTGCCATTACTAATACATTAAGATGCCCAAATTTAATTATTCCGGTAATCCGGGAACCGAAAATTAATTACCTAATTTTTTCAAAGCTAAATAAGCCATAAGCCCGGTACTTATTTCAAAAACTGATTCATCAATATCAAGGTAAGGACTATGTAAAGAAAAATCCGGTTTACCATCACTTTTACCGGTACCCAGTAGATAAAAAAAGCCATCAATCTGATGAGTATAATAGGCAAAATCTTCTGCGGCCATCCAGGCGCCTTCGGTAACAATATTTTCTTCTCCCAGATAATTTGTGGCATAAATCCTTAATTCACCGGTAAGTTTCTCTTCGTTGTGCAGGTAGGGATACCCTTTAATAATTTTAAACTCACAACTCCCTCCCATGCTTTCGGCAACACCTGTAGCTATTTTCACCATCTCTTTATGTGCCATTTCCCGCCATTCTTCATCCATTGCTCGAAAAGTGCCTTCCATGTAAACTTCCTCGGGAATAATATTTATGAATCCATCTGCTTTTACTTTTCCAAAAGATAACACTGTCGGCTTTCCCGGATGTGCTTTCCTGCTTACGATTTGCTGAAGAGCAATAATAATATGAGAAGCAATTACTACGGGATCGATAGTGAGATGCGGTTGAGCTCCATGACCGCCCCTTCCTTTTATTTTTACGTATAATTCATCCATAGAGGCCATAAACTTACCGGGGCAAATTGCAATTTTTCCTTTTTGCAAAGCAGGCATTATGTGTTGCCCTATTATTGCCGAAGGAGAAGGATTTATAAGGACTCCTTCTTTAATCATCAAACTGGCACCCCCCGGGATCCGTTCTTCTCCCGGTTGAAAAATTAATTTTACTGTACCCGAGAACTCAGACCTTAATGACTGTAAGATATATGCAGTCCCTAATAATGAGGCGGTATGAACGTCATGCCCGCATGCATGCATGACACCTTCGTTAAGCGATATATATGATGTAGTATTTTTTTCATAGATCGGCAAGGCATCCATATCAGCACGCAATGCCACAACTTTCTCAGATGGCAGATCTCCTTTGATAATTGCTACAACCCCTGTTTCTGTCATTGGTTGCCAGGCAACATGTAATTCGTCCAATTGCTTTTTTACAAATGCAGCGGTATTATATTCTTCAAATGAAAGTTCCGGATACATATGAAGATACTTTCTGTTCATTATGGCAGTTTCACAATATTTGTTAGCCAACTTTTCTATTAATCCTTTTAACATAAAAGCATCCATTTATAGCTCTTGTCCGCCAGGTAAGTATTTAATTGGAAGGCAAAGATTCTTTTAAAAAATTTTTTACAAAAATATCATCCATATTATGCGGATACATCTTGCAGATACGATCAATTTCCTGCAACTGGCCAATTGAAAGGGTTTCATTTGGATTAAGGCACCATATACCATTCATGAGGCCCTGCCTTCTTAATATTTCATGAATACCTGCAATACAACCCTTAAATACATTTTTTGCATCGAAAATGACAGAATTCATATCTGTTATTTCAATGTTTCTTTTTAATAACTCCTGAACTCCTTCATAATTACCGGCAATACATTGCTTAACATCCTTTAGTAACGCCACAGCCCTGGATGTCCATACGGCCCAATGGCCAAGCAAGCCGCCAACAAAACGCTTTTCTATTTTTTCCCCGTCAATAATGAACTCATACGGTGTAAGAAGATCCGCCACAATATTATCATCATTTCCTGTGTATAAAGCAATTTCATTTCTTCTTGATGAGGCACACACAGCTCTCACAACATCCAATGTCTGATAGCGGTTAAACGCTGCTATCTTAATAGCTTTTACCTCAGGAATTTCTACAAACTCTTCCCAGAATTCATAAGGCAGGATCCGGCCACCTGCTGCAGGTTGTAAATAAAACCCAAATAAAGGAATGACTTTAGCAACTTCCTTAGCCCTTATTATCAGTTCTTCTATTGTCAGTTGTTGTAATCCTCCATTGCTGAGTAATCCGTAATGATAGCCGTATTTCACTGCAAGTTCTGCTTCTTTTACCGCCTGGCTGGTATGACCACAAATACCTGCTATCTTAAGAAATGGTTTATCCTGCAGCTTGTTTTTAACTTCTTCTGATGCGATTTGTAAAACCGGTTCCAATAAATTAAATAACGGTTCTCTTATTTCAAACTGCGTGGTATGCACCCCGACCGCTATACCTCCTGCACCGCTTTCCATATAATACCTGGTAAGTAGCCGCTGACGGTTTTCATCTAATCTTCTTTCCCTGGTCAATACAAGAGGGTGAGCAGGAATTACTGTTCCTTTCTGCAACAACTGTTCAACTGAGGCATCAATAACTTTTGTCATTTCTTAATATTTACCATCTCTCTCCTGAAAATGAGTTTCTTTATGCAGCACTTTACCATCATTGATTATCCATTCAGCAATGATTTGTAACATTGCTTTTACAGAAAATCGTGGATAACCAAAAAGACGAAAGGATTCTGCTGCATTACCCAATAAAGCAGTATGCTCCTCCTGGTTAATAAATTCCGGTTTTTTATTAAATATTCTCCCAAACTCTTCTGCAATCCATCTTACCGATAATATCTCAGGTCCCGTAACATTTAAAATTTTTGCAGGAACAGTACAATGATGCAGGCAACGTAGCGCTATTTCGTTTGCATCCTTTTGCCAGATAACATTAACACAGCCGGTGCGTAAATCAACAGGTGTTCCTGCTATTACAGATGTTGCAATATCAACTAAAACACCATAAGTGACATCGTTTGCGTAATTCAGGCGGAAGATTAAAACAGGCGTATTATATTTTTTTGCATTAAACTGAAATAATCTTTCCCTCCCCAGGCAGGATTGAGCATATTCGCCAACTGGGGCTGCGGGGAGATCTTCTGTAGCACCTCCCATCACAACAGGAACCAACGGATAGACATTACCTGTCGAAAACACAACAATCCGGGAGTGTTTGTATTTTTCTGCAACCCTGCCGGGCAAATACGAGTTCATTGCCCAGGTCAGTGGTTCATTACCTGCAGTTCCGAACTTCATCCCCGCCATATAAATAATATTCTCTGCCTGAGGAAGGCTTTCCAACTGCTCATCATCCAGCAAATCAGCTACAATAGTTTTTATTCCATAGCGTTCCAGTTCTTGCTGTAATCCCTCATCAGAAAACCGGGCAACTGCGGTAACAGTTTTACTTATTCCTGCCTTTTTAATTGCATCAACTGCAAGTTTTGATAATGCAGGCCCCATTTTACCTCCTGCTCCAAGAATCAGTATATCTCCTTTCAGCCGACTTATATCATCAACCAAATCACCGGAAGGCACTAATAGTGCGTCATATTTTTGTTGCAATAAAATATTCATTTTATAAATTAGTACAGTTTCATTTTAAAATAATCCGTCCCTGGAAAGGGACGGATTCGATTGTAATTGCTATATGATGCTCTCAAACTGCTTTAATTTTTAAAACCCCTCCTTGTAGAACATATGCTTCAATTAAGAATTTATTTTTCGTTAACGTACACGAATATATGAAAATATCCGGACTTTTAAATTATTTTACCGCTTTTTTCAGGAAGAACGAAAACATGATATTCTTGTCATTTAAGATTTTATCGCAACTCCCATCAATTATGTGCAAGTAAACGTCCTAAAATTATGGCTTTCACTCCCCTAATCAGCCCTGTTCAGCTTCCCGGCACTACCTGAATCAATATACAAAACAGCATGGGAATGAGTCCTCAGAATTGTGGAAGGGGTCTGCTCACTGATTGGCGCATGAATAGTATTGAATACTGCTTCTGATTTTCTTTCTCCGGGTACAACACAATATATAAACCCTGCACGCATCAAAGAAGGAATTGTCAATGTAATAGCTTTCCCTGGAACTTCATCAATATTTTTAAAACAACCGTCATTGACTTGTTGCTGGCGGCACCGCTCATCTAATCTGACAACCTTAACATCATAAGGATCACTGAAATCAGCAACCGGAGGATCATTAAAAGCCAGATGTCCGTTTTCCCCAATGCCCATGCAAGCAATATCCAATGGATTTTCTTTCAACAACAAGCCATATCTTCTGCATTCATCACCCGGATCAACAGCATTTCCGTCAATATAGTTTACAGAAGCAAATGGAATATGATCAAAAAGGGTTGATTTTAAAAAATTGCCAAACCGCCGTTCATCTTTCTCCGGCAATTCTAAATACTCGTCCATATGGAAGGCATTAATTCTTTCCCACTCCAGTTCTCTTTTCCTTGTTAAATGAAATAAAAACTCATTTTGTGATGGCGCTGCTGCAAACAGCATATTTACATGACGCTTTTGTTTCAGCAATTCTTTTATTCTTAATATCACCTCTTCAGCCGCACTTTTACCCAGCAACTCTCCTGTCTCATATATCTTCACTTTTAAATTTTCCGCATTCAGTATTTTGACCATAAAAAGTAAATATTTTAAATTCTCAGTAAAATCAGGGGTAACTCCTACTGACGGGAGATCAATAAATATTGAAGAAAAAAAATTGTCCGCTTTATAAACACTTAATCAAAAACTCAAAGATTTAATACCCAACTAATGGAAAAGCTTCTTTACTCAAAAATGAAAAATCAGCCTGATGGTTATTGGATTTTCAAAGAACCCTCTATGCAAGATCATTTACAACAGAACGCAAATTCACTGCTTTACCATTTTTCTTTTTACTTCGATCAGCCGCATCCATAAATGCAAAAATTTCCAGAGTCTCCTCTTCCCTTACCGGCGGAATTCCTGTTTCGAAAAAGTTCACAATAGTCATTACCAAAGCTTTATAACCTTCGGATGGGCCTAAGACAATATTCCCCTTTTCTCCGAAAGCAATGCCACCATATTGATGTTCCCCTGACCTTGTTCCTCTGAAGGCACCGATCCTACCATCCTTCCAAATACCTACGACATACTCTGTATCATTGGTCTGATACCGGCTTACTTTTACGCAACCGATACCCATCACAGTAAATAATAATTCTACTCCATGTATTGCATACCAGTAGAGATCCGGATGAGTTTTTTCCAATATGGCAGGACTAAAAGTATCTGCTCCTAATACTTTCCCCACTTTCCCGGCAACTACCTCCTGTGCTGCACTCAGGTATCGTATTGAAGATGATGTAAAAACAGGCACCTTATTTTCATGTGCAAATCTAAAAATTGCTACTGCATCTTTGTAAGAAGCTGCGAATGGCTTATCAACAAAAACAGGTTTACCCGCCTTTATAACCTGGGTTGCCTGCTCCAGATGTAATCTCCCATCATTTGTATTAAGTAACACCACATCTACTTTTGGCAGAAGTTCATCTACTGAGTTTACGATCTCAACTCCATACTTTTTAACTTTTTCCGTACAACCCGGAATTTGGTTAACCGAGGACTTAATATCCATGCTGCCCCTGGGACATGCAGCTATTACTTTATACCCTAAAAAATCTGCATTCTCTTCAGGATCATTGAGCAGTCTTGTAAAGGTGGAACTATGCGATGTATCTAAGCCAATAATGCCAACCCTTTTCCCTGTTATGAATGTCTTCTTTTCTCTTCTTGAGAAAGAAACCAAAGATGGCAGCAGGCTTATGCCTATGCCGGCCATTGTCGCGTTTTTCATAAACTCAAGCCTGGAATACTTGCTCTTTTCCATTATTTATTCAGATTTAAATAAAGGATCGGGTATTCTGATTAAGTCTCTCCGGATCGTATTATTATCCATAATCCTACCCATAAAGTAAATATATCCATTCCTGCCAACGGCTATAGAATTTACATAAAGCGGGCTTTCTCCGTTTTCAAGTTTAATGGCTCCATGATCTTTATATTCATTTCCTGTAATGTTAAAGGTGACGAGATGCAGATCTTCCAGGCCCTTGGCTTCCCCCTTTGCAGTATTAGCTTTACCAGCAACCCTTCTTCCGTTTTTATATATTGGCGCCCCGGTTAAGTAATAAATAGTTTCCCTTTCATTGTCAAGGTAAAAACCAAGATATCCATAACTGAATTGATCGAACATTCCGCTTCGTTTTGAAGGACGTGAAGTCAATCGTTCTACTAGTTCAATACTCTTTTTTTCCGGATCAAATTTAAATAAGTAGCCCGAGTTGCCATGTATCCCATAAAAGCTTTTACTGTTATTATGCCATGCAACCTGCCGCCAGTTATAGCCCATATGCCCGGGTGAAGCGGGATCATATTGTCCAAAATAATCCTTTCTCAAATTATCTTCTGTTAACAATATCAATTTATCACCGTAAGGAGTACACTTAAAAATATCACCTTCAGAAGTAGAGAACCACGCATCACCATTTTCAGGGTTTATAGGAATACACCGGCACAAGGTTCGGAAAGTTTGTCCATGCCCGTTTTCGCCCTCTAATGAAATCAGGCCAAAATCTTTCATTTCTTTTTTCTTTAAATCAAATCTGAAAAAATATCCCGACGGCCAGGTTATTCCATATATAATCATTCTATGAGTGTCCATGCTCATGGTTAAAACTCCTTCCTTATGTGGCACAACTGCTAGGTCTTCAACATTACCGGTTTCCATATCATAAGCAAGCAAATGCCCGCCGGGATAAGGCAAATATCCCTCCGGAGGTATCCCCATTTTATCCATTCCTTCAATAGTTGTATAATAACCTATATGTGTTGAAAAATATAATTTTTTGCCGCATTCAGTAAAAGGTACGTGACTTTTACCCTGTGGTATGGACTTGTTATTTTTCTCCCCGCACAATTCAGTAAGATCACCACAATAGTTAATTTTCGTAGTCTGCGGATCAAAACAATACATCCTTCCACCCTGATCAACATCTACCGAACATAACACATAATAAATTTTCCCATCAGATGCTGCCGAAATTCCATTATAGGTGTCATGAGATAACGGGAAACCAGAATCAAACGACGTTGCTATTATAGCTTCGGGAGGCTGGTACTTTCGGGTTCCTTTAATTGCCGGGACTGTCATAATGATAATAATATTAGTCTGCTGTAATGAAAATGTAAACTCTTAAAGTATTTTTCTCACCCTTTAATACATTAAAAAGTAATTTTCTAAATTTGTGTACGTACACGAATATACTATCTTTTCACTGATAACAAAATAAAATGTTTTGGGGATGCCTGGATTTTTCAAATAGTAAAATATATAATGATGATTTTCATGTTCCAGATTATTTATACACCAACCGGTGTTTTGCAAATTAAAATTCAAATCCTGAAAAAAAGCAAATTTTTTCAACTGCTTTTAGAAAATCAATTTAACGGAAAATATTAAATACATTTTTTATGCCTTTAGCCTCCCAAACTTCAAAAAAAAACCCGGCTGTTACCATAAACATTCAAAATAAAATATTCCCTCTCATTCTGGTGACAAGCCTCTTTTTCTTCTGGGGTTTCATACACAATCTTGACCCGATATTAATACCGCATTTAAGAAAAGCATTTCAATTAAACGATCTTCAATCTTCGTTGATAGACTCTGCGGTTTTCATCGCCTATTTTCTGATGGCTTTACCTGCCGGGTATTTTATCCGTAACTATGGTTATAAAACCGGAATAGTTAGCGGGTTATTTTTATTTTGTATGGGCAGCTTTCTTTTTTTACCAGCTGCTGATACACATCAATACATTTTCTTCCTTGGCGCTTTGTTTATTATTGCAAGCGGACTGACCTTTTTAGAAACCGCCGCCAATCCATATACTACATTAATTGGTCCCCCGGAAACTGCTACACAAAGGCTCAATTTTGCTCAATCATTTAACGGCCTGGCTGTATTGATTGCCCCAATGATCGGGGGAGCATTTATATTATCAGGGAAAGAGTTAAGCACTGAAGATTATAAGGCTTTATCTCCCGAAGCGCTGAGGGTTTATCTCAGCTCAGAAGCAGAAAGCGTGAAAGTACCTTACCTGGTTATTGGCGTGACGGTACTATTAGTTGCAATTTTATTTTTAGCAGCGAAACTTCCGGACATAAAAGAAGAAAAAGAAAAAAACTCTTTTAAGCCCTTACAGGCATTCAGGTATTCTCATCTCTCCTGGGCAGTAATCGCACAGTTCTTTTATGTAGGCGCACAGGTTTGTGTAGGAAGCTTTTTCATAAAAATGGCAAGAACAAGTGCCGGTATGGACGAAAAAACGGCTGCAAATTTCCTGGGATTAGGCTATGGTCTTGCATTCATGCTTGGCCGGTTCATTGGCACCTTTCTTATGAAGTATGTCAAAGCAGAACGCCTACTTGCTATCTATGCATTCCTTAACATACTCCTTTGTATCATTACAATTGCTGCAAAAGGAATGATTGTGGTATATGCATTGATCTTAATTTCTTTTTTTATGTCCATTATGTTCCCGACTATTTTTTCTTTAGGTATAAAAGATCTTGGAAAGTTTACAAAGCCGGGCTCCAGCCTGATAGTTATGTCAATTGTCGGCGGAGCATTATTACCGCCCTTGCTGGGATTAATTTCTGATTACACCGGGAATATTCAACACGGCTATGTTGTGCCCTTGCTTTGTTTTGGTTTTGTATTATTTTTTGCATTAAAAGGGCATAAAGTAAAACCCGTTTATCAATAACATAACCAGTAATGAATAATTCTTCATCTCTATTTTCCGGATCACATAAATTTTAATTTTTTACTCATGCCAAATTTATTCTCCCTTAAAAATAAAAAAGCAGTTATTACCGGAGGTGGCAGTGGCATTGGTAAAGCAATATCCCTGTTGTTTGCACAACAAGGTGCCTCTGTGATTATCCTTGATACCAATTCTGAAAACGCCGAAGAAACTGTTAGTCAAATTAAAAATGAAGGTGGTTTGGCAATTGCTCATCTTTGCAATGTCGCAAATCAGTCAGAAGTTATAAAAATATTTGAGGAGATCGGAAATTTCAATATCCTGATTAATAATGCAGGTATTGCGCATATTGGAAAAGCAACTACAACTTCAGAAACTGATTTTGATCGTATTCTCAATATTAATGTGAAGGGAGTTTATAATTGCCTTCATGCTGCCATTCCTCACTTAATAAAATCCGGTGGTGGAGTCATTATTAATATGGCATCTATTGCTGCCTGGGTTGGTTTAGCTGATCGGTTTGCTTATTCAGCAGCTAAAGGCGCCGTTGCCGCAATGACGTTATCAGTGGCAAAAGATTATATCCATGAAGGAATCCGTTGTAATTCAATTTCACCTGCCAGGGTACACACTCCTTTTGTTGATGGGTTTATTAAAAACACTTACCCTGGGAGGGAACCCGAAATTTTTGAAACACTTTCAAAAACCCAACCCATTGGCAGAATGGGTAAACCCGAAGAAGTAGCCACACTTGCCTTATTCCTCGCCAGCGATGAGGCTTCTTTTATTACCGGGTGTGATTATTTAATAGATGGTGGATTTGTAAAATTAAATACATAAACAATGTACCTGAAAACATTATGAATTAAAACACCGATGAAAGGATTTATTACTCTAAACAGGATATATAGCGACAGGTTTTAGCTAACTTTTAAACTATAGTTCTTTTTTCAAAATATATTCTTAAAAGATTATGGAGGTTGCTTTATTTATACCTTGTTATATTGATCAGCTTTATCCCAATGTGGCTGTTGCTACCCTGGAGCTTCTGCAAAAATTAGGTTGCACCGTCAGCTATCCACTGCAACAAACCTGCTGCGGGCAGCCATTAGCAAACAGCGGCTTTTCTCATCTGAGCAATAAATGCAACGAGAATTTTATAAATAATTTTTCAGATGCAGGTTATATCGTTTGCCCGTCCGGCAGTTGCACATTGCATGTGAAAGAGCATTTGGAAAGTCAATCCCACCCATCCAAAGCCGAAAAAATCAAATCACATATCTATGAGCTAAGCGAATTTATTACTGACGTACTCAAACCGAAAAACCTATCAGCCTCTTTTCCTTACAAAGTTGGCTTTCTTACGAGTTGCCACGGACAGCGTGGACTTCATTTATCATCAATGAGTGAAATCAATGAACCTTCGTTTTCAAAGCCTCTGCAACTTTTAAATAATGTCAAAGGAATTGAAATTGTTATGCCCCGGCGGATTGATGATTGCTGTGGCTTTGGAGGCACTTTCTGTGTGTATGAAGAAGCAGCAAGTATAAAAATGGGAAAAGACCGGATCAGGGATTTTGAAACAAACAATGTGGATTACATCACCGGGTATGATGTAAGCTGCCTGATGCATTTAGAAGGAATTTTAAAAAGAAATAAAAGCCGCGTGAAAACCATTCACATAGCAGAAATATTAAACAGCGGAACAAATGGGTAAACCGGTTCATTCCATACTATCAAAAAATTTTATTGCAGATAATGACCGCACCGACTGGCATGATGAAACCTTGTTTATGGTCAGAAAAAAAAGAGACTACGCCAGCAACCAGATTCCAGAATGGGAAACGCTCCGGCAATGGGCATCCCAAATCAAAGCTCACACTCTTTCCAATCTCGATCATTACTTAACAGTATTTGAAAAAAATGCGAATGCCAATGGCATACAGGTTCATTGGGCGGCAAATGCAATGGAACATAATGAAATCATTTACGGAATAATAAAACAAACCGGCATCAGCAGCATGGTGAAAAGTAAAAGTATGCTGACAGAAGAATGCCATTTGAATGAATATCTTCAGGACAAGGGAATACAGGTTACCGATACGGATTTAGGGGAATGGATTATCCAGCTTCGCAAAGAGCATCCCAGCCATATTGTGTTACCTGCCATTCATTTAAAAAAACAAGATGTCAGCGATACATTTCATCAGCACATTCAAACAGAAAAAAATAATAACGATCCAAAATATTTAACCACAGCAGCAAGGCATCACTTAAGAAATATTTTTATAAAAAGTAAATTAGCCATCACAGGTGTAAATTTTGCCATTGCAGAAACAGGTGGCATTGTTATCTGCACCAACGAAGGAAATGCCGATATGGGAGTACACGGAGCAGCAGTACATATTGCCTGCATGGGAATTGAAAAAATAATTCCTGAGACTTTACATCTTTCTATCTTTCTCCGGCTGCTGGCAAGAAGTGCAACCGGTCAGGCCATTACAACTTACTCCAGCCATTTTACCAGTCCACGAAAGGGACAACAGATGCATATCGTAATCGTTGATAATGGCCGCACCCGCTTGTTAGGAAATAATAATTTTCGAAATTCACTGAAATGTATTCGCTGTGCTGCCTGCTTCAATACCTGTCCCGTTTATAGAAAAACAGGAGGGCATTCTTATCACAGCATTGTTGCCGGGCCGATCGGTTCCATCTTGAATCCTAACACGGATATCAAAGCAAATGCAGATCTTCCATTTGCCTGCACTCTTTGCGGAAGCTGTTCTAATGTTTGCCCTGTAAAAATTGATATTCATAATCAGCTTTGGATATGGCGGCAACAAATCTCCAAAGAAGGTTACGCCGGGAAAACAAAATCACTCAGCATGAAGATGATGGCTTATATATTATCTCATCCAAACGTTTACAGGTTTTCGGGAAATGTTTTCAGAATGACGTTGAAATATTTTCCTCTTATCATAAAAAACAAACTGAACCCCTGGTATCGCCAGAGAGAAATGCCGGAAGCTCCAAAAAAAAGTTTCAGGCAATGGTATATACAAAAACAGAAAAGTGAATTCAAGAAGCAACATATTAAAAAAGATAGCTGAAAATAAACCGGCATCAGAAAGCTTACCGGTTCTCCGTTTTGATGATACGATTCACTATGCGGATAAACAGGCCCAATTCATTACGGCACTCCAAAATGTTGCCGCTGAAGTACTGGAAATTTCGGGGTATGCAGCAATCAATACGTTGTATAAAAATTTGCAAGCTGCCGGGAAAAAAATTATAAATACAATTCCCGAAATTGATGATTTAAATAATCAATTGCCTTCTTTGTCCGCCGAAAATTTAGCAGGTGTTGAGATTGCTTTCATTAAAGGTTTGGTAGCAGTAGCAGAAAATGGGGCAGTATGGGTGACAGAGGAACAGATGCAAAACCGGTTATTACCTTTTATCTGTGAACACCTGTACCTTGTCATTGAGCGGGAAAATATTGTTGATACAATGCACCAGGCATATCAAAAAATTGATACAGCGTCCTCTGGCTTTGGAGTTTTTATAGCAGGCCCGTCAAAAACAGCTGATATTGAACAAAGCCTTGTAATTGGTGCACACGGCCCGAAGAAAACTACTATCATCATTATTAATTAGTTTACAAAAAAATGAATCACTATGGATCTGCAATTAAAAGACAAGCTTATCATTGTGACCGGCGGTGCCAAAGGTATCGGATTGGGAATATGTAAAGTGCTTGCTATGGAAAAAGCAATTCCGTTTATCGTGGGCAGAAATGAAAGAGACAATATAAATGCCGTAGAGGAAATTGCAGGGCTTGGAGGCAAAGCATATTTTTATACAACTGATCTTTCAGAACCCGAAGGTTGCAAAAAAGCATCAGAATATATCAACGGTCAATTTGATATAATACATGGATTAGTAAATAATGCCGGGATCAATGACGGAGTAGGGCTTGCCGGCGGCAGTTATGAAAAATTTGTAGCATCACTTCACAAAAACCTGATTCATTATTACCTGATGGCACATTATTTACTTCCATCGCTTATAAAAACAAAAGGAGCGATTGTGAATATCGGATCCAAAACAGCGGAGACGGGTCAGGGAAACACTTCAGCCTATGCTGCTGCAAACGGAGGAAGAAATGCGCTTACGAGGGAATGGGCTGTGGAATTGTTGCCACATGGCATCCGGGTCAATGCCATTATCGTGGCTGAATGTTTTACCCCTTTATATGAAAAATGGATCAGTACATTTGAGCATCCTGCTCAAAAACTAAATGCCATAACTCAAAATATTCCTTTCGGAAAAAGAATGACCACTGCAGAAGAAATTGCGAACACAGCTGCCTTTCTATTATCAGAAAAAAGCAGCCATACTACCGGGCAGCTCATTCATGTAGATGGAGGGTATGTGCATTTAGACCGGGCGATAGAAAAATAAATTAATTCACTTTAAACAACTTAACAATGGCAACTGAAAATCTTTTTAGCTTAAACGGGAAAGTAATTATTGTAACCGGGGGAGCCGGTGTATTAGGCACTGCCTTTACGGATGCCATAGCAGAAGCAGGCGGCACGGTGATCGTATCCGATCTGAACGAAAAACAATGTACAGAAAGGGCAAATGAAATCGTTGCCCATGGCGGCAGCGCCATGGGATTAGCTGCAAATGTGCTTGATGAAAAAGAATTGATTGCCGCCCGTGAAAAAATACTGAATCGTTTTGGACATATTGATGGCCTGGTTAATGCCGCAGGTGGTAATGTGCCGGAAGCTGTGGTAGAACATGACCAGGATATTTTTTCCATGAACATTGAAGGAATGAAAAAAGCATTGGTATTAAATTTATGGGGAACCATTATCCCTTCGCAGGTGTTTGGCTCTGCCATTGCCCAAACCGGCAAAGGAAGTATTGTAAATATATCTTCGGTAAGTTCTAAAAATGCACTTACAAAAGTTTTAGGGTACAGCATGGGTAAAGCCGCCATTGATATTTATACAAAATGGTTTGCCGTAGAAACGGCCAATCGTCACGGCAGCGCTATCAGAGTAAATGCTATCACACCGGGTTTTTTTCTTACGAAGCAAAACAAAACCCTTCTCACCAATGAAGACGGCACGTACAAAGACAGGGCCAACGCAATTTTACAACATACTCCGTTTAAAAAATTCGGCGTTCCCAATGATTTGAAAGGAGCTTTGATTTATTTACTAAGCGACGCATCATCTTTCGTAACCGGTATCGAGCTTGTTGTGGACGGTGGGTTTACAAAATTCAGCGGGGTGTAATTTTAGTTTCTGCTCTTCCGGTTTGTACCTTGCTATAATGTTGAATTAAATTTTCAGGATTCAAAATTCCAAAGCAGGAACCCGTTCCTTCACCTAATAATTTTTTTCCCGTACATTTTTTTATTGATAATAAGATAAAATTTCGCCTTGAATACCGGTACTACTTTGGTTTACAAAAAAGAGGATTCATGCATAACGCAAACTATTAACTACAGAGCTTTAAGCTTACTATTCTTTTAATTTAAGAAATCAGAATCTTACTTCCCTGCTCAACCCCATTGATCAGCGTGCCGATCTCATCAATGCTGATACGGATCTCATCACCTGATTGTAAAGTAAAATCATTGGGAGGAACAATTCCGGTTCCCGTCATGATCAGGCTCCCGTGAGGAAAAGAACATTCACGATAAACAAAAGAAACCAGCTCTTCGTGTGTTCTTTTCATCTGGTCCATTCCGATCTTTCCTTCAAACACTTTTTTATCATCACGAAAAATATCAAGACAAATAGAGCCATGAATACCCTGATTGTTCTCGTTGACATAAATACAGGGGCCCAGTGCAGCGCAGCCGTCATAGGTTTTTGCCTGCGGCAGGTACAACGGGTTTTCTCCTTCAATACTGCGGCTGCTCATGTCATTGCCGATAGTATAACCAATGATCTTCCCTGAGGAAGTGACCACCAGGGTCAGTTCCGGCTCCGGCACATTCCAGGTTGAGTCTTTCCGGATCCTTACCTTGCCGCCATGGCCCACCACCCGGTGCGGCGTGCATTTAAAAAAAACTTCAGGACGTTCGGCTTCATATACCCTTGCATAAAAATCACCGCCGCCGGCCTCTTTGGATTCTTCCTGCCTCCCGATTTTACTCCGTAAATATGTGACGCCGCATGCCCATAGTTCCTGGCTGCCGACCGGCGCTGCCAACCCCGTACTGAGTACCTGTTCACCATTATCTACCGGGACAGAACTTTGAATGCTCCTTTGTAATTTACCGGGCAGGTCATCATCATTGATAAAAGTATCCCAATCATGATTTTTTACCGGGTAATACTTACCGTCCGATTCAACGATGATGCCGGACAATGTTTTATAAATTTTCATTCTGCCTGATTTTTTCAATTAAATCCAAACTTAAAATTGAGCTTGTTTTCTACCGGATGAAGTTAGAAGATTATTTTCAGAATATTTCCCGGGCTTTTCTCAGATACATTTCATGAATCAATAAAACTACCGCTCTTCCTGAACATAGTACACCCGAAAAATTTCAAATAGACCCGTCAGACAGGAGGCTATGAACCGGATTTAAAAACTATTTATGCCTTTCCTTGTATGCAAACAGATGTTTTTTAATTTCCAAACAGAAGCAGGAAAGCCGTGCCCTCTCCTTCCACACTTTGCACATGGATATTTCCTTTGTGCAGCAGCATGATCTGCTTGCATAAACTCAAGCCGATACCGCTGCCGTTTTTCCGGGTGCTGAAAAAGGGTATGAATATTTTATCCATCAGGTCAGCAGGTATTCCATAACCGTTGTCGGCTACTTTGATGATCGTTTTATGATTGCCGGAAGTATAAGCAGATAAAGTAATTCTTGGTTCCGGTTTTTCTTTTACAGCTTCGATTGCATTCAGCACCAGGTTGATTAATACCTGCTCCAGCAGATCGGTATCCACTTCCAGCGAAATATCCGTGTCTTTTAAAATTGTCTCCAGCTCAATATGCTTCTGCTCCAGGGTAGGCTGCATCAGTTGCGTCAGGTTTTCAAAAATATCCCTGACATACACTCTCTTCAGGTTCAGCCTGGTGATCTTATTCAGGTTACGGTATGTCTCGGCAAATTTCAATAAGCCATCACTTCTTCTTTTAATAGTTTCAATTCCCAGTTCAAGGTCATCTACAGAACCGGATTCATTACTCAGCATCGCAGCAGATTGCTGCAGGCGATGTTTCAATGTTTCTGCCAACGACGAAATCGGAGCTACCGAATTCATGATCTCATGGGTCAGCACACTCAGCAATTTTTGCCATGCTTTTGATTCGGTTTCATCCAGCGCTTCACTTACATTCTGAAAGGCGATCAGCTTGAACTTATTACCTTCCGTTTGAAAAGCCGTAGCAGACAATAATACCCGGAATGAATTTCTTTCCTGGTGGGCCGTAGCCACCTTACTTTCCCCGGGCCTTAACGTAATGACTTCATCATACAATTCCGGATCTCTCTTACTCAAAGAGTGAATGGTTTTAAGATAGGGCAGCTGCAGCATCCTTTTCAATGATTCATTCATCCAGATCACTTCGCCGGTTGACTCCATATAAGATAGAATACCGGTATCCACCAACTCGAGTATCTTTTGCACATACTGGTATTGCGTTTCTTTTTCTTTACTCATCACTTTGAACGTAGTATTGATCTCATTAAAACCTTTTCGCAGCGGTTGTACTTCAGCCGGTGCATGCTTCACATCAAAATGACGGGAGAAATCCCTGTAATGAATTGAATCTACAAACTGATCCAGTTCTTCTTTTATTTTACGCTGAAAACGAAACATCTCAATAACCAGGTAAACAACCACCGGAAGAATAATCAGCAGATAAATGTATTGGCCTTTCACCAACAGCAATGCAGCAGCAAAAAGTGTTGCAAACATGAGCAACACCCTGATCAGTATCCTCCATTCAAAATTTCTAAATGTCATATTTGCTTAATCTCCTGTACAAAGCAGTTCGTGTCAGTCCCAGCTCTTTGGCTGCCCTGGTGATATTACCATTGTGTTTTTCGATCACTTTGAGTATGGTGCTCTTTTCAATAGCGCTCAGTTTGAATCCGGCAGATTCTGTATCCAATGAGGATTGAGATTCAATAGGAGAAAAGATCAGGTCACTGTCTTTTAATATATCATTATCAGACATGATCACCGCCCGTTCCACAGTGTATTGCAACTCCCGCACATTGCCGGGATAATGATAGCTCATCAGTTTCTCCAATGCTTTCGGCCCAAACTCTTTTAAGGGCTTCATGTATTTGCCACTATAGATCCTGCTGAAATGTTTTGCCAGTAAAATTATATCGTTCCCCCTTTTTCTCAACGGGGGCATGACAATCTCCACCGTGTTGATCCGGTAGATCAGGTCTTTTCTAAATCGGCTTTCATTGGCCAATTCCTGTAACGGAAGGTTGGTGGCGCAGATCAGCCGGATATCAATAGGAACGGGTTCATTACTCCCCAATCTAATCACCTGCCGGTTTTGCAATACACTCAGCAGCTTTGCCTGCAGGTGCAGGGGAATATTCCCGATCTCATCTAAAAACAATGTTCCGCCATTGGCCGATTCAAACCGTCCGACACGGTCTTCTCTTGCATCGGTGAACGCTCCTTTCTTATGCCCGAACAGTTCACTCTCAAACAAAGTTTCAGTCAATGCACCCACATCCACTTTCACAAACGGTTTATGGGCACGCAATGACTGCTGATGAATGGCTTTTGCGATCAGGTCTTTACCCGTTCCGTTTTCTCCAAGAATTAAAATGTTCGCATCCGTAGGTGCGATCTTTTCAATTTTCAAAAATATTTCCTGCATCGCTTCCGATTCACCGATCAGTTCTTTTCCAATGACAGAACCTGCCTGAAGAGAAGGCCGGACAGCCGTCTTATCACTTTTTCTCCTCAATGTTTCCCTGATGATGGCAAGCAATTTTTCATTGTGCCAGGGCTTTACTACAAAATCAGCAGCGCCTTCTTTCAGGGATCGTACGGCAAGATCAATATCACCATAGGCAGTGATCATGACCACCGAAGCATCTGACTTCATTTTTTTGATCTCGTTCAGCCAGAAAATACCTTCATTGCCCGTATTGACCGGGCTGGTAAAATTCATATCCAGCAATACCAGGTCAAACTTGTCTTTTGATAAATGCCAGCGAAGATTCTCGGGGTTTTTCTCCGTCATCACTTCTTTTGCTTCGGTCTTCAATAAAAGACGTACAGCAGTGAGTACATCCGGATCATCATCCACCACCAATATGGAAGCATTTTTCAGCAGCATATTCTTTTATCATTTGATTTTCTTCCTGTATGGCTGCAATTATACCATAATTACAAAGTTGTGGCAACTAATTTTTTATAAAAACAACAATTAGAAAAGTGTATCAAAACCGAACACTATTCGTTCGGTTACGGTCATTGCAATAAAGATATTTTATGCAAATGGCTGTTAATCAGAGAGCAGGACTTTGGCATATTCTTCTAATGAAAGTACCGATATCTTGTGTAAATAAAAAAAAACGACCCGTAACCTTAGCCATGTTCGGGTCGTTTAATTAAAGGGCAAAAAATTAAACATCAACACTGTGGACAGAGTAATTGCAAAAAAGAAATGGAACAGAAAAAGAATATTGACCATTGCCGGTATTGCTGCAATAGTTCTGCTGGCTGCCGCCAGTTATTACTTTACTTCCGGTAAAAGCAAGCTGAACGTGGACCTGGATCGCATCACCATTAGTGAAGTAAAGAAGGGGCCGTTCCAGGAATTCATTCCCGTGAATGGCGTGGTGATGCCGCTGACCACTATTTATCTCGATGCCCTGGAAGGCGGCCGTGTGGAAGAAAAATATGTGGAAGACGGCGCTATTATGAAAAAAGGAGATCCGATTTTACGGCTAAGCAATACTGATCTTGAATTGAACTTACTATCACAGCAATCCAATGTCTATAATACGCTTACGCAAATGCAGATTGCCCGCAATGCCGCTCAGCAAAATACTGTGTCGAAGCTAAACCAGATGACCGATGTGGAAAGCGCTTTGAAAGAAGCAGAAAGGATCTACAATCTGGATAAAAGTTTATACCAGCAAAAAGCGATCGGACTGCAGGAATTCAAAAAAGCAGAAAACGACTATAATTATTACCTGCAAAAGAAAGAACTGACTCAGCAACTGCTGAAACAGGATTCCCTTACCAATAATCAACAACTGGAGCAGGCAAAACAATCCTACCAGGGATCACAGGATGCATTAACTCTTTTCAGAAAAAAAGTAGGTGACCTGATTGTAAGGGCGCCGATTGACGGACAGCTCACGTCACTGGATGCAGAGATCGGCCAATCGAAAAACAAAGGAGAACGATTGGGCCAAATAGATGTGCTGGATGGTTTCAAAGTAAGAGTGGATATTGATGAGCATTATATCTCCCGCATTTATACCGGGCTGATGGGTGAGTTCACTTTTGCAGATAAAGATTACAAGCTGAAGATCATAAAAGTTTATACGCAGGTCACCAACGGCCGTTTCCAGGTGGATATGGCTTTTGTGGGTGATGTGCCGAAAGGGATCCGCCGCGGACAAACCTTACAGATCCGGCTGGCATTAAGCGATGAAACCGAAGCATTGCTTTTGGCTAAAGGCGGTTTCTATCAGCAAACGGGAGGTAATTGGGTTTTCAAAGTAAGTGATAATGGAAATACCGCTTATAAAGTGGATATACAACTGGGCAGGCAAAACCCGGATTATTATGAAGTACTGAGTGGTTTAAAACCCGGCGACAAAGTGGTCACTTCAAGTTATGAGAATTATGGAAACATGCAGGAACTGGTATTAAAAAAATAAAAATATTCAATCCTTGAACCTGTGAGGCCTAAAAATATAGCCATGAAACAAAAAATATTTTACCTGCTCATTGTGATCTGCTCCCTGAGTGTAATCACTTCAGCAAAACAATACGCCGTCAATTGTGGGAATAAGACCGGTTGCATCATAAAAAAATCCGCCGTTCAATTGCCGGAAATAAAAGGAAATAATAAAGGGATGGCCTTTGAGTTTTCGCCATTTCATCATTTGGTATTCAATCTTTAAACTTCATATCAAACATTCACCTTAAATAAAACATAATGATAAAGATCAAAGACCTCGAAAAAATCTACAGAACGGAAGAAGTGGAAACCATCGCTTTAAACAAACTTTCCCTGGAAGTGAAAGACGGCGAATTTGTTGCGGTAATGGGCCCCTCCGGTTGCGGAAAATCTACTTTGCTTAATATTCTCGGCCTGTTGGATGATCCTGATGCCGGCAGTTTTATATTCAATGGTATAGAAGTGGCAAAGTTTAACGAAAGAAAAAGAGCCGATCTCCGGAAGCATAATATTGGATTTGTATTCCAGAGTTTCAACCTGATTGACGAACTCACCGTTTTTGAAAATGTAGAGTTACCTCTTATTTATACCGGCGTCAAATCATCAGAAAGGAAGAAGCGGGTGGATGAAGTTTTGGATAAAGTGCAGATCATGCATCGCCGCAATCACTACCCGCAGCAATTGTCCGGCGGACAGCAACAACGGGTGGCCGTAGCCAGGGCAGTAGTGAACCGGCCCAAACTGATCCTTGCTGATGAGCCTACCGGGAATCTTGACTCACACAACGGGAATGAAGTAATGGAAATGCTCACCGATCTGAACGAACAGGGAACCACAATAGTAATGGTGACCCACTCCGAGCATGATGCCCGTTACAGCCACCGCATTATACGGATGCTGGACGGACAAACGGTGTTGGAAAATATTATGGTGTAATAAAAAGAAACCCCAAAGCTGAAAGACAGGGGATTTTAATAATAAAGTATAGCCATGTTTAAAAATTATTTCAAAATTGCCTGGCGGAATTTGATTCGCAATAAAGGGTTTTCTGTTACCAATATTCTCGGCCTTACAATAGGTATCAGTTGTACCATATTCATAATACTCTGGGTACAGGATGAACTGAATTATAATAAGTTTCATAAAAATTATGATGAAATATATAAAGTGATGGCTACCCGTGATTTCAATAATGAAATCTTCACGGATGAAAACATGGTATTCCCGTTAGCGCCGGCTATACAAAATATACCGGGAGTGAAATATGCTGCAGTTACAACCGGCGAAGAAGATCATATCATCACTTATGGTGAAAATAAATTAAAGAAAAAAGGTTATACCGTCAGCAGTGATTTTTTCAAAATTTTTACCTGGAAATTTGTGGAAGGAAATCCGGCAAATGCATTGCCCGATGCCCATTCTGTCGTCCTCACCCAATCTGCTGCAAAAGCCTTGTTTGGCAAGGAAGATCCGTTGAATAAAATTGTAAAAATAGACAATAACTCCAATGCAAATGTTACTGCAGTCATTGAAGATGTACCGGGAAATTCCACATTTCAGTTTGACTATATCAACAGGTTTAATTATGATGGTGATGCTGAAAAACAAGCCATGAATGAATGGGTAAATTCTTCCTGGCAGGTTTATATCCAGGCTATACCGGGCGCCAATATGGTTTCAATAGAAAAACAAATCAATGACATAAAATACCTGCACAACCCTGACGATAAAAAAATAAGCGTCTATTTCGCCTACCCGATGAGTCAATGGAGATTATACAGCGATTTTAAAAACGGGAAACTTGCGGGAGGCATGATCGAATATGTCCGGCTGTTTACTATTGTTGCTTTTATCATATTGCTGATAGCCTGCGTAAACTTCATGAATTTTTCAACGGCACGTTCGGAAAAAAGGGCAAAAGAAGTGGGCGTTCGAAAAACGTTAGGTTCGGGCAAAAAACAGCTCATCCTCCAGTTTTATTGCGAAGCAATGATACTATCTCTTATTGCATTTGCCCTTGCAACAATTGTTGTCATATTATTAATGCCTGTTTTTAACGAACTGGTGGGCAAACATCTTTCACTTCAGTTTTCAGAACCGGCATTCTGGGCAGGCGGCCTGGGCATAATTCTTTTTACAGGCATCGTTGCCGGAAGTTATCCTGCATTATACCTCTCTTCATTCAACCCGGTAAAAGTTTTAAAAGGAACTTTTCTCCCCGGCAAATCAGCCGGCTTGCCGAGAAAAATACTTGTAGTGGCGCAATTTGCCACTTCCATATTGCTGATCTCATCTACCATTGTTGTTTACCGCCAGGTACAACACATCAAAAGCCGCCGCATGGGATATGATCCCAATAACCTGGTCAATATAGCTGCTTCAGGAGACATACCAAAGAATTACGAAGTAATCAAACAGGAACTCCTGCAAACCGGAAAAATTTCATCTGTTACAAGAACCTTGTCACCCATCACCGATATATGGTGGAAAACCCCCTCACCCGACTGGACCGGAAAACCTGCAAACACCACAATGATTTTTAATGGCATTGGCGCAGACAAGGATTTTACAAAAACTATAGGTATTAAGATGCTGCAGGGACAGGACTTTTCCGGTATGCCTGCAGACTCAGCCAATATGCTTTTAAATAAAGCTGCAGTAGATGCCATGGGATTAAAAGATCCCATTGGAATGCAAATGCGTTATGGAAAAAGAAACTTTACAGTGATCGGGGTGATGGATAATGTGATCATGGAATCACCTTTCAAGCCGGTGCAACCGTTAATGGTCATTTACCGGCCCATCAATGCTGCTAATGTCAGTATCCGGCTGAACAAAAATGTACAGCCCCGGGATGCGCTGGCTGCCATTCAAAAGATATTTACAAAATATAACCCGTCGGAGCCTTTCGATTATCAATTCGTAGATGCTGAATACAGCAAAAAATTTATTACGGAAGAGTTCATCAGCAAGCTCACTAATATTTTTGCTTTGCTCGCCATATTTATTAGCTGCCTGGGGCTTGCAGGGCTTGCTTCATTCACCATTGAAAAACGTATTCGTGAAATCGGGGTTCGGAAAGTACTTGGTGCATCTGTACGACAATTAGTATTGCTTATAGCTAAAGATTTTTTGAAACTGGTATTGATTGCATTTGCCCTTGCCGTTCCGCTTGCATGGTGGTTCATGCATAACTGGTTGCAGAAATATGATTACCGGGTTAGCATTGGATTGGGGATGTTTATCGTTGCAGGTATTGGTATCATGCTGCTGACATTTTTGATAGTGGGTTTAAATACCATAAAAGCAGCTATTGCCAATCGGGGTGAAATCCCTGCGAACGGAGTGAGTAAGGATTTAATCCCGGCCGTTAGCGTCGGGGTGAAATCCCTGCGAACGGAGTGAGTAAGGATTTAATCCCGGCCGTTAGCGTCGGGGTGAAATCCCTGCGAACG
>MWTC01000034.1 GCA_002066995.1 Sphingobacteriales bacterium UTBCD1
AAACAGCAGACCCTAATTATAAAAAATATCTAATTCTTTTCGCTTCCAGCACAAGTGTCCAAAATATAGCTGTTCACCTTCGAAGTGCCAGATGGACTGGTGTGTGGGTATGCGGAATTCGCCGTCAATGAATCCAGGAAGTCCTATGTTATACTATGCCTTGTATGACACCGGCCACACAGAAATACGATTGATTGAAAATGTACTAAGTGAGGCTCTGTGAAATAAATACCGGCTTTCAAAATCCAAACTGATAGAATTTAAAACAAGCATGCAGCAAAGTACTAAACCATATCACCTTCAATAGTTACACAAAGGAGTTTTTAATCAATGTAACCCGTTATGGATACAATACAATTAACTTGCATTTTCAAATAAAATTCCCTGCAGGTATATTGCGCTACATTTTATAATAGTTGCTTTAAACGGATGTGACATAAGTTATATTCTTCTTAACTTAGTGGCTTGTAAAAATGTGAATTTGGAACATCAGCTATTATTGTCTGCCGCAGAGAGTCTGTTAGCCAATAATATTCCTTTTTGTCTGTTTCGTTATCCTAATGAAATGCGGTGGGCTTTAGCCATTCCGGACGATATATTACCACACGAAAAACAAACAACGTTCTGGTCAGTTCCCTTCAGCAAACATCATTCAGCGGCCAAAGAGATTAAACTGGGTGTTGTGATTCCCGGCTTTATCAATAAATTGTTTATACAGAAAATAAAATCGTTAGAAGTTTGTCCTCCTTTTGAAGAAAAAGATTTACCTGAAGAAACAAGCCGCCAGCATTATTTCAATGCTATTAGCCATTATCTCAGTGATATTCGTTCGGGCAAACTCAGCAAGGCAATATTATCGAGAGTAGTTTATGCCGACAGGCCTGCCGATTTTGATGTGTTGCAGTGTTTCAGCAGACTTGCCGATGCTTATGCCGGTACATTTGTACATCTGCTTGTACATCCTGACGCAGGCATCTGGCTGGGCGCAAGTCCTGAATTGCTTTTAAAGAAAAGAGATGATGTGCTCGATGTGATGGCACTTGCAGGAACACAGGCACGCAATGCCAATCACAACTATCAATGGCGCGACAAAGAAATTCAGGAACATCTGATGGTAGCTCAGCATATTGAGAGGGTGATGGCAATGCATCACTGTTCGCTTTCGCATAAAGATTTAATGACAACAGTAGAAACAGGAAAGGTGGCCCATCTGAAAACAGATTACCGTTTTTTGTCGGATGTTAACGTGTCTCTTGAGCCATTACTGAAAGATTTACATCCCACCCCTGCCGTTGGTGGTTTGCCTGTGAATGAAAGTATGCAATGTATCGCTTCTTATGAAGGTTATGACAGAACGTACTATACAGGATTTATTGGCACTACTGATTTTCGTTCAGAAGCCGATTTTTATGTCAATCTTCGTTGTATGCAGGTGGGCAAGCAGCACATTGCTGTGTATGCAGGCGGTGGCATCACTGCCGGTTCCGATCCGCGGGAAGAGTGGGATGAAACTGTTTTGAAAAGCCGGACCATGCTGGAACATATTAAGATGGTTAAAGAATGTTTGTAGTGTATGATGGTGTTATCAGATAAAAAAGGTGTGCAGCAAATGGTGATGGCTTTGGCCCGTTTAGGGTTGAAAGAAGTGGTGTTGTGTCCCGGCTCCCGGAATGCCCCATTGGTGATTTCATTCAATCGCCATCAGCAATTCAGTTGTACCAGCATAAGGGATGAACGAAGCGCTGCTTTTTTCGCAATGGGCAAGTCGCTGGAACGGAATGAACCCGTAGCTGTAGTATGTACAAGCGGTTCGGCTGTGCTTAACCTGGCTCCTGCCATTGTTGAAGCTTATTACCAGCGAATTCCGCTCATCGTGATAACGGCTGACCGCCCTGTGGAATGGATTGACCAGGGTGACGGACAAACAATGAATCAGCAACATATTTACAGCAACTATGTCCGCAAGAGTTATCACCTCAATGGTGATGCATCTGCTGATAATGATTTGTGGTATAATATACGTTGCATCTGTGAAGGTTTTAATATCGCAACAAATAAAGACAGAGGCCCGGTGCATTTTAATGTCAGTTTATCGGAGCCGCTTTATGGAACTGCAGAGTCATCTTTTAACAGTGTCAACATTTTCAAGGAGGAAAAATCAGAGCAGCGTTTAGCACAATCTCACCTGGAAAGGTTGGCCCGGGAGGCAAATGCATCGCAGAAAATTATGCTCCTGGCAGGACAACACTTACCTGGCAATAAACTCAGCCACGCACTGGCAGAATGGTGCCAGCTGAATCAGGTTGTCGTGTTGACGGAATCCACTTCCAACATGCATCATGCAGATTTCATTGCTCATATTGACCGCTGCATTACAGGCCTTGATGCTTCATCTTCTAAGGAGCTGATGCCCGATTTGCTGATTACATGCGGTGGTGCCGTTGTGTCCAAAAGAATTAAAACATTGCTGAGAAAATTTAAACCGGGGGCACACTGGAATATTCATCCCTATGATGCAACCATGGATACCTATCAGGCATTGACGGAGTCTTTTTCCATGCAACCGGCAGATTTTCTTCAGCAACTTCTGCCCTATATTAAATCCGGCATCTCTGATTATAAAAAACGGTGGCAAGCTCTGAACACAGAAAAAGAACTCAGGCATCAGCACTATTATGAACAGGCTTCCTTCAGTGATTTTAAAGCGTTTGGTATTGTGCTAACACAAATTCCTGCTGATACACATCTGCATCTGGCTAACAGCTCACCTGTGCGCTATGCACAACTTTTTTCTTACCGTCACATTGCAAGCACCTGGTGCAACAGGGGAACCAGCGGTATTGACGGCTGCAGCAGTACGGCAATGGGCGTAGCTGCTTCGGCTGAGGAGAAAAAATTTTTGTTGATTACAGGAGATGTATCATTTTATTATGACAGCAATGCTTTATGGAATGAAAGTAATGTTGACAACCTGAAAATAATTATTATCAATAACAGCGGTGGCGGCATTTTCCGGATTATTGAAGGACCTGACCGTATTGAAGAACGTGCAGCGTATCTGGAAACGGTGATGAACAGTAATGCGAAGTATCTTGCAAGGCAGTATGGCTGGTACTATCATGAGGCGCATGATGAAAAAGAATTGCAGCGGGCGCTGAAAGATTTTTTTGATGAAGAGCATAAGAAGAATATTCTCGAAATTTTCACCAATCCTGAAACAAACCCCGAAGTGCTGAAATCGTATTGGGAATTTTTGAATAAAAAATAAATTTAATCATGGAGAAGATAAGCTGGCAGGTGGTTAAAGAATATAGCGATATTACTTTTAAGCAATGCAATGGTGTTGCACGAATCGCTTTTAATCGCCCTGAAGTCCGGAATGCTTTCAGGCCGGAAACAGTTTCTGAATTACTGGAGGCATTGGTCATTTGCCACGAATCGCAGGAGACAGGTGTAGTATTGATTTCCGGAGAAGGTCCTTCTCCCAAAGATGGCGAATGGGCATTCTGCTCCGGAGGCGACCAGCGTGTAAGAGCTAAAACAGGTTATAAAGGCGGTGATGGCATCAACCGTTTTAATATTTTAGATGTGCAGAGACAAATACGGTTTATGAACAAAGTGGTGATTGCTGTTGTACCCGGATGGGCAGTTGGCGGAGGCCATAGTTTGCATGTTGTGTGCGATCTTACTCTGGCAAGCAGAGAGCATGCTGTTTTCAAGCAAACCGATGCAAACGTTGCCAGTATTGATGGTGGTTATGGTTCTGCTTATTTAGCCAGGATGATAGGACAAAAACGTGCAAGAGAAATTTTCTTTTTAGGAAAATCTTATACAGCGCAGCAAGCTTATGAAATGGGAATGGTGAATGCTGTCGTCCCTCATGACGAATTAGAAAATACGGCTTATGAATGGGCGCAGGAAATTCTATCTAAAAGCCCTACAGCAATCAAGATGGCTAAATTTGCTTTTAACCTGATTGATGATGGTTTGGTCGGGCAACAGGTATATGCCGGTGAAGCTACACGACTGATTTACGGAACGGAGGAAGCTGAGGAAGGAAGAAATGCTTTCCTGGAAAAAAGAAAACCTGACTTTAAAAAATTCCCTAAATTCCCTTAGAAATAGCAGAATGGCATCTTTATCAGACTGGGTCGTTTGTTTCAGGCTACACACATTGCCACTGGCCCTTTCTACTACTTTGCTGGGTAGTTTTCTGGCAGCATATCACCATCAGTTCAGCTGGGAAATTTTAACCGGAACAATACTAACTACTTTGTTTTTGCAAATACTCAGCAATCTGGCAAACGATTATGGCGATGCAGAAAATGGAGTGGATAATGCTGAAAGAATTGGTCCGCAGCGCAGCCTTCAGTCAGGAGCTATCTCAAAACTACAGATGAAAAAAGCTATTTACATATTCGTTCTGTTGTCATTAATCTCAGGAACGTTTTTAGTAATCGAGGGAACAAAGAATTTACATATCGGCAATGGCATTATTCTCTTTTTAACAGGTATCACAGCCATTGCAGCCGCCATGAAATATACCATGGGAAAAAATCCTTATGGCTATTCGGGTTTTGGAGACTTGTTTGTGTTTATATTTTTCGGGTTGGTTGGTGTATTAGGTACTTTCTTTCTGCACACACATTTTTTAGCATGGCCGGAATTACTTCCTGCTGCGGCTATCGGATGTTTTAGCACCGGGGTGCTGAATCTTAATAACCTTCGTGACAGAGAAAACGATGCAGCCTTCGGCAAAAAAACAATAGTGGTGAGGCTGGGTTTGCATAAAGCAAAATATTACCATGCATTGCTTTTAACCGCAGGCATGCTTTCAGCTCTTTTCTATACGGCTATGGCCAAAGGATCGTGGCATAAATGGATATACGTAATTACATTTATCGCTATTATTCGCAGCATTGTTGTTGTAGCTGGAAATGAGGAACCAAAGTCGTTATACCCCGAACTTAAAAGGTTATCCATTGCTACTTTGTTATTCGCTGTTCTTTTTGGGCTTGGATTATTAGTTTAATATTTCCTTAAGTTATGAAAGCGTATTATAAAAAATATACACTCTTGTTTCATAAGCCGGGAGGTACATCACGGGGAGTTCTTTGGCAAAAGCCGACATATTTTATTTTCCTGGCGGATGGCTCAAAAACAGCTGTTGGCGAGTGTAACCGTTTCTTAAAATTATCTTATGACGATCGTGAAGGATATGAAGAGAAACTGGAGGAAGTTTGCAACCTGTTACCAACAGAAATGAGCGGAGTACTTGATAGTTTAAAAGAATGGCCATCAGTTTATTTCGGAGTGGAAATGTTGCTTAAAGACTGGCAACATGGATGTCAGCGTATTTTATTTCCTGAAGTAATCAAAGAGAACGGTTTTTCAATACCTGTCAATGGACTGATATGGATGGGTGCGAAAAGCGAAATGAAAAAACAGGTTGAAGAAAAATTAAAACAAGGTTATACATCACTGAAACTCAAAATTGGTGCAATTGACTTTGATGCAGAACTGGAATTAATGGCTTATATCAGGAAACAGTTTAATGCGGCCGAAGTAGAGATAAGAGTGGATGCCAACGGGGCATTTGGTTTTGAAGAAGCCAAAGTCAAACTTCAGCAGCTGGCACAATATGAGGTGAGTTACATTGAGCAACCAATACCGCCCGGGCAGTGGCAGGAGATGGCAGCATTAGCGGAAAGCAGCCCTGTGAAGATAGCACTCGATGAGGAATTGATTGGTATCATTAATGAGATAGAGCAGGAGAAACTGATAACAACTATAGCCCCTCAGCTTCTCATTCTGAAACCTGCACTTACAGGGGGATTTGATGGTGCCAGCAGATGGAAACAATTAATTGAAGCAACCGGAGGCCGTTGGATAATAACATCTGCCCTCGAAAGCAACATCGGCCTTAATGCCATTGCCCAATATGCCGCAACAGGTCATTCGCATTATGCACAAGGTTTAGGTACAGGACAATTGTACACCAACAATTTTGAATCACCTTATACAGCTGATGCAAAGGGACTGCATTATAATATATCAAAGAGCTGGGATTTGAGTTCTTTGTTTAACTGAATAGCACATAACAAAGATGCCTGGCCTGATGTCTCTTATAAAATTGTTTATTTGTAAAGCAATTGGTTGCAATGAACCGGAAGTCTTATAAAAAACTCATCTTGAACGGACAGGAACTGGAAGGTGAAGAACTGTTGCGTTATTGCAAAAGCCATCCGGAAGTTTATATGCAACAGATAGGTGGTTTTTTAGCAGGCTGGATGTCTGGGTCGGCTTACATGGAAGTCCACACGAGTGGCTCTACCGGAAAGCCTAAACTTATCACAGTGGAGAAAGACCAGATGTTGGCCAGTGCTGCTGCTACGGCTGCATTTTTCAATTTTCAAAAAAATCAAGTTGCATTACTCGCACTGCCTGCCAGTTATATTGGAGGGAAAATGATGATTGTAAGAGCGCTCTTCAGCAGTTTGAATTTGATTTGTGTGAAGCCCGGTAATCAACCATTGAGTCACCTCTCTGCAGGGCAGCCGGTAGATTTCGTTCCGCTGACACCTATGCAAATGGCCGGAGTAAGAGATACCAAAAACATTAAAACAATTTTATTAGGCGGAGGGCCTGTCAGCACTGAACTGGAGGTGCACTGCCGGTCTTTGAATGCGGCTGTTTATCACGGCTATGGTATGACAGAAACATTGAGTCATGTGGCACTTAGGCGAATCAATGGCGCTGAATCCGGTTCTCTATATACAGCTTTGAAAGGAGTTGCGTTTGAAAAGAACGAAAACGGGTGCCTGATCATTCATGTTCCTTTTTTGAACCAACCAGTCCTCACCAATGATATGGTTGAGTTGAAAAGTTCTACTTCATTTATCTGGCTGGGAAGAAAAGATAATGTCATAAACAGTGGCGGAATAAAATTATTCCCTGAGCAGATTGAAGCAAAGCTAAGCAGGATAATTGATGAACCATTCTTTGTTACGGGAGTGCCTGACGTTGTTTTAGGTGAAAAACTGGTTTTGCTTATTGAAGGCGAATGCTATTCCGATGATCAGATAAAAACAATAAAGGAAAAAATAAGCGACAGTTTAACTAAGTACGAAAAACCCAAAAAGATTTTATTTCTTCCTCATTTTTTGCGAACATCATCCGGTAAAATACGAAGGAAAGACAGTCTGAATCTTGTTCGATAAACACTGTTCGTTTCTTATCTGCGAGGCTTCCAGACTCGCAGTACTATTTTATTGCTTTCCGCAATATCGCATGAACTATAAATATAAATCCACTTCTTTTCCCTTCCTGCACATGTGTCCGGAATATAGCTGCTCACAGTCAATATTTCAGATGGATTTGTGTGCGGATATGTAGTGTTCGCCGTAAATCAATTCAGGAAGACGGAATTTGTACTATGTCTTGTATAACCCCGAGTCCACGGCAGTAAAACGATAGTTTGAAAATTTAGTAAGCGGAACCCGGCAGGGAAATGAAAATCCCGGATACCGGTAAGAAATAAAAAAACCGGCTCATCACCGGGTTCAATGATCTCTTATATCGGTATTTATATTATGACCTTGCTGGTTTTAAAGCCCACCTTGTGAAAAGATTATACGCTCCGAACAATAGTCCGCCAAACACAAATGTAGCAATAAAGCTCCCTTTTAAAAACGGAATACCGGCAGCAAAGCAGGTCATCAATCCGTCATAGGTTTTGGGATAAGGCTGATTGTTGATGTCCAATCCGCCGCCTGCCCAAACCAAAAAGTTTGAGATAATGAAGAAGATCAAAACACCTGCAACCGAACCTCCCAAAATATGACTCAGCTTTGCATAATTGATCCTGAAACCGATCACCGTGATGGCTGCGAATAAAATATAATTCACCCATTGGCCAGTATAAAATCCCGGGATACCGGTCAGTCCCTGAACATACAGGAACTGGTACAATGCATCAGAGATCAAAATGGAGAGCAACGGGAAAAGGAATGCTATCTTTTTATCTTTTATCACCGATCCAGCAAATAAGGCCATGGCAATTTGAGGAGCAAAGCCCAGCGGGCGGTTATCCCATACACGGTACAATGCACCGATTACGATCAATACCGCAAATACGATAATGTTGGTTCTATTCTGTTTCATTTTTAATAAAGTTTCAGGGCAAATGTAATTCAATTGAAGGAAACCTGATCTTGATTTATTCACTTATGTGTACAGGCACTGAAGCTCTGAACAATATAGTATCCTGAAGTGCGGTGCCCTGAACTTTTCCGCCTGAAAAAATTATGGCAGAAGGATGACCTTTCTCCAATAAGACACTCTCCTCCTCTTCTTTTAAAACGGCTTTGCCTTCGGTGAGAAGCAATATTTCAGCAGTTGAAGACCGTAAAGAAAAAGCTTCGCCTTTTGACAGGTGAACAACACTGAGCTGAAAATCCGGTGCAGGAGTTTCAAATAACCATTCTTTTTCATTTTTCTTTTTTCCCGACTGAATATGCGCAACTGTCTCTTGAAATTTTACATGCTTCAGCAGTTCTTCCACATCAATATGTTTAGCGGTAAGTCCTCCCCTTAATACATTGTCAGAGTTAGCCATGATCTCCACATTATGGCCTTCAAGGTATGCATGTGGCACTCCTGCATCCTGAAAGATTGCTTCCCCTTTTTTTAAATGAAGCAGGTTGAAAAAATAAATGGAGAATATTCCCCGGTCAATTAACTCTTTTCCTTTCCCGAAAGTTACTGATGCACGGGCCGCCCAAAAATCTTCGCCGGATTTATCAAGCCTGCCTGCATGATATAAGGGAACTATCCTGTCCAGCAAAGGCTGAAGAACAATGTTCACTTCCCGCTGAGGCATAGTCATGGCCCGCTTGTACAATCCTTCATAACCCGATTGCTCAAACAGGGGGATAAAAAAATTCAACTCAGGCACTGCCTGCAGTGTCCGTATCAGTTTTTCATTTGATTTAAACCCGTGCAACAGCCAGAAGTCGCCTAATGCCACCATGAGTTCCGGTTTATGATTATCATCTTTATAATTTCTTTGCGGTGCATGAATGGGAATTCCGGCAGCATTTTCCCTGGCAAATTCATTTTCCGCTTCTTTCTTGGATGGATGCACCTGGATAGACAGCATATCTTTTACATCCAGCAGTTTTAATAAATACGGAAGCCGCCCGAATTTTTCAGATACCTTTTTGCCTAAAATGTTCTCAGTATCCGCAGCGATTAACTGATCCAGTGGAAATTTCTCATTACCGGCTACAATTGAAGGAGCCGTTGGATGAGCTCCCAGCCAATATTCAGCAATGGGCTTGTTACCTGATTTTGTTGCGGGAATCAATGAAGGGATCAGTACCTGGCCGCCCCAGGCAAAATACTGAGGCTTCCCTTCAAGATAAAACATTCTTTTGTCTTTCTTCATCCGGAAATTGTTGTAACTTGAAGTAAAGATAATACATGGCCGCCCATAATACATTTGGAAAAGAAGCCGAATTAATGGCGGAAAGCTGGCTGAAAGGGAAAGGTCATGATGTACTCTATCGCAACTGGCGGCATTCCCATTATGAAATTGACATCATCTCACTAAAAAATAATGTACTGCATATTGTAGAAGTGAAAGCCAGGAAATCAGACGCCTTCGGCAACCCCGAAGACAGTGTAACCAGGAAAAAATTTAAATACCTGCAAAAAGCTACAGATGAATTCCTTTTTCTTCACCCTGAATTCAGGTTTCTCCAATTTGATATTCTCTCCATAACACGACTGAATGATAAAGAACCCGAATTTTTTCTGATAGAGGATTTTTATTACTAAGAAAAATTTTGCCCGCTCATCCCTGTAATAAGTATTTTTGCCGGAACACAATACCGATTAATATGAGAATGATCCTGGCTATAATCATTACAGGCTTTATCGCATTCGCATCCGGCGGATGTAAATCCTCTTCCGGTTCTGCAACTTTCTGCGACACCGCCTGCCTGAAAGACACTTTGAAATTTATCAACGAAAAGAATCCTTTAAGGCCCTACGTTTATATAAGCCCGAAAGACTGCATTGCGGACACAGTGACCTGGAGTTATGATGGGATGGGAATCAACCGCAAAATGAGCCTGCCTGACCTTATCGGCGACGTAGTGAGATTGAATCCGCATTATGTACGGGGAATGGTCACTGACACCAGTTATGCATGGCTGCTGTTCAATGACTGCAAAAACGGGCGAGGTTACTATCTGAAAATACCGTTTAATAAATCAAAGAATATTTCAAGGTCAGCCCGTGCCATCAATAACCTCGATCCTAAATTCTCTGTGGCAGAAGGCCTGGTGGTCTCTACCGACCAGGGAAATATTTTTGTAGAAGAAATGGCCACCGGCAAAAAGGCAATGATGACCCTGGGCGAGCAACTCCAGTTTGATTTTGATGCAATACATCAAACGCTGGATTCGGTAAACATCTCTCCATCCCGTATCTGGGTAAAAGTGAAACTGAATGAAGGATGGAAAGAACTCGAGAAAGATATTACGCTGCAATAGTTTTATAAATAACAAGAATAAGATTTTAAATAAATAAAAAACAGGATATCATATTCACTGCCGGATTTTACCCGGGATTTGATTCCGGGTATTTGAACTTTAAAAAATGTGGGAATCTTATAAAAAAGGATTCAAAGCCTACCTGCAACTGGAAAAATCACTTTCAGAAAATTCTGTCGGAGCCTACCTGAGGGATATTGATAAACTCACTTCGTTTTTACAGGAAACAGGATCTTTGAAAAAGCCTGATGAAATTGCATTGAAAGATCTGCAGCAATTTGTAAAATGGGCCGCCCGTCTTGGAATGACTCCCTCATCACAGGCAAGGATGATCTCCGGCATAAGAGCCTTTTATAAATATTGCCTGATGGAAAATATTTCTCAAAAGGACCCTACTGTATTGCTGGAAGCACCTAAATTAAAAAGGATATTGCCGGATGTTCTGAGTTTTGATGAGATCGAAAACATTATTGCTCAAATTAACCTGAGCAAGCCGGAAGGCGGCAGAAACAAAGCCATACTGGAAACTATGTACAGTTGCGGATTAAGGGTAAGTGAAGTGGTAAACCTGAAAATCTCACAACTTTATCTTGATGTCGGTTTTATCCGGGTCATCGGTAAGGGTGACAAAGAACGATTGGTGCCGGTCGGGAGCAGCGCCGTCAAATACATCAATATTTATAAAAATGATATCAGGGTTCATATCAACGTAAAGGCGGGAAATGAAGATATTTTGTTTTTAAATAACCGTGGCACAAAAATGTCGAGAGTCATGATTTTTTTAATCATAAAAGACCTGGCAAGAAAAGCAGGTATAAAAAAAATAATTTCACCGCATACCTTCCGCCACTCATTTGCTACTCATCTTATAGAAGGAGGTGCAGATCTCAGGGCCGTTCAGGAAATGCTGGGACATGAAAGCATCACCACCACCGAGATCTACACACACCTCAACCGGGATTTTTTAAGAAAAACACTGGAACAATTCCACCCCGCTTTTAAAGGATAAGATTCAACGGTTATCATCATTTAATTCCCACTTACCACTTTATCATCCCTTCCTTTGTCTTTTTCCTTAAATAAAGACTGCGCATTTTGAACCAATTTTATAAATTCCGAACGATAGCCCTCTTCATCGTTTCCTTTTGCATTTTTGGCAAGCTCTAGTACATTGATAAAAGATGCATTGGATTTAAATTCAGAATTGCGCAGCATCATTCCGAATTCGGCAACAGATGCAGCAAACCGGAAATTGTCTGAAGTTCTTGCAATGCCGGTATGTTCGTCCATAACGGGATGCTCTATCAGTCTGCTCACTTCACCATCCGGGGCCTTATAACGGAATTTCACTGTCATGATCTCATCGCTATGTGAAGACCTGCTCAGCGGTACTTCATTATTCTGATACTTCAACGGGTCCACTTTTTCTAAAAAATCACTCTTCACTCCTGCCGGAATAATCTCGTACAATGCTGTGACCGTATGGCCGCTTCCCAGTTCACCGGCATCTTTTTTATCATTATTAAAATCTTCTTTGTTCAGCAAACGATTCTCGTAACCGATCAAACGATAACCCTGCACTTTTGCAGGATTGAATTCGACCTGAAGTTTTACATCTTTGGCAATAGTGAAAAGAGTTCCTCCGAATTCGCTTACCAGCACTTTCTTTGCTTCGCTCAGCTGATCAATGTAGGCATGATTGCCATTCCCTTTGTCAGCCAGCTTTTCCATTTTACTGTCTTTGTAATTTCCCATACCGAAACCCAGAACAGTCAGGAATACCCCGCTCTTTTTTTCTTCATCAACCAGACGTATCATTTCATCATCGCTGCTGGCGCCGATATTGAAATCGCCATCGGTGCAAAGGATCACACGATTATTACCCTCTTTTGAAAAATTCTGTTTTGCAATCTTATAAGCTAACCTGATTCCGGCGCCGCCTGCGGTAGATCCGCCGGCTTCCAGGTTATCAATTGCATCTTTGATCTTTGTCTTATCTGCACCGCTGGTGGAAGGAAGCACCAGCCCGGTATTGCCCGCATACACCACTATTGCTACTCTGTCCTGCTTCCTGAGCTGGTCCACCAGCATTTTCATTGAAGCCTTTACCAGGGGCAGTTTATTCGGTTCATCCATAGAACCGGAAACATCAATCAGGAAAACAAGATTGGATGCTGGAAGATTTTCTGTTGCTATTTTTTTCCCCTGGAGCCCAATCAGTACCAGCCTGCTGTCTTTATTCCAGGGACAATCAGAAATTCCCGTGCTTATGAAAAAAGGATCTTCTCCTGTTGGCTGCGGATATTCATAATGGAAATAATTGACCAGTTCCTCAATTCTCACTGCTCCTGCAGGTGGCAACTGACCTAAATTCAGAAACCTGCGTACATTGGCATACGATGCAGCATCCACATCAATGGAGAAAGTGGAAAGAGGGTTATCTTTCACTTTCAGGAAACGGTTTTCAATTATCTGATCATAAGATTCAGTGTTGAAATTTCCGGGTTCATTGTCCCCGTAATTTTTTTCTTCATCTCTTACGGTACCGGGAGGAGTAAACTGACTTCCTGCCGATTTACCGGAATACACCCTGCCGTAACCATTGTAAAGACGGCCCTTATAAACCGGAGAATAGCTTGTTGCATTTTCCATTTGTACATAATCCTTCATATTTTTTTTCAACTCATATCCAACTACTCTGTCCTCCTGCATGGCAGAGTCAGCAGTAACTGCCGATAACTTAATATTGATCATTGATCTGCTTTTTATCTTTACTTCTTTCTGAATATATCCCATGGAAGTAATTACTAAAGTGCCCCGGTCATTGCCGACTACAAGCCTGTAGCTGCCGTCTGCTGCCGAAGAGGTGCCTTGCGTTGTACCTTTTTCACTAACTGTCGCAGCAGCTACGGGATTTCCGTTGTCATCGGTGATCTTTCCGGTCACGGTCAAGGTACGAACCGGCCGTAATGCAAGAAATAAAATCAGGAGTGGCGTTAAAGCAAAAAGTATTTGTTTCATAAAAAGTATTTACTACCTGGGATGCCGGCGCTAAAATTTTTACATAAAATCCTTTTAAAAAAAATTTGCCCCTTCTGAATAAGCCGTATGTGTAGTACTTTAGTATTGTGAGTTTCATGAGGAACATAAAAGATGATAGCCGAACCGATAAGGACCTGATTCTCCTTTACAGGCAAAAAGGCGAACTTTCTGTATTGGGAGAACTGTATCAGCGTTATATGGAACTGGTCTATGGAGTTTGCCTGAAATATTTTAAGGAACCGGAAAGAGCCAAAGACAGCGTGATGATGATATTTGAAGAATTAGTGACCAAGCTGAAAAAACATGAAGTGGAGAATTTTAAAAGCTGGCTATATCAATTAGCAAAAAATCATTGCCTGATGCAGTTGCGGACACCAAAGAATTTAAAAACTGTAGAAATTAACGCCTCCTTTATGCAAAGCGAAGAAAACGTGCATCTGAATGGAGTACTCGAAAAAGAAGATAACCTGGTAAAACTGGAATATTGCCTTGGCAAACTTGAAGAGGAACAGCGCAAAACCATTCAGTTGTTTTACCTGGAAGGAAAATGCTATAATGAGATCGCTGATATTACAGGTTTGGATTGGAATAAAGTTCGCAGTTTCATTCAGAATGGAAGAAGGAATTTGAAGATTTGCATGGAAAAGGAAAAGGCCGGAGATCAATAGACCGGAATAAGGTAACAAAGAAACCGGATAGGGTGCTGAAGAAATACCTGAGTTCCGAAACAGTGAAACGGGAATGTTTACTTTTGACACTGCCTGACGGCAGACAGGTTTTGACTTTTGAATTCATTTATGCCTGAAGAAAATAAAATAAAACGATTCACTGCAGCGGATATTGAAAAATATCACAAAGGGTTGCTGCCTGCTGAAGAAAGGCACGAACTGGAAAAAGCAGCTCTGGATGATCCTTTCCTGGCAGATGCACTGGAAGGTTATGCAACACAAAGTGTGAATATTTCAAATGATATTGATGAATTACGAAAAAGATTATCGGAAAGAATTGCTGATAAAAAAGTAATCCCGATCTCATCAAAGCAACACTCACCTTTTACCTTATGGCGTGTGGCGGCCATTTTGTTGCTGATTGCAGGCGCAGGATACCTCACGTATCAGTTTTCTTCACATAAGCCGTCAAAAATTGCAGAGAACAATGCTTTGAAACAACAAGAGAATAAACGTGCAGATTCGGCAACACAGAGCCCCGCGAAAATAAATGATACAGGGCCGGAGAAGAAAGAAATCATCAGTGCGGAAATAAAAAACAATAAGCCTGCTGTAAATACTGAGGTCGCACAATCGGGCAGGAGCAGTTCGGGGACACCAACTGTCACCATGGAATACCATAATGAACAACAAACAACTGCTCCTGCAAAAGCACTTTCCGGCAATAAAGATCTCCTATCAGAAAGCGCCGGTGCAGGAAATGAAAAAACTACAAAACCAGTAAACGATAGCACAATTGCAAAAGATAATGAACAGGAAACAGCAACTGGGATTTCTGAAAACCGGAAACAACCGGCGCAGGAATTCAGATTTAAAAAAGCCACACCGGACCGGGCAGGGCTCTTTAAAATAGATGGGCAAGCTGAGCCTTTATCCGGCTGGAATAACTATAAGACCTATTTGGCCAATAATCTCAGGATACCGGGAAGTGTAATAGGTAAGAATTCACATAAAGAAGTGGTTGTATCTTTTAAAATTGATGACAACGGGAATCCGGCAGACCTGAAAATTGAAAGATCTTCGTGCAGCGAATGTGAGCCTGAAGTGATACGGGTAATCAAAGAAGGGGCTAAATGGAAAAGCAGCAATAAAAATGATCGCACTTCCATAATTTTTTCTTTTTAAACATTTCCCTTGAAATATCAGAACATAGAGACTTTATCCACAGTGTTTCCTCAATAAGTGACATATTGCCGGCAACCGGAATCCCATACACATCTTTCGTTATCTTTGCGCTCTTAAAACCATTTATCATGCGAAGACTCTTAATTATTGCAGTAGCTGCATTTACTTTCAATTTTTCCGGCGCTCAATCATTGAAAACTCCTGCTCCCAGTCCGACACAAACTGTTAAACAGGATTTCGGTTTATCTTCAATTGAATTATCCTATTCTAGGCCCGGAGTAAAAGGAAGGAAAATCTTCGGTGATCTTGTTCCTTACGGTGAAGTATGGCGCACCGGTGCAAATGCTGCAACCACGCTGACCTTTGGAAGCGATGTGACCATTGGAGGCAAAAAGATACCTGCGGGTAAATATGGCCTGCTTACCATTCCGGGTCAGAACGAATGGACCGTGATCATCACTAAGCAAACCGATGTGACCAGCCCGGCTGCATACAAACAGGATCAGGATGTAGTGAGGGTGACCGCAAAGCCCGTAAACCTTAATAACAAAGTAGAAAGTTTTACTATTCAGTTCAGCAATGTACGTCCATCTGTCTGCGACCTGAAACTCATGTGGGATAATACCGGAGTTTCCTTCCCCATCAGTACCGATGTGGACGCTGCAGTGATGAAACAAATTGACGACCTGCTGATCAAAGACAACCGCCCTTATTACAACGCTGCCATGTACTACATGGACAATGGCAAAGACCTGAACCAGGCTCTTGTTTGGTTCAATAAAGCAGTGGAGCAACAACCCAAATCATTTTTTGTTGTTTACCAGCAGGCAAACTGCCTTGCAAAACTGGGAAAGAAAGCTGAAGCAAAAGCGGCAGCAGAAAAATCACTGGCACTTTCCAAAGAAGCAAAGAATGATGACTATGTAAGATTAAATGAGAAGCTGCTGGCAGAACTGAAATAGGATTCTCTCAAATTTTTAAGACTGATACCGGTGTAAATGCCGGTATCAGTTGTTTTAAAAGACTCCAGCCCCGGATAAGCAACTAAAATTTAACAGGAAACCTTATTATTCCTCTTCATTACACCAAACTATAAATTATGAAATCGAAAACCGGCTACCTCATCTCATTTGCATTTATCATTTTTGCTTCCTGCGGTCAAGATCAAAATGATTCACGCACACCGCAACAATACAGTCCCGAACAGTTAAGAGATAACGTTTCTGTTTCGGCTGCGGACTTTAACAGCGATGAAACAGCATTACTCATAAGCAGTAACAAGACAGGCATATTCAATGTTTATGAGCTGAACATTGCCGATACAGGTCAAAAGCCGTTGACTGCTTCTGTGAAGGAATCTTTTTATGCCATGAGTTTTTTACCCGGTACTGATAATTTCATTTTCATGCATGATGAAGGCGGGAACGAGAACTATCATTTATATTTTAAACATAAGAATGACACAACGGCAAAAGACCTGACACCCTGGACTGGCAGCTCCAATAATTTCATGAACTGGAGCGCTGATAAAAAATCATTGTTTATCAGCAGCAACCACCGTGATCCCAGGTTCTTTGATATCTGGAAAATGGATACCGGCAGATGGACACCTTCTTTATTTTACCGCAATGATTCCAACCTGACCGCATCTCTGATCAGCCCAAGCGAGAGATATATTGCGCTTAGTAAAATCATCACTACCGATAAAAATGAATTGTTCCTGTACGACAGGCAGAATAAGAATATGAAAAGACTCAGTAATGACAACGAGGCAAACTGGATCGCTGCCGCCTTTGAGAAAAACGACAGCACATTTTATTATACCACCAATAATGGAAGCGAATTCACCTATCTCGTCAAATACAATATCAACAACGGCAGGTCAGAAAAATTCTATGAAGATAAATGGGATGTGGACGGCATGAACCTGAGTGAAAATGAAAAATATCACACGATCACCCTGAATGAAGACGGGAAAAACAAAATCTTATTGTTTGATCATGCAGGCAATCAACCTTTAAATTTCCCGGAGATTAAAGACGGGAATATTGAATATGTCCTCATCTCCCCGTCAGAAAAAAATATGCTATTGACTGTCGGCAGCAGCACCAGCCCGGCAAACCTGTTCGTTTATAATTTCGAAAATAAAAATTTAAAGCAACTTACTTCCACGCTGAATAAAGAAGTGAACGAAAAAGACCTGGTGCAGGCAGAAGTAATCCGTTTTACTTCATTTGACGGAAAACAGATTCCGGCAATTTATTATAAACCGCTCCAGGCAAATAAGAACAACAAAGCAGGAGCTTTAGTATGGGTGCATGGAGGGCCGGGCGGACAAAGCCGTGTCGGATTCAACAACAGCATACAGTTTTTAGTGAATCATGGTTATGCAGTGCTGGCAGTAAACAACCGGGGCAGCAGCGGTTATGGAAAAACTTTTTACAAACTGGATAACAAGGATCATGGATATGGTGATCTGAAAGATTGCATCTGGGCAAAAAAATGGCTGGTATCCAAAGAATATATTGACAGCAATGCTGTCGGGATTTACGGTGGCAGTTACGGCGGAAACATGGTGTTGAATGCCTTGTGCCTGCACCCGGATGAATTCAAAGCCGGTGTTGATCTTTTTGGAGTGGCTAATTGGATCCGCACTCTGAAAAGCATTCCACCCTATTGGGAAAATGCCCGGAAGGCATTGTATGAAGAATTGGGTGACCCGGACACCGGTGACAGTGTTTTGCTGAAAGCTACATCACCACTCTTCAACTATGAGAAGATCAACAAACCCCTCATTGTATTCCAGGGAGCCAATGATGTACGGGTTTTAAAAGTTGAGAGTGATGAGATCGTTGAAGGTGTAAAGAAAAATGGTGTGCCTGTAGAATATGTAGTATTTCCGGATGAAGGGCATGGATTTGTAAAAAAAGAAAACCTGATCACCACGGACAAAAGAACCCTGGAATTTCTCAATAAATATCTGAAACCCGGCCGGTCAAAAAATTAATATCGTTTCAATACAATCCGGCAATTGCTTCGGCTGTTTTTTGAACAGTAATGACTGTATATGCCAGGTCATAACAAGTACTATTCAGGATTCTGCTTTTCTTAACTATACACCTCAACGGGTTCAGAAAAATAACTATATATTTGAGTACTTTATAAAATTACCTGTTATGAAAAAATATTTTTACTTCGATGGTACCAATCAGCATGGGCCATTCACTCTTGAAGAATTAAGATCTTACAATATTACTCCGCAGACCTCAGTCTGGTTTGATGCGATCCCTCAATGGAAACCTGCAGGAGAGATACCTGAATTACAGGCTCTCTTCAATAATGCTGCATCTGCAGGGACCGTTCCGTCTGCTTCCGCACAAGGCAACTGGGATTCTGTTGACTTTTTCTATATGGATGGAGCAGGAAAACAACAGGGCCCATTCAAACTAAATCAGCTCACCGGTAAAAATATCACTGCGCAAACTCAGGTGTGGCATGCACCACTCTCTAACTGGACAACCGCCGGGCAGATACCCGCATTAAATTCAATAATAAATTCCGTGCAGGCAACATCATCTCCTGCTGCAGCAAGTCAACCTGCACAGGCAGACCTGAGCAATGCAGGATTTTATTACCTCGATGCAAACGGCACGCAGCAAGGACCATTAAAATTAAATCAGCTGGCAGGAAGAAATATCACCGCTCAAACACAGGTCTGGTATGAATCACTCACCAAATGGGTGACTGCCGGTGAAGTTCCTGCCCTGAATTCTATTATCAACGCTGCATCTTCTGCAGCGCCGGCACAGGCAGCAGCACAACAAACCGGGTGGGAACATGTGGGATTCTATTATATTGACGCAACAGGAAAACAACAAGGACCTCTAAAAATAAATCAGCTGACAGGAAGAAATATCACCGCTCAAACACAGGTCTGGTATGAATCACTCACCAAGTGGGTTACTGCCGCAGAAGTACCTGCATTGAGTGGCATTATCAGCAGTGCTTCAACTGCAGCACCGGCACAGGCAGCAACACACCAGACAGGATGGGAGCACGTAGGCTTTTATTATATTGACGGATCAGGAACACAACAAGGGCCATTCAAACTCAATCAGCTTGCCGGAAAAAATATCACTGCTCAAACACAGATCTGGTATGAAACACTTCCTAATTGGACAGTGGCAGGTCAGATCCCCGTGTTAAAACAAATTATTGATTCAGTTCAAACCGTTGCACAACCCCAGGCCGCCACGGTTCAAAAAGCAGCAACCGAAGACTGGTCGAAAAAACAATTCTTTATTTCAGATGCCGGCGGCAATCAGCAAGGACCTTTTACTTTAAGCCAACTGGAGAATAAGAACGTTACTGAATCCACTTCCGTATGGTATGATCCGTTGACAGAATGGACCACTGCCGGGAAAGTGCCTGCATTGAAAGCGGTTATTGATGCAGCAAAAGCAAGAATGGAAGAATGGAAAAATAAATTTTACTTTTTTACCGATACTGCCGGAACCCGGCAAGGTCCTTTCAAACTGGATCAGTTGAAAGACAAAAATATAACAGCACAAACGCCGGTATGGTATGATCCGCTGACCGAGTGGACCACAGCAGAAAAAGTGCCCGCACTGAAAGACGTTATTTCCCAATAACAACTAAAAACACAGATAACCCAATGGCGAAATGAAAGTTTCGCCATTTTTATTTTTTTTCAACCCCGGCTTTCACCAAACATTAAAGGATTACATTTGAGTGTTGATCATACAAAACCATAAACATGAAATATTTTCATACACTTCTTTGCTGCTTTCTTTTTACACATGATATCACCGCAGCCAACAATGATACTACCCGTTATTTGTTTCTAACATCGGGAGAAGTTTCCGGTAAACAATTAACCTGGAAGAATGGAGAGAATGATTACCGGTATTATTATGAATTTAATGACCGTGGCCGTGGACCGGCTATCACACAAGCTATACTTCTTAATGAAAAGAGCGCTATTATCCGGAATGAAATAACAGGTGTTGATTATTTCAAAATTCCTGTTCATGAGATTTTTTATGTACAGGAAAACAAAGCATTCTGGAAAAATAATTTCGAAAATGATTCTTCAGACTATAAAGGCCAGGTTTATTCAGAAATTAATGGTTCACCAGCCTCAGTAGAACTATTATTAAAAATGATGATGGCTTCACCATCAAAACAATTGGAAGTGCTTCCTGCCGGAACAAGAAGTTTTGAAAAGTTACTTGAAAAAGAAATTTCAAACGGTGACCGGAAAATGATCATACAATTAATAGCAATCTCCGGTTTTGGCGGTCCACCCTCTTATTCCTGGTTTACAAATGAAGGAAATTTCTTTGGCGGTTTTGATGACTGGTTTTCTATAGTGAAAGAGGGGTTTGAAAATACAGCCGGTGAGCTTCTTGCAATTCAGAAAAAATATCAACAAGAATTTTATACCGGACTTTCAAAAAAGATCACACAAGTGATTCCTCAAGGTATTGCTATCAAAAATGTAAATCTTTTTAATACAGTAAAAGGAACAGTATCTCCCAACTCTACAGTATTACTAAAAAACAGTATGGTAGAAAAGGTCGGAACTGTTTCGTCTGTCAACATCCCGGCTTCTTACCAGGTCATTGACGGTACCGGTAAATTTTTAATGCCCGGGTTGTGGGAAATGCATGGCCACTTCGATCCGTCTACAGGTCCCTTTATGCTGGCACAAGGAGTGACCAATTTGCGTGATATGGGCAATAACTCCTCTTTAGTAACATTCAGAGATAAAATAAATAAAGACTCTATACTCGGGCCAAACATCACATACATTTCCGGGTTTATTGACCAGGCAGGACCTTTAGCAGGACCAACCGGGGTCCTCATCAACAACCTGGAAGAAGGGATAAAAGCAATTGAAGATTATAAAAGCAAAGGATACGATCAGATCAAACTATATAGCTCCATCAGGCCGGAGTGGGTGAAACCTTTGGCAGCAAAAGCACATAGTCTTGGTATGAGGGTGTGCGGACACATTCCCGCTTTTATGACAGCGGGTCAGGCTATTGATGCAGGTTTTGATGAGGTGACGCATATCAATATGTTTATGCTTAATTTTTTCGGCGATACCGTTGACACACGCAATATGACCAGATTTCAATTGATTGGTCAAAAAGGATATACCCTCGATCCGAAAAGTAATGAAGTACAGGCTTTCATCAGAAAAATGAAAGCAAAAAACATTTCTATTGATCCGACGATCACCACATTTGAAGATATGTTCATCGGATTACCCGGAAAGCCTTCGCACAGTTATCTTCCCATCATGCAATACCTGCCCGCTGAAATAAAGCGTACTATCAATGCAGGTAGTTTTATCGGTGCAGAAAATGAAATTGAAGCATACAAAGATTCTTATGAAATGATGAAGAGAATGATCAAGGAGCTGTATGACAATCACATCACGATCGTTTCAGGAACTGATGGAGGTATTGTTCAGCATGAACTCGAAGAATACAGTGACTTAGGTATCCCAAATGCAGAAATCTTACGCATGTCAACCATTATACCTGCAAAACTTTGCGGTAAAGAAAAACAACTCGGCAGTATTGAAACAGGGAAAATTGCCAACATGATATTAGTTGAAGGTAACCCTTTGCAAAACATGCAGGATATCCGCAAAATCTTCCTGACAATTAAAGAAGGGAAAGTCTATTCTCCCAAAGATATCTATGCAGCTTTTGGATGGAAATATTATTATTAATCAAAGTCAAATCTGTAAGATCCTGCCAATTAATACTGTTAATTACCGTTTTATAAAAGAGATATAAATATGGCAGGTCAAATTAATTTTTTACTACTGCAGTTTTATCATGTGTGAATAGATTCAGCAATACAGCAAACCCGATCACGGCAAAAGCGCCGATAGGATTCAGCCAGAGGAAGCCCAGGGAGATCACTTTATATTTTGCCAGTGCGAATACCATCAATACGATCACTTCTCCTAACAGGGCTGCCCAGAAGACTGCAGTACCGCTTTTAATATTTTTAAAGAAGAAGGCAACAAGAAAAACCCCGAGTATCACACCATAAAATAAAGATCCCAGGACATTCACCGCTTCAATAAGGCTGTTGCCGATATTGTAAGTGAACATAGCCACTACAATGCAGAATACACCCCACGCCAGGGTGTACCATTTGGAAAGATAATACTGATCCTCGCCGCTCTCTTTTTTCTTTGTAAACCGTTTATGAAAATCCACCATACTGCAGGAAGCAAGCGAGTTGATGGCAGCAGCAATACTGCCCCAGGATGCCAGGAAGATTATGGCGATCAGCAGGCCCACCAATCCCTGCGGTAAATATTCCATCACAAAACTAAGAAAGATGTAATTGGTGTCATTGCCGTCACCTCCTACCGCTCCCGAATTCATCCATTCTTTCACTTTGGCCCTTAAACTATCTGAACTGCTTTGCAGAGCAATAAGCTTATCTGATGTTGCCTGTTCAATTTGTTTGTCACCGGAATGAAGCGCTTTCGAGAAATCCTCCACGGCCTTTTGCTTCTGCACAGACAAGGCATCATAAGTGCTTTTTGTCAGATAGAAAGAATCTTTCAGCGGAGAGTTTTCGATGCGGGTGATCTGTGACTGGTTGAAGAATATCGGCGCTTTATTGAACTGATAAAACGTGAAGACCAGGGCACCGATAAGAAGGATGAGAAACTGCATGGGTACTTTCACCAGGCCGTTCATCAACAATCCGATGCGGCTTTGAGTTATTGATTTTGCGGTCAGGTATCTGCCCACCTGCGACTGGTCCGTTCCGAAATAAGATAAAGCCAGAAAAAATCCGCCGATGATACCGCTCCATAAATTGTACTGGTCGCTCCAGTTAAAACCGTTTTTGGTAAAACCGCTGGTGATCACATTCAGTTTTCCCAGCCGGCCGCTCACATGCAAGGCATCGAAGAATCCGACATTTTCGGGAAGCATCCTTACTACCAGATATGCAGACAGGAACATCCCGATAAAAATGATGGCCAGTTGAAGTTGTTGCGTGTAAGCAACGGCCTTTGCTCCGCCACTCATGGTGTAAATGATCAGCAGGCCTCCGAGAAAAATATTGGTCCAGTAAATATTCCATCCCAGCAAAGAAGAGAGTACAATGGACGGAGCAAACACGCTGATGCCCGTTGATAATCCTCTTGACAACAAAAACAGGAATGAAGTGAGTGTTCTTGTTTTCCCGTCAAAACGGTTTTCAAGATATTCATAAGCCGTATAAACTTTCAGCTTGCTGAAAATGGGAACAAAAGAAATGCAGATGACCACCATGGCCAAAGGAAGCCCGAAATAATATTGCACAAACCGCATCCCATCCGTGTAAGCCTGTCCGGGTGCGGAAATAAAAGTGATGGCGCTGGCCTGGGTACCCATGATGCTCAGCAGCACCAGCCCCCAGTGCATGCTCCTGTTGGAAAGAAAATAGCCTTCAAGATTATGGGTAGTGCGGCTCTTGTATAATCCGTAAATGATAGTACAGAGCAAGGTCAATATGAGTACTATCCAATCTACCGGATTCATGAAAATTGTTTAGTGAAGAAATAAAATAAACCAATAAGCAGGATCAAAACTGCAATGACCAAAGCATACCATTGATTCCAGTTTTTAAACAGAGGCGCCTTATCGTCATTATGATCGTTCATAATTATTTTCTTGATGAACGCAATACCCCGAGAAAAAAGATCACAAGGCCCAGCACTAAACCAACCAATAAACCAATTTTGATCCTCCGGATAAAGATCCCCAGCAACAAGCCCAATACAATCGCAAAAATAAAAGCCACTTCTCCTCTTCTTACATCGGGTTTTCGTTCATTTGGCATTCTAAAATTCTTTTTTTGTGTTAAGTGCAATAATATTTGCCATTAGTCTGTATGCTCCGGGAACGCCTGCAGGCAATTCACGGAAGAAGACCAGGCCTGTATAAACGAACACTCCTTTTCCATACCGTGCTATGATCAGGCTTCCGTCATCATTCTGTTCGCCGGGATCATGCATGGAAAAAACAGTTTCAAATTTCGATCTGTCAAAATTCGCTGCATGATAAATGCTGCGTTCCTGTATCCATCCTTCAAAATCCTTTTGTGTGATCCTGTTGGGGAAATTGAGCACCTGCTGATCAGGATGAAGGAAATTCATCACCGCATTTTCATCTGTGACACGGTTCCTCGAAATATCAAAATTGTAAGGGCCGATCTTCGCTCTCACCGGGCCGATATTATTATTGGTGTTATATTGAACAATCAGGTTGCCTCCATCGCTGATGTATTTCATCAGTTGATCGTAATGATTATTCATCCAGTCATTCGTATTATAAGCCCTGACTCCGGTAATGATGGCATCGTATTGCTGCAGGTCATTCCTTGAAAGTTCTTTATCACCCAGCAGCACCACTTCATATCCCATCTGCTGCAATGCTTCAGGTACCTTATCGCCTGCACCAACGATATAGCCGATCTTTTTTCCTGCAATTTTCAGATCCAGTTTCCTGTTGATGACCGTGGCATCGGTGAAATAAGTGATGTACGGAATATGATCATACCGGATCTCTTTCATTCCAAGATGATAGGCATCTTTGGTCCCGTTTTCCTCATCAACGCTAAAAGAATATTCATTGTCCCTGTTTGCTTTTATGGAAAAATTCACAGGAACTATCTTGTTTGGATCGGTAACAGTAATGCGGCCCGGATCGTAATGAACACCCACTTCATCCGGCACTGCTACTCCTACACCTTTCAAATCACCCATGAAACCTTTCTTTTCTCCCCTTACATCCAGGATACCTGCAAAATCATTGGAGTCAATGGAAAGTTTGATCCTTTCTTCGGGAGATATCAACACGGGAGGCACCACTACCAAAGGTTCATACAATTCACCTTTCACAGGATCCGTAAACCGGTATTTCACCGGTTTTGTAAATACAAAATCTTTCCCGTAAAAATTCAAAGTGAATTCAACCGAATATGCAGGATCAGCATTTGCCTGGCCGATCTTGCTTTGATCGCTTACGTTATAATGCCCCGGGGCCATCTTGTTTACCAGCCAGTAAGGTTGTGTTACGGGTTTGTCTTTGGAAACTGAATATGATCTTGTAAAAGAAACATTGCGGTCTTTCTGAAGTGACAGGTTCAAAGCAGAATCACGATCATCCAGCCTGATATTTTTCAAAACAACATCATCACCAAGCCGGTCATTCAATGAAAAGCTGATACGGACAGAATCGGTCTGAACGGCATACTGCCTGCTGGTGGTGGCATCCATAAAAAGCCCGCTGCATTGCTGGATGAGTTGTAAAACATCTTTTAACTTTTGTGTTTTCCAATAACCGTCCGGTATTTTTTTCAATGCTTCGGACAGATCAACCAATCCCCTGACTGTTTTTTCAGGATGTAAAAAATCAAATGATGTGATCAGTTTGTTCACCATTTTTTCAATGGCTTCTCCGCCATTCACTCTGTGCCAGGTGAGGTCCACTCCATCCATGATATCTTTTTCAGGTCTGGTGCCGCCGGTAGTCCGGAAATACTCCATTGCTTCTCCCCTGCTGCCTGCAGAACCGAAGCCCTGCGTTTTATGATTGCTGCGGCTGATGGCTGCGATCTCTCCATAACTTTTACCAAGAAGAGGATTATATCCGCCCACATCAAAATGAAACTGGTCGCTGTTGGTAGTATTGGTGCTCCCAAAGTTGAACGTATTCCATAAAATTCTTTTTGCCTGCCAGGGTTTTACTCCGTATTTGAGTTGTTCCGGAAAACGGTTGGGATCTGCTGCAGCGGTAAACGCTTCATTCGCTAAAATTGCAGATGCCGTATGATGGCCATGACCACCTTCACCGGTAGTGGGAAATCTGGTTATGATCACATCCGGTTGAAACTTTCTGATCATCCATACTACATCACTTAATATCTTTTCCTTATCCCATATTCTGAAAGTTTCTTCAGGATTCTTTGAATAGCCAAAATCGAATGCACGGGTAAAAAACTGTTCTCCTCCATCCACTCTTCTTGCTGCCAGGAGTTCCTGTGTGCGGATCAATCCCAGTTCAATTCCCTGTTCATCCCCGATCAGGTTCTGGCCTCCGTCACCTCTGGTCATGGATAAATACCCGGTACGGTATAAGCGGTCTTTTGATAAATAAGCGATGAGCCTTGTGTTTTCATCATCGGGGTGTGCTGCCACATATAAAACCGATCCGAGTACGTTCAGTTTTCTGATGGCCTGGAACATTTCGGCGGAATTCCATTCCACAGGCGCCTGCGCTTTTACTACTGAGAGACCACAACAGGCAGCCAGCAATAAAAATAATTTTTTCATCCGTTCAATTATTTCACGAATATACCTCTTGTTACCGAAGGGAGCAGCCGCTATTACATAAATGGCGAATGTAATCCATTGCCTGAAAATTATTTTTAATTTCCTACCAGGAAGACAGCATTACAAAACATGAGTTTACCATTTTCCCAGAAATTCCTGAAGAGTATATCATCAGCGATATAGGTCACCGTTCCTCTTCCCATGTTTTCTACTCCAAAAAGCAAAGCATCTTTAAGCTTCTGTTTAAGCCTGGATCCAACAAAACCTGAAACCTGGCTGTTCTTTTTGATCACACCCACATTCCATCCGTTCTTCATGAACTCATACATGCTTGCATCCAGTTTCAGCGTGTAATAATAATCAGGGTATCCGAAAGCAAGTGGATGTGTGTTGTCAAGGTCTACTTTCAAAATAGACCCCGGCGTGGATTCAGAAATATAATCACGTTCACTATTTTCAAATTTTTTCAGATCACTGTACCCGCTTGTATCCTTACTTCCATCTTCGTCTTTCTTTTGCTTTATTCCAAAACCGGCATCGGCAAATTGTGCCACCGCACTTTCCAAAGCCACCACCCTGCCGCCATTCCTGATCCAATCCTTAAAAGGCTCAAGTGTTGATTTATCATTCAGGAACCGATAGGATCCACCCGGAAGAATCACCACATTATAATCATTCCAATTGACCCTGCCTGCATCATTGGCGTTGATCAGGGTTATGGGATAATCAATCTGCTCTTCAAAGAAACTCCATACCTGTCCTGCTCCATCAGAGCCAACACCTTCCCCGGTCAGCAAAGCAACTTTAGGCGCTTTGATAGAACGTACTTTGCCGCTTCCAAAATCATAACCTTTGTCCACAAAACCGCTGTTCACTGAATATAATTGAAGATTGAAATCATCAGCTACATTTTTCACCACATCCCACAATCCATTGCCAAAAGCCTGGTTGGATGTCTTCAAAATAATGATGGCGCCCCTGTCAAATTTATTCCCGCCTTCTTCAAAAGGTTCCAGTGTATAACGCAAAACGATCCCTTTCTGCAATAACTGAGATACCGCTTTCGCTGTGGTCATGCCACTCCAGGGCAGAACATATCCATAACCCGTTGATGGATTTACAACTTTTACCGGCTGCATGATGCCGGCAGCAGAAATTTTAGCCGGTGAAGCAAATGCATTCATCCCATATACATAAGGTAATGACCATGCCGTAATATCGTAAGTAGCGGAATCCACCATTCTTGCCTGAGGTTCAAACAAAGCTTTCACCATAGCAGCCCGTGGCTGATACGAAGTGACCACCATATCACCTGCCTGTACAGAAAACGTTCCGTTTTTTCCCACATTGTAATCATACCCGGTAAAAGATCCCTTAACATCGCCTGCAGAGATCTCATATTGAATACCGTTTTTCACAAGCAGGTCTGCCAATGCATTCATCCGCTGCGATGATCCCGGAGAATTTTTGATCACATAAGTTTTATAATCGCCCATCCCATTGCTCACATTGCTGTTAAAATATTTCCTGTATTCACTGAGCAGTTTGGCTGCATTTTGAGAAGAGATCTCGATAGTGCTTAAGGAAGTGGTGAAATGATGTAGCGCCCTGTCCACCAGGGTCAGTGTATCACCTTCTTTTTTCAAAACGCCTAATCCGCTGGCGCCACCACCTGCTTGTTCATAAGTCATACCGATACCGCCGTTGTAAAGCGGATAGGTATCTCCATAGGAAGGATAGAAAAGATCAAATTCTTCTTTTGTAAAAAATAACCAGCCATTCTGATCAAAATATTTTGCATTATTTTTCCCGATGGTCACCTGAAAATCCCTCTGCCATTGAGTGATCACATCATTGTAGGGCTGTGCTGCAGGAGCAAAATAATAAGGGGAGTTGATCCCCATTTCATGATAATCCACATGCACCTGAGGCATCCATTCCAGGTATTTCTTTATTCTTTGCTGGCTTTCTTTCTGCGTCTGCCACACCCAGTCACGGTTGAGATCATAATTGTAATGATTGGTCCTTCCTCCCGGCCAGGGTTCTCTGTGTTCCCGAGCAGAAAGTTGAGGATTGTAATTTTTCCCGACAACGGAATTGTACCAGTTCACATAGCGGTCTCTTCCGTCCGGGTTGATACAGGGATCAATGATCACAACCGTATTCTTCAGCCATTCCTTTGTACGGCTGTTGGAAGGATCAGTCAAAGCATAAATAGTCAGCATGGATGCCTCGGTGGAGGAAGCTTCATTTCCATGAACATTATAACTAAGCCATACAATGACAGGAGCGCCTGCTTCGGTAGGAGCCATTTTATCTCTTGAAAGATTGGCGAGCCTTATATTATTCATACGGATGCTTTCAAGCTGCTGTATATTTTCAGGGCTGCTGACATAAGCCAGGAGCAATGGCCTGCCTTCATTGGTGGTTCCGTATTGTTCCAGTCTGACCGTTGCAGGTGAATTGGCTGCAACATGATTGAAATAACTGACCACTTTCCAGTGAGGAGTGAAATGTGTTCCGACCTTATAACCTAAAAATTCTTCAGGTGATTTTAGTTGTGCATTTACAAATGAAAAAGTCAAAAGTAAAAAAGCAAAAAGAAGAGTTCGCCTGTTCATAAGCATTAGTTTTGCCGGCAATTTAAGAAAGATTGGAAGATCGGGAATATGTTTTTCAATGCAACCTGTCCGGCTTTAACTCTGCTGCACTTGTTTATATCCACGGGATTGCATTCCCGGCTATTGAGATTAAAGAACGTTGGCTTTGCAGAATATTAAAATTCGGAATACACAGAAAATATTTTCAGTACACAATCATTAATTTTGGCTATGAAAATTAAATACTTTCTCCCTTTTTTCCTGCTGGGCATCTTTCCAGTTCATGAAAACAAAAACTTTTATAACAGCAAATCTGTTACAAATCCTGAAGAGTATAGTATTCAGAAAAGAGTTGTTTGCAGCAATGGCGCAGTTGTTTCTGCACATGCATTGGCAAGCAAGATCGGAATTGACATCCTTAAGCAAGGCGGTAATGCCATTGATGCAGCCATAGCCACACAATTGGCATTGGCAGTGGTATTCCCCGTTGCAGGAAATATCGGAGGCGGTGGTTTTACCGTGGCAAGGTTAAGTAATGGTGAGTTAATCGCACTTGACTACCGTGAGATGGCTCCGGGAAAAGCTACCCGTGATATGTACATTGATAAAGATGGCAAAGCAAGAACAGATGAAAGCCAGGACGGTCATCTGTCCAGCGGAGTACCGGGATCGGTTGCCGGCATGTTTGCCCTGAGTAAATACGGCAAGTTGCCTTTCAAAAAACTGATCCAGCCTGCCATTGATCTTGCGGAAAAAGGATTTACCCTCACTGAGAGAGAAGCAAATTCGTACAATGGACTTCAGAGTTCATTGAAGAAATACAACACCAGGCGTTCCGCTTTTGAAAAAGACACGCCATGGAAAGAAGGCGATCTGCTGGTTCAGAAAGACCTGGCCAACACTTTAAAACGTATTCGTGATAAAGGAGCTGACGGTTTTTATAAAGGAAAAACGGCGCAGCTGATCGTTGATGAAATGAAAAGAGGCGGTGGTATCATCACAAAAGATGATCTGAAAAATTATAAAGCCATATACCGCAAACCTCACGTCTTTGATTACAAAGGCTACACCATCGTAGGAATGCCTATGCCCAGCAGCGGCGGACTGTTATTGCACCAGATGATGAAAATGATCGAAGACAGGAATATTGCTTCCATGGGATTTGAATCCACTCAGGCAGTGCAACTGATGACCGAAGTGGAACGAAGAGCTTTTGCTGACCGTGCCGAATATATGGGCGATGCCGATTTTTACAAAGTGCCGGTGGATAAGCTCACCAACAGTGCTTATCTCCGGGAAAGAATGAAAGATTATGATCCGGATAAAGCCACTCCCAGCACTATGGTGAAACCCGGGAAACTGCTGAAAGCAGAAAGTGAAGAGACCACTCATTTCAATGTAATAGATAAAGAAGGTAATGCCGTTTCCATTACAACCACTCTCAACGATTCTTATGGAAGCAAGGTTGTGGTTGGCGGGGCGGGATTTCTGCTCAATGATGAAATGGATGATTTCAGTATCAAACCCGGAGTACCGAATATGTTTGGCGCTGTGGGAGGCGAAGCAAACGCCATTGCTGCAGGAAAAAGAATGCTGAGCTCCATGACGCCTACCATTGTTTTAAAAAACAATGAACCTTACCTGATCGTGGGCACTCCCGGCGGTACTACCATTCCGACATCGGTCTTTCAAACCCTTGTGGACATCCTTGAGTTCGGAATGAGCACAGAAGATGCAGTAAACAAACCGAAATTTCATCATCAGTGGCTACCCGATGTGATCAATGTGGAAAAAGGATTCCCGAAAGATGTGGAAGAAAATTTAAAGAAGATGGGATATACGGTACAGCAGCGATATGCCATTGGAAGAACGGAAGTGATCAGGGTTTTGCCCGATAAAAAATTTGAAGCAGTAGCCGACAACAGAGGGGAAGATGATGCGGAAGGATGGTGAGAAAAAATTTAATAGTCAAAATTCAAAACCCGCCTGCCGGCAGGCGGGTTAAAAATCAAAAGTAAAAAGTCAAAACAAGAGATTTAAAAATTAAAATTTAACCCAATGGTCGAAGAAATATTTTTAGAAAGTGTATTAAAAGAACTTCGTGAATACAAAGATCTTGCAGATAAAACTTTCGCACAACTGGAAGACAAAGACCTGCATTTTCAACCCAATGAAGAATGCAACAGCATCGCCACGCTGATCCAGCATTTCCACGGAAATATGCTCAGCCGGTGGACTAATTTCCTGACAGAAGACGGAGAAAAAGAATGGCGGAGAAGAGATTCCGAATTTGAAGTTCATTCTTTTGGCAGGGAACAACTGATGAAACTATGGGAGGAAGGATGGCAACTCACTTTGAACACTATTGAATCACTGAAACCTGAAGACCTTTCCAAAACAGTTTATACCCGCGGCATGCCTTACACTGTTATGGGTGCCATCAACAGGCAGGTGACACATTATTCCAGCCATATCGGCCAGATCATCCTGATCGGAAAAATCATAAAAGGTAAAGAATGGCAAACACTTTCAGTACCCCGGGGCCAGTCCAAAATTTACAAGCCACATGCGACAAAGAATTAGATCCCTTATTGAATTTTGAATATTAATCTCTATTTTTATCGATTATATTATTACCAACCACTGATGAAGTTATCTACCCTGCTCTTATCTGCTCTCTTTTACAGCGTATCCGTACAAAGCCAGGTGCAAATAGGTTTATTTGCCGGACCGCAGTTATCCACTGCCCTGTATTCTGTTCAGGATATGAATCAATCTGTTAAAAATAAATATGGATTTCAACTGGGAGTAAGCAGCAAAATTCCTTTTGACAATAATCTTTTTTTTGTTCCGCAAATTTTTTACAGCCTTAAAGGTTATAAAGCCACGCTCACCCGGTATGCATATCCGCCGGATGCTACCGCTGTAGATAACAATACCACTATTCATACGCTGGAACTGGCAGCATTGCTGCAGGTTGATTTCAGCAAAAAGCCTGGGCACTTTTTTTTCAGAGGTGGCCCGTCACTTGATTTCCAGATATTGGGCAGGGAAAAATTCCACCTGCTTACCGGCGATTTTATAAGCCGCCGGATGAAATACGGCTTTACAGAATATGGCCACTACGCCGCAAATGCAATAGCGCAACTCGGGTACGAAAATGCCGGAGGTTTTATTTTTTATCTTAACTATGAATTCGGCCTGACCAACATCAGCAATGTGGATGATGGCCCCAATATTCGATACCGGGTAGCCGGTATTTCAGTCGGGAAATATATTAACCGGAAAAAATAGAACACATCTTGAATTCCCGGCGCCGGTTGCATAGCTGTTTACTTTGTTAAACCATATTCTCCGGCTTTTCTGTTACCCAGGCTGGTATTGTATTTGCCTTAAGGGAACGAATATCTATTTTTGCAAATTAAACTGCTGTTCCTGAAGACATTCAAAAAAATATTGCTATGGTTCTTCTTATTGTTGCTGTTCCTGTTCATAGCGCTATGGATTTTCATTGAGACACCCTATGGCCAGAATTGGATGGCTAAGCGTATAACCAATCATTTTTCAAAGGAATTAAAGACCCGGATCAGTATCCGTCACATAGACTTCTCTTTGTTCAATCGTTTGCACCTGGAAGGATTCATGGCAGAAGACCGCAATGGTGATACTCTCCTGTATGCCGGAGACCTGCAGGTGCGTATTACCGACTGGTTCTTTTTCAAGGAAAAAGCAGACCTGAAATATATTGGCCTGGAAAACGCTTTAATTAAATTTCAGCGTACTGACTCTATATGGAACAATCAGTTCCTCTTTGATTATTTTTCATCTCCGGGTTCCGGCAGCACAACATCTAATAAAGGAATCAGGTTGAACCTTAAAAAAGTTTCGCTCAGGAATGTTGCCTTTGTAAAAAAAGATGCCTGGGTCGGCAACAATATGCAGGTATATATCGGAGAGATGCAATTAGATGCAGACCAACTGGATCTTAACAGGAAGATTGCAGAAATATCTTCCCTGAGCATCTCAGATCCGATTGTAGCCTTGCAGAATTACGAAGGCAACAGGCCAAAAAGATCAGAGTTTACTGCTAAAAAAGAAATTTCTACGCCCGGTTCTTTGCCTGAATGGAACCCTGACAATTGGGTTATGCATATCGCCAAACTCAACATAACGAATGGCACCTTCAAAGACGATAAACTTGACAGCCTGCCAGTGCTCAGTTATTTTGATGGCAGGCATATTGACTTCAATCACATCAACGGAGAATTTACGGATATTCATTGGGACCAGGATACTATAAGGACTAACCTTAAATTAAAGGCAAAAGAAAGAAGTGGGTTTGAGGTTAAGAATATGCTGGCCGAAGTAAAGGTCACTCCAAGAGAAATGGTCTTTGACCACCTCAATATTCAAACAAATAATAGTACTATCAGGAATTTCTTTTCAATGAGTTATTCTGATTTCAGCGACATGGATGATTATGTTGAGAAAGTAATTATGAGCGGCAATTTTGAAGGTACCGAGCTCAGCAGCGATGATATTGCTTTCTTCGCACCTGCGCTCCGCTCCTGGAAAAAGAAAATCAGTTTAAGAGGAAATGTAAGAGGCCCTGTAAGTGAACTTGCCGGAAAAAATCTTATGATAGAAGCCGGAAGCAACACTTCGATGAACGGCGATATCTCTTTAACAGGCCTTCCTGATATTAATCAAACATTTATTGATTTTAAAGCAAATGATCTCAGAACAACTTATAGTGATGCTGCAGCTCTTTTGCCGCAACTCAGGAATGTGAGTGATATTAATCTGAAAAAGATCCAATACATGCATTTCACGGGAAGTTTTACCGGCTTCATCCATGACTTTGTAACGTTTGGTAGCGTAAAAACAAATCTTGGGCTGGTAAATTGCGATCTGAATATGAAATTGCCAAAAAGAGGTGAGCCAATGTATTCGGGGAATATATCTACCGACAGCTTTCAGCTTAGTGAATTTATTGACGAACCACAACTTGGTGTTATTTCCCTTAATGGCGTGGTAAAAGGGAGTGGATTCACCGCATTGAAACGCAATACATCTTTCAACGGGAAGGTTCATTTTATTGATTATAACAATTACAGGTACAGCAATATCACTCTGAACGGCAACCTGAATAAAAAACATTTTGACGGAGTTGCGTCTATCGATGATCCTAACCTGGCATTATACATGAATGGTTCCATTGACCTGAACGATTCAGTTCCTGCATTCAACTTTATTGCTAACGTGGCCGATGCCGATCTTCAAAAACTGAATATCACAAAGGACAGCATCCGGTTCAATGGGAAATTCAATTTAGATTTTTCGGGAAATGATCTTGATAATTTCATAGGTACTGCACGTATCAATGACGCCACTTTGATGCGAAACGGGAACAAGCTCCCGTTCGACTCACTTACTATTACTTCAGCAATCACAAACAGGGTTAAAGCCATTACTGTAAGCTCCAATGAGTTTGACGGAACTATCAGCGGCAATTTTAATATCAAAGATTTGCCTGACGCTTTTGCCTTATTCCTTAATAAATATTATCCCACATACATCAAAGCGCCTCATGTTGCACCGGTCAGCGAAGAATTTGACTTTGATATCAACACCCGCAATGTAAGTGATCTCATGAGCCTTTTTTCCGCTGACATGAGCGGTTTTGATTACAGTCATCTTGCCGGTAAAGTGGACCTCTCCGATCACCATTTTAACCTGACGGCGGATGTGCCTAATTTTTCTTATAAACAACATGTATTCTACAATGCACAACTGAAGGCTTTCGGAACGCTTGACAAATTATCAGTAACCGGCAATACAGGTTACAGTCAATTGAATGATACACTCAATTTACCCCTGACCACTTTTAATATTGATGCAGCCGGTGACTCTTCCATTGTGCACATCACTACTGCTTCCAACACTGCGCTGAATAAAGCCGACATTAAAGGCATGTTACATTTTTATAAAGACGGGATCAAGATCCGGTTTGACACTACTTCGTTCGTATTAAACAGTAAAACATGGAACATCCAGAAGAACGGGGAACTTCAGTTTGGTAATAAGTCTGAAGCTCTGGGGCAACTGCTGCTGGGCGACGGCGAGCAGGAAATCAGCATCAGCACAATGCCCTCTGCCAAAGGAAAATGGAATGATCTTATACTCCTTTTAAAAAATGTAAATATTGGTGATTTTTCCCCATTATTCTTACAGAAGAACCGTTTAGAGGGGCTTGCATCGGGAACGATAACCATTGAAGACCCTTACAACAAATTCAACGCAACTACGGATATAATTACAAACCAATTGAGGGTTGACAACGATTCACTCGGAAGCATGAAGGCACATGCAGAATACAATAATACTACGGGTGAACTGACTGCCAGCGGGAAAAATATGGATCCCGATCATAAGATCGACTTAAACCTGCATTTATACCTGAAGGATAGCTTAAAGGAAAAAGACAACCTGATCAACGCCAATACGCAAAATTACCCGATCAAGTTCCTGGAACGTTTTCTGCAACCATTATTTTCCAATGTGGAAGGATACATCAGCGGCCCCGTGGCAATGAGCGGTCCTTTAAAGGAATTGAATTTCACAGGTAAGGCAAAATTGCATGATGCAGGCTTGAAAGTAAACTTCACCCAGTGTTTTTATAAAATTAAAGATACCATCATTCAACTAAAGCCTTCTGAAATTGACCTCGATGGTATTGTTCTTACCGATCCGGTTACCAATAACCCAATTTACCTCAACGGATCCATTCAGCATCATTCATTCAAAAACATGTTCTTTGATCTGAACGTATCTACCCGTAAACCAAAAACTTCCGGTGATGAGAACAACAGACCAGTACTGTTACTCAATACCAATGCAAAAGACAATGATCAATTTTATGGCAGAGTGCTGGGCACCGGCTCTTTCACGCTAACAGGCCCCCAATCTGACATGTTCATGCAGATAAGTGCAAATGCCTCTACAAAAGACAGCAGCTATATTACCCTTCCGCCTTCACGGAACAGGGAAACAGGAATTGCCGATTTTCTCACAGAAAAAAAATATGGCCGTGAAATGAGCGACAGCAGCCGTTTTGCCAACGAGACAAATATTACATACGATGTGGATCTCACCGCCAACCCGGCATTGAATTTCAAAATGATATTAGACGAACTTACCGGTGATGAGATCAAAGGGCGTGGCAAAGGTGACCTGAATATCAGGGCAAGCTCTTCCGAACCGATCGCCCTGAATGGCGGTTTTGAAATTGAAGACGGCAGTTACCTGTTTACCTTCCAGTCTTTTTTCAAAAAGCCATTTGTAATTAAAAAGAGCAGTAATAATTTTATCAGGTGGAGCGGCGACCCTTATAAAGCCAAAATCAATTTTGACGCTCAATACACAGCCAAAAAAGTAAGCTTTTCGCCATTAGTCAATTCACTGCCGGTTGATCCTAACCTTGCAAAAGCAAGAGGCGATGTTTATGTAGTTGCTTCGCTTACCGGTGATCTTTTTAAACCGGATATAAAATTCAGCCTGGATTTTCCTGCTTCAAGCCCGGCAGTTACTGATCCGGCTTTTTCTTTCAACATCAGCCAGATGGAAAGAAATCCAAATGAAATGAATAAGCAGGTGTTTTACCTGATCGTACTGAGCAGTTTTGCGCCAAGTGAATTAGGATCTTCATCCACGGCAAACTCATCATTCAACTTCAACGACATTGCTACCAATACTATCTCCGGGATTTTTATGGGAGTAGTGAATTCCGAGCTCAACAAAATCCTCGGTAAACTTTTAAAAAATGATAAATACCGTGTCAATTTCTCGAGTTCTGTCTATAACCAGAATATAATTGACCCGAATAATAAAACTGCCCTCAACCTGAGCAGTAATATTAATGTTTCTGTCGGAAGATCTTTTTTTAATAACAGGTTTAACATCACATTTGGGGGCGGTTTCGAAGCTCCATTGCAGCAATCCAGCATCCAGCAGACAATACAATTACTCCCTGATGTCACTATGGAATGGCAGATCAATCAAAGCGGTACGATAAGAGCCTCCTTCTTTTACAGGGAAAATACAGATTATCTCAGCATTAACACATCTGGCGGGCCGGCCCGCTCCCGCAGAACGGGTGCAAGTATTGCTTATCGCAATGAGTTTGATAACCTGCAGGATTTATTCGGAAGGAAAAAAGGTAAAAAACAAAATATTCCCGTGATCAAACCGGAAGAAGAGAAAAAAAAGAATGCCCCGGTAAAAGATGACCAGAGCAAAGATTAAAATTTCCCGCTATACCATTTTACCGGCTTTATTTTTTTAAGGGAGAATAAATTTAAAAAGAATAAAATAGGTTTAAAAAAAGTCCTGTAACTACCCGCAATGATAGTTAAGTATAAATATCAGATAGTTAAAATATTTTACAGGTAAAAATATCAATTTCAACAGCAGGTGCAATCATTTTTCCGGCCGGCTTATCCGCTAATATTTGTTTAGGGTTGATTATAGAAAATCATTACTTTGCACCCGTAAATCAAAATTTATGCTTAAGAGAATATTTACCTTGATGCTTGCGATTTGTGCAAGTTCTTTCCTGATTGCCCAGGTTACAACCAGTACAATTACAGGTTCAGTCAGAGATAACAACAATCAGCCTTTAGCAGGCGCTACCATTACTGCAACACATTTACCGTCCGGAACAATTTATTCTACGATTTCCACCAAAGACGGCTTTTTCGTTTTAAATGGTTTACGTATCGGCGGACCCTACCAGGTGAAAATTGAATTCATTGGTTTCAAACCAACTATTTTTGAAAATATCACTCTCAGACTTGGAGAACCTTATGATGTAAGGGCTGCAATGAATGTAAATGAGCAGGTGCTTGAAAACGTACTGATCTCAACAACCGCTAAAAAAGCTGCTGCCGAAAAATCCGGAATGAGCAGTGTAATGAATAACAGGATGCTCAATACCATGCCCACTCTCAGCCGTAGTATAACAGATTTTACCCGTAACGTACCCCAGGCAAACGGTTTCAGTTTTGGCGGCCGGGATGCCCGTTATAATAATATAATGGTTGATGGTGCAAATCTGAACAATAGCTTTGGATTAAGTACTGACCCATTCCCGGGAGGCGGAAATAACCCAATCTCACTGGATGCTGTTGATGAGGTTTCAGTTAGCCTTGCCCCCTATGATGTTCGCCAGGGAAATTTCACCGGTGCGAACCTTGCTGCTATTACCAAAAGCGGAACCAATACATTTCATGGTGATGCATTTACGTATTGGAGAAATCAGAATCTACAGGGAAATAAAATTGCCGGTCAAATAGCGGCAAATCCTGCATTCCAAAGCAGATCTTCCGGAGCAAGCCTCGGCGGCCCTATAATAAAAAACAAACTATTCTTTTTCATAAATGGAGAATACGAGAAAAAACCACCTTCTGCAGCAATAACCTTTACCCCAACTGGCGGCTCAGGAACCGGAAATATTTCGAGCGTTACTGCAACAGATCTGAAAGCAGTAAGTGATTATTTACAAAGTAAGTTCAACTTTAATCCGGGTGTATATGACAACTTCCCTGCTTTAAAAAATTCGAACCACAAGTATCTCGTAAAAATAGACTGGAACATCAGTACCAAACATAAACTGACCTTGAAGTATAATGATTTCTTTGGTGAACAGGATTTTCTTCCGTCACAAAGTGGTGGTATCGGCGGAGCTGACATAGCAACTTATGGCCCTAAATTCTCAAATTCAGCTATGTCCTATTCAAATGTTCCTTATACCCAACAGGATATTGTAAAAGCAGGTACTGTAGAATTAAACAGCCGTTTTACAAGCAGGATTTCCAATCAGTTCCTGGCAACTTTCACTAAAATAAGGAGTGATAAAACACATTCCGGCCCTACATTTCCTTTCATAGACATCATGGCAAACTACCCGAGCGATAAAAGAAATTATATCAGCGCAGGAAATGAACCTTTTAACGGGAACAACAACAAAGTGCATACTGATGTAATGAGTTTCACAGATAATTTCTCTTATTATGCAGGTAAGCATACCGTAACGGGCGGTTTGGTTTTTGAAGCTCAGAAAGTCGGAAATATGTTTATGCCCGGATCTCAGGGTTATTACCTGTATGCCAATGTGCAGGATTTTCTTAACAATGCTGCTCCTCTGAAATTTGCCCAAACCTATTCTTTATTACAAGGGCAGGATGCAGTCTTTTCAGCACAATTGAAAATATCTCAACTGTCTGCTTATGTACAGGATGAAATAAATGTGAACCCCAATTTCAAGTTGTCTTACGGAGTAAGAATGGATAAACCCATTTACCCGGAGCAACCACTTGAAAACCCGGCTACTTCACTGTTAAGCTTCCGGGGCGGTCTTCATTACAGCACAGGCAAGTGGCCTAAAGCAACACCATTATTTTCACCCCGGATCAATTTCCGCTGGGATCTGTATGGAGATAAATCTCTTATCATACGCGGTGGTACCGGCCTGTTTACAGGAAGAATTCCTTTTGTATATCTGACCAATATTCCTACAAACAGCGGAATGTACCAGTACTCAGCAAAAGTTTTGAATACCAGCTCAGGGGTGAATATGAGCAATTTCCTGTTCAATCCTGATCCAAAAGCATATAATCCTTTTTATAATACATCACTGGCATCGGCTTTACCCCAATATTTTCCAACAAGCGCAGGAACAGTGCCTTCAACAAATATTGTATTTGCTGATCCTAATTACAAATTCCCTCAGGTGTGGAGAACTGATTTAGGCCTTGAGCAAAAGATCGGCAATTCCTGGAAACTGACAGTCGAAGCAATGTTTACCAAAGATGTCAATGCCACTTACATGATTGATGTGAACCAAAAGGATCCGGATGCTACTGTAATGACAGGTTCCTATTCAAGAGGATATTTTTCTAATGCTACTGCAAGGAAAATAAACCAGAATGTGACTAATGCCATCTTTCTGACGAATTCAAGCAAGGGAAGTTCTTTCGTATTTACAACTCAACTTGAAAAATCCTATTCCAATGGTTGGTACGCATCTCTGGCATATAACTATACTTATGCTGCTAACCTGACAGAAAACCCGGGTTCACAGGCAGCATCAACTTACAATGGAAATGCTACAGCTGGAACATTGAATGACCTTCAATTGGCCAATACAAGCTTTGCCCTTCCGCATCGTATTGTAGGGCTGCTGTCTAAGCGTTTTGAATATGCCAAGCACTTTGCTACAACTATTTCTTTGACTTACCAGGGAGCTAAAAACGGAGCTTACAGTTTTGTATATAGTGGTAGCGTCAACAACCAGGGCCAGAACTCTGCTAATCTTATGTACATTCCTAAGGATGCTACCAATCCTTTAGAAATTCAATTTGTTGACCGTGTCTATAACGGGGTTCTGTTTACTGCAGCACAACAAGCAGCTTTATTTGATAATTATATAAGTCAGGATCCTTATTTAAACAAACACAGAGGCCAGGTAGCTGCAAGAAATGGTGCATACCGCCCATGGTATAATGAAGTTAACTTTAAATTCATACAGGATATATTTACCAATGTCGGCAAACAAAGGCACACCATACAATTCAGCGCTGATATTTATAATATACCAAACCTGATCAATCATCAATGGGGTGCAAGAAAGAGTTACACTTTAAACAATCCCCTTACTGTATCCAGTGTATCCGGTGGTATTCCATCTTTCTACATTACACCATACCTGAACATGCCGGTTACTACTTCATTCTACAACAACATTTCGGTTTCGAATACATGGGCAATGCAATTCGGGCTGAAATATATATTCTGATTTTAGAAAAAGATATATTGTAAAAGAAGGGGCCGTATCAAAAGCAAAT
>MWTC01000056.1 GCA_002066995.1 Sphingobacteriales bacterium UTBCD1
CATCTGTAGCAAAAAAAATCATCTTTTTTAATGATACCCCTTCCCTAATGCTTCTCATATTTTTACCCTACAAATTTTTAGTATGAAAAAATCTATTGTATTTGTTTGTTTACTGGTGTCATGCTTTTCAGGTATTGCCCAGCAAACCAATCCTACAAATAATAAAGAACTACAGGATAAAATAAACCAGGCGCAACAACAATTAAATAATCTGACACCGGAACAAAAGAAACTGATGCAGCAAATGGGCATGTCAACCAATATGCCTTCCAATCAACAAATGTATTCTGATGAACAGATTAGCCTGGCTGTGGGTGGTGATGCTGTTCCCAAAAAGAACCAGTCTTTGATCAATGCAATTCCGAAAATCCCACTGACTGCTACTACAGTGGATGCTTATATCAAATCGCTTAATGCGTATGTAGAAAAATCTATCAGCGAAAATGCAAAAACATTCGGGCAACAGGTTTATGATATTTTAAAAGAAAATAAATACAGGCCGGAAGAAATTGGAAACGTTGCACTGGGCTATTGGATTAATGGTGATTTAGAGCCTGCTGTTTTTTTGATGAGCAAAGCCTGTAGCAATAACAGCGCTGATGATGATATGCTTAGCAACTATGCAGCCATGCTGAGTATGGGTGGTGCGCCACATAAAGCCATTCCTGTATTGGAATACCTATTGAAAAAATATCCCGACAATACCACTATTCAAAACAACCTAGGGCAAGCCTGGTTTTATCTTGGTGAAATTGATAAAGCCAATGACCAGTTGGATAAAGTGGTAAAATCATTTGCTTATCATCCGCAGGCAAACTATACACAGTGTTTGATTCAGGAAAGCAAGGGCAACAAAACGGCAGCTATTGAAAAAATGAAAAACTCATTACACTATAGTTATTCCTTAGACAAAGTAAACAAACTGCGCAAGCTTGGGTATAACGTAAAAGCAAGCGATATGCGTATTCCATTTCGCCCAGATCCTGATCCGCTGGTTTTAAGAAAATTTATACGACCGGATGTGCCTACTTCGTACGAAGAAGAATTACGTTTAATTGGTGATTGGGACGCATTTCAAAAACAAGTGTATGATAAATCAATGGAATTAGGAAAATCTCTAATCCCCTACCAACAGGCAAATGCACAACAAGCACAGAAAATTTATAACCAATACAAAGAGGCCAATAGCAATGTTTTCAATATGAAAACAAGCGCTGCTGCGCCCGATAAACTGTACAGCAAAACAGCAGAAAAATACCTGGAAGCCATGAATAAAGATGGTGGCGCTGCCTATAGGCTCAGGAAAGCAAAAGCAGAAATTGATTTATTAAGAAAAGACTTTGCAGCAAACAATCAAACACAACGAAAAAAAATTGAAAGAGAAAATTCAATAAAGGCTACTGCTGAATCGGAAGATGCCAAAAAGGGTGAAGACATTGGCTTTGATAATTGTGTGGTACAAAAAAAATACAGCGAATGGGTTTATACAAAATATAATAAACCTTTGGAAGAGGCATACAAAAATTACCTGCATCAATTGTACTTGAAGATTACTGAAGAACTCTATTGGAAACAGTTTGTACAGGATGATGCCAGTTTTGAAGCGACAAAAATTGCAGCTCAAAAGGAATGGCTCAGCGCTCTTTATGATACGAGATATATTGCTACCAATATATATGGCGATTGCAAGGAGGAAGAAGTAAAAAGTTCAAGGTACAAACTGGCTGACTTTGATGAGATGCATTGTAAATATATTTCAGTACTTGATTTTGGTGTATATAAACAAATATTTGAATGCGGCAAAGCAACTGTAACATTTGATGCAGGGAAACTCAGCGGGAATTTCAATTTTAAGTATGATGATGCCGGCAATAATAAGTTGGTAAAAGGCACAATTGAAGCTACCATTATTAATAAAGAAATTTCAACCAGTAAGGGCCCGTTACAAGTTGGCGCTTCGGTAAAAGCAGGAATGGGCGTGGAGTTTACAGGCAATGGTATAGAAGATGTATATGCAACAGGAGAAGCGAAGGTTACTGCCGGTTCAGATACTGTGAGTGACCCTGCTGGAATTGTGAGCGACCCAAGCGTAAGCATTACTGCTTCCGGGCGCATGAGCCTCATTTCAGGAAATATGAGCGGCGGCATCAGTGGTTTTGGAAAATAAATTAAATAAACAAATTAAATTGAAGAACATGAAGTTTAAGTGGAAAATAAACGCTACGGCATTTTGCTTTTTAATATTTCTGCAAAATGTAAATGCACAGGACTGCAAAACCAGTGCAGACTTAGACGCCACTCCGGGAAAGTATCTCACAGCGGCACAATATCCCTGGCCTGCTGCAAGAGCAGAATATTTTAACAACATGAAAACTGCTGCTGACAAAGCAATGGCAAAAAAAACATTGGAGCAAATAGAAAAAACAGAACAGCAAAGCCATGCCGGCTTTAATCTCACCGGAGGCAATTGGGAAAACACTTTTTCTACCGCCGGCTATCAATATTTGTCAAACACAAAGTTGGGTCAATACGCATTTGATGCTGCTTTGTATGAATTTTTTTGTGCAAATGGAAAGGCAAAAAGAAACAGTGAATACAGCACTGTATTGCGTATCTATGTAAACCAGCTTCAACTTACAACATTAGATCGTTTTTTGTCAGGCCCTTTTGGAAGCAGTTTAGGTAGTTATGATTTCGGATTGCAATATGCCGATTGGAAAAATCATAAACCGGTTGATGTAAATGCAAAACTGATTAACCTTTTTACTTATATCACCTGTAATAATTCTTCACTCTTAGAAGCCATCAACAGTGGTAATGGTTATTTCCAGGATGTTGCAGAAAAAGACATCAAGCCAAATAACCGGAGTAATTATATTTACCGGTATTGGTTTGTAAAGAAAAATGATTTACCCGTTCTCATCCCTGTCAGCCGTAAAGAATATTTACAAAGCTTGCTGGAATATTATGAAAGAGAAAAAATCTATTTTCCAAAACTTGTTGCCGAACTTACTGCTGACCGTAGCAATGATATAAAATATTATAGCAACTGGCAGGCCGATGTGGACAATAAAATTTCAATAGTAAATAAGACATTAAAAGAAAATACGGAAGAATGGCTGGCAAAGCAGGCAATAGTGAATCCGGCGGCAGATAATCAACAACGATATAGTGCCAAACTGCCGGAACAAACCAATTACAATCGTTTCTGGAAGTTTTATGACAATGAAAATAAGAGCCAGCCACTGTATAAATACAATCCTGAATATTTTAAAGCAGATGCCGCATCACCGGCAAAGCCGCAGTTTATCACCATTGCATTCCGGTATGTAACGATGCCTTCATCGCTAAGGATGTTCAATAATTTTACAAAGCAATTTGATTTTGAGGCGGTGAAAAAATTATTGTAATAGTGGTTGTCATATATTCTTATTTACCCCCACACATCTGACATCTGTCAAGTTGATATTGAAGAAAATTTACAGTTACCCTGCATTTTTTAAACATAGCTTTTGTGGCCCCAAATAAATAAGTGAATCAGAAGATCATTTTTTTCCCCTGTACCGGAAAAATGATCTTTAGTTGCAGCAGATTATTTTTTTTCAATTCTTTTTTAATTACCGGTTCATTATTTCCCGAAGGTTTTATATGAGTGATCACAACCGGTAAACCTTTCAAAGCCACTTTGCCCGTATAGCTGCTTAATACTTCCATTTCCTTCATCAGCCATTTGGGAGTCAGGTGGCCAAAGAGTTTGGAATCCGGCTGACTGTCAGGAAAAGAAACCTCAATGAACAACGCTTTAAGTTTCGAATCTTTAATAATGGGAGAAACATATTTCCAGAGTTCTTCCAGTTTTGTTGACTTTTCAACCGGGTCAGCTCCGGTATCCCCGAGGTAAAGCAGGTACTCATCATTATACCTGACCAGGAAAGCGGTACTTTGATACGGGTTTACATGACTGAGCGGAAAAGCAGTGACATACATCTCCGTATTGTCTGCTGAAATTTCTTTTCCTTCACTTAATTCAACGTAATGATATTTATCTAAAGTTGGTTTTTCTCCCTTGTCAGCAAAGTTTGCCCAGGCCTCCCAGGTGAAATAGTGATCCTTCAAAATGTCTATTGTTTGCGGAAGCGCATAAATATTCTTGCTTGTATCATCCGGTGAATTGATTACCATTCCGGCCAGGTGATCCAGATGCCCGTGTGAAATGAAATAGCCTTTTATGTTTTCTTTCAATACAGATAATACCGGCTTACGGAAGGCTCCACGTTCCATTGCCTTACGGATACCTGAATACAAGGTGCCTGCATCCAGGCATATATACTTATCCGAACCTGCCGGAGCAACCATGTAAGAAGATAAATTGCTTTCATCAAGTCCTCCCTTTACTCCGAGCGGCACCACCTGGAAGGTTTTTTGCTGAGCAGGAAGATCAGTGATATAAAAAAGAAAAAACAGGATCAGAACATTCACTTTTTTCATGCGGCTTGATTTTCTTAAAAAGAACAGAAATAAGGTATAAAAATATTTTTACCTATCCTCCCGAATCAAATGCTTATCAAATCCCGAACGAATCAAAACATGAAAAGCATCCATGACTGCTTCCGGCACTTCCTGTGGGATCTGGAATCCTTTTGCGGGATATTCAATGATCCGCTGAAGGTCTCCCACCATGATGTTGATCACTCTTTCCACCGGTATCTCCTGCGAAGGATAATCTTCAAAACTGATCTGCGGAGAAGTAACTGAAAAACCTTTTCCGGGCCATTGTTTTTTAAAGGTGGCAAACGTCCGCCGCTCCATATAAGGTTTTTGTACCAGAATGAAACTCTCCGGATCCATACCTTTCGAAGCAAGCAGGTCACGGGTAAAACGAATATTTTCCCCGGTATTGGTTGACCGGTTTTCTATCAGGATATTTTCTTCCGGTACACCAAGACTGACAGCTCTTTTTGCAAACAGGTCTGCTTCTTTTTCTTTCCAAAGCTCTTTGGTAAGATTGCCCAACCCGCCTGACATGATGACCAGGGGCGCCATATTCTGATGAAATAATTCAGCCGCCCTGTCTGCTACACGAAGATCATGGCTTCCCAATGCCAGGATACATTCAGCTGGTTGGAGTGGCTGGTGCATCAGGTGATAATTCCATAAGATCTTTGCAGCCAAAAAAATTTCTTTTTCCATCCGGATAAAGATAGGCAATAGAATAAGATTTGCAGTTAGGCCTCTTACACAGAAAAATCAAATGTAGCCAGGGGTAAAATCAGGCTGATAAAAAATTACTGTATATTACATATTTAAGAAAACACTTGTTGCCATGGGAACATCGAGAAGAAATTTTGCCAAAAATATTCTTGCGGCCTCTGCCGCTTTTAGTTTACAGTCATTCGCTAATGCAGGCGTGGAAAAGAAAAAGAATTCAAAAAAGAAAATTGTTTGTTTAGGAGGTCATCCCGATGATCCCGAATGCGGCTGCGGAGGTACGCTGGCAAAACTGGTATCACAGGGACATGAAGTCACTGTCATCTATCTCACCCGTGGCGAAGCAGGTATTGAAGGTAAGTCGCATGATGAAGCTGCTGCTATCCGGACAAAAGAATCGGTTGCGGCCTGCAGGGTTTTAAATGCAAGGCCTGTATTTGCAGGACAAATAGATGGAGAAAGTGTAGTGAATAATGAATGGATAAATAAAGTCAAATCACTTATAACCGATGAGAAGCCTGATATTGTTTTTGCACACTGGCCTATTGATACCCATAAGGATCATCAATGTGCCAGCATACTGACCATACAGGCGTGGGTTCGCAGCGGGCGGAATTTTGCGTTATATTTTTTTGAGACCTGCTCAGGTTCCCAAACCACCGGGTTCAAACCAACAGATTACGTGGATATCAGTGCAACACAGGAACAGAAACGCAAAGCCGTTTTTTGCCATGAAAGCCAGAATCCTCCGGGCCTTTATGCTTCCTCAGGTTGTAATCATGCCACGATGGAAAAGTTCAGGGGCATTGAAATAAATGTGGCTGCAGCGGAAGCTTTTGTAAGAATAGGGAATGAATATATATAAGTTTCTCCGCTGGTGCAAAAAGTGATTAACCGGGAAATCAGGTTCAGGTTGTTTTTTTATTAACAACAGGTGAAAGGGGTAAAACCCGGTTGATTAACCGGAATCAAATTTGAAATCAGGGAAGTTATTGAATACGCAAAATATCCCGGATTCATTTTTTGAAAAAATTACCTGATATACTTTTTCAGCGTCTCTGCGTATTTTAGTGAGTTGGTGGTATTGAGATTGGTAAGTGCTGCGATCATCTGTTGCAGATTCACCTGGTCATTTTTATAGTAATAGCAAAAGCCGGCATAATAGCGGGAGAGTTCATCTTTTGCATCCTTATTCATCATCTGGCGAAATATTTCCAATGCATCATCATAGCGGTTCAGTTTATAATAAGCATAACCCAATTCCGTTTTTGCCTGGCCGTAATCCGGGTCAAGCGCCAGCGCTTTCTGCAAAGGATCTACTGCATCAGTATATTTTTCCTGGTCATTATAGCACCAGCCTAATTTGTAATATGCCGATTTATTGTTTCTCTGCAGTTGAACTCCTTTTTTAAAATAGACAATGGCTGAATCATAATTTTTCAAATTGTCGTAATAAACATCTGCAATGCCCAATATGGGGTGATAATCTGTTTCTCCGTCAAGCATCATTGAAGTGCGGTAACTGGCGATGGCTTCAGCATTCATTTTAAGTTCATAGTAAGCAAAACCCAGTTCGGAAAAAGCGGTTGGGTAGGTATTATCAATGGCCACACTGTTTTTCAACGATTCGACTGCTTCATTGTATCTTCCTGTTTCATTTTCGCACCATCCTTTATTGTAATAAAAGGTAGCGTCCTGGATATCTTCTGCCAGAGAGGTATATTTATTAAAATCCGCAAGCGCTTTTCCGTAATCTTTTTTCAGAAAATAACAATTGCCTCTTTCTTTGTAAGCAAGACTAAATTCACCGTCCAGTTGAATAGCATTGTTAAAACGGGCCAAAGCTTCATCATACTTTTTAATACCCTTATAAGCGTAGCCCATTTCGAAGTTTGTGCTGGCATTATCTTTTGTTCCGGCTGATTCTTCCTTTTTCAATGCATCCAGTGCATCATTGAATTGTTCCAGTTCGTTGTAACACCATCCCAGCTGGTGCCAGGCTTCACCATAAGAGGGCATTAGTGTAACCGCTTTTTTAAAAGCATCAGCCGCTTCTTTGTATTTGTGATTTGTCTTCAGCGTGGTTCCTTTATCAAACCAATCTTTGGGAGTTGTTTGTGCCGTGCAATAAATAAAAGAAAGACAAACCAGGCATAGAGTGAACAGGTACTTTTTCATAACCGGAGTTTTATATTTTAAAATTACTTAATCTGACTGAATCTGAAATACCGGGCAGCAGGTATCTGCCCGGAGCGATTTTTGTACCGGGCACATTAATAATTGTATTGTAACTTCGCCCTAAATCAACGAAGTGGGAAAGGTACTTTTATTTCTAAGCTTTTTTTTGATTTTTATTATAGCCGCCCCGCAATTTGCAGGGGCGCAATGTTCTATCTGTACTAAAACAGCCCAGCAGTTAGGTGAGAAACCCGCCCAGGGACTCAACGAAGGGATCCTTTACCTGTTATTTGTTCCTCTTGCTATCAGTGGATATATCGGTTATCGCTGGTGGAAAAGTAATAATCCGGTTTGATTTATATAAGCGGGAAATCATTATGTTTTTTATTTCATAACTTAAGCGCTTCAAAACAAGTGCTTATGAAAAATTTATTTTTACTGTTTGTCATAGTGCCATTTTTTCTTGCAGCTTATAGCCAGCCCGCAGGCAAGCAAGGCCTTCCATCCATTGAAGACAAGACCAAGGACCTGAAAAAGTATGAAGGCTTCTTCAATTTTTATTGGGACCAGAGTTCAGGTAAAATATTTTTCGAAGTGAATCGCCTGGATACGGAAATTTTATACCAGGTATCATTACCGGGAGGATTAGGCTCTAATGATATTGGATTAGACAGGGGCTTGCAAGGCCAGGGGCGCATAGTAAAATTTGTAAAAGCCGGTCCGAAAATTTTACTGGTTCAGCCTAATTACGGTTTCAGGGCGGTTACAAGTGATGAGAATGAAAAAAGAGCTGTGGAAGAGTCATTTGCCGAATCAATATTGTGGGGCTTTCCATTGGAGGCAGTATCAAATGATCATTATCTTGTGGATGCTACCGAGTTCCTGCTGCGTGATGTAATGCAGGTGGCTAACAGGCTGCGGCAAAATAAGCAGGGAAATTTTTCTGTTGATAAAAGCCGTTCTGCGCTCTATCTCCCTTATTCACGGAATTTTCCTTTAAATACCGAACTTGAAACTACCATCACGTTTGTAAATACCGATGGCACAGCTGGCCGGCTTGTTCAATCAGTCGCTCCTTCGGCAGATGCTATTACCTTACGTATGCATCATTCTTTTGTGCAGTTGCCGGATAATGATTACCAGCCAAGAGTTTTTGATCCCCGTTCCGGGTATTTCGATATTTCATACATGGATTATGCCACGCCGGTGTCAGAGCCGATCAATAAATATTTTATTGCCCGTCATCGCCTGAAGAAAAAAGATCCTTCTGCTGCAATGAGTGAACCGGTGAAGCCCATCGTTTACTATCTGGATAATGGTACACCGGAACCGATCCGTAGCGCACTGCTTGAAGGGGCATCATGGTGGAACCAGGCCTTTGAAGCTGCAGGGTATAAAAATGCATTCCAGGTAAAAATATTACCGGACGATGCCGATCCTATGGATATCCGCTACAACATGATCAATTGGGTGCATCGCTCTACAAGAGGATGGAGCTATGGCGCTGCCGTTGTTGATCCGAGAACGGGAGAAATTATCAAAGGGAATGTTTCATTGGGTTCCCTTCGGGTACGACAGGATTATTTAATTGCAGAAGGTTTGCTGGCTCCTTACGGCAAAGGAATACCCGGGGATGATAAAATGTTGAAAATGGCATTAGCCCGGTTAAGACAATTGGCTGCCCATGAGCTGGGGCACACACTTGGACTGCAGCATAATTATATAGCCAGCGCAGATGGTAATGCCAGCGTGATGGATTACCCGCCGCCTTCTGTTCAGGTAAAAAAGGGAGAACTCAATCTTGATGATGCTTATGGCACTAAGATAGGTGAGTGGGATAAAGTTTCCATTGCCTGGGGTTACCAGGATTTTCCGAAAGGCACCGATGAAAAAGCCGCATTGAATAAGATACTGAATGATGCACAGAAAAAGCACCTGGAATTTCTTTCTGATCAGGATGCAAGGCCGGCCGGCAGCATTCACCCACAAACACATCTCTGGGATCTTGGTTCCAATGCTGTAGATGAATTAAAAAATGTAATGAAGATCCGTGAAAGAGCTTTGGCACAGTTTGGTGAAAATAATATCCGCCCCGGCACGCCGATGGCCATGCTGGAAGATGTGTTGGTGCCGGTTTATCTTTTCCACCGTTATCAACTGGAAGCAGCAACAAAAACAGTGGGCGGTATGTATTACACCTATACGCTAAGAGGAGATGGAAGAATTGCCACTCAGCCTGTAAGCAAACAGGACCAGTTGAATGCGCTGAATGCGATCATAGATTGTATAGATCCGAAAGTACTGGTGCTTCCTGACAAAATCGTAAAGATCATTCCGCCGAGGCCTTCGGGCTACAGGCCTTCACAGGAATTGTTCAGAAAAAGAACAGGCCTGGCATTTGATGCTTTATCTCCTGCTGAGACAGCAGCAGATTTTCCACTTTCATTTTTATTTAATCCGCAAAGGCTGAACAGGATGGTACAGTACGAAGCTGAGAATGGCGGATTAGGGGTGGAAGAAATGATAAACACTCTTGTTGATAAGACCTGGAAAGCACCGAGGCGAAGCGGCATGGAAGGGTTGATACAGATGCAGACAGAACAGGTATTGCTGACTTATCTTCTTTCTTCCGGTATTGATAGCAACAATTCATTTCTTGTTCAGTCTGTTGTTCAAAAAGCAGCGAGTGATCTTAAATCATTTATTGAAACGCAGCTTAAAAGCGTCAGCAACAGTCAGTACAAAGCGCATTTGATGCTGGCACTGGAGAGAATGAAAGCGCCGGAAAAAGCTACGCCAACCGTTCATGAAGAAATGCCGCCCGGAGCGCCTATCGGTTGTGACTGGGATGATTATGTTAATTGATCCGCAAAGCGGTACACTTCATAAGAGGAAAAGCTTATAAATTAAAATTGAGAAACAAATCTATAAAGGTTAAAGTTGTTCTGGAGGGACAATTGCTCGATCTCTTTTTTTAGTTGATCACGATTTACATCTTTCATTCTTTTCTGCCGGATCAGCATGTAGGCTTTTTCGGCAAGCAGGTGGAATTTTTTCTCTGAAGAATGTGTTTTTTGTAATTCGTGCATGATGTTTTCATATAATCCTTTGACAGTTTCTTTTTGAGTAGCAATTGTTTTTACAACCGGTATTTCGTGATAATGAGAGTGAAATGCGGGAGCCAACATCATCTGTAAATATTTTACAAAAAGGTCTGCATCGGGGCGGTCGCCTTTGTTCACTACAAAAATATCAGCGATTTCCATCAGGCCGGCTTTCATCGTTTGCACTTCATCACCTGCCTCAGGCACCACCACAACAATGGTCACATCTGCCAGTCCTGCAATTTCCACTTCACTTTGACCTACCCCGACTGTTTCGATAATAATGTAGTCAAACCCTGAAGCTTTCAGCATATCGGTGATCTCGATGGTTTTTGGATGCAAGCCTCCTAACGAACCTCTTGTGGCCAGCGAGCGGATGAAAACATCCGGGTGTGTGTACCATTCATTCATTCGGATACGATCGCCAAGTACTGCGCCATGGTTAAAAGGAGAAGAAGGATCCACGCATAGTACTGCAACTTTCTTTTTATTCTCTGTCATATAACCGATCAGTGCATTTGTCAGGGTACTCTTGCCGGAACCGGGAGGGCCGGTGATTCCGATGGTCTTTGTGTTGAAAGAAGGAAGATTCTGGAGCAGGAGTTGATAATCAGGCCGCTCGTTTTCAACCAATGAAATACTGCGGGCCAGGGCTTTTTTATCACCTGATCTTAATTGCTTCAGTAAGTCCTGCCACATGAAAAACTAATTGTATGTTTACAAATGTATGAGGATTATTCTTCAGAATGAGAGGAGCAACCATACCATTTTTATGGCTGTGATCGTCCTGATGACAAGTCTTTTTATTTCACGGGCATTTTTATCAATAAGCCTCATTCTTTTTTCAGCGTTGACGATTCTTCATAAGAATGGCCCGGCTCAATTAAAAAAAACTCTTAAGGATCCTTTCCTGGTAAGTATAAGCCTGTTCTTTCTTATTCCTTTCATATCAGGCCTCTGGAGTGTGGATTGGAAGGAGTGGCTAAGTGTTATTAAGAACAAACTGCCCTTCCTGTTTCTTCCTGTTGCTTTTGCAGGCAGCTGGCAATTGAGTGAAAAACAATGGAAAACCATCGCTTACCTTTTCTTAGCACTGGTACTGATCAGTTGCTTCAGAAGCCTTTGGCTTTATTTTATGGACATCAGGGCGATCAATGAAAGTTATTTAAGAGCCAAAACTATCCCGACCATATTAGATGATGATCATGTCAGGTTCAGCTGGCTTGTAAGCATTGCCATTCTGGTGAATTCATTATTGGTTTATATTTCAAAAAGTGTAAAAAGAAAAGTACTGTTATTTTTCCCGTTAATACTGATGGTCGTTTACCTGCATTTATTGGCAGTACGGACAGGACTGGTGTCGATGTATTTCTTTTTCTTTTGCTTTTTTTTCTTTTTGTTACTAAAACAAAAAAAATATTCATTTTTTCTTGCCTCAGGAATTGTCCTGATTGGTGCGGTAAGCTGGTGGTCGTTCCCGACACTCAGGAATAAAATAAAATATGTCCGGTACGATTTTTCTTTTGTAAAAAGCGGTGGCGTACCCGGCACCAGCGATGCCAACCGCCTTATTTCCCTGGATGCCGGCTGGTATATATTGCAAAATAATCCCTTTGGTGTCGGTGCAGGGGATTTCCGGAATGAAGTAAATAAGTGGTACGAAAAGAATATTCCCGGTATAAAAGAACCTGATATAATTTTCCCCAGCAGTGAATGGGCTGTTTATGGCGATATGGCCGGATGGCCTGCAGTTTTATTATTTACTTTTGCCATTGGCTTCCCTTTATTTGTCCGGAAGATCAGGTATCGCTTTTTTTGGAGTATGCTGGTATCAATTTTGATAATTGGGTGCCTGGCAGAGACTACACTGGAAGTTCAGTTTGGAATTTTTATTTATTGTTTTACTATTTTGTGGATGTGGAAATGGTTTCAGTTTCAAAATGAATAGTTTTTAGCCGTGACGAATTTTATTCCCATATTTCCTTTAGGTATCGTGGTTTACCCGGGTGAAAATCTGAATCTCCATATTTTTGAACCGAAGTATAAACAACTGATCCTTGATTGTAATAAGGAGAAAAAAGCATTTGGAATTCCTACGGTGATCGGGAAACGTATGCAGGACTATGGATCGTTGGCGGAGATTACGGAAATAACTCATGTGCATGATAACGGGGAAATGGATATTAAAACGACAGGTTCGGAAGTGTTTCGTGTCCTGGAGCTGATCAAAAAGGTACCGGATAAACTGTATACCGGCGCTATTGTACATTACCCGGAAAATTACAGGCAGGGGAGTTCTGATATCATGCGGCAGGTGCTCAGCGGCATCAGGGAACTCCATAAATTTTTAAAAGTAAATAAGGATTTTGAAAAAGCAGATATTGAAATCAGCACTTATGATGTAGCGCACCATGTAGGCTTTTCATTGATGGAAGAATATGAATTGCTCAGCCTGATGCACGAACGCCAGCGGCAGGAATACCTCAGGCGTCATCTGGCAAAAGTGATTCCGCTTTTGTCTGAACTGGAACAATTAAAAGAAAAAATCAAATTGAACGGTCATTTTAAAAACCTGGAAGGTTTTGATATCTGAACCAAAACATACAGTAATAATTTTTTCATGCCTGTAACACTTTGCATTGACTTTGGAAATACCAGAAAAAAAGCAGCCGTTTTTAATGATTCGGAGTTAAAGGAAACGGCGGTGATCCGGGAGGCTACGGTTGAAAATATCCGGGCATTGATTGAAAAATTTCATCCGCAGAAATCTATTTTATCTTCCGTTGTTGATCACGATTCTGCCATTGAAGAATTTTTATCTGCACAAACACTTTTCCATAAATTAAATCATCTTTCCAGATTACCATTCACCACTCCGGTGGGCAAGCCGGCAACGATCGGTGCAGACCGTTTGGCTTTGGCGGCTGCGGCAGTAAAGTTTTACCCCCAAAAAAATAACCTGGTGATCAGCCTCGGTACCTGTGTCACGTATAATTTTATCAATAAGTATCACGAGTTCCTGGGTGGCGGCATATCTCCTGGTATGGAAATGCGCCTGAGATCAATGAATCAATTCACGGCAAAACTTCCGCTTATTGCATCCGATAGCAATGTCCCCCTGATCGGTTATGACACACGGACCAACATCCTCAGCGGCACCATACTCGGAATGGCAAAAGAGATTGATGGCATTATCAGTTTATATAAGGATAAGTTCAGGAACTTTAACGTGCTTTTAACCGGTGGTGATTTAGTGTATTTGGCTCCCCATTTGAAAAGCAAGATATTTGCGAACCCAGAACTAATTTTTAAAGGTCTTTATGCAATTAGTGAAGTCAACAATCCTTGACAGGTTCAAGATGCTTTTTTCCGACTATAAAACGCTTCTTGTTATTTTCTTGATCATTTCAATGACCCGTCCTCAAACAGGGTGGGGGCAGGATAATTCTCCCTATTCCAGGTATGGGATAGGAGACATAGTTCCTTCAACCAATATCAGCAATCGTGGTATGGGCGGTATTGCAGCCGGATATTCCGATCCGCTGTCCATTAATTTTAATAACCCGGCAACCTATGCACTGTTTCAGACAAGGAAAGAAGAAAATTCAAAAAAATTATCATGGGGAAGAGTAATACTTGATCTTGGTGTCAATCTTGAGAGCCGCTCCCTGATGGAAAAAGATATTACGGGTAAGTTCGTTGCTAAAAATGCATTGTTCTCATATTTACAGGTTGGACTTCCCGTCCGCCAAAACCTGGGGCTTAGTTTTGGCCTGCGCCCTGTTACCCGTATCAGTTACAAGATCAATAAAGTCGGAATGGTGTATGATCCCAATACACAACTGCCCATTGACAGTGCATTAACGGAATTTACGGGTGATGGAGGAGCTTATCTTGCAACGATGGGTGCGGGGTATAAGCTTTTTAAAAATCTCAGCATCGGTTTCAATGGCGGTTATTTGTTCGGGGAAAAAGATTATTCCACAAAAAGAACTTTACTGAGCGATTCGGTCTCTTATCAGCGATCCAACAATGAAACAAAGACTTCTTATGGAAATATTTTTTTCAATGCAGGGCTTCAGTATTATGCTCAACTCGGCAAAAAGATAAGGCTTACTTTAGGTGTATATGGTAACTGGCAACAGCGGCTTAATGCTACAAGGGATTTTGTTGCTGAAACGTTTGTGAGAGACCCGGTGCAGGGTGATATTCGTGTAGACAGCGTTTATGAACAAAAAGGTGTTATAGGTAAAATCATTTATCCTGCTTCGTACGGTATCGGTTTTGTTATGGAAAAGCCATCTGAAGGGAAAAGCAGGGGATGGCAGTTTGGAATGGACCTGGTACAGACTCAGTGGAATAATTACAGGTATTATGGTGAAATAGATTCGGTACAGAACAAGTGGGAACTGAGAATGGGAGGCCAGTTATGGCCGTCATTATCCTCTGCCAGCAAAAGTTACTGGAGTTTTGTTTCTTATCGTGTAGGGCTTTTTATGGGCGCCGATTATATCAGGGTACAAAATAAATTACCCCAATATGGAATTTCATTCGGTCTCGGATTACCCCTTTCTTATACCCGCCAGAATCCCAACCAGGCAACCATGATCAATGTGGCAGCAGAATATATCAAAAGAGGAAATAACAGTAACTTGCTTAAAGAAAATTTATTCAGGCTTTCTGTCGGGTTTGCCCTGAGTGATCTTTGGTTCATCAAGCGGAAGTATGATTAATAAAAAAATTTATTTAGTAAAAATATTTTTCACAGCAGCCATCATCACCGGCTGCTTTTTATTTATAAGCTGCGAGAATGATACTAAGAAGATCAGGGACTGGACTGAAAATAAAACTATGTCAGAAGAAGCCAGAAGTATCGTAAGCTACCTGAGTGATCATGGAGTAATGAAAGCCAAACTTACAGCCTCATACATGCTAAGGGTTTTAACCGATACCGTTTACCTGGAATTTCCTCATTCATTGCATATAGATTTCTTTGACAGCACCGGTAAAATTGATACCCGTATGGATGCTGAATACGGAAAATATTTTGAATCCTTAAACAAAGCTTACCTGAGAGGCAATGTTGTTGTCATAAATATCAAAGGAGATACATTGCTTACACCGGAACTTTGGTGGGATCAGAATACCGCAATGTTTTTTACCGACAGTGTTGCCCAATATCATACAAGTGACAAGCATATAACCGGGGGTAAGGGACTGCGGGCTACACAAGACCTGAAAAGTATCATCTTCAAATATCCAACCGGCCCGGTACTGGTGACAGACTCATTGTATCAGCAATAATCCTGCAGCAAAAAAAGAAACAGCCCCGCTGTCGGCAGGACTGTTTCAATACTTTGAGGTCGAAGCCTTAACCTATGGCGTTTTTCAGGCTAACGGAATCCTTCGGCTCAAGGTAGTTTTTCTTTTTCCTGCCGGAAAATTAGGCTCCGGCAAGGATAGATATTGGATAGAAACGGGCTGTGGTTTTTCAGAGACTTCCTTTACTGTGTTACAGGAAAGAAAGTTGATTGATATGGGTTTTACAGTTGGTTCTTCAGGATCTTGAATTTTTGGTTTTACAGATATTGGATCTGACAGGGTTCCGTACCAATCAACTTAAGCCAAAAATAGTTTTCACATTTCTTTCACCATAGAGCAAATATGCCCGGTTTTCGAACGAAGAAAATCTAAATTTATATTAGTAATCTTACGCAGGATTCATCGCATAAGAACGAAACGATTCATTATCTTCATTTCAAAATTTTCTTATATGTCATTTTTAAATAAAACAGTCCTTATAACAGGTGCCAGCCGGGGTATCGGCAAAGCTATCGGGCTTAGACTTGCACTGGAAGGCGCAAATATTGTCATCGCTGCAAAGTCCATTGAAGAAAATCCAAAACTGGGCGGAACCATTTTCTCTGCAGCAGAAGAAATGGAAAAAGCCGGAGGTAAGGCATTGGCGGTGCAATGTGATATCCGTTTTGAAGATCAGGTTCAAAATGCAGTGGAGAAAGCAACTGAGAAATTCGGAGGTATTGACATGCTGGTGAATAATGCTTCTGCTATTTCATTGACACCAACAGAACAAACCGAACCAAAGCGTTTCGATCTTATGTTCGACATCAATGTGCGGGGAACTTTTTTTGTAACCAAAGCCTGCATTCCTCATTTGAAAAAATCATCAAATGCGCATATACTCACTTTATCTCCGCCGGTAAATATGGATATGAAATGGTTTTCCAAACATCTTGCTTATACACTATCTAAATATAATATGAGCATGATGGCCATGGGCTGGGCGGCCGAGTTAAAGAAATACAACATTGCATCCAATGCACTTTGGCCTAAAACCACAATTGATACCGCCGCTGTAAGGAATCTTTTAGGCGGAGAAGCTCTGGCAAAAATGAGCCGTACCCCACAGGTACTGGCGGATGCAGCGCATCACATTTTCAGCAAACCTGCCACGCAATGCACCGGTAATTGCTTTCTTGATGAAGATGTTTTTGCAGCAGAAGGGATCACAGACCTTCGCAAGTATGCTGTTGATCCCGAATCGGGATTATTTAAAGATCTGTTCCTGGATTGACCGGTAAAAACTGAGATCTTAAAAACAGTATCTTTCCGATAAATCGCTTATCAGGAAATCAACACTATCAAATCACAACTACAATTTTTGCAAATGAGAAAACATAATTTTCTGATCCTTTCCTTTTTGACCATGATCACTTCTCCTGCACTTTCACAAAAAGAAATAATAAACAATGCAGAGAAAGCAAAACAGGAAGCCCTCAGTGATATACAGGCTAAATATGATGAGTATAAAAGTATCGCTCTTAAGATTTGGGATTATGCTGAAGTAGGGTATAAAGAAATAAAAAGCTCTGCTCTTCTCCAGGAAACATTGCGGAACAACGGGTTTACTGTAGAAGCGAATGTTGCAGATATTCCCACTGCATTTGTTGCCACTTATGGCAGCGGCAAACCGGTGATCGGGATACTGGCAGAGTTTGATGCACTGCCGGGCTTGTCACAGGAAGTGGCAACAGAACGTAAGCCAATTGCAGGAAAAGATGCAGGACAAGCCTGCGGCCATCATTTGTTCGGAACCGCTTCCGTAGCGGCAGCTATTGAAATAAAAAAACTGATCGCTGAAAAAAAGATACAGGGTACGGTAAAATTATTTGGTTGCCCTGCAGAAGAAGGAGGTAGCGGAAAAGTTTATATGGTGCGTGCCGGTCTGTTCAGCGATGTGGATGTGGTCATTCACTGGCATCCGGGAGATGCCAATTCCATAACCATGACGAGTGCATTGGCCAACATATCCGCAAAATTCCGTTTTTATGGTTTGTCTGCACATGCTTCTGCTGCTCCCGAAAAAGGGCGTTCGGCGCTGGATGCGGTGGAAGCAATGGATTACATGGTGAACATGATGCGGGAACATATACCGCAGGAAGCAAGGATACATTATGTGATTACAAATGGCGGTAAGGCTCCGAACGTGGTGCCTGATTTTGCCGAGGTTTACTATTATGTCCGCCATCCTAAAAAAGAAGATGCAAAAGAAATCTTTGCACGGGTGGTAAAAGCTGCGAACGGCGCTGCCATGGGAACAGAAACAAGAATGGACTATGAGATCATCGGCGGCACACATGACCTTTTATTGAACAGGTCACTGGCAGATATCATGCAACTAAACCTTGAAAAAACGGGAGGTGTACATTATACTCCGGAAGAAAAAGAATTCGGAAAAAAGATTCAATCCACTTTTAACTATAAAGCCCCTGCAATAGAGACTGCGGCAGAGATACAACCATTAAAAATAGTAATGGATGCAGGCGGAGGCTCTACCGATGTAGGTGATGTAAGTTATGCCGTTCCCACAGTGGGCATGCGTGCAGCCACATGGGTGCCGGGCACACCGGCACATAGCTGGCAGGCTGTTTCCTGTGGCGGAACTGATATCGGGATCAAAGGATTAATGGTGGCGGCCAAAACAATGGCATTGACTGCAATTGATCTGTTTACCAATCCTGAAAACATTGCTAAGGCTAAGGAGGAGTTTAAAAGAATGAAAGGCGATTACAAATATGAACCATTGCTGGGAAACAGAAAACCGGCATTGAATTACAGGGATTGATCTTTTTCAGAAGAAAAAAAATAAGATCGTATTTCGCTACTGTATGGGACTTCCTCAGGTCATACAGTAATTGAATCAACAAACCTTAAAACTTTCTTTCTAAAATTTCTCCGGCCGCATCTGGGGGAATAAAAGAACATCCTGTATGGAGGGTTGATTGGTCAGCAACATGCAAATGCGGTCAATGCCAAACCCGATGCCTGATGTAGGCGGCATGCCATACTCCAGTGCACGCAGAAAATCATAATCAATGTACATAGCTTCTTCATCGCCACGCTCCATCAGGCGGACCTGCTCTTCAAAACGCTCCCGCTGATCAATCGGATCATTGAGTTCGCTGTATGCATTGGCGATCTCTTTTCCGTTCACGATCAGTTCAAATCTTTCCACCAATCCTTTTTTACTGCGGTGTTTTTTTGTAAGCGGACTCATCTCAACGGGGTAGTCAATGATGAATGTGGGCTGCACATAATGGTCTTCACATTTTTCGCCAAAGATGGCATCTATCAGTTTGCCCTTCCCCATCGTTTTATCCACTTCAATATGCATCTGCCTGCATGCCGAACGAAGGTCTTCCTCACTCATGGTACTGATATCAAAACCCGTATGCTCTCTGATGGAATCATAAATGCTGATCCGTTTGTAAGGGGCTTTGAAAGAAATCGTTTTTGCTGAAGTGGAAGAATCTCCAACCTTTACATCGGTGGAGCCGCAGACATCGAGCGCAGCTTTTTCCAGGAGTTGCTCCGTTATCTCCATCATCCACAGGTAATCTTTGTAAGCAACGTAAAATTCAAGAATGGTGAACTCCGGGTTATGAGTGCGGTCCATCCCTTCATTCCTGAAGTTGCGGCTGAATTCATACACCCAGTCAAAGCCGCCTACGATCAATCTTTTCAGATAAAGTTCATTGGCAATGCGCAAATAAAAAGGAACATCCAGTGCATTGTGATGAGTGATGAACGGCTTGGCAGCAGCTCCGCCCGGAATGGCCTGCAATACCGGTGTATCCACTTCCAACGCTCCTTTTGCATTGAGAAATTCACGCATGGAATTGAACAGCTTTGTTCTTTTCACAAACACTTCTTTCACCGCCGGGTTGATGATCAGGTCGGCATAGCGCTGGCGGTATTTGAATTCAGGATCGGTGACGGCATCAAAGGTTTGTCCTTCTGCTTCCTTCACGACCGGGAGCGGACGCAATGATTTGGTGAGTAAGTTCAGCTCTTTTACATGAACGGATATCTCGCCGGTCTTAGTGACAAAGACAAATCCTTTTATGCCGATGATATCACCGATGTCAATCAATTTTTTCCAGACGATGTCATACAAAGACTTGTCTTCGCCCGGGCAAATATCATCGCGGCGGATGTATAATTGAATGCGCCCATGCGAATCCTGTATCACGGCAAAATTGGCTTTGCCCATATCCCGCACACTCATGACACGGCCGGCCAGGCAGACATCTGCAAATTCTGTTTTCCCTGCCTGACCGGCAGGCAGGTTTTCTTCCGAAAAATGTTCTTTTATATATGCCGAATTGCTGTTCACCGGATACAAAGGAGCCGGATAGGGATCAATACCCATTTTGATCAGTTCTGCCAGTTTCTCCCTGCGCAGCAGTTCCTGCTCTGATAAATGTTGCATTTGCATTGATAAAAATTCAAAAGATTTTATTAGTTCATCCTCATGATAAAGCGGTCAAAATTACATGATGCCGGTGGGGAAAACAAAAGCGAAAGACAACCAAATGCAAGCCTGAAGAGCAATGAACATTACAGCTGACCGGAGGTAAGTATTTAAACAGGAAAAGTTGTTTTATCGCCCAAGTTCTTCTTTTACCGCTGAGAAAATAAATTCTCACGTGCATCGTTTATGTACTGCCCGAATAACAGGAAAAGCTCTTAAAAAAGAGTCAAAATCCGGCCATCTTTTGGAACTCTCCATTCTGGCAGGTATTTTGGAGAACTGTAAAAAACAAAACGTATGATGAAAACTATTATTTCTACACTGTTATTTTCCTTTTTTCTTACCACTTCAGTTCAATCGCAGATCAAACTAAAATTGCCCAAGATCCTTTCAAAGGAAAGTTCTTCAGGGGTTACCGAAGCAGAGGCGGGCCAGGGTATCAAAGAAGCCTTGACGCAGGGTGTGACCAATGCGGTGCTGAACCTGAATAAGACAGATGGATTTTTCGGAAGCGAGATCTACAAAGTGTTGTTGCCACCCGATGCGGCAAAGATCGAAAGCACTTTGAGGAATATAGGAATGGGAGCCCAGGTGGATAAAGCGATCCTGGCCATCAACCGTGGTGCGGAAGATGCAGTAGGTTATGCCAAACCGATATTTGTAGATGCCATCAAACAGATGACCGTAACCGATGCACTGAATATTGTGAAAGGGCCCAAAGATGCAGCAACCCAATACTTCAAACAAAAGACCACTCAAAAACTGGTGGAAGCATTTACTCCCTCGGTAAAAAGCTCACTGGAAAAAGTGGATGCCACCAAATATTACGGTGATATTGTAAATACATACAACAAGCTGCCGACAACATTCAACAAAGTAAACCCAGATCTTACTTCTTTTGTAGTGGGCAAAGCAGTGGACGCTTTGTTTGACCAGGTGGCAAAAGAAGAAGCCAATATCAGGGCAAATCCCCTGGCAAGGACCACGGATATACTGAAGAAAGTATTCGGATCGGTGGTGAAGTAAAAGAAAGACATAATCAGGTTTTCTGCTCAATTCCTGTAAGCAGTGAAAAAAAGCAACAATAAGGGGTCATTTTTTAACTCTTGTCCCGTTATACTTTAAATTGATCAATTGAAGTATTGCAAAGCGAATAAGAATTGTTTACTTCCTGAGTGTGCCAATAAATTCTCTCAGCCTCGATTCAAACCCGGGTACTGATTTTTCATCTATATTATTCACTTCCTTGTCAAGAATACGTATATTATCATTCTTCACAAATGGTACATACAATTCAGTTTTGTAGCCTATGCCATTAATTGTAAAAAAGTATAAAACAACCTGAGTCTGTGTTTCAGCTTTTTCATCATTATAATTTATTTTCTCCTGATAAGATATTCTGGATATTTTTCCGTTGATATTTTTAAGAAGCGTATCTTTTGAAATATCAGCATATTCTATTTTCGTCTTTTTATTGTCGTTCTTCAATGATGCCAGATATTTATTAATTTCTGATTCGGGCACAGGTGCTCCCGTTTTTACCAGTTTGGCAAAAGGGTAAACGCTGCCCAGTTTATCACATCGTCCTATCCAATATGCCTTATCTTCATTGTTATACTCCACACCAACATTTCCTTTAATGTCCATCTTCAGTTTATACTTGTCCAATGTTACAGGCAGGGGTAGTGAAGAAAAGCCCGGTTCATCCAGAATCTGTTTCACGTTTTTATTCTCATCCAGTTTACTGACTATAATATCAGCTATAAAAATGATTTTCCCATTGGTGGCAGCTAAAATATCTCTGGAGTAACGATAGTCCCTTCTGTATTTTTGGTAGTTATCACCTCCGGAAAGTCTGTAGTAAGTCCAGCCGAAAGGTCCTGTATAGGAGCCGGACATATAAACACCAAAGGCATCGGGAACCGAATCCATTGCTTTGGCATATCTTTCTACCGAAGCATAGAAAGAATCCACCCTTTGGCAGCCTGCATTTGGATATATTCTAAGTTTTGCTCCAAGGTATTCATACTTGGTGCTGTAAATAAAGCTATATTCAACCAATTCGTTGGATTTCCCTACATTAGTTTTGTTCAGTTCAGCACGGCTATAAAATGGTATTTTAAAGCCATACTTGTCAAAACTATATTCTTTTAAGAAGAATTTTTTCTCTTGTGCCTGTGCGCTGAAAATTAAAGTAAAGGCCAATAAAATAAAAAGGAGTTTCCTGTGTGTAATTCGTGGACTGTCCGGTACGGAAAAGGGTGCCATGTAATTTTTTTATAATGATACAAAATATATTGTAATCGTAAAAGCGGGATAACCCTCAAATTTTGAAAGGGCTGATATAAATGGTTTTTTTTGCAGGTTTCATTAGCAGGCCTTTTTCACATAAGTGAATGTCTGATCCTTATATTCACCATTCATTTGTCAGGCTTACTGTATTATCAGAAAATTTTTTTTAATCAAAGTAAATTCCGGCCTGATCAAATTTTCTTCCTCTTCAAAATACTCCAATCCGTTTCTTCGGCAATGATGGTATTGTTCAGAATTCCGAGCTGGTCAATTTCCATTTCCACCACATCATTGGGCTGCAGCCATTGCTCCGTGTAATCGGGGTCATTCAGTTTTCCTGTTCCGTTCAATTCCAAAAAACATCCGGTGCCTACTGTGCCGCTGCCGATCACATCACCCGGCTGCAGGGTAACACCATAGGAAGCCCTTTCGATGATCTCTGCAAAGGTCCAGTTCATGTCTGCAAGATTTCCTTCACTCACCTGTACTCCGTTGACCCTGCATTTCATTTTTAAATTCCAGCTTTTACCCACATGATTTTCTTTTGCAGGCACGACCAGGTCTTCCAGTTCATCCAGCGTCACCAGCCAGGGGCCCAATGAAGTTGCAAAGTCTTTTCCTTTTGCCGGCCCCAGGTTCAGCAGCATCTCTTCCATCTGTAGCCTCCGTGCACTCCAGTCGTTCATGATCATCAATCCGCCGATATATTGATCCGCTTCTTCTGCCCTGATGTTCCTTCCCTGCTTGCAGATGACGATAGCGGCTTCCAGTTCAAAATCCAGTTTCTCGAAATGATCGGGCATAAAATGGATCGCTCCCGGTCCCTGGATGCTGTGATGATTGGTGAAATAAAAAACAGGATACTGATCGAATTCGGGTATCATCGGCGCCTTCCTGTTCCTCCTTGCCGTCTCCACATGCTGGCGGAATGCATACGCATCACGGCAGGAAACCGGAAAAGTCACCGGCGACAACAAAGAAACATCTTTCAGCGGAATACCGCGGCTGCTGCTTCTTGTCCCTTCTTTCAATATCAATTCTCCTGCCTGTGCAATGGGAAATACATCCTGCCAGAAATGGAGAAACATGCTCATGGTACCCGGCAGGTCCGGATGCAGCACATCCATATCATACACCAGGTCATTGATCAGCACGGCAAGGTGCTCCTGTTCATCCTGCAGGTAAGTAATCAGTTTCATACACTGTTTTTAGTTTGAGCAAAGGAAAAGAAAAAGTTTTGTTTGCAATCACACGCCTGCGATCCTTCTTTTATATTCCGTAAGCGCTTCTTCCAGTCTTTCTTTTGCCGTAGTATCTCCCGGTACATTGTGCGAAGGATGAATGAATAACTTCACTCCTCTTTCCGCCAGTATTTCTGCGACGGTGGTCACCGTCATCCATACTGCCGTTACAAATGCCATGGTGGAAATGGGTCCCACTTTATCAAAATGGTTTTTTAGCGGCACGCTGGCATCCTGTATCGGCACGCAGGTGTCCACCACTATATCTGCCAGTTCGAAAATGGTTTTCCTGCTGCTGTGCCTCGATTGTTTTCCTTCGGCTTCTTTTGCCGATCCGAATACGATCACCTTCATTCCTTTCTTTCTTGCTTCCAGCGCCACATCAATATTCACCGCATTGATGCCGGTGTGAGAGAAAAGCCACATGCAATCTCTTTTATCAAAGTTGTATCCCTTCATGATCTCGGTTCCATAACCTTCCACCCTTTCCAGGAAAACAAAATTGTGCACACTCATTCCGCCTACAATATTGGTGAAGAAGGTAAGGGGCAGTTCTATCATCGGGTGAAAACCGACAAAGCCTCCGATCCTCGGATACATTTCTTCAATGGGAAGAGTGGCATGGCCGCAACCGAAAGTATGCACCCAGCGGCCTGCTTCTATCGTATTCGCCATCAGGACTGCCGCCTTTTGAATATTTTCCATTTGAGTGTTCTCGATCTTATCCATCACTTCCCTTGCATTTTGCAACCATATTTTTGCCAGCATAGTTTAAAATTTAATTTTTGATGAAACATTTTTTTTAAATAGAAATAAAATAACGACCCTGCATACAGCAGTAATCATCAATAACCAGGGTAAGAAGGACACGCCATAACTATGAGACAATACTCCGAATAAATAATTGACGATCGTATTCCCGATCAGGGCAATCACTAAAACAATTCCGAAAGCTGTTCCTGACAAAGCCGGGAACAATTGTCCTGCATATCCGAGCATTACCGGAAATCCGGCTGCAAAACCAATCCCGTTAATTATGTAAGCGATCATTGACTGGGAATATGTTTGTGCGGTCATTAAAACAAGTCCGCCAATAAATGACAGGATCAGCGATATCATCATCAGGTGAAAAGAAGAAATCATTTTCAGTATAAAGCCCAGTACAAGCCTTGTGATGGTAAGCCCTACTACATAAAATGTGAGGATGAATAATGAATCCTGGCCGGAGATCTTTATTCCTTTCTGAAGAAAAGTGGTAGTCCAGTTGTTTGCAAGTGCTTCCGTACCGCTTTGAAAAAAAAGAAAAAGCCCGATTAATAAAAGTCCGGGATCTTTCAGAAGGTTAATTCCTTCTTTTATGGGAAACCCCTGTGATTGTTTTGGTGCCGGAAATTTTATGGCAATAAAAAAAGCAAGAACGAGAACCAGGACAATTCCAACTGAAGACAGGATATCCGTATAGTTAAAATGCCTGGAAAGTGCACCTAATAAAAAAGGCATTCCCAGGGCGCCGAAACCAAAGAAAGCTCCCAGTAAACTCAGGTTAGCGCCTTTGTGCCCTGAACTGATATCCGAAACCAATGCATTAGTAGCGCCGTTCAGAATTCCGCCACCCCAGCCTATCACGAAAATGCATATTTGCAGGGTGAAGTAAGAATCGGTAAATGCAATTCCTTCAAAAGCAGGAATGATCAGCAGTGTTGTTATGATGAATAGTATTTTATATCCATAACGATCTACAATCGGCCCGAACAGTAAAGACCCCACCATGACGCCGATCGGCAGAATAGAAGTAAGCATTCCCGATTTGATCTCGTCGAGATTGAACTTGTCGGCAACGGATGGTAAAATAGACCCCAGCGTTATGTATGTGATGCCAAACACCAGCATCCCGATGCAAGAAGCAGTGAAAACCTGTTTATAATTGTACATAATAATGAGTGAATATATATTAATCTTTCATTGCAAGCCGTGCTGCACCGTAAAGCCCTGCATCAGTTCCTAAAGCTGAGGCTTCCAATGAGACCTGCTTTATGCTGATCGGCTGTGCCCATTTCTTTGCTTCCTCATAGATGTCATCCAGGAATTTTATTGCAGGCCCGAATACACCACCCCCGAAAATAATCTTTTCGGGATTAAAAAGACTGACCAGGTTGGCGACTGCCATTCCCCAGCATTCAATTGCATTACCGATCACTTCTTTTGCAAGCGGATCATTTTTTTCATAAGCAGTAAAAACATTCCTTGCGGTTATTTGGCCTGCATCCATTTTCGCCAGCTCACTTTCTTTGAACTTTTCTGAAGCGATCATCTCCACAGTGACCCTGGCGATTCCTTCTCCCGATGCATTGTATTCAAAACATCCGCATGAATCATATTTTTTATTGTAAGGACGATCCAGCGCCATCCACCCGATTGCTCCGGCAATATCACTGGCGCCTCTCAATACCTGGTCATTCACCAGTATTCCTGCTCCTATGCCGGTGCCTACAGAAAGAAAAATTGCATTACTGCATTCTTTTGCATTCCCCCTCCATGTTTCTCCTAAAATGTAACAGGCACGATCGCTGTCAATTTTAATTTTTATCCCGGGGAAAGATCTTTGTAATTCTCCCAGTAAAGGATAATCATCCCATCCCGGAATATTGGGGCACCAGACATTTCCTGTTTTTTCATAAGCAATACCCGGAACACAAATACCGATGGAAGAAATGATAAGATCATTCTCTGCAGATCTTTTCATCAATGCAGCGACCTGATCAGACAAAAGTTCAACGACCGCTCTTCCATTTCTTTTTTTCAGTAAACCGGTCTCAGAAAAAACTATTTCGCCGTTACTGCCGAAAACAGCAGCAGCAGATTTTGTTGCACCGAGATCTATTGCAATTACATGTAACATTTCAATTACAAACATAAGAAGGACAGAATAGATAAATAGATTAAATTGTGACTTGATAAATATTTTCCCAATGTATCGGTTATTACCGTTTTGTTTGCTGTTTTTTGCGTTCTCCGGAAAAAAGGAAATTGATTCTTCATGGATCCGTATTAACCAATTAGGTTATTTGCCCAATGGAGTCAAAGTAGCTGTTTGGTGCAGCAAAGAACAGGCGGGGATCAGCGAATGGCAATTGGTTGAAATCAACTCGGGAAAAGTTGTTGCTTCAGGAGATGCAGGAAAACCTTTTGGAGCTTACGGGCCTTTCAAACAGACATACAGATTAAATTTTACATCATTTGAAAAACCGGGAAAATATTATTTGCAGGCCGGCAATGCCCAATCTCCTGAGTTTGAAATCGGAAATGATGTATATAAAGGCGCTGCTGATTTTTGCCTGAGATACATGCGGCAGCAACGTACCGGCTTCAATCCTTTTTTAAAAGACAGTTGTCATACCCACGACGGTTATGTGTTATACGGCGAAAAAGCAGGCATCAAAGACAGTACTTATATTGATGTTGTGGGTGGCTGGCATGATGCAAGCGATTATTTACAGTATTCCACCACATCTGCAAATGCTACCTATCATTTGCTTGCAGCCTACAGGGATTTCCCGGAAGTTTTTACTGACGAAAAACAAGCGAACGGGTTGGATGGAAGCAACGGTATTCCCGATGTGATGGATGAAGCTAAATGGGGATTGGACTGGTTGCTTAAAATGCATCCAAGATCTGATTGGATGTTCAATCAGATAGCCGATGACCGTGATCATCAAGGTATGCGGCTACCCAAAGAAGATAGTTTTTATGGAAGAGGGTATGAGCGGCCGGTATATTTTGTAAGCGGAGACCCGCAGCAGAGAGGGAAATTCATGAATAATACAACAGGTACATCTTCAACTGCAGGAAAATTTACCAGCGCATTTGCCCTGGGAAGTATCTTGTTTAATAAGAGTGATAAATCCTTTTCGAAAATACTTAAAGAAAAAGCAGCTTCCGCCTACCGGTATGCGAATAAAAAACCGGGTGTTACGCAGACAGCATCTGTCCGAGGGCCTTATATCTATGCAGAAGAAAATTGGGTAGATGATATGGAACTTGCAGCAGCAAGCCTGAAGTTGATCAATAAACAAAACAGGGATTTAGACATCAGGTCATTTGAATTTGCAAAACAGGAACCGGTCACACCCTGGTTGGGAAAAGATACTGCGAATCACTATCAGTGGTATCCGTTTATCAACCTGGGACATTATGAGCTGGCCAAACAAATAAAAGGAAAAAGAAGAGATACGATCATTGGTTATTACAAAGAAGGAATTGAGAGGGTATGGAACAAAGCAAAACATAATGCATTTTACCGGGGCATTCCATTCATCTGGTGCAGCAACAATCTAACCACTTCATTTGCCATTCAGTGTTACTGGTATAAACAACTCACCAACGATCAGGCATTTTCAGAACTGGAACAGGCAAACTTCGACTGGTTATTTGGTTGCAATCCCTGGGGAACAAGTTTTGTTTATGGTTTGCCGGCATACGGCGATACGCCTGTTGATCCGCATTCGGCATTCACTCATTTAAAAAATTACCCGATTGACGGTGGTTTAGTGGATGGACCTGTCTATACCAATATCTACAACAATCTTATCGGCATCACCCTGCACGATCCGGATGAATATGCAGAATTTCAAAGTGATCTTGCCGTATATCATGATGATTACGGAGATTACAGTTCGAACGAACCGACAATGGACGGCACTGCTTCATTGGTTTATTTACTGGCAGCCAAAGAAGCTTCTTCTGCCACTAATAAAACAAGTTCATCAACTTCTCCGGGAAATAATTTTTCTTATTCGTATGGCGCCATTGTAAGAGGAGACTCGACTAAAAAAAATATCGCTATTGTTTTCACAGGTGATGAATTCGGTGAAGGCGGCGATTTTATTTTAAAGGCATTGAAGAAGGAAAATATCCATGCTTCTTTTTTTTTGACCGGTAACTTTTACAGGAACCCTGAATTTAAAAAGACTATAAAAGGATTGAAGAAGAATGGCAATTACCTTTCCACACATTCGGACAAGCATTTACTGTATTGCGACTGGACCAAAAGAGATAGTTTACTGGTAACGAAAGAACAATTTACCGAAGACCTGCACCATGCATTTGAGACTATGAAGGAATTCGGGATCAAAGAAAAAGAGGTTCCCTATTTCATTCCGCCGTATGAATGGTACAATGATACCATTTCTGCATGGGCAAGGGAAACAGGCCATCAACTGATCAATTTTACCAGGGGAATGAGGAATACTGCCGATTACACCACTCCTGATATGAAAAATTACAGGCCCAGTGATGATATCTTCAATTCGATCGTTCAGTATGAGCAAACTAATCCTTCAGGACTGAACGGTTTTATTCTTCTGATGCATATCGGCGCCGGGCCTAAAAGAACCGATAAATTTTATTTACGATTACCGGAATTAATTCAATTATTGAAAAACAAAGGCTATCAATTTCAAAGGGTTGATCAGTTGTTGCAACAATGACAAAGATCCGTTTCTCATAAACCGGAAAATGAATTTCAATTTATCTTTGCAACATGCAATTCGATAAAATTCACAATAAAGGCCGGGCACAATTATTCAGGAATCAATACCTGGAAATGCTGACCAAGACACATCCCCTCGTGATCTGGGGCATCTATCTGCCCATCATCATTTACATGCTGTACTTCAGCAACAGCAAACTGGAATATCCTTTTCTCAGGATCACATTGATCTTCCTGGCCGGTATTTTCTTCTGGACATTCTTTGAATACCTGGCTCATCGTTTTTTGTTTCACTGGATAAGCGACAATCCCCGGATTCAGAAATTCGCTTATGTGATGCATGGAAACCATCATCATTTTCCGAGAGACAAGCAAAGATTATTTATGCCGCCGGTGCCGAGCCTTATTATTGCATCAGCCATTTTCGGATTGATGTACCTGGCCATGCACAACAATGCGTTTGTATTCTTTCCGGGATTTATGTTCGGTTATCTTATGTATGGAAGTATTCATTTTGCCATTCATGCATGGAATCCTCCTTTTAAGTGGATGAAACCGCTATGGAGAAATCATCATCTGCACCATTACAAAGACGAACACCAGGGATTTGGTGTGAGCACTACCTTATGGGATCGCATTTTCGGAACCATGTTCGACCTGAAAAAAGAAAAAGAAGATAAAGAGAAGGTAAAAGAATTGAGATATAAGTAAATGGCCCGATTGCCCGATGGTTGGATTATGGTTGTAATATTTCCGGGCAGTAGTCAATAAGTAGTTCCCTGATTTCCCATTTCAATGCTCAAATACATATTTATAAGTACGGTGTGTCTTGTCTCTTACGGCGCCTGTGGCCTGATGCAGGGAGATCATTCTTTTATTCCAGTCCGCCACCCAGGCTAATTCCACTTCGGTAATGGTATTCCGGGGCAACACTTCTTTTTGCAAACATCTGATCAGAGCAGATTCCAATCCGTGGTTCTGGTATTTTTTCTTACAGCCCATAGCGATGATCCGGATGCGTTTGGCCTTCGTTGTTTTTTGGTACCACAAAAATTTCAATTTGCCCCATAATTTCATTTTACCATTCAGGTGTTTCAGTGTTCTATTGATGTCGGGAAGGCACAGGATAAAAGCTGCCGGATCTTGATTGTAATATGCAAACCAGATTATTTTTTCATCAACAACAGGTTTCATTTGGGAAAATGAATCCCGGATCGTCTGGATGCTTATCGGGGAAAAATTTTCAAAATCACTCCAGCCATCATTGTAAATTTCCATAAAATCATTAGCGAACCTGCTGTAATGTTTTTTATCGAAATGACAGAATGAATAACCCGGCTTTTGCATCACCCATTCTGCAATGCGGATAAAACGATCCGGTAATGGCACGGTGGCATTTAAAATATTGGTGTACTGGTCATAGAGTTTGGTGAAACCATACGATTCAAAAAGATTAATATAATACGGCGGATTGTAGTTCATGCCGATACTCGGCGGTTTAAATCCTTCCACCAGCAAACCCCAATACCTGTCATTTTCGCCAAAGTTTACAGGGGCCTCCGCTGCTTTCATTCCTTTTTCTTTCAGCCATTGTTTAGCTGTATCAAACAACATGAATGCCGCTTCCCTGTTATTGATACATTCAAAAAAACCAATTCCTCCTGTGGGAACAGAACTTTTAAATGCTTTATTACGATTGACAAAGGCGGCAATACGGCCGCATACTTCACCCTTTTGCTCCAGGATCCATCGCACACATTCTCCATTGGAAAAAAAATGATTATGACGGGGATCAAATATGGATTCAATGTCATTATCCAAAGGACAGATCCAGTTCGGGTCGTCGCGGTAAATTTTGCGGGGCAACGCCAGGAACTTTCCTGCCGTTCTGTTTTCAGTTACTTCAATAACATGCATGGGGTAACTTTACTGTAATGTGCAAAGGTAATTTTGTTTACCCGATAAAACAGGGTCACCATTTGTCTTCGTCGGGAATATTGGTATCGGGATGTTTAAATTCTTTTCGTGATCTTATTTTCATCAATTGCCGCTCAATGATCAGCGCTGCAATTATATCACCTGCATCTTCACCGGCAGTTGTTTTCAGTAAATATTTTAATTTAGACTCACTGACATCAATACGGTACAGCAGATAAACCAGTTTATTAAAGTCGGTCCGGATCAATTCATTTATCCTGGTACCAAGGATTCTTTTTATTTCTTCCAGTGTAATTTTTTCCGGCAATTCAATAGCCAGGTCTTTATTCAGTGATCTTATCAGTGCGGAATTATTCATTAAATTTTTTTCTGCCCGTCCGGTCAGCCGGGCATGATTCCCGACCCGAATAAAGCAAAATCATATTTTACCGGGTCATTTTCATCTAAAGTACGGAGAAAGGAGGTGAGTTCCAATGCAGCTTTCCAATCGGGCGGTTTTCTTTTTAAGATGCCCAGTCTTTTCGCCACTCTTACTACATGCACATCCAGCGGGCAAACGAGTTGTGCAGGCAAAATATTTTTCCAGATCCCGAAGTCCACTCCGTTCTTATCTTTCCGCACCATCCAGCGAAGAAACATGTTCAATCTTTTACAGGATGAATTCCGTTCCGGTGTGGCAATATGTTTTCTGGTTCTTTCAGGTATGTTTTCCAAAGAAAAAAAATAATGGTGAAATCCTGTCAAAGCATTCTTCGTCGTCAGGTCATCTTTCTTCATCCACCTGGTAAATGCGGCTTCAAGTGTATCGTAATGAGAATAATGCCATCGAAAAAATTCTATGAAATATAAAAGGTCGGTGGCGTTGAAGGTGCGGTGTTTGAATTGCAAAAGCCTTTTTAGTTCGTTATGATCATGATTCAGGCAGAATTCATAGGGCGACATATCCATCAGGCTCATCAGCTCCTTTGATTTTTTAATGATAGTGGTTCGGTTGCCCCAGGCAAAGGTGGCCGCAAAAAAACCGGCGATCTCTATAGCCTCCTTTTTTTTGAAAAGATGCGGAATGGAGATAGGATCGTCTTTGATGAAAGATGGCCGGTTATACTGCTCAACTTTCTTATCGAGAAAATCTTTTAGTGCTACTCTTATTTGCACTTGAGGATATTTTGCAATTTGGGCAATATTTAAAACATGGCAAAGATCAGAATTAATTTTTGCTAGTAAATAAAAGATCGAAGTTAATCTACCGCATTCGTTTATAGCAGAACATACAGGATGCTCTGTTTGCCAACATACCGATAAACCATTTGTGACAAATTTGCCAATTGGCCATTTCAGTATTGATAGATTCAAAAGGAAACCGTCCATTTTCAAGATTCGTAATGCAGAGCTTCAAATTGTGTCAACTGTGGAATAAGATGTCTTTGTAAATTTCAAAAAATTAAATTTTATTTTGAAACTTATGATATTCCTGGGGGATGAATCAAAACAGCCAATTTCTAAGAAAAGTGAAATAGGTAGACCTTTTTTAGTTGGAATGTTAAGCTGTTTCATTGCTTCTGGCAGTTTCTGTCAAACATCTCAAATTATCAAAGGGGTTATTTATGATTCAACGACTAATTCTGTACTTGTTTTTGCTACTGTAACTGTCTTTAAAAGTTCAGATACATCTATTGTTAGTTACAGATTGACCAATCCTGACGGAGAATTTAAAGTACCAAACCTTCCATTAAATACCCCGCTATATGCACTTATTACGCATACGGGGCATAAAATTATAAGACTTGAATTTACTTTGACAAGTACAGTCCCAAAGATTGATTTTGGAAATATCTATTTACATCCCGATTTTACACCCCTGGAAAATGTATTAATAATATCCGAACGTCCCCCTGTTATTGTAAAGAATGATACAATTGAATTTAACGCTTCTTCCTTTAAAACGCTTCCGAATGCACTGGTAGAGGATCTTCTTAAAAAGTTACCGGGGGTTGTTGTTAGCCGGGAAGGAAGTATTACAGTGAATGGGAAAATTGTTAATCGAATTTTGGTGGATAGCAAAGAGTTTTTTGGATCAGATATAAGAATTGCTACAAAAAACTTGCCCGCAGATATCATTGATAAGGTACAGGTGATCGATGATCAGCAGGAATTGGATGATAACCCGTTAGCGGATAGATCAACAGTTGGGAAAGAGATCAATCTAAAACTCAAAAAAGGGATTAAGAAAGGGTGGTTCGGGAAAACTTATGCTGGAGCAGGGTCACAAAAACGTTATGAAAGTGGTGGGATTATCAATTTCTTTCGGGACACTCTTCAATTAAGCTTGATTGGCTTTTCAAATAACATAAACAAACCGTCATTTGGCCTGGATGATATAAAAAATATCGGCGGTTTTGCACGAAGCGGATACAGCAGTTCCATGATGTCTTCTACAGGCGGAATTGTCCTTGATGGGATTTCATTCGGTGCAACATCAGAAGGTATCCAAACTTCAAGCGGAGGTGGTTTTAACCTGAACAACGAATTGTCGAAAGGACAGTCCTTAAATCTTAGATATTTTTACGGGAATTTGTCGAGTGACTACGGTCGCATCAATGAAACATCAAGCTGGTATCAAGATACCCTATTAACAACAACGGATTCGTCCCGCCAATTTACAAAGGACTATAGTCATAGGATTGGAGGTACCTGGAAATGGCAAATTAGCCCACATACAAACTTCACAATAAAACCCGCTCTGACATTTGAAACAAGAACCTCGACGTTACAATCAGGTTCTTTATCCAATCAAAATTTTCAAGGAGTACTCAATAAGGGGAGTAGCTACAATTCTAAAAGGGAAGAATACAGGACAATGAACATTGGAATCAATTTTCGACAAAACTTTAAGAAGGCCGGAAGAAGTTTTACCGCAAATGCCTTTGTTAATGCGTCAAGTAATCAAGAACATCTTGTTATCAATTCGCAAAATTTATTAAACGCCAGCAGCACAAATCTTGTAATTGATGAGCAAAGAATCAGTAGCTTGCCTGATTCAAGAATAGGCGTAACAGTCTCTTACGTAGAACCAATTTCGAAAAAAATTATAGTTCAATTATCTCACGATACAAGGCTTTCTAAATATGCTTCCGGGATAAAAACTTTTGATAAAGACCAAAGTTCAGGTAAATATACGCTGGCAGATTCCTTACTGTCTAATGACTTAAAAAGAAATTATTTTTCAAATATTTCTACGGCTGGTATTACTTGGACAATAAAAAGGTTGCGAATTTCCCCAAAACTAAGCCTGGAATCGTTATACGTTGATAATAATTTTCAATCTCCTAAGCTTTCTGATCAGAAATATTATTACTTATTGCCATCATTTTTTTTAACCTGGAACAGCTTTTATATAAGTTATTTCACTACAGTAATTGAAAGCAGGATATCGGAATTACAACCCATAAAGGACAATAGTAATCCATTATATGTCAGGTCCGGGAATCCTTATTTAACTCCTTCTTATCTACATTCCATATATGCAACCTATGATAAATATGATGCAAAGAAACTGGTAACTTATCGATGTATGCTTTCATCAATTCTTTACGAAAAAGGAGTTATTTATCAAAGAATGATTGATTCCAACGGGATTCAAAATATTTTGCCGGCTAATGTGCATGGAATCTATAACTATCGGTCGAACCTTAATCTGACCAAACAATTTAAGAAGACGGATCAATGGGATTTCTCGCTGGATGTGAATTTTTACAGTGATTTAACGAGGACAAAAATGTTTTTTAATTCGAAGTATAGTTCACTGACCAACTACACGTTCCGGCCATCAATTAATTATTCTTTAAACTTCAAAGATCAACTGGAGATCAATCAGCAATATACGCTGAATGTAAATACGGCAAAATATTCCGACCCAATTTTTGAAAATACCCAGTTGATCACCCATCAAGTAAGCTCTGAAATTATCTTACGGAAAATTAAACCACTAGTTATCGAATCATCTCTGGATTATTATCATAATACCTCTATTAGTAAGCCATTTGATAAGAACATCTTCAGTTGGAATGCTGCGATTCATTTGTTATTCATGAAGAATCAAAAAGCTGATTTTAGAATATCCGCTTATGATATATTAAATGAAAACCGAAGTATTCAAAGAAATATTTTTGAAAATACAACTTCAATTGATCAGTTGAAGACCTTACATCGCTATATACTCTTTAGTTTCATCTATAATATCCGGGACGTAAAAACTAAAAAGGTTGGAAGCAAGGATAAACTTCTGCTATTTTAATTAATTCAGTCAATTTTTTTTTTAACCATCTAAAAATAAACATTATGAAAAAGAAATTTATTAAACACGGAATGATGATTTTCATTTTGTCGGCCGGTCTGGTAATCAGCTTTGCAAAAATTGCACATGCATCGGAACAAGTTAGGGTTATTGAAAATACCATTTGTTGCAATAATGGAGCGATTACAGGTTACTCAAATGATTGTACAGCCGGAGGCGGTAGCTGCGTTGATCATTTTTGCGGGGATCCGGGCTCCACCGAATTACCCACAACTATTTGTCCTTAGCGAACTATAATTTTTTATTATTAAAACTTCAACAAAATGAAAAAACAAATTTTAAAACACATCCTGACTTCTTCAGAGGATAGATTGTAAATAAATCACTTAAAATACCTTATCGATCAGAATAGGATATTCTCGTTTGATCAATTGTATATTATGGATTTACCTCCATTTTCAAAGCCATTTAAGCAATATTCAATTTATGAGTTGGACTCTGAAAGGAACAGTAGTAATATTACAGAAAAATGACAATGCTGGCTAACAGATCTAAATTGATTATCGGAGCTCTTTTAGTAAGTATTTGTAGTAAAGCCCAGCAATTACCTGCAATAAATGAGCTCTTCAATCAAAACAAAAATATTATTTATGCTGTTCCGGTAAAGCAGCAAAATCAATCTCCATTTCTGATTGTTGTAATTCCCAAAAAAATAAAATTATTCCCTTCAAAATCTTCGAATGTCAATTTGAATCTTCCCGACTCTATTAGGAATAATAAGGTATTCGGATTCCCGGAGATTCGGTTAAACCATGAAACTGTAATAAATTTTGATTCTTCCAAAGCAATTGTTTTTGTGCAAGGGATCAATAAAAAAAATTCGTTCGGGTATGAATACAGGATAATGGAGAATAACAAGACGAGCGATAAATGGGAAGATTTCACTGCTTTTTACCCTGCAATTTATAAAAGCGGATTCGGTGAAAATGACACTGAAATGGCTACGCTGGGTTATGTCGGTACGACCTGGAATAATTTCCTGACAGTTGAAATTAGAAAGAAAAATACGGATACGATTATTAGTTCTGCAACCATACTTTGGTTATCTCACTCGCCAAAGGTCATAGCTACGTTTGCACCTTCAGAGTTTAATAAATTCTTAGCTCTTTTTAAGATAAGAAGCCAACTTGAAAGGTTCCCGATGGCAAACAATTCGGATTATGACTCTCTGTTGAGTTGCCGAAAACAATTTTCATCAAATGAAAACAATATTATCTTTTACATGGACGATATTATTGAGCAAAATTTGATAGAATATAAATTGGACGGCCCTCATGATGAAACGCCTTGGAAATTGAACGACGGGGATTTTAATATTATATGGCTGAAAAATTTAAAGCCAGGAAAATATAAACTATTGCTGCGCTACAGTATCCAAAGAAATAATATAGCTACTTACTACTTTGAAATTCATCCTTCCTGGCAACAGACTATTGGTTTTAAATTAATAGCAGGAAGCCTTCTGGCCTCTTTTTTTGGCTTTATTATTTTAATAGTACGGAGTCAAATTCAAAAACAAAAGTTAGTAAGGGAGCAGGAAGCAAAAGAAAAAGTAGAAATGGAACTTAAGATTATCAGATCTCAATTGAATCCTCACTTTGTACATAATTCTTTGAACTCAATTCAAAGCTTATTGACTGGTAATGATATTCCTAATGCTAATAAATTTCTACTGGCCTTTTCGAAATTAATGCGGGACACATTGATTTCAGGTGATAGACAATTCAATTCATTAAAATTTGAACTAAGTATACTTGAAACTTATCTGAGTATTGAAAAGCTGAGATTTGGCTTTCAATATATAATCAACGTCAGCCCTGAAATAGATACACAAAATGTTGAATTTCCTTCTCTTTTATTGCAACCATTGGTTGAAAATGCGGTGAGGCATGGAGTGGGAACATTGAAAGACAAAGGTGTTATTGAAATTTTAGTTAGCTCCGCAAATAATGCGATAAACGTCTTGATTTCTGATAATGGGAAAGGAATTAATCAGCCATTTAAACCAGGCTATGGGCTTAAATTAACTAACGACAGGATTGCTTTACTTAATCGTACTTTGCATGACCAATCAGTTGAAATGGAAATTCAAAGTAAAGAGAATGGCACGATAATAAACCTAATCTTTCAAAACTGGATGTCATGATCAAAGCAATATTAATAGATGATGAGGCCAATAATATTTCAAATTTATCCGGCTTATTGCAGAAATATTGTAAGGAAGTGTTTGTTGTGGGAACTGCATTGAATGCTGACGATGGAATTAATTTGATCAATGACCTGAGGCCAGATTTGGTATTTCTGGATATACAAATGCCGGGCAAGAATGGCTTGGAAATGTTAAAATCACTTTCATCTTATAATTTCGAAATTATCTTTGTTACCGCTTATGGTGAATACGCCATACAGGCAATAAAATTCGCTGCGATTGATTATTTACTCAAGCCAATCAACACAGAGGAATTAATAATGGCTGTCAAAAGGGCTGCAGATAAATCTACCCAGAAAAGACAAAATATTCAACTCGAAAATCTTATTGAGTTGCTGCAAAAAAACCAAACCAGGAGTGAGCATAAGATTGCTTTGTCGGGTCTAAAAGAGACAAGATTTGTTCGTACCATTGATGTAATACGTTGTGAATCTTCCAACAGTTATACTATTTTCTTTCTGGTAAATGCTGAAAAAATAACAGTTTCTAAATCAATCTCTGAATTCGAAAAAATATTAAATGAGTATGATTTTATTCGTTGTCACCAATGCCATTTAGTAAATAAAAAATTTGTAACAAGGTGGATTAAGACTGACGGGGATTATTTATTATTAGAAGATAAAACCATGATCCCGATTTCGAGACAAAAAAAAGTATATATTAAAGAGCAACTGAATAAAAAATATTGACCTTTATTGGATGTAATAATTTTTTTTCAACTTATCTAACGAATTATATTAATATTTTAGAAATTATTTTTTAAATAGTTCTGGGGTCTATTAGGGTCGAGGCTATTCTTTGAATAAATAAGGAACAGAAACAGGATCATTCCCGATAAAATATGGCCGGTTATATTCAGCTGCTTTTTTGTCTAAAAATTCTTTCAGAGCAGTTCTCGTTTGCACAGGAGCACATTTTCAAATTGATGCATTATCCAATTGCCTGTTTCAAATCTCCGATCAAATCATCAGCATCCTCTATGCCAATGCTTAAACGGATCAATGAATCGGTCAGGCCGTTTTTGATCCGCTCCTCTCTGGGAATGGAAGCATGTGTCATTGTTGCCGGGTGGTTGATGAGTGATTCCACTCCTCCCAGGCTTTCTGCCAGTGAAAATATTTTTGTGGAAGATAAAACCCTCATGGCATTCTCCACGCTGTCATCCTTAAGCGTAAAGCTTAACATGCCGCCAAATCCACGCATTTGTTTTTTGGCAATAACATGATTAGGATGATCTTCAAATCCCGGCCAATACACTTTGCCGACTTTCTGATTGCTGCGCAGCCAATGAGCGACCTTTTCCCCGTTTTCGCAATGACGCTGCATGCGTACATGCAATGTTTTGATCCCTCTCAATACCAGAAAGCAATCCATCGGCCCGGGAACAGCGCCGCAACTTTTTTGGATGAAATATAATTTTTCTCTCAGGTCCGCATCATTCATCACAAGGCATCCCATGATCACATCGCTATGACCTCCTAAATATTTGGTAACGGAATGCATGGCAATATCAGCGCCGAGATCGAGCGGGTTTTGTAAATAAGGAGAAGCAAATGTATTATCTACTGCCATCAGTACCTTATGTTTTTTGGCAATGGAAGCAATGGCTTTGATATCGCAGATATTCATCAAAGGATTGGTCGGAGTTTCCGTCCATACCAGTTTTGTGTTGCTATTTATATGCTTTGAGACATTTTCCGGATTGGTCATATCAATATAATGAAACCGGATACCAAACTTTTCAAACACTTTGGAGAACAAACGGTATGTTCCGCCATACATGTCGCTTGCTGCGATCACTTCATCGCCGGGCTTTAATAATTTGATCACCGTATCGGTGGCGGCCACACCGCTGCTGTAGGCCAAACCAAACTTTCCGTTTTCCGTAGTGGCCAGCGCTTCTTCCAAAGCTGTACGTGTGGGGTTTCCGGCACGGGAATAATCATAGCCTTTATTTTTCCCGGGAGCCGACTGAACATAAGTTGAGGTTTGATAAACCGGCGTCATGATGGCGCCGGTGGAAGGGTCGGGCTCTGCACCGGCATGAATTAGTTTTGTAGCAAGCTTCATAATTTTTTTTTGATCGGAGGTACAAAGATGAGGAATATAAATGAATGGAATATTCTAAGATTGATCAGAAGAGAGTAATGTTCCAGAATCTGAAAAAAAAAGATAAAGGTTTAGTAATAAAAAATTTTGAAATATGTAAAGTATACTTTACATTTGGTTTGTTAATTAAATGAGCCATGAAGTTTCTTATTCCTCACCGCTATAAAAAACCTGGCGCCATTATGATTCCATTGGGTTTTACTTTGTGGATGCTAATGCAATTGGGGTATATAAAAAAAATCCTTGTCTATTTTTTTGGTGAGCCGGAGTTGAACTACGTAAGTACTGTATATAATATAGTGAATGCAGTAGCTGCAGTAATTGGTTTTTTTTCATTCCTGGCTGGAATATTTTTTATTACATTTTCCAAAGAACGAGTAGAGGACGAAATGGTACAAAGGACAAGGCTGGATAGCTTCCAGTTTGCTGCTTATATTCAACTCATTGCAGTAATAATAGGATTCCTGTTTATTCTCATTATGGGCGAAAAGGGTGAAAGCAGATTAATGTTTTTTCTGGCCTTTTTTATCATTTTATTTTGGATTTCCTTTATTGCCCGTTTCAATTATATTCTTCATGTGAAGTATAGGTAATGAAAAATATTGTAAGAGAAGAACGGCTTAAAAAAGAGCTTACCCAGGTTCAATTAGCAGATTTAGTGGGTGTTTCCCGTCAAACAATTTTTTCCATTGAGATTAATAAGTATATTCCGTCAGTAGTACTGGCTTTAAAGCTTTCAAAAGCTCTTGGAAAAAAGGTTGAAGATATTTTCCGTTTGGAAGCTTCAGATAAAGGTTGATTTACCAAGACACATAGAAGCAGTGAGATACCTCCAGTCATAACTGTCTGCTTCGATCGCAGAAGCAGGTTGGATCTTTTTAAGTAAAACTTCGGGTTTCAGGATCTTTTCATCAACCAATTTTTTCCTGGCACTGATGATCCGTTCCTGTACCGCAGGATCTGCCATCCATTTTTTTTGTGGCGGTTCAAAACCGATCTTATCTTTTCGCCATACTATTTCAGCAGGCAATTCATCTTTCATGGTTGCCCGGAGCAGCCATTTGGTCCACCCGTTCCTGATCTTAAACGAGGAAGGAAGAGAAAACAGAAACTCCACTAACTCATGGTTTAAAAAAGGCAAGCGGACTTCACAGCCATGCGCCATGGCATTACGATCGGCATAACGTAATAATTCTTCCAGTCCATGTGTACAGGTATTAAAATATAAAGCTCCGTTCAGGTTGGAAATGGCAGGAGTGGCATAATATGCTTCCTTGCTTTGCAATTGGATAAATTCCTTTGTAAGATCTTTATGTGCCAATGCATTGATCAGGTATTGATGTTCCAGTACCGTGGTGGCAAGATCCGGAAACAAGGATGCAAAAATATTTTTGAAACCGAATTGTTCCTGCACATTATTCGTTCGTGCGGCTTTCAATTCCCCGCTTCTGAGCAATCTCCTTTTAAAAAAAAGTTCCTGCCAATACCATTTATAATACTTATGATAACCCGCCAGGACTTCATCAGCTCCTTGTCCATCCAATAATACTTTGATCCCATTATCTTTTGCCGATTCAAAAACTTTGAACTGGGCCAGGATGCTTGCAGAGCCGAAAGGTTCTTCCTGGTGATAAAACAACTGATCCAACTGATGAATGAGGTCTTTAGCCTCAATGGCAACGGTATGGTGCTTAAGTTTGAACTGCTGTACAATTTTATCGGAGAATGAAAATTCATCTTTCTCATAATGCGGAAAAACGGCCGTGAAACATTTATGGCTATTGGTGGCAGAATCCTCATGACGGCTGAATGCAACCACAGTTGAACTGTCCAGGCCACCGCTCAAAGATGTTCCCGTCATCACATCACTTCTGAGCCTTCTTCTTACAGAAGCAGAAAAAAGATCGGTGAATTGTTCGATGGCCTCGCTGTGCGTTATTTTTTTATTCTGAATCTTCAGATCTAAATCCCAGTATTTTTCAACCCCGATTTTTTGGCCGGGAGGATCATATTTCAGCGTGCAGGCAGGAGGCAGTTTTTTTATCTGATCGTAAAAAGTTTCGTCAGGCTGGCCGGGATTGTCCACATACCCGATGGTGATGAAATTGAAAAGCATTTTAAGATTGGCCTTCCGAGGAATACCGGCAGCCCACAATGCTTTCATCTCGGAAGCAAAAATGAATTGGTCATCATCTGAATAAAAGAAGAATGGTTTTTCGCCAAAACGGTCCCTTGCGGCAAATAACTTTTTTTCCTTTTCATCCCAGATGGCAAAAGCAAACATGCCATCAAAATGATCCACGCAATCTTCTTCCCATTGGTCGTATGCTGCTGCGATCACTTCAGTATCAGACTGTGAAAAGAAAGTGTATCCTGACTTTTGCAGCTCAGATCTGAGTTCAGAATAATTGTAAATTTCCCCGTTGTGAATGATGTGATAACGATCGAGGAATGACATGGGTTGTGCTGCTGCATTGCTCAGGTCAATGATGGATAATCTGCGATGCCCTAAACCAATGGTTGTATCATCATTGATCCAGATTCCTTCGCCATCTTGACCCCTATGTGCCAGCATATCAGTCATCTTTTTTATGCGCAACGATGAAACCCGGTTTGGATCAGAAGAAATTATACCTGCAATACCGCACATGATGTAAATATCCAAAATAATCCTGTACGGATGGAAATAAAAACTAAAAGCATTTAAAAATTGATGGGCAGTTTGGCAACAAGGTCATCCCATGCCATCAGCAGGTCAGCGCCTGTACCTGTTTTCTCAAATACCATAGTAAAGTATTCGACAGGATTATTTTTGTTGGTAACAGGTATCCTGAATTTTTCAATATCTTTTGTGCTGTCAATCTTTAGTCCCCATGTATCCACACTAGTGTTTAAAATTATTGTCCAGTCATTTTCTTCAGGGATACAGTATAAGATATACCTGCCTGCGGAAATTCTTTTATTTTGAATTTTAACCTCCCGGTAAAACTGGATCTCGGTTGCTTCATTGGCGCCCAGCCGCCAGGGCTCTCCGTACTTTAAAAGATTATGAAATAGTTTGCGTCCCTGCAAATGAGGCCGGCTGTAGATAACTCTCATGACCGGTGGAGTACTGATGCTATTGGTCATTTTAAGTTGCGGGTAATCAACCGGGAAGTAACTCATGTCCATTGGTGAAACATCTACTGGTGAGTACGGATTACGAAAGGCTTCTTTTGGAACCAGGGCATTTTCCCTCCTGTTTAAAGAATCTGTTGAAACAGGAGAATTGTTTTTGTAATTGCAACCGAGCAAAAAGACCAATACGGTAGATTGAAAAAAAACACCTGTGATTCGGTTCATAAAAAAAATTAAAAGATGATCGGTAAAGAAACTTTTATATTATCCCAGGCAATAACGAGGTTAACGCCATCCGTCCTTTTTTCAAAGACCATTGAAAAGGCCTCTGTCATTTCCGTATTCTTTTCTACAGGAACATCCACACGGACCATGTCTTTTTTAGGATCATATTTGAATGCACCCCAGGTATCCTTTTCTTTATTTACTATGATCGTCCATTTATTCTCGTAAGGAATTGCGTATAAAGTGTAGCGCCCTTTTGGTATCTTTTTTTCCCCGATACGTACATTTCTGAAAAGTTCCAGCTCTGTTGCTTCATTAGCGCCGAGTCTCCATACTTTTCCATATTCCACCAGTTCGCCAAAAATCACACGGCCGCTTTTTTGTGGCCGGCTGTAAATAACACGGGCAACCAGGGGCTCTGATGCCTTTCCCTGTATTTTCAGCAAAGGATAGTTATTGGGAAAATAACTCATGTCCATCGGCGACTTGTCAAGAGGAGGGAAGGACTGGCCCTGCTGTGCAAAGGCAGTGCTGCCGGCAATGAGTAAGGCTAAAATAAAAACGAAACTTTTCTTCATAATATAGCGTTTACAAATGTAGATTATTTGTGCATTGAACCTTGTTAAGATAGATTGCCCGGTCCCGGGTTTAATAATGAATGAAATGTATCAAAGGCAAAAGGCTTCATATCTTTCCAGAACTGACGATAACAATCGCCCAAAAGTTGATAGTGTGTTTCAAATATTTTACAGGCGGTATCACTCTCAGTAAGGTAAGCTGCCCGGCGCACCAGGCCACCAAAACTTTTTTCAATACCCCAGACGGAGCGGTAATGAAAAAGCCAGTTCTCTTTTTGCATATAATAAAACATTCTTGCAAATGGCGGAGGCACCTGATCAAGGTAGCTCTCCATGACCAGATAGATCCTGCCGGTAAATTCAAATAATGATGATTCGCTGAACTCGTTCTCATCATTGGCGAGGAAATGATCATACACCACATCTACAAAAGCTCCGGAATACAACCTGTATGTATTACGGAATACCTGTTTCGCTTCTTTGGTGGCAGGGTGTGAGTCGGTGTACTGGTCAATGGAACGGTGAAGTTCAATTCCTTTTTGTATGCCGGGCAAGAACCCTGATTTCTTTTTCCCTTTCACAAAATCGCTGATCAGATTGCCGGCAAGCACCTGCGGATGATCAAAAGAAAGATATGCATGTGCCAGATAGTTCATTCCGTTCCGTTAATTTCCGTAAAGCAATTTACCATTATTACACCTGACCGGATTTTTCTTTTTTAAAATAACGGTATGAATAGACGGCAGGAATGAGAACCATAATAAAAATGCAGCCTATCATTATAAAGAGCATGACCGTAGGTTCAGTAAAAATTGCTAACAAGGCAATCAGAATACCGCCTGCAAACCAGATCTTGCTTGCAAAACGGTGTGTCGCTTTCCAGTTCGCTTCACTTTCCAGTGTCCAGGGTAATCGAATGCCGGCAAAATAGTTGGGCTTGATGGAATGCATGATATTACCCATATAGGCGAAAAGTATTCCAAAAAGCATCAGGAATAAATTCAGCCCGACGGTATGTTGCTGTAAGGTCCAGTTCAGGATAAAAATATTTATGCCAACAAAAAAAATGATAACAGCAATCCCAATTTTAAGAAAAACGCCCTGCAGATCTCTCGCATATCTTTTGGGATCTATTTTATAAATATTGATCAGGAGGAGATAAACACCCAGTAATATGCCGGAAAGCAGAGCATTGATGTAGATCAGTTGTTTTTTTTCGCCGAACTTATCGGGTGCGCCTGATGTTCCGAAATGGGTCGGAATTATCTCCGGAAGCTTTCCCCAGATAGAGGCAAGATAGATCCAGGGTATGCTGATCAATACCAGGATAAATATCCAGCGAAGTATTTTCTGTCTTTTCATGCCTATCTCTTTTTGGATTTGAATTGCATCAGCCACTTCATGATCTCGTCAACAACGGTTGTATTCAAAGAGTAAAAAATATACTGGCCTTCTTTTTCTGTCATCACCAGGTTTGCCTGTTTCAACAGGTCAAGATGATGAGAGATGCTGGGCCACGAAATCTGAAACCGCTCTGCTATTTCACCGGCAGTCATGTCTTTTTCTTTCAGCAATTCCAGGATCTTTCTCCGGGTGGGATCATTCAATGCTTTAAAAACTGTATTCATCCTGATGGTCTCTGATTATATATTTAGGCAAATGTCTAAATAATTTCCGGAAGTACCAACTTTTCCGTTCACCCTTTTGTCCGGTTTGTACGGTTCCGTACACCCATACTATGAGTGGCTAAAAAAAATGCCGGGCGGTTGTGTTCTGCAACTTTTGTTAACGGTGTTTAACATGGCTGCCCATTAATCATAATTCACTTGTCATGGGCTGTAACCTGATCTACATTTGTGACGTCAAACAAGACAGAAAAAAATTTAAAAACAATTATAAAAACTAAAGTCATGAAAAAGATTATCTTATCAATCGCAATGTTTGTAACACTCGGTACTATGAGTGCTTTTGCTGATTCATCCAGTGTAAACCCCAAAGTGCTTACTGCTTTTAAAAATGATTTTAAAAATACAGGGAAAGTAGAATGGTCCGAAGGGGTAAATTTTTTTAAAGCGACATTCACATTTAACGGAAATTATGTCTTCGCCTTTTACAGCGCTGACGGGGACCTGTTGGGACTGACCCGCAACATCAGTTCACTGGACCTGCCGATGAATCTGCAAAGAAGCCTTAAAAAAGATTATTCTAATTACTGGATCTCCGACCTGTTTGAGTTAGCCAGTAAAAATGATACCAGTTATTTTGTTACGCTGGAAAACGCAGACACAAAAATTGTGTTAAAAGCAGATGCAAACGGGGAATGGAGCTCTTACTCAAAAGAGGTTAAAGAATAAGGCGTTAGTTTTAGTGTGAGTCAATATCAGCCCCATCGCAAGTGGGGCTTTTTGTTGTGTCCGGAACGACGACAGTAAACAGGCCGGTGATATTTTTTAAAATTTGCTGGCTTTAAATGGTAACCCGGATCATGAACTGTACGTCACAGGTTATGTAAGTGGAAAACAAAAAATAAATTATAAAAAGTAAAACCATGAAAAAGTATTTTTTATTCTTAGCATTTGCACTGGCCACCGGCATAAGCTGTGCTTTTGCCGGTGTAAAACCGGAAGTAAGCCCAAGAGTGCAACACTCGTTTGAAAAAGAATTCCCTAAGGCTTCTGTCATTGCATGGGGAGAAGATGAGGGGTACATCAAAGCTACATTTGTGATGAACTACAGCAGGATGGAAGCCTGGTTCAATGAAGAGGGAAAATTACTGGGAGCAGTGCGCAATCTTTCTTTTAGCCAATTGCCTTTAAATGTAGTGAAAGGTATCAACAACAGGTATCCTTCTGCAAACATTATTGAGATCCTGGAGATCACTAATGAAGAAGGCACAACTTACAGGGTGACCGCAAATGAAATGAACAAAACGATGATTTTAGTCTCCACTCCTGAAGGGCATGTGGTAAAAACAGGCCGGGTCAGAAAGTAAATTATTACCTTCGGGAACTGAAGTAAAGCTCTGTTTCAAAACAGGGCTTTTATTTTTTCAAATCTGTATTTTTGCGCAGCAAAATTTTTTATAACCCGATAGAGAACATTTAAAGGAAAGTCAATATGAACAAAGGCCCTGTTTCTAATTTTATCCGGCATCATTACCGTCATTTTAACGCTGCAGCATTAATGGATGCGGCAAAAGGATATGAACAACATCTGCTGGATGGCGGAAAAATGATGGTAACACTTGCCGGTGCCATGAGTACTGCTGAACTGGGAATCTCATTAGCGGAGATGATCCGGCAGGGTAAAATTGATATTATCACCTGCACCGGCGCCAACCTCGAAGAAGATGTGATGAACCTGGTTGCTCATTCACATTATAAGCGGGTGCCTCATTACCGTGATCTGACCCCCCAGGATGAATGGAACCTGCTGGAGAATCATTACAACCGGGTTACCGACACCTGCATTCCCGAAGAAGAAGCATTCCGGCGTTTGCAAAAACATTTGGTTCGTCAATGGAAAGAAGCTGAATCAAAAGGAGAACGTTATTTCCCGCATGAGTTCCTATATAAGGTTGTCCTGAGTGGTGACCTGAAACAATATTATGAAATTGATCCCAAAGACAGCTGGATCATTGCAGCGGCTGAGAAAAATATTCCGATCGTTGTCCCGGGATGGGAAGACAGTACCACCGGAAATATTTTTGCCAGCTATGTGATCAAAGGAGAACTGAAAGCTTCCACCGTAAAAAGCGGAATTGAATATATGGTTTGGCTGGCAGACTGGTACCGGAAAAACTCTTCCGGCAAGGGAGTTGGGTTTTTCCAGATCGGCGGTGGCATAGCGGGGGATTTCCCGATATGTGTGGTGCCGATGATGTACCAGGATTTGGAATGGCATGACGTTCCTTTCTGGAGTTATTTCTGCCAGATCAGTGATTCCACCACTTCTTATGGTTCTTATTCAGGAGCAGTGCCAAACGAAAAAATTACCTGGGGAAAACTGGACATTCATACACCCAAGTACATTATTGAAAGTGATGCCACCATTGTGGCTCCGTTGATCTTTGCCTGGATACTGGGTTGGTAAAAAGAAGACCGGAAAAAAAATATACCCCGCCTGAAAATGACGGGGTATTTATTTATAATAAAAAGGTAGGGATCAGGTTTTCAGAAGAAGGATCGTCATCTCACAGGTACTTATATGCCCAAGCGGATAACGTATCAGTGACCGGTAATGTTGTCCGTCGTTTAACTGAAATAAAAAATTCCTCCGGATGTGGAGGAATTTTATCAAATTTTTTTGATTTGTCTTATCTTCCGGGTATATCCAGTTTCAGGTCCCTCTTCAGCATATCATTGCGGTTTGCCATATCCCAGGCAGTATAGAATACCAATTGAGCTCTCCGGGCAAGCAGGTTGTAATTGATCTTATCAGGTGTATCGGTGGGTTTATGATAGTCGGGGGCCAGCATTCCATCGAAGTAAAAAATAATGGGAACTCCTTTATTGGCAAAATTAAAATGATCGCTGCGGTAATAAATGCGGTTCGGATCCTTAGGATCGTTGAATTTATAATCCAACTCAAGTTTAGTGTATTTCTTATTCACCGATTCACTGATCTTTCTCAGGTCAGTGCTCAGCTTATCATCCCCCACCACATAAACATAGTTTGTGGAATCTCCGATCTTACGGCTAGGATCAATGCGGCCGATCATATCAATATTCAGGTCAACAGTGGTATTGTCCAGAGGGAAAACAGGGTGATTAGTGTAATATTCGGATCCCCATAGACCTTTTTCTTCACCACTTACCGTCATGAACACCATCGTACGACGGGGGCCTTTCCCATCCTCTTTTGCTTTGGCGAATGCTTTGGCAATTTCTAATACACTTATGGTTCCCGAGCCATCATCGTCTGCACCATAATAAATTACTGTATCTCTTTTTCCCAAATGATCATAGTGGCCGGTGACGAAAACGTATTCATCTTTCAGGTCAGTCCCTTCCAATACGCCCAACACATCGCTGCTCTGAAGTTTCAACACAGCTTTTTCAAAGTTGAGCATCACGTTGGCATTATATATTTTAGGTTTTATGTTTCCTGCTTTTGCCGCATCATAATCCTGCCCCATGATCGCCCTTGCTATATCTTCTGAAATACTGAACTGATTAAGCCTGATCATCGGGTGATAAGCGTTGACATACATAGCGCCTTTGGGATTTGTTTTTGTTGTGTGCGGAAAATTAGTTGCAATAACCATGATCGCTGCTGCACCGTTCTTTTGTGCCGCATCTGCTTTTGCAAAAAATCCTCCGAAGCGATTGCCGCCCTGGCCGGGCATTCTTCCTCCCTGGGGCTGACCACCCAGCATCAAAACGACTTTACCTCTTACATCAAGCCCTTTGTAATCATCCTGCATGGAGTCACTGATCCCGTTTCCGACAAAAACAACTTCAGAAAAACGATATGTGGCACTGTTGTTTTGTCCGGAATTTATTGAAAAATCCTTATCCAATTCATAAGATTTACCATTTACTTCAACCCCTGAATTTGTCAGCGAATCTTCAAATACGTCGAAGTGCAGTTGATACTGACCGTGATTCCCCGGTGTAAGACCCAATGATTGAAACTGGTTTTCAATATAAGCTGCTGCTCTTTTTTGTCCGGGCCTTGCCGTTTCCCTTCCTTCCATTTCTTTAGATGCAACAATATAGAGCTTTTGTCTCATGTCATCGGCTGTGATCAGGTTTGCGTATTTGGTAACAGGATCCTTTTTCTGTGCTCCCGCAACAACAGTTACAGAGGTAAGAAAAATCAATAAAAATTTTTTCATTTGTGTGAGTTTAAAAAAATATTTCAAACTTAAGGGAATTAAGGCAGGGCACAATTCTAAATTGATAAACGGTAAGGTATATAATAATGAGCTTTCAGGAGCAGCGGACTTTTTCTACCCGGAGCCGGTGTCTTCCGCCTTCAAATGCAGTATGCATAAAAATATCAACCATTCTTTCAGCGTCTTCTTCCTGTACAAAGCGTGCCGGGATGCAAATGATATTGGCATCGTTATGCTCTCTTGACAGTTTTGATAACTCTTCTCCCCAGCAGATGGCTGCACGTATGCCCTGGTGTTTGTTGGCTGTCATGGCTACTCCGTTTGCACTTCCGCATAAAAGAATGCCAAAGGCCACTTCACCTTTTTCAACTGCCGAAGCAACCGGGTGGGCAAAATCAGGATAATCAACTGAATCTTTTGAATAAGTGCCATAATCGGTATAAGAGAGCCCGTTACCTTCTATAAAAGAAATGAGGTTCTTTTTATATTCAAAACCTGCATGATCGCTTCCGATAGCTATCGGTTTACTCAAATCAAAAGGGGTACCCATAAGAAAAGATGTTGAAAAAATCCTGAATAATAAATCGCTGTAAAGTTACAGATCTCCCGGATCCTGCTCCCGATCTTTTTCTTAGCTCCATTCCTGTTTCGCTTCTTCACTCTGCCGTTTATTGATGCGTGTGGCGAGGGCAATACTTGCTTCATAAAGGGCATACAGGGGAATAGTAACAATCATCAGGCTGAAAGGATCAGTGGAAGGTGTGATGATGGCTGCAGCAGTAATAATGATCACAAAAGCATGGCGCCGGTATTTTTTTAGAAAACTTGCTTTCAAAAATCCGATCCTGGCCAGCAGTGAGACCAGCAGTGGCATTTGAAATAATATGCCTATACCTACAGTAGTCCAGACAAGGTTTTCAACGTAATCAGAAAAAGTGGGCATGATGGTGATCATCGGACTCAGTTTGTAACTGAAATAAAAATTGACCATGAATGGCGTAAGAATGTAGTAACCGAATGCCACACCAAGAAAGAATAAAAACGAAACCCAGAAAATGACGCCTCTTGTTTTCCTGGCTTCCTTCGGGGATAAAGCAGGCTTTACAAATCGCCAGAATTCCCAGAACACATAAGGAAAAGTAATGATAAACCCGCCTACGAAAGCAACTGTAAAGGTGGCCACAAACTGTTCCGTCATGGCAGTAGAAAGAAATTGAGCTTTTACTGACCCGAAGCAAAGTGTATTTCCCAGTCCGAAAAAGTGGCCCATTTTACAAAACCATGAGTAGGTGATAAAGTTTTCATGTGCAGGACCCAGTAAAATTTTGTCCACCACAAAATTAGCATAGGCAAATACAACGACGGCACCGATTAATACGGCAATTACAGCCCGGATCAGGTGCCAGCGAAGTTCTTCAAGATGGTCAATGAATGACATTTCCGCCTGCGAATCCTTATTTCTCTTATTAAAAAAATCCATTAATGCCATCAGCCATTAAAATTGAGGGGCAAAGATAAGAACTAAGGGATTTTGAGAGGATGTGTTATGCAGAAATACGGACATGCGGCAATGGAATTTTTTGGGAACTGATAAAACGGGGGCTATTTCAGTTTCTTCATTTTCACCATTTCAATACGGGTATCGCCGACGCTGACAATCTCAAACTCATAATCATCTACGATAATGCGCTCCTTTTGCCGGGGAATTGTTTCCGTATAATTGATGATATAACCCGATAAAGTTTCTGATTTTTCTCTTGGGAATTCGAAACCGTATTTTTCTTCAAGATAATCCAGTTCCAGGCGGCCGGAGAAAATATATTCATTATCGGCCAACTGTTTTTCTATGAATTTTTCTATATCGTATTCATCTTTGATCTCGCCGAACAGTTCTTCCAGTACATCTTCCATTGTTATAATACCTGCCGTGCCGCCGAATTCATCCACCACCCAGGCAATACTTTTTCGTTCCCTGCTGAATTTACTGATCAGGTCACTGGCGCTCATGCTTTCCGGAACTGCAGGTATCGGCTGTAAAATGGTTGTGACGGCAGCAGGTTTTTGAAACAGGTCCAGTTGATGCACATAACCTTCTACATGGTCAATGTCGTTTTGATAAATGATCAGTTTGCTGAGTTTTGTTTCGGAAAATTTTTTTCTCACTTCCTCCATCGGAGAACTGATATCCATTCCTATTACTTCTTTGCGGGGAACAAGGCATTGCCGTATCCTGATTTTGGATAACTCCTGGGCATTTTCCAGCAGTTGTGTATTGCGTTCCTGTTTATCTTCATCCATATTCTGGTGAAAAAGATTTTTCAGGTCGCTGCGTTTGAATGCTTCCCTCGTTTCATGCACCCGAACATTAAATATGTATTTAAGTATCCACTCGGAGAGGCCGATAAGGCCGGAAGCCAGCGGATAAAACATCTGGTAAAAAAAATCAGTTACATAAGCCAGCCTGATCAGCATTGAGGTACTTCTTGCCCGGAAAATTGCCCGGGGAATTAATTCGGTGAACATCAGTACAATGAAAGTGGCGATAGTTATTTCCACCAGGATATGAACGAGGTTAGAACCGACATGCAAATAATTCCAGATAGGGCGCAGTACACTGCTTACCTGTAATCCGAAAAATACCAGGAAGATGTTAAAACCAATCAGGGTGGTGCCAAGAAAGCGTGCCGGCGATTCCACAAAGCGGGTGAGTATCTGGCTGCCGGTGCTGCCTTGTTTTTTACGAAGTTCAATGTTTAACCTGTTGGCGCTGTAAAAAGCCATTTCAATTCCTGCAAAAAAACCCATTAAAAGCAGCGTCAATATAAACCAGATTAATGTTTTCCAGTCGATCATGAAGTAAAGATAAAAAAGAGTTTATGGATCAGGGAGTGTAGTTGTACTTAGCTAAAATCTCAGAGGCAATTTGATCATAAAATTACTTTTTCATTCCAAAAATCTTTCTACATTCTGTTTGGCTTCTTTACAGGCTTTTTCCAGGTCGTCATTGATGATAATGAGGTCAAATTGATCGTGGAAAGATAATTCGTAGGCTGATTTGTTCAACCTTGCCTGCAATGTTTCGGCTGTTTCAGTACCTCTTGATTGCAGCCTCTTTCTGAGTTCATCAATGGAAGGCGGTTGAATAAAAATGGAGAGGCAGTTGTTTTCATATTGTCTTTGTACATGAATGGCGCCTTTGACATCAATGTCCAGCAACGGAGTTTTGTTATCATCCCAGATGCGCTGCAATTCACTTTTAAGGGTACCGTAATATTTTCCTTCATATACCATTTCCCATTCTGCAAATTCGTTGTGCTGGATTTTAGCACGGAATTCTTCAACGCTGATGAAATAATAATCTTTACCGTTTTGCTCATAATTTCTCGGCTGGCGGGTAGCCGCAGAGACGGAGAAAGCAAGATGTTCGGGGAAGGTTTTTAATAAATACCTTGTGATAGAAGTTTTGCCTGCGCCTGATGGAGCCGTGATGATGATGATCTTATGGCCGGATGGGTTCATTTTTTAAAAAGTAGCGGCAAAAATAAAGATTAATTGCTGCAAACCTGCTCGCCGGCCAGGCCGGAAATCAGGAAATTCAAAAAATATAAAACAGCCGGTATATTAATATTGCCCCGGAAAATATTTTTTTGCTAAAGTATTTTCACCGGTTAAAAATCGGTGCAATAATTTTCCGGGACTGAAATTTTTTCAGCACGATGAAGAAGTCTTCAAAAAATGATGACAACGCTAAGCGAAACGAACCGGCTTTTTATAAAGTACCATAGTGTGCGATTATTGCATTTTTTTAATCTCAACACGCCTGTTCTTGGCCCGGCCTTCTTCGGTTGTGTTGCCTGCGATTGGTTTATCCTGACCGTAACCTACGGTTGATATTCTTTCGGCTGCAATTCCTTTTTTGACCAGTGCCTGTTTTAAACTTGCAGCACGTTGTTCAGAAAGTAACTGGTTTGCGGCTTTGGTTCCGGTATTGTCCGTATGCCCTTCAATGATTATTTTTAAAGAAGGGTTTGTGTTCAGCATTTTGTATAATTCATCTACGATATTTAGAGATTCATTACGGATGACTGACTTGCCTGATTCAAAATTAATATAAAGGGTTAGCGGTTCTCCTGAATTTACTTTCTCAAACATGGCATTTGCAGTGACATCCTGTTTCATCGCTTCCATTTTCACAATGGTTAATTGAAACCCAAGGCAGGCATCAATATCATTGAATTCATAGAGTGTAAGCCAATAGGTGCTACCGTTATTATTCATTTTAAATGTTGCCCCGGTAAAACCGTCGTTATCCGGTTTGCTTGCCAGGTAAACCTTTTCACCGCCTTTGGATAATACGGCATTTTCATAATTTTTTATGATTTGAAAAGCGCTGGGCCGTTTGCTATCTTCATTGATAATGTTATAACGGTAATTAGAAACAGTACCTTCCAAAGCCTGTTGCTTACCAACGCCTGTCACTATTTCAAACTGGTTGAAATTTTCTGAACATTGATCAATATAATATCCGGGAATACGGCTGAATAGCGGATGATCTTTACATCCTTCTGCATCCTCCTGCGCAAAAGCAAAGTTGACAGCGAATGTCATTGCCGCCATGATTAAAGTCTTTAAAATTGTTTTTCTCATATTTCCTGGTTTTTGTGATGGTTAAACTCCTTCCCGTTTGAGGAAGGATTCAATTTTATTTATCATGTAAATTAGGATATAATGCGATTATCCTCCAAAAAATTGCATGACTTCAATGCTGCCTGAAAGGAAGTGAAAGAGGGCACTGCATTTCTGTACCGGATAAAAATTTCCGGGAGGTCAAGCTAAGGGTTTCTGCTGAACAGACCTGAAACCCTGCTGAATTCAGCGTGTTCTATTGATCAGCTGTTTCCGGTACCCGTTACATTAGCAGGTTTTGTTACCTTAGTAAAAACTTGCTTCAATGAGATCCATTTTTTTATTTACGGCGCTGGCAATGGTGATATCTGCAACTGCTCAAAAAAATAAAACCATTCAGGCGCTGGACTCGGCGCTAACGCTTCTCTATAAAACCAATCGCTTCAATGGTACCGTTCTTTATGCTGAAAAAGGTAAAATATTGTACAAAAAAGCTTTCGGCATCACTGACTGCCGGACCTCTCAGCCACTGACAACAGAGTCTTCTTTCAACCTTGCATCTGTAACCAAGCAATTTATCGGTATAAGTGTTTTAATATTACAGGAGCAGGGGAAACTGAAAATTGATGATGATGTTAAGATTTATATTCCCGAATTGCCATACCAGCATATCAGCATCCGCAACCTGCTGACGCATACTTCCGGCATACCCGAATACTTTAATATTTTCCAGCGGTATCGCAGCCCATTGGATACGCTTACCAATGGCATGATGATACAAATGTTTGAAAAATACCGGCCTCCTCTTGATTTTAAAACCGGCACACAATGGGAATACAGTAATACCAATTATGTATTGCTGGCAGGAATAATTGAACGAGTGTCGAAAGTACCCTTAAAAGATTTTATTGCGGATCATATAACAGCGCCATTAGGCATGAAAGACACCTATGTATATACAGACCTCATGCTTTCAGTTCCTCAAAATCATGTTTATGGTTTTTCTGAAGTTGATGGAACAAAAAAATTGAATGACCTTACTAACATGGATGGTGTTGCAGGAGATGGTAACCTTTATTCTTCGGCAGAAGATCTTTTCAAATGGGATCAGAGCCTTTATACGGAAAAGCTAATAAAAACAACAGCTTTACAACAGGCGCTGGCTCCTGTACGTCTGAATAATGATTCCACCTGTCCCTACGGATTTGGATGGTTCATTGATAAAGAAAATGAGATCTATTCCCATTCCGGCGGATGGGCAGGTTTCAGGAATCTAATTTGCCGGGATGTAAAAAATAAAAGAACACTTATTATATTAAGCAGTGGAGAAAATGCACTTGGCATTCAAATAGGCAAATCGGTCTTTTTAGATAAACAGGTAAATATTCCCTCCACTTTCCTGATTACAAATATTCAACTAATTGATGGTACAGGGACGCCGGTACGAAAAGCAGCAGTACGTATAGAAGGAAAGAAAATTTTTGCAATCGGTAATTTAACTCAATTTGAAGATGAAACAGTCATTGATGGTAACGGCAAAGTACTTGCCCCCGGGTTTATTGATACACACAGTCATTTACTTGGTTCACTCAAAGAACAATACAATGCTGTTGCTGCGCTCAGCCAGGGCATTACGACCATAGTTGCTGGGCAGGATGGGGAAAGTGATCCTATAGACAGTATAAAAGCATTCCTGCACACTACGCCTGCGGCTGTAAATGTGGCAACCTATACGGGGCATACCACTTTGCGGGAAATGGTAATGGGGGAAAAAGATCTTTACCGGATCGCCACTTCCGTTGAAATTGAAACTATGAAATCATTGCTGAAATCAGAACTTGTCAAAGGATCTCTCGGCTTATCAACAGGGTTGGAATATGAAGGCGCTTTTTACAGCAACCGTGATGAAGTTATTGAAATGGCAAAAACCGCAGCAAAAGAAAAAGCAAGATATATCAGCCATCTGAGAAGTGAAGATATTAATCTGGGTGATGCTATAGATGAAATTATTGCTATCGGAAAAGAAGCAAAATTGCCTGTCCAGATCTCTCATTTCAAAATTGCATTAAGAGATGATTGGGGTACTGCACCAAAATTATTATACCTGCTTCAGGCTGCCCGGGATGAAGGAATTGATATCACTGCCGATTGTTATCCTTATGATTTCTGGAACAGCACTATCCGTGTGTTATTTCCTAAAAAAGATTTTACCAGCCTTGCGGGAGCTCAGTTTGCATCTGATCATTTATACGATCCGTCCGGTTCTGTTCTGGTACGGTTCCTTCCGAATTCCGGATATGCGGGTAAAACAATATCAGCCATTGCCGCTATGAGAAATGAAACTCCTGCACAGGCATTACTTGATCTTGTTGCTCTTGCTGAAGGGTATGAGAAAAAACATCCGGGAGAAGATGCGGAAGGCATAATGGGCAAATCAATGAGTGATGATGATATTTCGAAATTACTTTCCTGGCAGCATACCAATATCTGTTCTGACGGAGCTATCGGAGGTCATCCCCGTGCTTATGGCACGTTCACCAGGGTACTCGGAAAATATGTTCGTGAGAAAAAAATAATGTCCCTGGAAACAGCTATCAATAAAATGACAGCCCTTGCTGCAGAACATACCGGCATCAGGCAGCGTGGAGTCATTGCTGACGGATTTTTTGCAGACCTCGTATTATTTGACCCTGATACCGTTACCGATAATGCAAATATTGATAATCCCAGAGCACTGTCCGATGGTATACTGAAGGTTTGGATAAATGGAGTACCGGTGTATGATAACAAGCAACTGACCGGAAAATTTCCCGGAGTTTTTATTGAAAGATGAGGTTGATTCATGATATCTGTAATGTTTTATTTGTTTGCGATTTCCTTTTGGCGGCACGTACTTTATAAAAAAGTCATTAATGGCCGGCAAAACGCTTTTTAATACTTTGTACTTTGAAGCAGTAAATTCCCGTTCTTGCATCTGCAGGTATTTACATTTAATTTTATAGGATCCTGCATCAAAAAATCCTTTAATTATGAATCTCAAAAAAAATGATTACCTGATCTCGTATCATTCATTAAGACAACTTATCGGCATCCTGGGCATACTGTTACCATTCCTGTGCTGGGCCATTAATACTTTTGTCAATCATCTTGGCTTGCTTGATAATCCATGGTTTGTTGATAAGAGACAAACGGCAGAATATATTGCGGGGCCGGACCTCAAGCCTTCCATCAGCCATTTTTATTATACGGTTGCGGGGCCTTTGTTCACCGGCATACTGATCACCGTGTCTGTTTTTCTTTTCTGCTATACCGGTTATCCGAGGAATGAAAAGGAGGATCGCTATGCATGGCTTACCGATAAAAGGATCACGGCTTTTGCTGCATGCTGTGCCCTGGGCATTGTTATTTTCCCGACAGATTCAGCTCAAAGGATCACCGATAATATTTACATATTTGTATCATCTGAAAAGATCGGGAGGTTGCACCTGGGCTTTGCTGTCTTGTTTTTCTTATCCATGGCGGTAATGAGTATTATCAATTTCCGGAGGCATCCCAAAAAGAAACTGATCAATAATGCGAAAGGCAGGCTATACCTTGTTTGCGGCTGGGGCATTATTGGATGCATCCTGCTTCTGGCCCTGTACAATTTTTCACCGTCAGGCAGCAATTGGTTATGGGGTAAGTTTGTTTATATTATGGAAGTCCTCATGCTTCTCTTTTTCGGTATTGCCTGGCTTACGAAAGGGAAATCAATTCCTACAGAGTATATCTTAAAAAAAGTTCATTCATGGAAAAAATATCACCTGAAAGAAGAACTGGCAACATGAATGGTATGAAATTTACGGAAGCTTTTTGATCCAGTACTTTAATCACCATATATCTTACCCAGGAAGTTGAATAACGACTCTCCTGGGGGAATGTCTTTTAATTTTATTTTCAAAACATTTGTTATGGCTTCAAAAGCTTGGGATACCCGGTCGTCATCGCAGTTTGAAAACAGGACGACTATCAGTTTTTTTTGCGGGTTGTGGTAAACGATATTATGAAATCCTGTACTCTCTCCCGAATGGAAATAACCCGTGCTGCCGTCAGCTTCCCGGGCAATGAACCATCCATAACCGTAATCCAGCCCTTTTTTTATGAATGCATGAGGCTTCAGAGGATTCAGTGTGCTGTCGGTAAATGAAATTTTCCATAAATGGCGGATCCACTTTCTGTATTCATTAAGTGATGTATAAACAGAACCATCGCCCATGGTAGCGCTGGTGATACTTTGATCGGCAAATTGCCATTGGCTGTTATCTTTGTGATAACCATAAGCTCTTTCAAAAATCCCACTGTCTTGCTGGTAAATGGTTGAATGCTTCATTCCAAGGGGAATAAAAATATTTTGTTTGATGAATTCAGGATAAGAAAGTCCCGAAACTTTTTCAACGATCTGTGTCAGCAGGCAGAAACCGGTGTTGCTGTATTTAAATCTTGTTCCGGGTGCGAAATACAAACTGTCGGATTTGCTGACGAGCTGCAATACATCAGCATCGGAGACCTGTACCTTACGGTCTTCCGGTATCAGGGATTCATAGTCAGCAATTCCTGAACTGTGCGTCATCAAATTTTTGATAGTAACTCCTGAAGCAAACGAAGGAAGTGAGGGAAAATATTTTATTGCGGCATCATTAATATTGAGTTTTCCCTGCTGTTGCAATATCAGGATGCACATGGCTGTAAACTGTTTGCTTACTGATGCCATCCTGTAATGGGTATTGGCTGTAATCTTTTTGCCGGTTTTTAAATTGGCAACACCGAAGCCTTTATTGATAAAAATTTTGTTGCCTTCGCAGACGAATAAAGCAGCCCCGGGATCTTTTAAGGTAAAGAGCTCTTCAGCTATAGTATTTAATTTTTCAGAAACAGGTTGTGCATTGCTGCCGGTGGTGAATAGCATGAGAAACAGAACAGTGAAAAATCTGGTTTTGCAAGTCATAAAAATATTTTTGAAGATACTAAAATTTGTAAAACCGGGTACGTTGTGTAACAAAAATTGATCTGCCAAGAGTTTTGGAATACTTTCATGCTCAAAAACCGGAAGCAATAGAATTAGTTTTCGGAACTGTAATTTTCGGAAGATCGGTTTTCAGAAAAAAGAAATTATCTTTTAAGCAAGAATTCACCAGGGGGCAGAAAATCTGATCATGAATTCGTTTCGGATGTCCGGGAAAAATTCAGTAAATAATTGAATAGATTAGTTTCCGAAGAGATTTTTAATTTTTTTCTTAACCGGTAACGGCTTATTTCTACACCTCTCACTGAAATATTCAGAAGCCGGGCCATTTCTTTTGTACTTAAATTCATTCGCAGATAAGCACACAATTTTATTTCATTGGGGGTCAGATCGGGGTGTTTACTTTTTAAAGCGGTAAAAAAATCATTATGCACTTTATCAAAATGAATGGTGAAATGCTCCCAGTCTTCATCCATTCGCTCATCTTCACCTAATGTTTTGATCAGTTTTTTCAATACTTCTGCGGCCTTCCCGCTCTCGCTGATTTTGGAAAGCAAAGACAATTCGTCTTTGACCTTTGTGATCAACTCTCCTTTTTTTACCAAGTGCATTGTTGCAGAAGCCACCTCTCTGTTCTTATGCTGTATTTCTGCTTCCAGCTTGTCATTACGCAGCTTAACGATTTCTTTTTCATTTTTTTCCAGTTCAAGCTGGTAAAGATTTTGTAATTGCCTTTGCTTTTCTTCGAATTGCTTTTTTTGACGGGCTAATTTTTGTTTTTGCTTTCTGTAAACTATATAAAGGGTATAAAGAACTATAGAAATATATAATAAATTTGACCACCAGGTAAGGTACCACGGCGGTAGAATAGTGAATGAATAAGTGTATACCTCTGATATATTTCCGGGATTATTTCTTGCACGGATATTAAACTGGTATTTTCCGGGAGGTAGAGACAAAAAATCTCTTTCTGCTTTGTTGTTCCAGCCCGACCACTTCTTATCATGCCCTTTTAAAAAATAACTGTATTCAATATTTGATTGTTGCTCATAAAAAGGGGAAGAAAATTCAAAATGTATCGAATTCCATTGATGTGGTATTTCAGGAATATTCTTTTGTTGTTGCACCTCATTCACATTATTGAAGTAGCCGTTGAATAAAAGACTGTCTCTTGTGCCGGATATTATCACTTTGCTGAATTGTACCTGTAGTTTGGGGTGGTATGCCTTATACTTGCTGAAGTTGAGATGGAAATATCCTTTTTCAGCCCCGATAAAAATATTTTGTTCATCCACGGGATAAACCTGTTCAAAGATACTCACCAATTTCTGGTTGAGTTCATTGATATACATCAGCACCGGTTTCTTTCCCGAATAATCAACTACTCCAAGGTTTTTATCAAATACAAACCAGATATTTCCATAAGGGTCTTCTTTCATATACTGGACTTTGATTTGCCCAAATACAGACATGAGATCAGCAGAAAGTTCAAATCGCTCGGTATGCTCGTTAAATTCATAAATACCACTATCATTAGTTACGACAATTCTATTTCTAATCTTAAAGAGGCGGTTACCAAAAATATTCGAACCTAACCCGTGATTTTTACCATATTCTTCTATCCGGGGAGAACCGCTGGCCTGCAATTGTATCCGGTATATCCCTTCATAGGGATGAGAAACCCATATATTATTATTAGATATAACTATGGTTCTCGCAGACCCGAAGTCTGCAGCAATATGTTTTTTGCTGAACTGCCCGTTCTGATAAGGATAGAATCGAAGCCCATCATAAGTACCCGCAACCATCATAGAAGATGGCTGTACCTCGTTATATGGTAAAGTTGTCCAGAAACCGACACTTTTGTCTATCAGAATAGCTTTATCATCCTGTATCTCATAAAGGCCTTCATAATGGCCTGCCAGTAATTTTCCGTTTATTTCAGACAAACTCCAAACCTGCCCGTTGATATTTCTTATCATTTTAAACTCACCCTCAACCTTGCTCAGGTCCTCTTTTTTACTAAGAGGCGCATAGTAAACACCATCGGCAGTTGCCAGGTATAAATTGTTTTTATAGATAATTGCAGAATAACCTGCATTTTCATTTTTTTTGTTGGGGTAAACATGTTTAACGGCGCTGTTGTAAGCAATAAAATCAATTCCATAATCGAGTCCGAGCCAAAGATTTTTTTGACCATCAGAAAAAATACTCAGTACCTTATCATATTGCAGGCCTTGCTGACGGGAATATTGCTGGAGCAGGTTTCCTGCTTTATCAATAATGAGGCAACCCATTTTGGTGGTGGCAAGTGCAAAGTGATCGTCATCAATAGCAATGGCGTTATTAATATCGTCGCCGGAAATCTTTTGCAAAGCAGGGGCAGAAAAGGGAGAAAGCCTGCCTTGAGTATAGAGATATATTCCATGTTTCTGGCTGGTGATAAAAACACTGTCCTTTCCTGCAGGTAAAACAGAAGTAATGACAAAGTCACCGGGCAGCGCATCTGTACCTTCCAGTGGAACCCAGATGTCTTTGTCGAATTTAAGTACTCCCTTTTGTGCATCCTGGGCAATGAGAAAATCTTTGGTAGCCCCCAGAAAAAGCCATGTATTTGAAGGATAAACTGAAGGGTAAACGGTAATATGATTATCAGAATACTTAAAAATGTATTTGTTTGATCTAAAAAAAATCTGGTTACCCACGCTGGCAACACCCCACACATCATTGAAAGAGCGGGCATTTGCCGGGATAAGATTTTTTAAAGAATGATAGGATAGATAACCTTGCGCATCAGGCGAGAAATAGCCAATCTCGTCCTGGCCCCCGGTATATAAATTATTATCTGCTCCAATAATGACGGAACGCACAATTGTTTTATTGGGCAAAGGATAAATTTTCCAGTATATCCCGTCAAAGCTTAGCAATCCTTCATTGTTGGCAAAATAGACCAGCCCCTTTACATCCTGGCAAATACCCCAGTTTTGAGCACCTCCATGGTATGATTGCCTGGAATAGTTTATGATATTAGGTATCCCAATGGTTGTTTGACTAATGGACGTCTGAAATAACAGCAGGCAGGAGTATAGCACAAACGTTTGCCTCATAATAAAAAACGAATAGTACTAAAGTAAGATTTTTTGTTTGATGTATTAATGATGTAGTCATTTATAAGGGCGTTTTAGATTTAGGGATTTCTCTGATGTGGTAATGATGTAGTGAATAAATATCCCAAGTGGTTGTGTGAATATAGATTTGTTAAGTCTTTTTCCTGACTGCATTTAGAAAGACAATGAACTAATTTCTGCCAACCAAACTGCCTATTTATGAATTTGAATTATCCCCCTCGGGCCTATTTCGGTCCCCTGATTATTAAATATCCGAATAATATATTACTTACACAAAATAAGCAGGCTGTTAAAATAATGCTTAGCATTTCTTCTTTTCATTTAATCAGGAAAAACTATTCTGGGTGTATCAAAAATTTAGACTGGTAAATACCCATTTAATGAAAAAAATGTTTGCCCTTTTCTATATTAATAAAAAACACAAGTATGATGATTACAAAACTAAAACTACACCAGGCAAGGTATCTATTCCTTGCCCTGATGCTGCTTGGCAGCTCTCTTGCTTTTTCACAACAGCGGACGGTTTCCGGAGAAGTTAAAAACAGTGGGGACGGCCTGCCTGTTCCGGGAGCCACTGTTACCATTAAAGGCACTAAAAAAGCTGTTGTTTCAGATGCCAGGGGATCCTTTTCTATTTCGGTTCCGGATGACAATGCCGTGTTGATCATTTCTTCCATTGGGTATAACAGCCTTGAAATTCCGGTAAAAGGAAGAGCAACTATTATGGTCCAACTTGTTCAGAGATCTTCCTCATTAGAAGAGATCATTGTAACGGGTTATAGCACGGAACGGAAAAAAGATATTACCGGTGCAATTTCTTCCGTAAAGGGCGATGATATTGTATCTATACCATCGTCCAGCATTGCGCAGCAATTGCAAGGGAAGATCAGTGGTGTCACCATTACTACTTCAGGAGTTCCCGGTGATGCAGGAAGAATTCTTATCCGGGGTATTGGTTCTTTCAATACCAATAATCCATTAGTGATCATTGATGGGGTACCCGGAAGCCTTTCCGATATCAATGCAAATGATATTGAAAATGTCAGCGTACTGAAAGATGCATCTGCTGCTTCCATATACGGTGCACAGGCCTTTGCCGGGGTAATCCTTGTAACCACTAAAAAAGGGAGATCCGGAAAACTGACGGTGTATTATAATGCAAGCTATGGCATACAATATCCGGGAAAAGGTTATGGAATACTTTCACCACAGGAAATTGCTGACTGGACATGGACTGCAATGAAAAACGGAGGAGTGACACCGATCCATCCTCAATATGGTACCGGGGCAAACCCTGTATTGCCAGACTATATTCTTGCAGGAAATAATTATGGCTTAATGACCGGTGACCCAAGGATTAATTTTGACGCTTATAATATAGATCCGGCGTTAGGGCCTGTTTACCAGATTGTAAAAGGAAATAAAGCCGGAACAGACTGGTATAAAGAAATAACCCGAACTGCTCCTTTGACGGATAATTCCCTTTCTCTTTCGGGGGGGAACGAAAATGCGAGGTACAATGTTGGCTTAGGTTATACTAATCAGCAGGGTGTAGTATTAAATTCCTTCTTTAAAAGATACACTCTTCGTGCAAATACAGAATTTAATATCAAGAGCCGTGTAAAAATTGGAGAGAATATTCAATTAATGTTAAGAGAGAATCCGGGATTCCGTAATCAATATGAAGGGAACGCATTGGCCATGTCTTACAGGGAAAATCCTTTTATCCCGGTTCATGACATTAACGGAGGATGGGCCGGAACAGCGGCTCATGGATTTAATAACCCGTCAAATCCTGTAGCTGATCTATACAGGGCAAGAAATGACTGGAGTCGTGATTTCGGAGTTTTCGGGAGCGTTTTCGCAGAAGTAAAACTTCCTTATTCTCTTACATTCCGGTCAAATTTCGGAGGTAACTATGGCACCTATTATTATGCCAGCTATACACAGAGATCGTATGAGAATTTTGAGAACAGCGGAACCAATGGCATGTATGAAGGTTCCGGATATAATTATGATTGGGTCTGGACCAACACACTGAGCTTTAACAGGGCCTTTGATAAGCATAATGTAAAAGCACTGATAGGTACGGAAGCCCTCAGCGGGCAGGGAAGAAATATAGATGGCTCCGGTGTAAATCCGTTCAGCCTTGATCCCAATTATTTAATGCTTAACACTACTGAAGGAGGATCATCAAGACAGGTAAGTGATGGTGGCGGCCCCTATGATAATATTTATTCAATTTTCGGACAGGTGAATTACAGTTATGCTGATAAATATTTATTCAGCGGAACTATCAGGCGTGATGGTGCAGCAGTATTTGGTCCTAATTTCAAGTACGGTGTTTTCCCGGCAGCTTCTGTAGGATGGCGTATATCCGGAGAACCATTTATGAAGAATCTGAATTGGGTCAATGACCTGAAGATAAGAGGAAGCTATGGAGAGATGGGCAATTCTAACCCGGTTCCGTTGACTAATCAATATTCAACCTATGCTCCCAATATCAGGATAGCTTCTTATGATTTGAATGGCACCAGTAATAGCTTGGTCGAAGGTTTCAGAGCTGCCAGTATTGGCGAGCCTAATGCGCACTGGGAAACGAACAAAACAATTGATGTTGGTTTTGATGCAACATTATGGGGGAACCTCAATATTGTGGTAGATTGGTACAAACGGACCACTGAAGGTTTGTTGTTTGCTGTCCGGCTTCCTGCAACTTTCGGCTGGCCGGACCGATTCCCAGTGATCAATGTGGGTTCTATGAAAAACACTGGAATTGATCTGCAAATAGACAAACGTGGAAATATTAACAAAGACTGGCGGTATGTTGCCGGATTAAGATTTACCAGCTATAAAAATACAATTGTAAAAATCGCAGATGGCATTGATTATTTTGACGATGAAGGCAGCGGTTCAAGCAGGCTTAATAGCCCGATGACCAGAAATATGGTAGGACATCCCGTATCTGCATTTTTCGGATATAAAGTTGTCGGTTTATGGCAAAGTCAATCTGAAATTGATGCAGCAAATGCCGGAGCACAAAGAGCGCTTGGTGATCCTGCTGCCACTTTCCAGGATGGTGATTCCAGGCCGGGCGAATTCAAATATCTTGATGTAAATAAAGATGGTTACATCAGTGCCGATGACAGAACCTTTATTGGAAACCCTAATCCGGATTTCAATTACGGGCTCAATTTTTCGGTAGGGTATAAAAATTGGGATTTGAATTTTGAATTTTATGGGGTACAGGGGGCGGATATCTTTAATTATACGAAATGGTACACCGATTTCTATAACTCTTTTCCCGGCGCTGCTATAGGAACAAGAGTGAGAGATTCCTGGACACCTCAACATACAAATACCAATATTCCCATTTTTACAACACGAAATGTACTGGGAACAAATTCAGTTGTCAATTCTTATTATGTTGAAGATGGTTCCTATCTGCGTTGCCGCAACATACAGCTGAGTTACACATTCGGTGCGGGAAAACTTGCTAAGGTAGGAATTGAAAATCTCCGGATATATGCTCAGGCTGTCAATCCTTTCACAGTTACAAAATATACAGGATTAGATCCGGCAGTTGGGGGCGGTGGCATTACCAATTTTGGAGGTGACTACGGTAACTATCCAATGGTAAAGCAGGTCATATTTGGCATTCATCTGAATTTCTAACAAACAAAATATTTAATGCTATGATATTTAAAAAATCATTGATCATATATGCAGCCATCAGCATGGTTGTTTTGGTCAACTCTTCATGCAGAAAAAGTTTTCTTGAAGTGAAACCATGGGGAGCTTTAAGTAATGATCAACTGGAAACTCCGGCAGGAATAGAAAAGTTACTCGTTGCCGCTTATGCAAGTTTGGGCGGACAGTTTATTCCTGATCACCAATGGGCGTTTAGTGTGGCTACGGAACCGGAAAACTGGTTATGGGGAAGCGTTGTAGGGGGCGAGGCACACAAAGGGTCGGATAACGGTGATATTACCTCTATGATGGCAATTGCCAGGTATCAATGGGCTCCGACTTTTAGTGAATTTGATGACAAGTGGACCTGGCTTTATGATGCTATATTCCGTTGTAATACGGTTTTGAAAGTATTGCCTAAAGTAGAGGGTTTGTCGGATGCTCAGATAATAAATACAAATGCTCAATCACGTTTCTTAAGAGGTTTATATGCTTTTGAATTAAAGAAAATGTGGAATAATGTTCCCTGGATGGATGAAACAGTTACTGATTACAAAGTGCCCAATAATGTGGATATCTGGCCCAAAATCGTAGAAGATTTTCAATATGCTTTTTCTAATCTTCCTGAAACGCAAACTCAGGTGGGCAGGGCAAACAAATGGGCAGCCGGAGCTTATCTTGCAAAAGCTTATATCTTTCAGAAAAAATATACCGAAGCATTACCCTTATTAAAGAATATAATTACAAACGGGAAGACAACTAACGGGCTCCCTTATGACCTGCAACCACGATTTTCCGGCAACTTTACTTTTTCGGGAAAGAACAGTGCAGAGTCTGTTTTTGCAATACAAACCTCTCTCGGAAACGGAGCAGGAGGATATCAGGCTAATATTTCTGCTTTACTCAATTTCCCTTCCGGTGGATACACTGGTTGTTGTGGATTTTTTCAACCAAGTATAGAACTTGCTAATTCTTACCGTACAGATGTTAACGGGTTACCATTGCTGGATGGAAGTTATAATAGCGCTTCCAGTTCGGTTAAAAACGATATGGGAATCGCTTCCAGTGATCCGTTCACTGCAGATGCAGGCAATCTGGATCCCCGGATCGACAGGACAATGGGAAGACGTGGCATACCCTATTTTGATTGGGGCATAATGGCGGGAAAAGATTGGGTGCGCAACCAGGTTGATGCCGGCCCTTATATTCCCAAAAAAAATGTTTATCCAAAAAATGAGGAAGGAGTGGCAGGCGACAATGCGGCTAATGAAACCTGGGCGCCAACAACAGCACTTAACTATTCGCTCATTCGTTTTGCTGATGTATTGTTGTGGGCGGCTGAGGCAGAAATAGAAGTGGGTACATTGGAAAATGCCAGGGCATATATAAACAGGGTGCGGCAAAGAGCGGCTAATCCCGCAGATTTTGTTCAGAATGGCGGTAGCCCTGCGGCTCATTATGTAATTGGCCTATATAATACACCATGGACGGACCAGGCCTATGCCCGCAAGGCTGTAAAGTTTGAACGCAAACTTGAGTTGGCAATGGAAGGACACCGGTTCTTCGACCTGGTAAGATGGGGTGATGCAGATGCGGTGATCAACGCATATACTGCGTATGAAGGAGCTATTACCAATGATATTCCCGGCGCAAGATTTACGGCAGGAAAAAATGAATATTACCCCATACCGCAGGTGCAGATAGATATGACCGGGGCAGATCTTCTAAAGCAAAATCCCGGATACAGGTAAAAAATGTTTCACTGAGGGCAACATTAACAGACAGTGAAGTACACACAAGAATGTAACCGGAAAATTACCGGTTACATTCTTCTTCCAGCTAACGCCTCCGGATAAGCTATGTGCAATGGCGGGGGAGGGGAGGCGTTACTTTGAAGTAAAAAATTAATTAAAAAATACAGTGACCTGATAACCGGTTGTTGTGCGGGTAATATAAAACAGGCCCTTTCTTTTTCAAAAAATCTGATTAAAATAAATCGCATCTATATTACTGAATGTAGTTTCTTCTTTTACATTTTTTTAGAGCCGGTATTTTTCCTGAGAGTTACTTCTTCAAACTGTTTTATTTTGTTTCATTATTACATCGTGCAAAGCGATATAGTAATCCACCGATACTGGAAATTGTAAAGAGATGTGACAAATCCCCTGCAGGATAATGAAATTGCCCGGGCGCAATAAATTTCTTTCATCACCCGTTAAACTTTCATTATATTAATTGATCTGAAAATTTCATGAAGTACCTGTTTTTTATTTTCTTTTGCTATATGCTGATCATTTCCTGCAATAAACCGGAAACAACAAACCCGGTTCCACCACCGGCAACAGATAGTTTTACCGTGTCAATAAATAACGGTTATGGCAGCGGCAGGTACAAGGCCGGTGATACAGTTCATATTTTCAGCCAGGCTTATTCTTCTTCACAGTTATTTGGTTCCTGGTCGGGTAATGATGTTTCATTACTGAATGCCCCGGATGAATGGCACACATGGTTCATCATGCCGAAAAAGAATGTGAATTTTTCCGGTAGCTCACTAAACATATCTTCGTTCACGTTGAATTTTGAAAAGATAAAAGGAAGAGACAGGTTAAAGCCGGTATATTACTATTTTCCGGCGGGACATAAAGGTATTGTGTATTTACTTCATGGCACCGGTGGCAATGCTGCTTTTCTGGTAGCTGACTATGAATGGCAGTTGTTGATTAACGACCTGGTGAATAATAAATTTGCATTGATTGTTACCGAATCAGAAGAAGCAACTACCAATACCGATCTGAACAGCGACGGTGTCTTACGGTGGAATACAACTCCCTGGGATACCGTATCCAATATTGACTATGCCAATATCAGGATTATTACCGATACATTTTATAACCGGGGGCTTACCAGCAACTCTGAACCAAAGTACAGTATTGGCATGAGTAATGGCGGAAATTTTTCTACAGCCCTTTCCACTATTTATAATTTCAGGGCAGGAGTAAGCTATTGTGCTCCTTCAGGAACACCAATTGCACAGGTTACCAATACACCGTTACAGTTTTGCATGGCAAGATTTGATAATAATCCCAGTGTAGGATCGGCGGGTAATGCAAATGCGCTCAGCAATTCTCGGATGATGACCGGCCGCGGTATCTGCAGTAAATATTTTACCAAAGAACGCTCTCCGCTTTACCCCGAACGGTTTGCCCGGCGGGGTGATATCAGCGTGTCTCAGTCCGCTGCCGTATTCAACGAAATAAAAGCTGCTCATTTACTGGATGCAAAAAATTATTTCATCGGTTATTCGGATGCGCTGAAGTCCGCTTTAAATGCAACCCCATCAGCCTTTCCTCAATTAAGCAGCCTGAATGTATCACAACAGAATTTTGTCATAACCCAGATTGATCTGGCTGTTTCCGATCACAAGATGTACAGTGATTTCAACAGGGCTACTTTACTGTTTCTTACCAAACAATGTCAATAGGATTTTTTATGTCCCTTCGTTATGCTGCAATGTCTGTTTTGAAATAAGTACTGCAAAATATTTTTTAACTTTTTGATACTGCAGTAAAGATTTTTTTAAGACTTTGAAACTGCAAATTTTAATGAACCGAGGTTTTCTTTTATGTTTAGTACCTTTAACTAACTAAAAATTTATTGTCATGAAATATTTTCTTGCTATTAACTTCTTGCTTTTTATTTATAGCAGTAAAGCGCAGGAGATTCTTCCCGCTGACATACAGATCAAAACGGCATTGCTGGCGGCTCCCGATGATCAGAAAGAAAATGCAACTGTTTGGGGATATGACAAGGCCGGTAAACTGATTACTTTAAGAAAAGGAAGTGGTAACCTTGTTTGTCTTGCCGATGATCCGGGAAAAAAGGGTATCAGTGTGGCGTGTTATTCTGTCAACCTGGAACCTTTTATGGCAAGGGGAAGAGAGCTGCTTGCGGAAGGAAAGACTGAAGAACAAAAACAGGAAATTCGTTCAAAAGAAATAGATGAGGGAAAATTAAAAATGCCGAAAGAGCCGAACATACTTTATGTGCTGAGCGGTACCGATGAGAATTATGATAAGGCCACCGGGAAACTGAAAGATGCAAATATGCGGTATGTGTTTTATGTTCCTTACGCCACGCTTAAATCTACCGGGTTGTCGGCCAAGCCTTCCATTCCGGGTATGCCGTGGTTGATGGAACCGGGTACAGCCAAAGCACATATCATGATAGTACCTCCGAAAAAATAGGAGGCGGGTGATCCGGACTTTTGTATTGCCGGAAACGATAAAATGATATTTCAGAATTGTAAGTTTCGAAAAGTAGTTTATTGATTATTCTTCCCGGACTAAAACCCTCTTTCCGGCCTTAAAAGTGGGATCGCCGATGAGTAGTGTGTCTCCTTTAATTATAAATTGACGATGTTGATCTGTTCCAATATACTCTAATACCGAACCGCCTTTGACATGGTGAGTTACCATTGAATTTGTACTGTCAATTGTATAAGTTCCGAAATAACCGGCGGCATTATCCAAGAGCGTTCCCAGAGTAAGCTGCTTTGTATATTCTGAGTCTGGAGGAATTACTAACGGTTTTTCGGCTGAAATATTTAAGTTTACGATGCCGCTGTTTGTATAAGTAAAATAGCCTTTTGGATGATCCCCGTAAGGATGTTTCCACATACCCGAAAGGCTGTCGAAGTCAGAATACTCTATTAATCTCTATGTACCTGCTAGTCCGCTCTTGCTTATTTTATTATTTTCCGTATTGTCCCATCTGCAGGAAAGAAATAAGGTCATTCCAGTAATCAGGAAAAGTAAATAGTGCTTTTCTTTTTTCTTATTACATGGTTTGTTTTTTTCATTGGTATCCTGCCTTAATACAATTGTTCTAATTAGGATCTGCTGTTTAAGTCAAA
>MWTC01000049.1 GCA_002066995.1 Sphingobacteriales bacterium UTBCD1
CTGCCCTTTTGAGACAGCCTCATTATTTTTATAGCCAATTTCTATTAAGTTTCAAAAAATCAAACTCTGAAGTGAGCAAAAGCTTTATTTGCCTCTGCCATACGATGTGTATCTTCCTTTTTCTTGAAAGCTGCTCCTTCCCCTTTAGCTGCTGCTACGATCTCTCCCGCAAGCTTATCGGACATGCTTCTTCCGTTTCTTTCACGGCTGTAACGGATCAGCCACTTCATGCTTAAAGAGATTTTCCTGTCAGGACGTACTTCTGACGGAATCTGGAAAGTAGCTCCTCCAATTCGACGGCTACGAACCTCAACCGAAGGAGTAACATTTGCCAGTGCTTTTTTCCAAACTTCGTACCCCTCTTCTTTGGTTTGTTTAGAAACTTTTTCCAAAGCAGAATAAAATATATTATAAGCACCACTCTTCTTTCCTTCCCACATCAGACAGTTGACAAAACGGGTAACCAGTTTGTCATTATATTTCGGATCTGGTGCCAGCGGAAGTTTTTTTGCCTGAGATTTACGCATGATCTTCTGAAATTAATTTTTCTGGATTTCCAATATTATTTTTTTGCTGTTTGTTTTTCTCTCTTAGTGCCATATTTTGAACGGCTCTTTTTACGGTCTTTTACACCCGCTGTATCCAACGAACCACGAACAATATGATACCGAACTCCCGGCAGATCCTTTACACGGCCTCCGCGGATCAAAACAATAGAGTGCTCTTGTAAATTATGGCCTTCTCCCGGAATATAAGCAATGACCTCCACTTTATTTGTAAGACGAACTTTAGCAACCTTACGCAAAGCTGAATTAGGTTTCTTGGGAGTTGTTGTGTAAACACGGGTGCAAACACCGCGTCGTTGAGGGCATTGATCCAGGGCCCTGGATTTGCTTTTTGCCCTGATGATATCCCTTCCTTTACGTACTAATTGTTGAATTGTAGGCATTCTGAAACTTTATTTTTCCCGATTTTTGGGGAGGGCAAAGGTAGGGGAAAGATTTCAGATTTTGAATTGTGGATTTTAGAATTTTTTATCCTCTCATAAGGAATCTCAATTAAAATACTCATTCAAATCCCGGACACTATATCTTCCACATCCAGCCGTATTTATCCTCTCTTCTTCCTTCACGTATATCTGCCAGCCACTCTTTCAGCAGTGGGGCAGTTTTCCATTTCTCAACTTCAAACTTCATGACATAATCTTTATAACGCAATTCTCTTATCATAGAAATTGTAGCGGCTGTACCAGTACCAAACACCTCACGTAAAGTACCTGATTTATAAGCTTCCATAATTTCTTCTATGCTTAGAGGCCTTTCTTCAATTTTAAAACCCATTTCTTTCAGCAACACCATTGAACTGGAACGGGTAACCCCTTCAAGAATAGTACCCTGGTCCAGATTGGGCGTAATAGCGGAATTGCCAATGATGAAAAAAACATTCATGGTGCCTATTTCCTGAACATATTTATGTTCAATAGCATCCATCCATAATACCTGGTCATACCCTTTTTTCTTTGCCTCTGCACTTGCCAGCATTGCCCCGCCATAGTTTCCCGCAGCTTTGGCAAAACCTACACCACCCGGAGCTGCACGAACATATTTTTCTTCAACATAAATACGCATAGGCGCACCGTAATATGGCCCTGTTGGGCTTAGAATAATCAAAAACTTATAAGTATCTGATGGACGGACTCCAATTATCTCATCTGATGAAAACATAAACGGCCGTATATATAGAGAATGGTCTTGTTTGGTCGGGATCCAATCTTTATCCAAAGCGATCAACTGGCGCATTCCTTCAATAAAAAGGTCTTCCGGAACAGAAGGCATTTTCATCCGCTCTGCAGATATGTTAAACCTGTGAAAGTTATCATAAGGCCTGAATATGTATGCATTCCCCTTTGGGTCCTTGTATGCTTTGATCCCTTCAAAAATTGCCTGGCCATAATGCAATGCAGCTAAAGAAGGACTTAACAATAAAGGCTGATAAGGCTTTATTTCAATATTTTGCCATTTTCCATTCTGAAAATCAGCTTCCAGCATATGGTCACTGAAGTATTTCCCAAACGGGAGATCATTAAGATCCAGCTCTTTTAATTTACTCCGCTCTGCTTTGGTGATTAAAATATCCATGGCTGCAATCATAATCATTTATTTTTACGTTGCAAAGAAACAAAAAAACTAACACCCATTAGTGGTATTTTTTTATATTATGGATTTGAATCATATCATACTTACGCCTTCTTTAATTTCGGAATTGTACTTTGATTCACTGACAGAGGCCATTAAAACTAATAAACAGAAAGAAATTAAAACAACCAGTGATATACCATGGGAATACATCGGGAAAAATGAAAAGAAAATATTATTTCTTGTGCGCTATGTCAATAAAAAAGAGTTGCCGGAACAACAAAGACTCTTTCTTAATAAGATGCTGGCAGCCTGCAAACTCAGTTTTTCTGATATCGTGCTATTGAATACCGGCATTAATCCTGGTGTGGACTTTAAACAAGCAGAGAAACATTTTAAGAGCAAAATTGTTTTGTTATTCGGTATAGAACCTGTTTCAATCGGATTGCCCATGAGTTTTCCGCACTTCCAGGTTCAATCATTTGCAAACAGTACTTTTTTATTTATACCGGCAATAGAGCAATTAGATAAAGATGATCTATTGAAAAGTAAGCTATGGGTATCTCTCAGGCTTATTTTCAGCATTTAGAATTCATACCCGTTATTCTGTCATGAAATTGATTTTTGCAACCAATAACCGTCACAAGGTTGATGAAATAAAATCCATCATCAATCAAGAGATTGAAATCATTACTTTAAAAGAAGCCGGAATCACAATAGAGATTCCAGAACCTTACGATACACTGGAAGCGAATGCCGGCGAGAAATCAAAAACCATTTACAGGCTGACGGGGTTAAATTGCTTCAGTGAAGATACCGGCCTTGAAGTAAAGGCACTGGGTGGTGAACCGGGGGTAAAAAGTGCCCGTTATGCAGGAACAGAAAGGTCTTTTGACAATAATATCAGGAAACTATTACATAACCTGCAAGAAAAAACCGACCGGAGTGCAAGGTTCAGAACTGTAATATCACTTATTATTGATGGAAAAGAAACATTATTTGAAGGTATTTCTGAAGGGAAAATAATTACAGGGAAAAAGGGGGCCGGAGGTTTTGGTTACGATCCGGTATTTATTCCGGAAGGTGCCATTAAAACATTTGCAGAAATGAGCTTACAGGAAAAGAATTTATTCAGCCACCGGAAAAAGGCTGTGGAAAAACTGGTAGCATTTTTGAATAACTTTAATTCAAATCATTGAAATTGGTACCTGAACGCAACCAAAATATATCTGAAAGCGACTTAATCAACGGATGCATTGAAGGTAATAGGGTGATGCAGGAGGAATTATATCGTCGTTTATCCCCGAAAATGTACGCTGTTTGCCTTCGCTATGCTACCAACACTGAGGAAGCTCAGGATATATTACAGGAAGGATTTATTAAAGTCTTCAAGAAACTCGGGAGTTTCCGCGGTGATGGCTCTTTTGAAGGTTGGGTTCGCCGCATATTCGTAAATACGGCAATTGAGCATTTTCGCCGCAGACGGTATTTGCAACCTGTTACAGAAAAAGAAGAGAACAGCATTGAAGGAAAACACTTATCTGCACTGGACGATTTGGCTGAGAAAGACATACTTGCATTGATACAGCAGTTGTCTCCAGGATATAAAACCGTCTTTAATCTGTATGTGATCGAAGGGTATTCACACAAGGAAATCGGAGATTTGCTCGGTATCAGCGAAGGAACCAGCAAATCTCAGCTATCACGGGCCAAAGTGATCCTTCAGGAAATGGTTAAAAAATTCATAGAGCACCGCAATGAAAGAAAAGCAAACCCATGAACGACCAGTTAAGAAATAAGATGTATGATTATGAGATAACTCCACCTCCGGGTGCATGGGAAAATATTGCAGCAGAGCTTAATGAACAAGAAAAAAATTCCGGCATTTCTTCAAAACTATACCATTTGGAAGTTCCGCCTCCGACATCGGCCTGGGGTCAGATAAAAGAATCACTGGAAAAAGAAGAGGTAATACCGGTATCAAACCCCGGCACCGTAATCCATATACTACGTTATGCCGCTGCCGTAGTAATTTTTGCCTTAATGATATGGGGGGCAATGAGTTTATTTCAAACCAAACACGGTAAAAAAGAAACAGCAACAAATAGAATTGTACCGCCTGAAAGAGATTCGTCCACTCCTATCACAAATGAATCATCCTCTTCATACAATTCCGGTGAAACCAACGAAAAAAGCGATGACAGCGCACTTGAAGAAAGTAAGCACACTGTAGCAAAAAATGATTTTTCAATTAGTTCAAAATTAAAACTGCCTATAGAAAGTTACTCTTCAGCACCTGCTCTTTATATTGAGAACATGCCTGATGCCACAGGGAACAATCCTACCCTGCTCTACTCTGATATTCTGCGGTCTTTATTTGGTATCGGCCCTTCAAATGATGATATTTCTGACCGTTATATTACTTTGAAAGATCCGGAGGGCAACTATTTTAGGATGTCCAAAAAATTATCGGATCTGATCTGCTGTATATCAGGAGAAGAACAGGATTCAGAATGTAAAGACAAACTGCAACGGTGGAGAGAAAAGATCGCCAGTTCACCTCTTGCCCCTTCCCCGGGAAATTTTATGGACATTCTAAGCCTTATCACCTCTCTCCAGGAGGACAAAAAATAGTCTATCCCTGTTTTTACTAATTTTAGTGCAAACTGCTCTATGCAAAGAATTAAACTAGTAATCCCTGAAGTATTTTCTTTCTCAACAAATATTCCTGTAAGAATCACCGACCTGAATTATGGCGGTCACATGGGGAATGATAAAGTTCTGAGTTTTATACACGAAGCAAGAGTCCGGTTCCTGAGAAATTCCGGCTATTCAGAATTGGATTTTGGCGGCGTGGGATTGATCATGAGCGACGCAGTGATCGAATTTAAAAGCGAAATATTTTATGGAGATGAAATCATTGCTTCTGTCGCTGCCGGTGAATTCAGCAAAATAGGTTTTACTCTTTATTATAAACTGGAGAAAAATCAAAACGGGAGTTACATGCTTGCCGCAACGGCTAAAACCGGAATGGTATGTTATGATTACAAGAATAAGAAAATCGCATTTGTTCCCGAAGAGGTAAAATTAAAATTAACAGCAAACTGATTCAACTGTTCCAGATTTTCCAGCTTTCCTCAGCCTGTATGATCAGCATTTCATAACCATTTTTGATGATAGCTCCTTTTTCCTGGCCTGTTTTGAGGAATAGGGTTTTTTCCGGGTTATAGATCAGGTCAAAAAGGAAGTGTTTTGATGTAACCGCTTCATAGGGTAACAAAGGAGCCTCTGAACTATGAGGATACATTCCAAGCGGGGTTGTATTGATGATCAGCGGGTGGTCCCTGATAACAGCAGGAGTTACCTGATCATAAGACAAAATGCCGGGAGAGGGTTTTCTGGAAACGATAATGTATTCAATATTTAATTTTTTCAAAACAAATGCTACCGCTTTCGCTGCTCCGCCGGAACCTAATATCAAAGCCCGATGATGGTGCGGCTGCAATCCTGTTTTTAATGACTGCTCAAAAGCAATTACATCTGTATTATAGCCAAACAATTTCCCATCAATGATCCTGATGCAATTGCATGCTCCGGTCTTTTGCACCACATAATTTGACTTGAACAAATAGGGTACGACAAGTTCCTTGTAAGGAATAGTAACATTAAGGCCTTTCAATTCAATATTGAATTCCAGAACCTTTTCCAGCTTGCCAATGGAAATAATAGGAAAGTTCTCATAACTGCAATCATGTAAATTTTCTTTCCTGAATTTCTCAATAAAATATTTTTTTGAGAACGAATGAGCCAAAGGATACCCGATCAATCCGTATAGCTTCATCAGGCATTTTCTTTTTTATTCAGGTATAAAGTGAATGTATCTCCCCTCAGACCTATCCGCATTGCTTCAAGTGGTATGACTTCAGTCGGCGCAATATTCCCTAAATTGACATTGCATCCAAGCAACTCAATAAAATATAACTGCTGTGCTTTTTGCGGAGCCTCCCAAATAATTTTTTCTCCCGGGATCTGTGTTAAAATTTCATTGACTAAACCCTGGCGCACTTCACCACTATCCCGGTAAAGCCCGACATTCCCGGCTTCACGGGCTTCTGCGATCACGTAAGACGCCCCTGCTTCCAATTCAGCACGCATTTGTTCGATCCACTTATAAGGCGGCATAATATTTTTTGCATCTTTACTGCCTACTTCACTCAGCACCACTCCATGTTTTGTAAGCTTTTCAATATATCCGCATTTTTCAGCATGAGGGATCGTAATAGAACCGTCACTGACTTCCATATAGGTTATTCCAAAATCTTTGCAGATACTGATATAATCGTCAAATTGATTCCTAATAAGAAATGCTTCAAACAACGTACCGCCAAAATAAACCGGGATATTGTGCGAACGATATACTTCCAGCTTATCTGACAAATTGGGTGTGACAAAAGAGGTTCCGAATCCAAGCTTGACTACGTCTACATGGGGATGAGAAACACTCAGGAAATTTTTAGCTTCATTTGTACTCAGACCTTTGTCCATGACCATCGTGATCCCTGATATGCGTGGCTTTTGATTTCGTTGGGGAATTTGCGTAAGATCAAAATTCATTTTCTCAAAATTTGAGTTTTAAATTCATCTTTTTGTTTATAAAACGCCGCAAAAATAGGGAACTCTTATCAGAGTAAAACTGATAAAAGCAATACAAACAAATGTTAGCTTCCTTCAGATGGATCTTTTTCTTTTGAACCGTGCAAGTACATCTACAACCAGGTGATTCTGCAGTATTGAAGGGTTTATTTCAATAAATTTTTTCAGAAGTTTTGGCGATCTTTCCATTGCTTTCTCTAATTGTACCACAGCTTCAGAAGGGCGTTGGAGACCGAATAGTATTGCACTTTTATAAAACAGGAACAGCGACTTTCCCTGAGTGAACTGAAGTGCGGTATTCGCCTGCTCCAGAGCTTCTTCAAAATATGAAGACCGGAATAAACAACGTATCAAGGCCTCCCAGCCGGAAGCATTGCGGGGCCGTATCCTGACAGCCTGTGAAAAATATTGTATCGCATCTTTGTTGAGCCCTAATAATAATTTACATTCTCCCATCAGCAGGTTATATTCCGGTCTGAGGCGATGCATCTTCAAAGCAATATCCAATTGCCTTACACAATGCTCCCACTTCTGTTCATTAAAATAAGTGCAGGCAATCTTGTAATAAAGCTTACTTTCTCCCTGGTTCAGATGGGATGCTTTACGGTAAAAGAATCTGGCCTGGGCATAATTGCGCAAGCGGTCATAACAATAACCGATAGCTTCATAAATAACCGGCTCCGGCTTTGCCAGTTCGATCACTTTACCCAGCACTTCAATCGCTTCCCTGTACTTTTTTATCCTGATATAAGCATCTCCCATATTCCGGTAAGCATAGTCAAATTTTTCATCTATTGTTACAGCATATTGGTAAGCATCAATGGCTTTTTCATACAATTTCAAGCTTTGATAAGCTGCTGCCAGGTTGAACCATGCTAACTCATTATATGGAAAATCATCAATAACTTGCTGGTGCAACCGGATACTTTCTTCACATCGCCCGGTAAAATCGGTCCAGAAGCAAATTTTGTATAATGCTTCCTCATTATTAGGATCATCCTGCAGGATCAGCTTCAGGCAATCAAATACTTTGTCAAATTCTTCATGATCGTCATAAACATCAGCTAACTCAAAAAGTAATTCGATTCTTTCTTCGCCACCGAACATAGAAACAGCTTCTTCTAAAAGAACAACTGCTTTTTCCTGTTCATCCAGGGCCAGGTAAATATCTGTTTTTAGAATATAAAGGTCAATATTGCCCTTATCCAATAACGATGCCCTGTCCAACTCAACTAATGCTTGCTCGTAGCGTCGTAAACTGATCAGGATATCTGCTTCCCTGATGATCAAAACGGAGGAATATGGATATTGCCGGATAGCAATTTGGGCAGCTTCCAGTGCCCGCGACAGGTCTTCTTTTTCTTCAAAATAATTGATGATCCTTTCGAAAGCTTCTTCCTCTATAAATGATCCGGTACGGCCATGTTGCAGGTTCTCATAAAGTCTTAAAAGTTCCTGTATCTGTTCACGATCTTCACGGTAGGGATTTTCATTCATTTATTCCGGGCATTTTGGTAATTAAGGATCATAAAAACATTCAAAATAGAATTATTATGTTTGTCCAAACACCTTATAGCAAACAAGTTAAATGAAATAAACCGTAATTCTACGGGCAATTTTTCCCCCAAATGTGAAAAACCATACATTTTTTCCCGTTCCTCTGTAACAATCGGGTATCCCCTGCCGTTAAATAACTATTAAAATTTCTGGTACAATCGGTTGTTTTGTATTGTCTTTTATTGTTAAATTTGTATCTCATTACAAACTAAAACATTCAATAATGTTAAAAATGCTTGGAAAAAAGTTGACTATTCTGGCATTATTGGCCATTACAGCTGGTGTTGCATTTGCAACATTGGGTGATGGAAGAGTAAAATCTAAAAATTCCAAAAAGTCTTTGCTTTCCAGCAAGACGGCCCTTACTCCTGGAACGTTTTCTTTAAAATCGGGTTACAACTTCAGAGGTAATGAAGTGGTAAATATCAATAATGACAGATACATTAACATCAATACCGTAATTACTTATCAAAAAGGGAACAGTACTTATATCATGCCATTAAAAAAGAAAGTGCTGCTTGATAAGGTCACGTTCAATCCTAATCCGAATACAAGACAATAAACATTTTACATTCCCCCACGGGCACCTTTACTTTCTTCATAAGTCATAACCCTGTAACCGGACTTGGGTAAATCAAATTTTGAAGCAGGCACTGGATTAAAGTTTATGCCGGAAACAGTATAGGTTACTTTCAGTTTTCCCAAGGATGCTTCATATTGCATGGCCAATCCCGGGAGGTTTTTATTCAAATACTGAAATTCTTTATTGACCGGTTCAAGATCACGGGTGAAGTAAACAGTGAAGGTCGAAGTATCATCCAGTTTTCCAACAGCCTTCTGACATTTATAGCCGGCAATCGTTTTATATTCGTTTTCAAAAGAAAAATTCACCCCTTCATATTTTTTATTGGATTCTTTCCATTCTTCAGGCGTCATTTTGATCATATATTTCTGTTCTCCATAATCTTTCAGTATGGTGACATTCCCCGTTTTACCGTCTATAATGGTAGATTGAGTTCCCAGCGAACTGATCATTTCTGACCTGCTTGAATTCCCTTTGAGATAAACAACACTGGTTGCCCCATCCAGCAGGTCGGCCGCCTGGGGGCTTTTATTATCAGTATTAATCACAATATCATAGGAGATCATTGCTTCAGTCAGTTTTTTCTGAGCAAAGAGTTTGACAGAAAAAACAAGAGCAACAAGGGTTATCACTATTTGTATTGTTTTCCTCATTCCGCTATTGTCAAATAAAAAGACGTGCCAATTTAAACAATATGTTGCATCTGCTGCAATGATTCCGGTCAATAAAGAGGTATCATCCGGAGTCTCTTATGAGTTATTTAACTACCTTTTCCCTTTTTGAGGGGTTTGCTTCAGACGTTTTTGCTGCTCCTGCATTTGCTCAAACTTTTCCTGCCACTTTGATTTCGTCTTCGGTTTTTTCCTGTTTTCCTGTATGCCGGCAAGTATTTTATCATGGTCAATAATATATGTTTGAATGACATATTGTATTGCCAGTGTAATTAGATTTGATACAGTATAATACCAGGTGAGCGCTGACGGGAGATTATTGAAGATAAATAATAAAAAGACCGGGAAAATATAAGGCATGTATTTCAACAACGGATTACTTTGATCCGGCGTCATACTCATGCTGTACAAAGAAATCAAAAAACTTGTTACAACGGCAAGAATAGTAAAAAGGCTGAGATGGCTTCCGAGCAATGGCACTTTCACCCCGAAATTTATAAAAACATCATACGCCGAAAGATCTTTTGCCCACAAAAAACTCTGCCCCCGCAATGCTACGTTTGAATTAAAAAAACTATAGAGGGCAAAGAATATCGGGATCTGCAAAAGCGCAGGAATACATCCACCGAGCGGATTCACTCCTGCCTCACGGAACAGTTTCATTTGTTCCATTTGAATTTGTTGCTGATCACCTCCATATTTTGCTTTTAATGCCGCAATTTCAGGACGCAATACTTTCATTTTTGCCCCGCTTAAGTAACTGGTATATGTCAGGGGCGAGATCAGTAAACGGATAATAATAGTCAGTAAAGCAATTGCAAGACCATAACTTCCAATAAATCCTGCCAGGAAATCAAAAATCGGCATGATCAAAAACCTGTTCACCGGTCGTACAAAAGCATAAAGCCCTTGACCGAGGTTGATCAGCTTTTCAAATTGGAGGTCATATTTTTTCAGTACATGAAAATCATCTGGTCCATAAAAAATTTCAAGGGGAATTGTCGCATTCATTGAAGGCGGCAATTTAATCTGCATCATAGCTGTTGAATTCAGAATGGTCCTGGCACTATCCGGCGGCATTGTCCATTCCATTTTACCTGACGAAAAATCATCATTTGCAACAAGGAATGCATTGAAAAATCGTTGCCGGATACCTATCCATTTTACAGGTTTATCAAAATTCACTTCACTCCGCTTTACCGCTGTGTGATAATCAAACTCTCCGTTGGTAACATATCCTATCTGTGTATTTTGCTTCTCAAAAGAAATATCGGATTCCTGTTGCGCTGCCCTGTATTGCCAGGTCAGGTTCAGGGTGTTTTGAGTCAGTAATTTATCAGCACCGTTCATCATAATGCTAAAACCAAGCATATAGTCGTTCTTTTTCAAAACGAAACGATGGGTTACAGATAGAGGAGATGAACTGTCTTTTGATCTCAGCGTAAATTGGATTACTGTACTATCAGGCGTCTTCACTGAATCAATCTCCGAAAATAATATGTCGGAAACCGGGGAGCTGCTGTTAGGTCCTGTATTGATATTGTATGTAATTTTATCGAAATCAGTACCTGCCAGCTTTACAAATGAACTGTCTTGATTTTTATACTTTTTCAGTTCAATCCATTTTGGCTGTCCGCCTTTATTGGTAAAAGCTATTTTAACCAGATCATTCTCTGCATAAACAAGACGTTCTGAATCAATGACTGCAGTTTTAAAAACGCCTTCATTGTTTATCCTGCTCAAAGAATCAAGCCTTAATGAATCGGTTTTTGAAGTAACTGTATCGAGTACAGGTTTCGGATGCTTTGCATTTTCTATGGAGTCTTCAATTGCCTTTTTTTTCATGTACGCTGATTGCTCTTTACTGGTATAAAAGAAATAAGCAATAAACAAAGCAGCCAGCACCACAAAACCAATGACTGTATTACGGTCAAACTTCATCTGGTTTATAATTTTTAAGAGGGGCAAAGATAAGGTAATCAGGATTGTTTCTGCTGCCGGTATTTTCAATTAAAACGGCAGCGAAAGACCCGGATTTCTGCCTGTAATTTGTTTAAATTTGATAAAGCAAATCATGGAAGCATACGGAAAAATATTACTGATCGCCATGCCCGCTTTTCTTGTTCTGGTGCTTTTTGAAAAATGGTTTGGATGGCATATCGGGAAAGATACGAACAGGAGTTCCGATATGATATCAAGCCTCAGCAGCGGTATCACCAACGTCACCAAAAATGTATTGGGGCTTGGCATCACCATTCTAACATACGGCTGGCTGGAAGAAAAAGTGGCTTTATTTCATATTAAAACTACATGGCTAACTTATATTATAGCTTTCATAGCTATTGATTTTGCAGGCTACTGGGTACACAGGATTCAGCACAAGATTAATTTTTTCTGGAATGGCCATGTTATTCATCACAGCAGTGAAGAATTTAATCTTGCCTGCGCCCTTCGTCAAAGCATTTCATCTGTCGTCAATATTTTCGCTTTTCTATTATTGCCTGCAGCACTGATGGGCGTTCCGGCCAAAATTATTGCGATCGTTGCCCCGCTGCAACTCTTTGCTCAATTCTGGTATCATACCCGGTACATCAGCAAATTAGGAGTTCTCGAAAAAATTATTGTAACTCCGTCACATCACAGGGTGCATCATGCCATCAACCCGGAATACATTGATAAGAATCTATCGCAGATATTTATTTTCTGGGATAAAATTTTTGGCACTTACCAGGAAGAACTGGCGGGAGCACCACCGGTTTACGGGATCACCCGCCCTGCAAAAACCTGGAACCCGATAAAAATAAATTTTCAGCATGTATGGCTGCTGATCCGGGATGCATGGCATACAAAGAGCTGGAAAGACAAATTAAGAATTTGGTTTATGCCCACAGGCTGGCGTCCTGCCGACGTAGCAGAAAAATATCCCGTGGAGCACATTGAAGACGTATTTCATTTTGAAAAATTCAACCCAAAAACATCCAAAGGGTTAATAACGTGGTCATGGATACAAATCGGATTCCTTTTATTACTTGTCGGTTATTTATTCGGAAATATTGCTGAAATCGGGAACCCGGATATGTTCATTTATGGAGTATTTGTATTTCTCAGTGTTTATGCTTATTCGGAATTGATGGACCGGAACCGTTACGCTTTGCTATGGGAAGGTTTTAAAAATATTTTTGGCATTCTGATCATTTACAAGGAGAAAGATTGGTTTGGCTTAGATCAACTGGTACCACACGCCAGTCTTTTTCTCATTGCATATTTTATTTTTGCAACTTTTATTGCAGGCTGGTTTGTAAACAGGCATGAAAAAGAAGACAGGAAATTATCAATTGCCTGATCTCATAAAAAATGAAAAGACTTTTATAGAGAAGCTTTTGTAAGTTCGTTATCAACAGTTCTCCAGATCTTCAATGGATTTTCATTCTTCAATTCATCCGGGAGCAGGTCATTGCTCCAGTTTTGAAAACACATTGGCCTTGCAAATCTTTTGATGCCATCGGCACCTACTGATGTAAATCTCGCATCAGTAGTGGCCGGGAAGGGACCACCGTGATGCATACTTAAACAGACTTCTACTCCGGTAGGCACTCCATTCAGAATAAATCTTCCGCATATATTCTGTACTGCTTCTGCAAGTTCCGGGTTTGAGCGGACATCATCATCAGTCGCCATCATGGTTGCCGTCAGCTGGCCTTCAATATGCCTGGCCACCCGGGTCATCTCAGCAACATCCTTGCAGCGAATGACTAATGAGAATGGGCCAAACACCTCATGATGGAGAACGGGATTATTTAAAAATGCCTGCGCTGAAGCAGAAGCAACAGTTGGCGCTCCCTGATTTATAACAGGGTCCTGAGATGAAACAGCAACAGTTTCCACTTCTTTTTGAGAAAGTGTTTCAGCTCTTTTCTCCACATAATTTTTAAAAATACCCGGATTAAGCATGTCGCCGGGAATAGCTTTTTCTATCTGTCCTGATAAAACCAAAATGAAATTATTCAGATCATCATTATCAATGCCGATGATGAGGCCCGGGTTGGTGCAAAACTGGCCAACACCCAAAGTAATAGAACTTGCATAGCTACGGGCAACATCTTCTGCAGATTGTTTCATTTTTTCAGGCATCAGGAAAACAGGATTGATGCTGCTCATTTCAGCAAATACAGGTATCGGATCTTTTCGCTGATTGGCCCAATCAAATAATTGTTTGCCCCCTGCAAAAGATCCGGTGAATCCAACCGCTTTTGTCAACGGATGCGTCACTAATGCTTTTCCTACCTCAAATGAAAATCCATGCAGATGTGTGAATATTCCTGAGGGCATATAACAATTTGCTGCTGCTTTTAAAATGGCCCCTGCGATCATTTCACTTGTCCTTTCATGAGCAGGGTGTGCTTTCACAATCACCGGACATCCTGCGGCTAATGCACATGCCGTATCACCTCCGGCAGTAGAATAAGCATAAGGAAAATTAGCTGCACCAAAGACCACAACAGGTCCCAAAGGGATCAGCATTTTTCTGAGGTCCGGTTTTGGCGGGGTTTTATCCGGAACAGCAGCATCTATCCTTGCTTCCAGCCAGTCACCTTTTTCGCAAGCATCGGCATAGCTGTTCAGCTGAAATATCGTTCTTGCTCTTTCCCCACGAAGTCTCGCCTCGGGTAAAGCCGTTTCTTCCTGAGTCACTTTCAGTAATTCATCACCCAGGTTTTCAACTTCTTTTCCTATCGCTCGCATAAAGTCGGCCCGTCGTTTCAAGCTCATCTTACGATAGATAAGGAAGGCATTCCATGCCTGGCTCATCGCATCATTGATCTCTTCAATTGTTGCATCCCGGTACATAAAAATTATTTTAAAAAATTCTGAATATTCTCTCTGCACACAAAATTACAATGATTGGCAGTAAAGTATTTCGTTTAACAGAATGATAAATGCATAGAAAGAAGAATTCCCGGGTTTGATTTTTCATTACCTTGACCGCATGAATCGCAATATACCTCTGGCGGAAAGAATCAGGCCGGCAACACTGGATGAGCTCGCAGGCCAGGAACATCTTGTAGGTAAAGGAAGCATATTGAGAACTTCAATTGAAAATGGTAAAGTGCCTTCCATCATTTTCTGGGGGCCTCCCGGCACGGGCAAAACAAGCATTGCCAATATCATTGCGCATACACTGAGCGTTCCTTTTTTTCAACTGAGCGCTGTCAGTTCCGGGGTAAAAGATGTGAGAGAAGCCATTGAAGAAGCAAAAAATAAACCCGGTGCAGTCTTATTTATTGATGAAATTCACCGGTTCAATAAAGCACAGCAGGATGCATTGCTTGGTGCAGTAGAAAAAGGGATCATCACTCTGATCGGAGCCACTACGGAAAATCCTTCTTTCGAAGTGATCAGTGCATTGCTCAGCCGCTGCCAGGTCTATGTATTAAAACCATTGGAAGAAAATGAGCTGATCAGGCTGTTGCATACAGCCATAGAAAAAGATGAGTACCTAAAAAGAAAAAAGATCGAATTAAAGGAGACCGCAGCGCTCATCAATATTTCTGGAGGTGATGCCCGGAAACTTTTAAACCTGTTGGAGATCGTTTGCGATACATCAGAAGAAAAGATCATCATCACCAATGAACTGGTAATGGCAGTGGCACAAAAAAGGATCGCACTTTATGACAAAGGAGGAGAACAGCATTATGACATCATATCTGCCTTTATCAAATCCATTCGCGGCAGTGATCCTAATGCTGCAGTTTACTGGCTGGCAAGAATGACAGAAGGCGGAGAAGATGTAAAATTCATTGCAAGAAGAATGCTGATCCTGGCAAGTGAAGATATCGGCAATGCCAATCCAACCGCATTAGTGCTGGCAAATGCAGCTTTTGAGGCTGTAAATAAGATAGGATATCCAGAAGCAAACCTGATTCTTTCACAATGCGCCATATATCTTGCATCCAGCCCCAAAAGTAATTCGGCAACTGTTGCTATCGGCACAGCAATGAATGCTGTTAAAGAAAAAGGTGATCTGCCGGTGCCTTTACACATACGCAATGCACCCACAGGCCTGATGAAAGAATTGAGTTATGGTAAAGGCTATCAGTACTCACACGACTATGAAAAGAATTTTTCTGATCAGGAATATTTACCCAAAGAATTATCAGGGGTCAGGTTCTATGAACCCGGTAAAAATGCCAGAGAAGAGGAGTTGAGAAAATTTCTGAAAACCCTATGGAAAGAAAAATATGGATATTGATCTTTTAGATCAATTCAAATTTTTTCCCTGATATAACAATGGGAAAAACTGGCCGCTCATCTTTTCTCCTTTTCTGACTGCAGGAACGCCTTCCAGCAAAGGTTCGTTTGAATCAGATAATACCCCGTCAGCAAAAACATTAATCACGAAAGCTCTCCTGGGCATTGATGATGCATTGGCTCCAGAGCCGTGCAAAGTAAGCGGATGATGAAAAGTAGCCTCGCCGGCTTTCATCACGGCATATTGGGTATTTGCAAATTGTAATTTTTGTTTTTCTGATAAAAAATCCTTGATCTTTTCCAGATCCCCTGCAATATCCGGCTTAGGAAGTAATCCCCACTTATGACTTCCGGGAATGTATTGCAGGCATCCATTCTCTTTTGTTGCATCATCTAATCCACACCAGCATGTAAGATGGGCTACCGGTACGGTCCTCGTCCAATAAGAATAATCCTGATGCCAAGCCACCACGCCGCCCTGCTTGGGCGGTTTCCAAAATATCTGGTCATGCCAGAAACGAACCGGAACATTTCCCAACAACTGGCTGGCAGCCATCACAAACCTTGGGTTCCACAAAACGTCGTGAAGGCCGGGAGTAATCCGCCAGGCGCCTAATGCATGAAACAGTATAGTGTTGGGATCTGTTGATTCGTTTGAATGAAATTCATAGAATAAATGATGGGCGGGATGTTTCGGATCTGCGATCTGGGCAAATTCATTCCGCAATCTTTCGATCTGGTCCTCATCCAGCATTTTGATCCCACTGAGAAAACCATTCTTATTAAAAAAATCAACCTGCTCATCACTCAATTTATATTGTTCCCATTCTTCTGCATTGCGGGGCCATTGAAACATATCACTGACGAGCTTATGTACCGTACTTAAATCTCTGGTCATATTATAAATGCGTTTGATCTAAATTACATTTTTTATTAATTCAGCCATCAGGATTGCATTAATTTTATTCCATTAAAATTCTCTGTTTATGAAAAAACGTTTATTGCTTGCCTGGTCACTGCTACTCTCTCAGCTGCTCTTTTCGCAGGTGATCATTCAAAAAGATTCTGATATAGAAAAAATGGTCAGTGAGGTTTCCAAAGACTCACTCCGTTCTTATATCACTCAATTAGTGAGTTTTCACACAAGGAATACTTTGAGTACGCAAACCGATCCCAAACAAGGTATAGGTGCTGCAAGGCTATGGGTGCTTGGCAAATTCAATGAGTTTGCCAAACAATCCAACGGACGATTCAAAGCATTTATAGATACAACTACCTACAAGAAAGACGGAAGAAGAGTGAACAGGGATATTATTTTGGGTAATGTGGTGGCAACTTTGAAAGGTACCGATCCGGATGATGACCGGATTTTTATTATCAGCGGCCACCTAGACAATATGCGGAGTAACGTGATGGACAGCACGGGATTTGCTCCAGGGGCTAACGATGACGGAAGCGGAACTTCTGCAGTATTGGAATGTGCAAGGGTCATGAGTAAACATGCGTTCCCGGCAACAATTATTTTTGTTACGGTTAGCGGGGAAGAACAAGGCCTGCTCGGATCAACTTATATGGCGGAAAAAGCAAAGAAAGAAAACCGTGACATTGAAGCTGTATTGAACAATGATATTGTCGGCAGCAATAACAGCAGCGAAACAAACATCGTCAATAATACCAGGGTGAGGGTGTTCAGTGAAGGAATCTCAGTACTGGATACTGGATCAGTACTTGCAAGGATTCGAAGCCTTGGGTTAGAAAATGATGGCAATTCAAGGCAACTGGCCCGTTATGTGAAAGAGACAGGGGAACGTTATGTAGATAATCTTGAAGTCGTGATGGTGTATCGCCAGGATCGCTTTTTACGTGGCGGGGATCATCTGCCGTATATTCAAAGAGGATACACAGCTGTACGCATCACAGAAATGAACGAAAATTTTTACCACCAGCACCAGGATGTAAGAATGGAAAACGGAATTCAATATGGCGATTTGCCTGAGTTTATGGATTTTGAATACCTGAGAAAAAACACCTGCATGAACCTGAGTACGCTTGCCAACCTTGCCAAAGCTCCTTCAAAACCCCGGGAAGTGAAAGTTGAAGTAAAAAGATTGACAAACTACACGGAACTGGGCTGGAAAGAACCTAAAACAGGAAAAGTAAAAGGTTATTATGTATTAATGAGAGAAACAACCGGCGCTTTCTGGCAAAAAAAGTTTTTTACAACTGAAACAAAAATGATACTTCCTTATTCAAAAGATAACTATTTTTTTGCTGTGCAGTCTGTAAACGAGGATGGAAATGAAAGTCTTGCAGTAGTTCCTGTACCCGGCAGATAATTACAAACAATCATGACTGATCAGATATGAATTGGATATTGAAAAGATTCTCTGAACTTTCACCGGATGAACTTTATGCCATCCTGCAGTTGAGAAATGAAGTATTTGTTATTGAGCAAAACTGTTTATTCCAGGATGCAGACAATAAAGATCAGCTCTCCTGTCACCTGATGGGATGGAGTGATGGAATATTAGCAGCTTACTCCAGGCTGGTTCCACCCGGTATTGCTTTTGACAAAGCTTCAATCGGGAGAGTTGTCATTTCACCGGCAAGAAGGGGAACAGGAGCTGGAAAAGAATTGATGCGAATCTCCATAGAAAATATCAAACATTTATACGGCAATAATCCAATAATGATCGGGGCACAGCTATATTTAAAAAAATTTTATGAATCCATCGGGTTCAGCCAGGTAAGCAGTATTTACCTGGAAGACGGGATTGAACATATCCAGATGATGCTTTCCTGATATTACATTCGTAAAATCACTTAGTAGAAGAGCTTTCAAAATTACTTTTATCAGAAAAAAGCGGTACTTATCATTGTATCGTGAGTTTCCAGTTTCTATTTTGTACCCAAAATCCAATAGTAGAAAACCAGAAATCTAATACCATGAGAACCCGTATTTTTAAAGTGCTTATTATTGCACTTACTGTATCATTCACTCTCGTTTCTTCACAAACTTTTTCCCAGTCTGTAGGAGTAGCAAATGGCAAAGTTGAAATCGGACTGGGTCTTGGCCCAAGCTTTTTCCTTGGCGACCTTGGCGGTACCCGGGGAATAGGAAAAACATTTATAAAAGATGTCAACTTACCATTTACAAAATTGATGAAAGGTTTATACGTGAACGTGTATCCAACCGAATGGTTGGGTTTCCGCATTGCTGCAAACCTTGGTCAATTAGAAGGAAATGACAGCATCATTACCGATCATGGTGGTGACGAAATGTTCCGTAAGAAAAGAAACCTGAATTTCAGATCCAAACTATCCGAAGCATATATTGCCGCTGAATTGTACCCCACAGTATTTCTTGAAAAATATGATGGCCTGCTGCATAAACTCCGTCCTTATGGAGTATTTGGCATCGGCCTGTTTCACTTCAATCCACAGGGTATATATATTGCCCCAAATGGTACCCGCAGCTGGGTAGATCTGAAGCCGCTAAGGCTGGAAGGACAGGGAATGGCTGAATATCCTGACCGCAAGCCTTATTCTCTGACTCAATTGGAAATCCCCATGGGTTTCGGTGTTAAATACTATATTAAAGAAAATATGTACATAGGTTTTGAAATATTACATCGCAAGACTTTTACAGATTATATTGATGATGTAAGTACAAATTATATTGACCCGGCATTGTTCAGTCATTATTTGACTCCTGCACAAGCTGTAATTGCCCAGCAATTATACTTCAGGGAAAACCTGGTAAATCCTTCAGTTAATCGTCCTTACCTTGATGAACAAAGAGGAGATCCCAAACAAAACGATGCTTACTTCTCCGGTATCCTGCGGTTTGGATGGCGACTCGGAGGAACACCGCTGGACAAACGAATAAAAAGACAGTTAAGCTGTCCGCACTACTTTTAAAAATCCGAACCCATACCTTATGAAAACAAAATCAATCTTTTCAAAGTTTTCCTTCTTATCCGCTAAATCGGTTGCGGTCTGCCTGTTGCTGATGCCCCCGGTAGTTTCCTTAGCAACACCAGCCAGGAAGAAAGCAGTTCTGACGAAAAACAATCCAAAAGAAGAAGTTCCGGTAAAGAAAAATAAACCGGCCTCAAAGATCAAAGCTTCAGTAAGAATTTATCCGGACCCGGTAAAAAAGGTTTTACACGTTGTAGCCCGTCATAACAATGGAAAAGAAATTGATTTTTTTGTCTTTGATCTTGAAGGAACGCTGATTGTAAATTACAAAATGAAATCAAAAGACCATAAGCGGATCACCGGTTTACACAAGGGTTCTTATGTGTACAATGTTTTTTGCGGAGATACGCAAACCGACGGTGGCAATTTTGAAATAAAATAATTATTACAAACCCTAAGTATAAATGCTGTTCCGATAAGCGCAGGGAGCTTAATAAAATCTAATACCTGGTTTAAATCAAAACCTGATCCGTTCTCTATTGGTACTCTCATAGTATGTATGCCATTTTATTAAACACTCTCTGCTTACCTTATCGGACACTTTAAAGAATATTTTTCAATCACAACTTGTCTTATTACAATTTTACCCCCGAACAAAAAGACTCTGGCACTTACAGAAGAAAAAATCTTTCAGGCAGAGAAAATCCTGAAAAAAGAAAACCAAATTTTCCTGCTTCTGCAAACATTCAATTTTCCCCTGAATCACTGCTAATCCCGGGTTCTCATATTTCTGCTGACGCTGCTTGTTTCATCCCGGCCGGACCACTTCCGGAGAGGCTGTTACTAATGCGTTTATAAAATTTTCATTTAATATGTTTGATTCTAAGAAAACTATCTTATTTTAGTTTGCCTTATTTTTTATACATCCCGTTGACAAACGAGGCGTATAGCCGAAAGGCCAAACAGTAGTACGTTTAACTAAAACAATTATTAGATGGATCAGCAATCAACACAACCAGCCCCTCCGGGTCCTCCGCCACCTCAACCTCCCCGTAAGAATACAACCATTGTTGACCGGGCGAGAAATATATTAATAACACCTAAACAAGAATGGCCGGTTATTGATGCGGAACCGGGTAATGCAGGTGCATTAATAGGTGGTTATGTTTTGCCCTTATTAAGTATTGGCGCATTAGCCAGTTTTATCGGCCAGGGTTTAATTGGCATATCCCTCGGTCCGTTTGGCGGTACCTTTGCATCAATTAAAGGCGGGCTGATAGCAGCCCTTCTATTCGTTGTATTCACTTTGGTAACTGTTTTTATTGTTGCTGCAGTTATTGATGTCCTTGCTCAATCTTTCAGTTCAGAAAAAAATTGGCCCAAGTCGCTTCAGTTGTCTGCATATTCATTAACGGCAATGTATATAGGAGCAATTTTCCTGATCTGGCCGCCATTAGGCATTATTTCCATTTTATGCAGCCTTTATTGCATTTATCAACTTTACACCGGGATTCCTGTAATGAAGAAAACTTCGGTTGATAAGCAAGTGGCTTACCTGGCAGTAATCATTATTGTCACAGCCATCTGCATTATCCTTGTAAGTATTATTCAATCCAAAATTATGCAGGAAATAAACAGGCCCAAATTAGGATTGCCGGGATTCAGATTATAAAAAACAATTAAAACGGTCTGGACAAAGAATTTAAAGGGGCGGATGCCGAAAAGCCTGCCGGTCAGATGACAGGTAACAAGAGTAGGCGCAATCAAAAAACTAACGACATGCAAAATGTAAATCTCCACAAACAAAGACTCATTACAGTTGCTATGGCAGCGCTTGGACTAATCTTTTTGTTTCTTCCTTGGGCAACCCTTGGAGCAGGAATCGGTTCAAAAATGGGCTACGCAATTGTTGGAGGAATAATTTCCGCTATCGCATTTGCAGGCATTATTGTGGACAGTTTAGTTCTTGGAGATAAAACAAAACCCTTTGATAAAACCGGAAAGCTGATCGCCATCATTGCTTTTGCCATTGCATTTCTTATGACGCTTATCGTAGCTTTCGGCGGTTCAGAAAAAGTATCAAATGGCGTTTTCGAGATGGAAATAAAAAGAACAGCAGGAATAGGTGTATGGTTAACCTTGATCCTGGAAATAGCAGGTTTATTATGGATAACAGGAGTACTGGATAAACTGATGCAACAAAAGACCTCTTCATCAGGAGGATTTCCGCCTTCAGCACCGCCACCTCCCCCGCCGCCTGCCAGATAAATTTATTAATATAAAGCACTCTTAAAACGGGTGCTTTTTTATTTCAGTTCTTTTTTCAAAAATTCCGCAGTATAACTTTCCTTATTCCTGATCAACTCTTCAGGTGTTCCTTCAAATAAGATCCTGCCTCCTTCGTCACCACCTTCCGGGCCCAGGTCAATAACATGGTCAGATACTTTGATTACATCCATATTGTGTTCGATCACCAAAACGGTATTGCCCCGATCCGCTAACTTATTCAATACATCCAGCAGGTGCCTGATATCTTCAAAATGTAAACCGGTAGTTGGTTCATCAAGAATGTAAAATGTTTTCCCGGTATCCCTCTTAGCTAATTCAGTAGAAAGCTTTACTCTTTGCGCCTCCCCCCCGCTCAATGTCACTGCAGATTGCCCTAATGTAATGTAACCGAGTCCTACTTCTTCCAGTACTTTGATCTTACGATACAAGTAAGGTACATTCTGAAAAAATTCCACAGCTTCTTCCACCGTCATATCCAACACATCAGCAATCGATTTTCCTTTAAAACGGATTTCCAGTGTTTCCCGGTTATACCGTTTACCATTGCACTTTTCACAATGAACATAAACATCCGGCAGAAAATTCATTTCGATCACTCTCATTCCGCTCCCTTCACACACATCGCACCTTCCGCTTTTCACATTAAATGAAAACCGTCCCGCATTATATCCGCGGATCTTCGCTTCAGGAACGGAAGCGAATAACATTCTTATATCTGTAAAAAAACCACAGTAAGTTGCCGGGTTGCTTCTTGGTGTTCTTCCAATTGGCGATTGATCCACTTCAATGACCTTATCAATATTCTCCAGCCCTTTTATGGATTTATATTCCAATGGAGAAGTCCTCGATTTATATACATGACTGAAAAGTACAGGGTATAAAGTTTCATTGATCAAAGTTGATTTGCCGCTACCACTTACCCCGGTCACCACTATAAATTTTCCTAAAGGGAATTTGACATCAACATTATGAAGATTGTTCCCTTTCGCCCCTTTTAATTCTATAAATTTTCCATTCCCTTTTCTTCTCTCCTTCGGAACATCAATTTGCCTGTGCCCGTTCAGGTAACCCGAAGTAAGAGTATCCAGTTCTAATAAATGTCTGGGATTCCCTTCTGCCATTATCCTGCCGCCATAATACCCTGCCCTGGGGCCAATGTCAATTAAATGATCTGCAGAAAGCATAATATCCCTGTCATGTTCCACCACCAATACGCTATTGCCAATATCACGAAGATTTTTCAAAGATTCTATCAGCCGGTGGTTATCTCTCTGGTGCAATCCGATGGATGGTTCATCCAAAATATATGTGATACCCTGCAGTTGTGATCCAATCTGCGTGGCCAACCGTATTCTTTGAGATTCCCCCCCGCTCAAAGATTTGGAGGGCCGGTCCAGTGTGAGATAGGTCAATCCTACATCTAATAGGAACTGTAAGCGCTCCCTGATTTCTTTGAGTACGTCTTTGGCAATTGCCCTTTGTTTATTGTCAATTCGCAATTCAATCCCGTCAAACCATGCATAGAGATTATCCAAATCCATTTTGCTCAATTCTGCAATATTCTTTCCTGCTACTCTGAACCACAAGCTCTCCTTTTTCAACCTTGTACCATTACATTCTTCACAGGGTTTCAGGATCATATAATCTTCTGCCCAGTCTCTTATATTATCACTGTAAGGATTGGCAAACCATCGCTGCAGCATGTTGACCACACCTTCAAACGGAGCTGAGGGATCATACTTCAAATTTTCAAAATCCAGGGCTTCCTGCTGGCCAACTTCATTTCCGTAAAGCATGATATTCAGCTGCTTTTCAGAAAGTCTATTTACAGGAGTATTCAGAGAAATTTTATTCTTCTTTGCCGCTTCCTGTGCCTGGCGAAATATCCAGGCATCCCGTTCCTCTCCTAATGGAGCAATACCTCCCTCATTAATGCTCAACTCCGGATCAGCGATCACTGCATCCATATTAATATGATACCTGGCACCTAATCCTTTACAAACCGGGCAGGCGCCGTATGGAGAATTGAATGAAAAAGAATTGGGTGAAGGCTCCTCATAGCTCAAACCGGTTTCTTCACACATCAGGTGTTTGGAATACTGGATCACATGATTACTTTCATTGACCAATAAAAACATCAGGTCTTTTCCGAGTTTTAATGTTTGCTGCACACTTTGGCTCAGCCTTGCTTTTAAGTCATCCGTTACCTGCAATCTGTCCACTACCAGTTCTATGTCATGAATTTTGTACCGATCCACCTGCATCTTAGGAGTAATATCTTTTACTTCACCATCCACCCTCACTTTCAGGAAGCCTCTTTTCCTGACATCTTCAAACAATTCCCGGTAATGACCTTTTCTTCCACGAACCAATGGAGCAAGAAGTGCAATCTTTTTACTTATAAATTTTTCAAAAATATTTTCAACTATTTCTTCCTCGCTCCACTTGACCATTTTCTTACCGGTATTGTACGAATAGGCTTCCCCTATCCGTGCAAAAAGCAAACGCAGGAAATCATATATCTCGGTGACGGTGCCCACCGTTGACCGGGGATTTTTATTGGTGGTCTTCTGTTCAATTGAAATAACAGGAGATAATCCTGATATCTTGTCTACATCCGGCCTTTTCATATCGCCGATAAACTGCCGGGCATAAGCACCAAATGTCTCCATATAACGGCGCTGGCCTTCCGCATAGATGGTATCAAATGCCAATGAAGACTTGCCGCTGCCGCTGATCCCGGTAATCACCACCAATTTATTTTTTGGAATTGAAATATCAATATTCTTCAGGTTATGCTCCCTGGCCCCGAATACATCAATCGCTTCCGGTTCTTGTAGCAAAGATTCTGTTCCGTTCTGATTACTCTTAGACATAATAAAACTGAGTGAAGATAAAACAAAGCTGTCATGCATTTTGTTCACTATGTAAAATGAACCAAATCTTTTATTTTTATCAGGAAAAAAAGGAATGTTTAACTTCTTCAAAAGAAAAGAGCAATTCTTCGGTGAACGGGACAGGATCCTGATCACACAAGAAGCAAAATGGAAAACCCTTGCATCAATTTGTGAAAAGGAAAAAGATGTTGTTCTGGTTTTCTGGTTTCCCGGAACTCTCAAAACCGCACAGGATGATCTGATCTCAAAGCCGGAACTGACCGAAAGATTTCTACTGGCCGGTCAAGTACTTCAACCGCAAATTGAAGGCAAGAAAATTATAATGGCAGAACATTATCCATTAAAGCAAAAAGAAAAAGACTTTTTTGAACGAATGAAACTAACCGGGGTTGAGGTCTGGTCTGCTTTGGATGAACCGCTTTTCAAAGAGTTTGGCAGTGATAAGATTATAATGATGATGAAACAACTGGGCATGAAAGAGGATGAAGTGATCGAACACAGTATGATCAGCAGCGCCATCAGCAATACTCAGGAAAAAATAAAGGGGAAAGTGGTCATTGATCAATCTGCCGGCTCCCAGGAAGAATGGCTTCGCAAGAATCTGAAGGCCTCCTGATCACCATTTTAACCGGGTTTTTTAATTACCGCTGAAATAAATTTTCAAAAAAATTTGGCTATTTAAAATAACAGCATATATCTTTGTCCTAATCTACCCAAAGGTGGAGCAGTTCTTTAAAACCCGATTCAGTTCGGGAAACTTATCAAGAAAGGCTGAGGGAATGGCCCGATGAAGCCTTGACAACCTGTCCCGGTAATACGGGACAAGGTGCCAACTCCAACTCTGACTAAAAGCGTCAGAGGCAGATAAGTCAGATTAACAGCTTCGAAATATCTAATCAAAATATTGAAAGCTCATCTGATTTGCCTGCCTGCCGGTAGGCAGGGTCGGATGAGCTTTTTTATTTTCTTTCCTCCAGGGAAAACAAAAACTCTCCGCAGGCTCTCTCTTATTCTTTCTGATAAACGATCGTCTAAATCATTTTTTAACTATTCTGCTCCGCAGAATCAAAAAAGAGTTATGAGCTACAATGCAACCCAATTGATCCACAGTATCCCGGTCGATCCTTTGACCGGCGCTATTTCCGTCCCGATCTACCAAACCAGCACATTCGTTCAGGAAGCACCCGGAGTGAACAAAGGTTATGATTATGCAAGGACCAATAATCCTACAAGAGCAGCTTTGGAAGAAATCATCGCCCGGCTGGAACACGGAAGTACAGGCATTGCTTTTGGCAGCGGGCTTGCTGCTATAGATGCGGTAGTAAAATTGCTGGAAAGCGGTGATGAGATTCTTGCAGTAGATGATATCTATGGAGGCGCTTTCAGGCTCTTCACTCATATTTATCAAAAATTCGGTGTCACTGTTAACTACACAGACACAACGAACATTGAAAACGTCTTTAATGCCGTTACGCCAAAGACCAAACTGATATGGATCGAAACACCCACCAATCCCACTTTGAAAATATCGGATATTGAGGCTATTGCAAAAATCGCAAAAGCCCATCACTGTCTTCTTTGCGTGGACAATACTTTTGCTTCGCCGGCTTTACAAAATCCGATTTTGCTGGGAGCGGATATAGTAATTCATTCGGCAACAAAATACCTTGGCGGACACAGCGATCTCATCGCCGGATTGGTTATTACAAAAGAAAAAGAGACCGGGGAAAAAATAAAATTCATTCAGAATGCAAGCGGGGCTATTCTTTCTCCGTTTGACAGCTGGCTGGTGATACGTGGCATCGAAACTCTATCATTAAGAGTTAAACAACACTGTTCCAACGCACAGGTTATTGCTGAATATCTTTCAAAGCATCCTTCAGTAGAAAAAGTTTTTTACCCCGGACTGAAATCACATCCCAATCATGAAGTGGCAGCAAAACAAAGCAATGGCTTTGGGGGTATTGTCTCCTTCACTCTTAAAAACGATACTGAAGAGGCCGCAACAGGTTTTGTAACCTCTACAAAACTATTCCGGCTTGCTGAAAGCCTTGGCGGAGTAAAAAGTCTATTGTGTCACCCGGCACAAATGACGCATAAATCAATCCCGGCTGAACGAAGAAAAACTGCCGGCGTAGCAGACAGTTTAATAAGACTTTCCGTGGGACTGGAAGAAGCAAAAGACCTGATCCAGGATTTAGAACAGGCATTCGAAAGCTCAGAACTGAAACACAAACAGCCGTTAGAAAAAGAACCCTTTAACAATTAATTGCAGATATATGACAAAAATTATTTTGCTGCAATCGTCAAACCCTACTAATTTTATAGATTATTATGAATTCTTCAAACAGGCTTCATACAAAAACATATTCTCCCGGCAATTTTTGTTGTTACCGCTGTTGTATGCCGTAAGGCATACTATTATCCCTTCTACCAAGGCCATGGCCTTGCCAATATTGTCCTTTATTTTTTTCAAACCGTTTAAGTTTTAAACCATAAAAAATTATATCATGAGTAAAAATCTTCGTTACGAAACGCTACAGGTGCATGCGGGCCAGCAGATAGACCCCACAACCAAATCGAGAGCAGTTCCTATTTATCAAACCACTTCTTACGCATTTGACAATACGGAACATGCCGCTAATCTATTTGGCCTGAAACAATTTGGAAACATATATACCCGGATTATGAATCCGACTACCGATGTGTTTGAACAGCGTGTTGCTGCTTTAGAAGGCGGTACAGGAGCATTGGCAACATCTTCCGGTCAAGCAGCGCAATTCCTTGCCATAACAAATATTGTAAATGCAGGTGAAAATTTTGTCAGTTCTTCTTTTTTATACGGGGGAACATACAACCAGTTCAAAGTATCATTTAAACGCCTGGGCATTGATGTACGTTTTGCCAATGCAGATGATGTGGAAAGCTTCGTTCCTCTCATTGACAAAAACACCAAAGCCATCTACCTGGAAACCATCGGCAACCCCAGGATCAATATTCCGGATTTTGAAAAATTTGCTGCATTGGCAAAAGAATACGATCTGCCGCTCATTGTGGACAATACTTTCGGCGCTGCCGGTTATTTATTCAGACCGATTGAATGGGGCGCCAATATCGTAGTAGAAGCTTCTACAAAATGGATCAACGGGCATGGTACTTCTATCGGGGGCATCATCATTGACGGTGGCAATTACAACTGGGGCAACGGGAAATTTCCCCAATTCTCAGAACCAAGCGAAGGCTATCACGGATTGAAATTCTGGGAAATTTTTGGTGAAGGAAATCCATTGGGACTTCCAAATATTGCCTTCATCATCCGTGCAAGAGTGGAAGGGCTACGTGACTATGGCGTTTGCCAATCACCATTCAATTCTTTCCTCAATTTACAGGGACTGGAGTCTTTAAGTTTGAGGATGCAGCGTCATGTGGACAATGCGCTTGCATTAGCCCAATGGCTGGAATCACATCCTTCTGTCGAGTTCGTTTGGTATCCTGGTTTAAAAAGCAGCCCTTATCATGAGTTAGCAAAAAAATACCTGAGAAACGGCTTTGGAGGAGTATTACAATTCGGAATCAAGGGTGGAGTTGAAAACGGGCGTACATTCATTGACTCGCTTAAGCTGATCAGCCACCTCGCTAACCTGGGCGATGCAAAAACACTGGCAATTCATCCGGCATCAACTACGCATGAACAGTTAAGTGAAGAAGACAGGAAATCAGCAGGCGTACTTCCCAATTTGATCCGCATCAGTGTAGGCATTGAACATATAGAAGATATTAAAGCAGATTTCGAACAGGCATTTGAAAAGGTTTTCGCAAAAGAATTAGTCTCATAAATGACCTCTGTCTTTAAATATGATCATCCTTTTTTGCTGGAGTCAGGGGTAACCCTTCCGGGTTACCACCTGGCTTATACAACACATGGCCAATTGAATGAAACAAAAGATAATGCTGTTTGGATATTTCATGCATTGACGGCAAACAGCGACCCGGTAGAATGGTGGGAGGGCCTGACGGGTGACGGAAAACTGTTTGACCCAGCTAAATATTTTATTGTATGTGTCAATATGCCGGGCAGTTGTTACGGAAGCCTCGGCCCTTTGGACGAAAATCCAACAGATCATGAGCAGTATTTTCATAAATTTCCTTTCTTCACCACCCGTGATATGATCCGTGCCTATCAGCCTTTGAGACTTTCATTGGGTATTGAAAAAATTCAAATAGGAATCGGCGGAAGCATGGGTGGGCAGCAACTATTGGAATGGACTATTGAAGAGCCGGAACTTTTTGAATACATTTTTCCTCTTGCCACCAATGCCTTTCACTCTCCATGGGGGATCGCATTCAATGCTTCCCAACGGTTTTGCATTGAGACCGATGCAAGCTGGAAAGAAAAAAATGAAAAAGCAGGATCGGAAGGGATGAAAGTTGCCAGAAGCCTTGCGCTTCTCTCCTATCGTCACTATGAAACCTACCGGAATACCCAATCGGAAGAATCGGTAAATAAGTACGAAGACTTCAAAAGTGAATCTTACCAGCGTTACCAGGGAGAGAAATTGGAGAAGCGCTTCAATGCATTCAGTTATTATTTCCTGAGCAAATCCATGGATTCACATAATGTGGGAAGAGACCGCGGATCAGCAGAAGCAGCTTTGGCTAAAATAAAAGCAAAGACACTGGTGATCGGGATCACCACTGATATTCTTTTCCCTTTGAATGAGCAGCAATTCATTGCATCATCAGTGCAGGGGGCACAATTTCGTTCCATTCATTCCTCTTACGGGCATGATGGGTTCTTACTTGAATATGAAAAGATAAAAAATATTATTGCAGATTTCCTGAAAAGAAAATCTTCTGAAGAATTTCATAAAAAACAGATAACGATTTCTAATTAAAAAAAATATGACAGCGCATAAAGAGTTAACTATAGGATTATTCGGATTCGGTGTGGTGGGAGAAGGCTTGTACAAGGTCCTTGAGAAAACACCATCACTCAAAGCAAGAATCAAGAAAGTGTGTATCAAGAATCCTGAGAAAAAGAGGCAGGCGCCTGCATCTCTTTTTACCACGGAAAAAAATGAGTTACTGAATGATTCTTCCATAAATGTGATTGTAGAAGTGATCGATGATGCCGATGCTGCTTTCCAGATCGTTTCTACGGCGTTGAAGAACGGAAAAAATGTTGTAAGCGCCAGCAAAAAAATGATTGCTGAACATCTGCAGGAACTGCTCCGGCTTCAACAACAGACCGGCCAATCATTTTTATATGAATCGGCAGCCTGCGCATCCATCCCGGTCATCCGCAACCTGGAAGAGTATTATGACAACGATCTGCTGCATTCCATCAAAGCCATAGTAAATGGCTCCACCAATTTCATTCTTACAAAAATGTTTGAAGAAGGTCTTGATTTCAGGCAAGCATTGATACTGGCCCAACAACTCGGATTCGCAGAAAGTAACCCGAAACTGGATGTAGAAGGATTTGATGCGGTGAATAAATGGACATTTCTGCTTACCCATGCTTACGGGATAGTAATCAGGCCTGACGAAGTTTTATTTAATGGTATTCAAAATATAAATGCGGGAGATGCCACTGTTGCCAGGGAAAAAAATCAGCAGATCAAATTGGTTGCCCAGGCCAAAAAATTACAGAACGGGAAAGTGGCGGCTTTTGTCATGCCGCAATTTATCAACCACGATGATCACCTGGCTTTTGTTAAAAATGAATATAACGGTGTAGTGATTGAAAGCGGTTTTGCCGATAAGCAATTTTTCTATGGTAAAGGGGCCGGAAGCCTGCCTACCGCCTCAGCAGTATTAAGTGATATTGCAGCCCTGAGGTATGATTACCATTATGAATATAAAAAATTATACCATCACCGGCCGCATGAACTGAGCAATGATCTGTACCTGCGCACTTATGTCAGCTTTGATGACTGGTCTTATGTTCCCCGTGATGATTTTGAATGGATAGAAGAGTGGCATGCAGGAGAAGAGCGGAAATATTTCGTCGGCGTAATTGCTTTTGAAAAACTACTGAAAAATACATGGTGGAAAGAGAATAATACTTCATTAATCCTGGCCGGCGATCCGATCATAGAGAGTATTGAATTAAGAAATGTCAAGAAAAAGAGTCTTGAGTTAGCGGGGATCATCTGATTCTATGGATGCTATCCGTTAAAATGTGCCATAGAAGAATACTTCTTAAAATGAATTCCGTAAACCAGTGAAGTGCCTTTAAATTTTTCATATAGAGAAAGCGCATACTGGTTCTCATAATATTCTTTTACACTGTCATCTATGATCTTTTCAGTAAATGCCGATTCCTGCCAGTTCAATTGTTTTGCTATTGCCCTGATCTTCTCTACCGGATGTACATAACTCCGGATGGTGATGGTTTTGTTCCGGTATTTAAAAACCCTTTCCTCTCCTCTGGCTAAAAGTTCGGGATTCGATTCTGTGATCAGAATATCAGCGCCGGATTTCAAAACCCGGTTCCATTCTTTAAATGCCTGTTCCAGATCTTCAATATGGGATATCGTCAAGTTGGAGACCAGCACATCACAAGAAGTATCATCAAGGCTATGCAAGCGGTGATTGGTCATGAGATGAGTAGCTGCCTTGGGAAACTTCTCCTTGAGTTTGTTCAGCATCCTCACTGATACTTCATACCCTATCAGCTGCTCAGGATCCTGATCCAACATTTTTTTCCAATGCCGGCCGGTACCACAACCAATATCAGCTACAATTTTATCTTTCAGATCAACGCTTTTCAATAATGAATTAAATACTTCCTCATCAAAATCCGTCATCAGGCTACCGGGCTGGGTATCATAAGTGGAAGCCCACAGATCGTAAGCAACTGCGGGGCTGACCTCTCTCTTTAAATAAAGTCCTGACAGGTATTCAATAAATTCTCTTAACATCTTTTTGGTAAAACAGTAAGATTGCTGCGATAAAAATAAGAAGAAACTGTCTGTAAAGGGCTACAAAGGCAATGATTGTAGAACAGGTAAAGACATAAAAAAACCTCCCCGGCTGAAGCTTTGGAGGCTGAATGCGGTGAGGGAGGGATTCGAACCCTCGGTACAACTTTAAGGTCGTACGACGGTTTAGCAAACCGTTGATTTCAGCCACTCATCCACCTCACCTGTTGTTGCTGAAATATTTAATCTTATGTCGGGAGGACAGGATTCGAACCTGCGACCCCGTGGTCCCAAACCACGTATTCTACCGGGCTGAACTACCTCCCGAAAGCCCTTCTCATTTTATTTCTTCTTTCAAACTCCAATCTTCAATACCAAACACTTATTCTAACTCATCCTTTCCTGCGACCCTGGCGCCAAAGCGCCATATTCTACCGGGTTGAACTACTTCCTGAACACCATCACATAATATCATTTTCAGGGGTTGCAAAAATAGCTTTTAACTGCCAAGCATCCAAAGAAAAAACCCGGCTCACCTGAACCGGGCCGATAAAATTTTTTTGTTTGTTTTACATAGCAGCCAACTGGACTTTCTGCTGCAATTCCAGGACATTTTCCCGAAATACACTATCCGTGTCCATGAGATCCTTAACCGTCTGGCAAGAATGTATAACAGTTGTATGGTCGCGGCCACCGAAATGCTCTCCGATTGTCTTCAGGGAGTTTTTTGTAAATGCCTTTGCCAGGTACATAGTGATCTGCCTTGCCTGTACGATCTCTCTCTTACGTGTCTTTTGAAGCAACTTGTCGTACGGCACGTCAAAATATTCACATACCATCTTTTGAATGGTATCAATGGTAATCTCTTTGCTTGATGTCCTGATAAAATTACGTAACACTTTCTTTGCAAGATCCAGGTCGATCTCCCTGCGGTTAAGCGAAGATTGTGCCAGCAGTGAAATTAATGTACCTTCCAGTTCACGTACATTACTATTAATATTATAGGCAATATATTTCACTACTTCTTTCGGCATTTCCAATCCATCATTCTTCATCTTCTTTTCCAGGATATCAATCCTTGTTTCATAATCAGGAATCTGCAGGTCAGCGCTCAACCCCCAACGGAAACGGCTCAGCAATCTTTCCTGCACCCCTTCCAGGTCTTTTGGTGACTTATCTGAAGTCAATACCAATTGTTTCCCGGACTGATGAAGATGATTGAATATTGCAAAAAATGCATCCTGTGATTTTTCTGCTTTATTAAAGAACTGAACATCATCAAGTATCAGCACATCAATCAACTGGTAGAAATGAATGAAGTCGTTGATCGCATTATTACGGCTGTGATCCATGAACTGATTGATGAATTTCTCTGAGCTTACATATAATACCACCTTATTTGGATGCAATCTCTTCACCTCATTTCCAATGGCTTGTGCCAGGTGGGTTTTGCCCAATCCCACTCCTCCATATATCACTAACGGGTTAAAGGAATTAGCCCCGGGCTTTTCGGCAACAGCTTTGCCTGCACGACGGGCCACCCGGTTGCAATCTCCTTCTATAAATGCATCAAATGTATAAATGGGATTCAACTGGGGGTCAATCTGCATCTTCTTCAATCCCGGAATAACAAAAGGATTTTTTACCGGATTGGAAATGACCAGCGGGAAATCCATTTCATTATTCGAATAAGTTTTGAAACCCTGACCGCTGACATCCATAGTAAGCGGCTTGTTTTTGTTATTTCCGCTGTCCACCATGATGCGGTATTCAAGATGTGCTTCTTTACCTAATTCACGTTTCAGCGTCTTTGCCAAAAGGTTGACATAATGTTCTTCTATGTATTCGAAAAAAAACTGGCTGGGAACCTGGATGATGAGAACATTGTTTTTTAATGAAACAGGTTTGATCGGTTCAAACCAGGTTTTGTAATGCTGCCACTCAACAATGTCCTTGATGATCTTTAAACAATTGGTCCAAACTTTTTCAGCATTCTTATCCATCTGTTGCCAGCAGTTTATCGGTCTGGTTATCTTTAGTGATTGTAATGATGTCCTTTGATTCGTCCCACAATATCATTAAAAAATCGGACAGGAAGGCGAATATCTACAATTCTTTGATAAAAAAAAATTTTTATTCGGATGTTTTTTGTTTATCCGCAGGAGATCGGAATTTTGAGGTTTTTTGACCAATAAATTTGGAAAAGTCATTGCTCTGTATTAATGAAATGATGTATATTCAGCCTGAACATTTCTACTACAAGATTATCCAACATTTTTTCTTTTATAACAATTGTCAGCAGATCATCTTTATACTTTTTTTCCGGAAAATTATTTTCTCATTTTTCAAAAAAAGGATCAAGCCGGTTTTTTAAATAATTAAACCAAATAACAGTTGTAATCAATTCAAAAAGACCACATATTTTTTTAAAAAAATTTTTAGTACCAACTTTGTGATTATTTCAGGATAAAAACCTGACCCATGCAAAAAGCAATTTCATTAAAACTGTTGCCGTCAGAAGCAGCCGATGATGCAGACATAAAAAATAAAATTGCACAAACACTTTCCGTAAAAAATTCTGCAGTCACCGGCTTCAATATTATCCGCAGGTCCATTGATGCAAGAAGTAAAAATGTCTGGATCAATTTATCGGTTCAGGCATTTATCAATGAACCTTATCAGTACAGAGAACTGCAACAATTTGAATTCCGAGATGTAAGTCATTCTGATCATAAAGTAATCATTGTCGGAGCCGGGCCGGCAGGGTTATTTTCTGCTCTAAAGCTCTTGGAATCAGGCATTAAGCCCATTATCCTGGAAAGAGGAAAAGATGTAAGGGCAAGACGGAGAGATCTTGCCGCTTTAAATAAACAAGGCATAGTAAACCCTGAAAGCAATTACTGTTTTGGAGAAGGCGGAGCCGGCACTTACAGCGATGGAAAACTTTATACAAGAAGTTCAAAAAGAGGTAATCTAAACCGCATCCTGGATCTTTTTGTTCATTTTGGAGCTGAAGAAAATATTTTATTTGAATCGCATCCGCATATCGGGACAAACAAACTACCCAACATCATTACTTCAATAAGAAAAAAAATAACTGATTGTGGCGGCGAGATCCATTTTGAAAAAAAGGTGATTGACGTTGTACTCAAAAAAGAAAAAATAACCGGAGTAAAAACAAATGATGCTGTGGTGGATGGCGATGCCGTGATTTTGGCAACCGGGCATTCCGCCAGGGATATTTTTCAGTTGCTTCATTCAAAAAACATTCAAATCGCATTCAAACCTTTTGCTCTCGGCGTCCGGGTGGAGCATCCGCAGTCGCTGATTGATTCTGCTCAGTATCATTGTACCCTGCGAAGTGAATTCCTTCCTCCTGCTTCCTATAGTTTGGTGGAGCAGGTTAATGGTAAAGGTGTATTTTCTTTTTGCATGTGCCCGGGAGGCATCATTGCACCGGCTGCCACAACTCCCGGTGAGATCGTGGTCAACGGCTGGTCGCCATCCAAACGGAACAATCCTTTTGCCAACAGCGGCATTGTTGTCTCTGTTGAAGAAAAAGATGTACAGGCTTATAAAATGCATGGTCCATTGGCAGGAATGTATTTTCAGCAAGAGGTGGAACAAAAAGCATTTGAATATGGCGGTGGAAATACTGTTGCTCCTGCACAGAGACTGATAGATTTTACTCAAAACAAGATCTCATCTTCCTTGCCTGGCTGTTCTTATCTGCCCGGAATAAGATCGGTTGCACTTCAGGAAGTGCTGCCATCGTTCATTCATACACGCCTGCAGGCAGCATTTAAAGAATTCGGGAAAAAAATGCCTGCCTGGTACGGTAACCGGGGCTATTTTACCAATGAAGCAGTGGTGGTAGCAACCGAATCAAGAACTTCTTCACCGGTACGGATTCCAAGAAACGAGGAAACGTTTCAGCATCCACAAATAAGAAATTTATACCCATGCGGCGAAGGAGCCGGATATGCAGGCGGGATCGTCAGTGCGGCTATGGATGGAGAAAAAGTTGCAGGAAAAATTGCTGAACTTCTGTTACTTCAATGATCTGCTCAAATTCACTGTTAGATTACGAAGGCAGTTCACCTAATCCATCAACAAAAGCCTGCTGTTAACTAAACTGTTATCTCATTTTCTGCGGCAAGAGAGAAAACAGTTTTATTGTACCCTATCTTTGACCTTCAAATTTTTTCTATGGCAGTTTTAGAAATACGTAACCTTAAAAAATATTTTGCCACCCAAAAAGCTGTGGATGACATCAGCCTTTCCATTGAGGAAGGAATGATCTACGGTTTGCTGGGCCCGAATGGCGCCGGCAAAACCACTTTGATACGGATGATCACCGGTATTTTCTTTCCGGATGAAGGAGAGATATTTCTTGATGGAAAGAAATTCGATCCATTGAATGATACCATCCATATCGGTTATATGCCGGAAGAAAGAGGCTTATATAAAAAAATGAAGATTGGCGAACAGGCTTTATACCTGGCACAGCTAAAAGGGCTCAGCCGTTCCGTTGCTATGGAAAAGATCAAAGAATGGTTTGTAAAACTGGAAATGCAAAGCTGGTGGAATAAAAAAGTGGAAGACCTGAGCAAGGGAATGAGCCAGAAATTACAATTCGTCATTACCGTACTGCATAACCCTAAACTGATCATCCTTGATGAACCTTTCAGCGGGCTGGACCCCGTAAACAGCAACCTGATCAAAGATGAGATCTATAAGCTGGCCCGGAACGGTTCCACGATAATTTTCAGTACCCACCGAATGGAACAGGTGGAAGAGATCTGTACCAATATTGCCTTAGTGAATAAAGGAAAAAAGATCCTGGACGGAACTGTGAAAGATATAAAACAGGATTTTAAAGAAAATCTTTTCAGTATTGGAGCAGAACAGTTCCCGGCCTCTATGAACGGGAATGCCCCATTCGAAACAGTGAGCATCCGGGAGCAACTATCCGTTGTAAGAATCAAAGATGGAAATAAACCAAACGATGTATTGAAATACCTGATACAGCAAGGCGCAACCATCCATTCATTCAATGAAATACTGCCCTCACTGAATGATATTTTCATCCGGCTGGTGGAAGGGACGCCTGCCGCAAGAGAATTTCAAAATATTTCAACTTCACCTAAATCATAAGAAATAAAGAACTATGCGCAAAATCCTTCTTATCATAAAAAGAGAATACTTGACCAGGGTACGTAAAAAGACATTCATCATTACTACGCTTCTTTTTCCTATCCTCTATCTGGGCCTGGTATTTGGCACCGGTTATATTGCCGAAAAGACCCGTGCAAATCTGCATGTAGCCATCATAGACTCATCGGGATATTTTACCAATGCTTTGCTGGAGAAACAAAATATTCAGGATAATTCATCCCTATTGACTCTGGTACAGTTGAAACCAGGAGAAAAAGAATTCAACTATGACTCATCTGGTTTTGATGCCTACCTGGTTATACCACCGTTAGATTGGCAAAAAGGCAATAGCAACATAGACCTTCGTGCAAAAAAATCGTATGGCCCTGAAGCAACTGCATTGGTGGATGCCAAGTTAAACAGGATCTGGGATGAAATCAAAAATGACAGCCTGAAAATTGATGCTGTCAAACAACAGATCATGCAAACAAGCCGGCTGGGGCTACATTTCATAAATATCACTGACCCGAAAGCCAATGCAAAATTTGCCAATGCAATTGGCCTGGCCTGCGGCTTCCTGATTTACTTTATCATTCTGATCTACGGCTCGCAGGTAATGATGGGTGTGATGGAAGAAAAGACAAACCGCATTGCAGAGATCATCGTTTCTTCAGTAAAACCTTTCCAGATGATGTTAGGCAAAATCGTTGGTATTGCCCTTGTGGCTCTGACACAATTTTTATTATGGATCGCATTTATTTTTATCATATACAATATCACAAAAGTGTCCGGCCACAGCGACAGTGTGAACTCCCTGGTCGGGGGCATTCAACAGGTCATGACAAGTATCAATATTCCAATGATCCTGTTTTGTTTTGCATTTTATTTCCTGGCAGGTTTCTTTTTCTATTCTTCAATTTATGGCGCAGTAGGCAGTGCAGTTAATGAAGATGTTCGGGAAGCACAATCATTGAGTTTTCCGATTACCATGCTCGTTATTATTTCTATAGTCATGATGACCGCTGCGATCAGTGATCCGACCGGACCGATCGCTTTCTGGGGAAGTATTATTCCCTTCAGTTCGCCGATCGTAATGATGGCAAGAATCCCTTATGGCGTTCCGGGCACTGTACCCTGGTGGCAACTTGGATTATCCATGGCGCTTCTCATTGGCGGATTTATTTTCACCACATGGTTTGCCGGAAAAATTTACCGTACCGGAATTCTGATGTATGGCAAAAAACCAACCTGGAAAGAATTGATCAAATGGGCATTCAGAAAAAGCTGAACGATCAAACAAAATTTGTAAGCCACAGGCTGTTTCAAAAAAACAGCCTTGTTTGTATTATGAAAATACGTTTCATTCCATAAGAAGAATCTTTCGTTTACATGCAGCCAACCTTATTTTTTCCCTATACGCTTTATTTTTTCCCCGGTTCCGTATAATATCATGAATACCAATACATCATTTTAACCAAAATATTTTTTTAAAAATAAAAATTATTTCTACCTTTGTTAGTGAACACTAACTAATAATATTTCTGCTATGACAGGTAAAAAAAATATTTCCGCAGGATTTTTAACCATGGGCTTTTTCATGATATATGGCTTTTTGCTCATTTATCTGAGAGATTTTGCCCCCACCGCTACTGAATGGTCAGATTCATACAGCACCGGTAAACACTTTGAAGCCCGGTTAGCTCACGTACATGGTAACTTGTTTGCCTTTTTGAATATAGTGATCGGGTTCCTGCTTCTGCACTTTAAAGACAAACTTCCCCATGTCAAAGTTATTTCCCTATTAGCATTAGCCGGATTATTAATGCCCATCGGGATTTTATCAGAAGTATATCTTGGACTTCCCCCTGTATTGGTACTCATTGGAGCATTATCAATGAGCATAGCAGTAATTTGGTTAGGAATTAATTTCTATACACTGAAAAAATGATGAAATGGAAAAATTTACTGAAAGGCAAATAGAGATCATGGAGGCAGCAACAGCCCGGATTGATAAACATGGGATACAGAACCTTACAACCAAAAATCTGGCAGCAGACCTTGAACTCTCCGAGCCGGCACTATACAGGCATTTTAAAAGCAAGAATGAAATATTACTTGGTTTGCTCACCTACTTCATCACAGAGATGAAAACACGCATGGCCGGTGTTCTGTCAGAATCCCATGAAACAGCCGGTGATGAATTGCGCACCTTGTTTTCATCCCAATTGGGAGCATTCACCAGAAAACCAGCTATTGTCAGTGTAATCTTTTCAGAAAGCATTTTTCATTTCAATAAAGAACTAAGTAAAAAAGTTTCGGAAATCATGGACCTGATGCATCAGTTTATCAGCAAAAACATAAGCTCCGGGCAAAATAAAGGACAGTACAACAAATTGATCTCTGCCGGGGTGCTTGCCACTATAATCATTGGTGGCATGAGGCTCACCGTTCTGAAATGGAAAATGTCAGGGCATAAATCGAATCTCGTAAATGACGGTAAAGCAGTATTGGAAGGCGTTTTGAAAATGATTGAAAAAAAATAAAAAATTATTTAACCCCTTTTTAAACCTATCAATACTAAACGAAATGAATATTGGAAAACTACACCCGCTCGGAACCGAAATATCTTCCGTGAATCTTTTCAAAGGTGAAACGGGTACGGTCACTGCCATCCGGCTGAAACTTGATAATACATTACAGGAACATGTTTCAAAATCTCCGGCTCTGCTTCTGTGCATTCAGGGTAAGGTAATTTATGAAGATGAGAACGGGCAAAAGGCAGAAATGGAGCAGGGAGATTATGTAACGATAAAACCAGGTGTTAAACACCGGCTCTATGCTTCATTGAGTTCTCAATTGATATTACTCAAATAAAAAAATTTTATACAATCATGTTAGTGAATATTCACAAACTTATTCTGATACTGATCATGCTCCAGGTTTCCGGAAGAAACCTGGTTCATGCCCAGGAACCCTGGTCTTTAAAACAATGCCTTGATACGGCACAGGCTTATAACAGGGGGCTGAGGATAGAACGGAATAATATTGCCATCAGCGGACAAAAAGAAAAAGAAGTCAAGGCAAGCCTTTATCCAAAAATAACTGCAAATGCGGATTATAAATATTTCATGGATCTTCCCTATCAACTGATGCCAATGTCCACGTTTAACCCCTCAGCTCCGGCAGGCCAGTTTAAAGAAGCTCAATTTGGAGTTCCTCACAGCATCAATGCTAACCTGCAATTGGTATTGCCTCTATATAATCCGCAACTGAATGGTGCCATTCAAAATTCAAAAGTGGCATCGGAGCTATCTCAATTGCAGTATCAAAAATCACAGGAGCAGGTATTTTATGAAATAACCAACTTATACTACAATGCCCAAATCCTGTATCACCAACTGGCTTTTTTGGACAGCAACTTACTCAATACAGGCAAGCTGTTGAAAAATATGCAACTCCTCCGGGAGCAGTTGCTGGCAAAAGGAACAGACGTAAATAAAGTGATGCTGCAGGCAGAACAACTAAGTACGCAAAAAGAAAATGTACGCAGTAAATACCTGCAGGTAATGAATGTCCTGAAATTGAATATGGGTATTCCTTTAGAAAGGGATATCGAGATTGAAACAGAAATTCATTTTCGCTCAGCAGAAAAATATATCCCCGTTCCTACTCCCGATATGCGGATTATACAGACACAAAACAAATTATTAACAAACGAACTGAATATATTAAATAAATCAAAGAATTTGCCTATACTCAACTTTATTGCCTCCTATGGAACAACTGGCTTCGGATATGATAAAAAGCCAAATACATTTCTGAAGTTTTTCCCGGTTGGATTTGCCGGCATACAGATCTCATACCCGCTGTTTAATGGAACGGTGACACAACGAAAACTCGCACAGAAAAAAATTGAAATTGATAATAATGTTCTTCAATCTGAGATGCTGACCGAGCAAAATAAAATACAGGTTGAAAATGCAACAAGACAACGGGTCGTTGCCGGGAAAACCGTAACAAACACCCGGGACCAGATAGTGCTTGCACAAAATATTTATGAACAAACAATCCTCCAGCAAAAGCAAGGTACTGCAAGCCTTACCGATGTGCTGCTGGCGGATACTGCCTTGCGTGAAGCCCAGCAAAACTATCTCACCGCGGTAATTGATTACCTGAAAGCAGACATGGAACTGATGAAATTAACTGGAAACATTCCACTGAATAAATAAAATATTATGAAAAAGAAATCAAAGCTTATTACAATGGCGCTTTATCTTATCATTTCGTTAGCAGTAATTGCTGTAATCGTTCTTCGTCTAAAAAATAATAAGGAGACTGCTCAACAAAAAATATATCATTATAATAAAGAACAGGCCATTACAGTGCAGGCTGATACACTACATCCGGAAGATATCGTTGATGGTCATGTGTACACCGGGACATTTGAACCGAACAGAGAAACAAGAGTCAGTTCAGAGGTGCAGGGAAAAATCAATTCTGTTTTGGCAGACCTTGGAAGCATTGTTACCAGGGGTCAGCCTTTAATGCAACTGGACAATTCATTATTGAAATTGCAACTGCATTCAACTGAGGTGCAGCTTGAAGGTTTGCAGGACGATGTAAACCGTTATACAATACTTACCAAAGCTGATGCCGTACAAGGTGTTCAGCTGGAAAAAGCTGCATTAGGCTATAAAGCAGCTAAAGTTCAAAAAGAAACTTTAGAGGAGCAGATTTCAAAAACGAGTATCAAAGCGCCTTTTAATGGAATTGTGACAGCCAAGTTAAATGATGAAGGAGGGTTTGCTGCACCGGGAGTTCCTTTACTTCAGATTACTGATATCACCATTTTAAAATTCACGGTGAATGTCGCGGAAAACGATTTACACCTGTTTCACCTGAACCAGCAATATGATATATCTGCAGATGTGTACCCCGATATATCCCTTCCGGGTAAAATAATAATGATAGGAAGCAAAGCCAATGCGGGAAACAGTTTTCCGGTGCAATTTCAGGTGAAGAACACAAAAAACCTGGACATAAAATCAGGAATGTTTGGTAAAGTGAATATCAAAGGGAAAGAACCGCTGAAAGGAATAATTATCCCTTCATCAGCGATCATGGGAGAAGGAGGGAAAGCACAGGTTTATTTAATAAAAAGCGGGAAAGCTGTTTTACAAAATATTGAAGTATCAAAAGCCATTGAAAATAAATCAGTGATATCCGCAGGGCTGCAACCCGGAGACATCCTGGTAACAAATGGCTTTATCAACCTCTATGATGGGGCGAACATTGCCATAGTAAATGATCATTAAACAAGAATGAAAAAATTATCAGAAAAATAGATTCCGAAAGAAAAGCTTTTTACGATCCGAGATCCGAAACTCATTTTATTATGAACATTACAGAAATATCCATCAAACGCCCCTCACTGATCATTGTGCTTTTCAGTGTGTTTGCCTTACTGGGAATTATTGGTTACAGGAACCTGAGTTATGAACTGATGCCCGACTTCAACCAGCCTGTTGTGGTCATCAGAACCGGGTATCCCGGTGCAGAACCCAATGAAGTCGAGACGTCAGTTTCCCGTAAAATTGAAGATGCGCTTTCCAATTTAGAAGGCGTGGATTACCTGGTGACGAAATCACTGCCCAATGCATCCATCATCATTGCTAATCTGAAATATGGAACAAACCTGGACAAGACCATGCAGGATGCACAGCGCTATATTGATAATATCCGTAAAGATCTGCCAAAAGATATTTCCAACCCGGTGATGAGCAAGGTCTCTCCAAACGATTTGCCGATCATGTCGGTCAGTGCAACAAGTAATCTGCCGCCGACATCATTTTATCAGAAAATGAAAGATGATTACCTGCCGCAAATCCAGCAACTGAAGGGTGTGGCAGAGATTACCGTGTTAGGCGGTGAAGAAAGAGAATTTCATGTACAGGTGGACAAAGAAAAATTAAAGCTGTACAAAATCTCCTTGTACCAGGTGGTAGAAGCGGTTAACCGGTCAGGAATTGACTTGCCCGCGGGGAAAATTCAAACCGATACAGAAAGTAATTCGGTAAGGCTGGTGGGCAAGTTCACGGCAATTAATGATATAAAAAATGTTCAACTTGTTATGCCGTACCCGGGAAGCCCGGTATATGTGAAAGATGTAGCTGACGTAAGCGACGGAACAAAAGAATTGAGTTCAGTCAGCCGTTACAATGGCAAAAACGGGATCGGGCTTTTGATCAAAAAACAAGGTGACGCCAATGCAGTGGATGTTTCTAAACAAATCCGGGAAAAATTTCAATCCATTGAAAAGCAAAATAACAATGCAGGTATAAAATTTGTCATAACTGATGATAGCACCGATAAAACAATTGCCGCCGTTCATTCCGTAGTATTTGACCTGCTGTTAGCCGTAGCTTTGGTTTCTCTCGTGATGCTTCTATTTTTAAGAAGTTTCCGGAATTCACTGATCGTATTGGTGGCTATACCTACTTCTCTTATTACAGCTTTTGCTGTAATGTGGCTGCTGGGTTATACTCTTAACCTGATGACTTTATTAGCCATGTCATTGATTATAGGAATCCTGGTTGACGATGCTACGGTAGTCCTGGAAAACATACAACGCCATCTGGATATGGGCAAGGATAAAAGATCTGCAGCAATGGATGGCCGTATGGAAATAGGATTTTCCGCAATGTCTATCACTATGGTAGATGTCGTAGTGTTTTTACCGATTCTTTTCTTACAGGTATTTGTTGCGGATATGCTGAAACAATTTTCAGTAGTGGTGATCACCTCTACCTTAACGAGTTTACTGGTTGGCTTTACCCTTACTCCCTGGTTGGCTTCACGTATCGGCAAAAAAGAAAATCTGCAGCCAAAAAATATATTTAACCGGTTCCTGTTATGGTTCGAAGGCGGACTAAGTAATTTCATTAACTGGTATGGCAGGTCTCTTGATTGGGTGCTGAAACACAAATTGATCTTTACCGGCCTTATTGTCCTGCTTTTTGCAGGAACACTTGCTATGATGAAACAAGGTATCATTGGTAAAGAACTGATAGCAACCGGCGACCAGGGAAAATTTCAGTTAGCGCTGGAATTTGACAAGAGCACATCCATTCAAAAAAATAACTCTATTTCGGAAAAGATTGAAAATTACATCCTGCATCAGCCTGAAGTGGCAACACTATTCAGCAATGTAGGAGGGCCAAGTACCGGCATCGGAAGTTTAGGTGTCGGCATGGCAAATAAAACTGAATTTACTATTCAATTAAAACCAAAAAAGGAAATCAATAACCTCTCCACCGTGGATTTCATGAGGAAACTCAGGAGTAGCTTACAAAAGGACTATGCCGGTATCAATTTTTCAATAATGGAACTTGGATTGGTTCCCCGTTCAGCGCCTATTGAAATTACTTTAAGCGGCATCAGCCAGGAGCAGGTAATGCAAGCCGCTGAAAATTTAAAATCAGTTATAGAAAAAATTCCCGGGGCAGATAATGTGCGTCTTTCTGTAGAAGCAGGAAGCCCGGAGTTAAAAGTAATCCCGGATAAGGACAGAATGCAGCGTTTAGGATTAAGTACCGCTTATGTAGGAACAAATTTGCGAACCGCTTTTACCGGAAATGATGATGCAACACTTACTGAAAAGGGAACCGAATATCCTGTAAGGATCCGGCTGGATAAATTTGACCGGAAAAATCTCAGCGATGTGAAGCAACTGACAATGGTCAACCCAATGGGAATTCCGGTTGAGGTTGCCCAGTTTGCAAACATTGAACGTGACAATTCGCCATCCCTTTTAGAACGAAAAGACCGGCAACCGGCAGTAACACTCACCGCAGATGCTTTAGGAAGGCCCTCAGGAACTGTTGCGGATGATGTTGTTTCCTATATTAAAAACAATCCTTTACCTGAAGGAATACAAATGACATGGGGAAGCGATATCAAAAGACAGAACGATAGTTTCGGAGCATTAGGTTCCGTATTGATTATTTCTTTCATATTGATTTACCTGATCATGGTGGCATTATATGACAGTTTTATTTACCCGTTTGTTGCCTTGTTTGCAATCCCGGTAGCAGCAATCGGAGCTTTCCTGGCTCTAAATTTATCACTGAGTAATTTAAGCTTGTTCGCATTACTTGGATTAATAATGTTAATGGGATTAGTAACCAAAAATTCTATTTTGATCGTGGACTTTACCAACCAGTTAAAAGCAAGCGGGAAACATTATAAAGATGCCCTCATTATTGCGGGGAAGGAACGCATGCGCCCGATCCTGATGACCACTTTTTCCATGGCCATCGGGATGTTACCCATCGCAATGGCTACCGGAACTGCAGCTGAATGGAAAAACGGACTAGCCTGGGTCATTATAGGAGGTCTTCTTTCCTCACTTGCACTTACAGTCTTTTTAGTGCCTATGGTGTATTACCTGGTTGACAGAACAAAAGAGAAGTTCGGGAAAAAAAATTATGAGTCATAAGCACAATAATAGCCACTCACCTTCCGTCAAAAGTATTTAATAACTACCTTTGCAATGTGAGAAAAGTATTATCCTTATTATTTCTTTTTATTTTCCTGAGTGCTTATACCGCATTTGGGGAAGTATTGAAATTGCCCCTGTTGATCCACCATTATATAGAACATGTTCAGGAAGATAATGATTTATCCGTAGTTGATTTTTTGGTTAAGCATTATGCCGGAAAAATTCAACATCATCACAAAGGAAATAATCACGAACACGAAAAGCTTCCCTTTAAATCTTCTGACAGCCACTTTACACAAATTGTTTCCACTATCCCTCAACCGGCTTTCTCTCAATCCTTAGTCGTAACATCAGATCTAAAAAAGACAATTCATTCACAGCAAGACTATTCAAATGCCTGTCTGAATAATATCTGGCAGCCACCCCGTTTTCGCTGATCTTTCCCGTCTTTTAATGTCATTACTTCAGAGCGCTTGCCGCTCTATGCATTTAGTATGCTGTCATCATCAGATGATTCATGCCGGTTTTAATGATCAATTTAAATATCATGCTGAATAAAATAATTGCGTTCTCTATAAAGAACAAACTCATCATCGGGCTTTTTATAATCGCCCTGATCGGTTTTGGAACTTACGAATTAAAACGCCTGCCCATTGATGCTGTCCCTGATATCACTAACAACCAGGTACAAGTCATAACAATAGCTCCGGCACTAGGCGCTCCTGATGTAGAAAGACTGATAACCTTTCCCATTGAACAGGTAAACAATAACATCCCCGGTCTTATTGAACAGCGAAGTTTCTCCCGTTTTGGTTTATCCGTAGTTACTATTGTCTTTAATGACAAAACGGATATTTATTGGGCGAGACAGCAAGTTGCGGAACGCCTGCAACAAGTCCAGGAACAGATTCCCAAAGGATTTGGAATACCGGTTCTGGCACCGGTTACTACCGGGTTAGGAGAAATTTATCAATATACAGTACGCCCTAAAGAAGGATATGAAAATAAATATAATGCAATGGATTTACGAACTATCCAGGATTGGATTGTTCGCAGACAGTTACTGGGCGTAAAAGGAGTTGCTGAAGTCAGCAGCTTTGGCGGCCTGCTGAAGCAATACGAAATAGCTGTAGTCCCCGAAAAACTTTTAGCTTATAATATCACTATTGCCGATGTATTCAATGCACTCGAAAAAAATAATCAGAATACCGGCGGTTCTTACATTGAAAAAGGACCAACAATTCTTTTTATACGCAGCGAAGGGTTAGTTGGAAATATGGATGACATAAAAAGTATCGTTGTTAAGAATCTTCCAAACGGAATACCACTTCTTATCCGTGATGTTGGCGAGGTGCGCTATGGCAATGCTCCACGATATGGCGCAATGACCTACAACGGGCAACAACAGGTATCAGGCGCAGTAGTGATGATGCTGAAAGGCGCCAATAGTAATGAAGTCATCAAAAACATAAAAAACCGCATCGCACAAATTCAAAAAACATTACCTGAAGGTGTGGTGATCGATCCCTTTTTGGATCGTACCAAAATGGTGAACAATGCAATTCAAACAGTATCAAAAAACCTGATGGAGGGTGCACTGATAGTTGTATTCGTACTGGTCCTGTTCTTAGGTAATCTCCGTGCCGGCATGTTAGTAGCCTCGGTTATTCCATTGTCCATGCTTTTTGCTGTGATCCTGATGAACATGTTCGGCGTAAGTGGCAACCTGATGAGCTTAGGTGCATTGGATTTCGGATTGATCGTGGACGGGGCTGTAATCATCGTAGAAGCCGTGATGCACCGGCTGACACACAGCAAGCACTTTAAAAATATTAATAAGTTGTCACAGGACGAAATGGACTCAGAAGTGAACCACTCGGCATCCCGTATGATGAACAGCGCTGTTTTCGGTCAGATCATCATCCTTATCGTTTATCTGCCCATTTTCACCCTGCAGGGTATAGAAGGGAAAATGTTTAAACCTATGGCGCAAACAGTTGCCTTTGCACTGGCAGGCGCTTTTGTGTTATCACTCACGTATATCCCCATGATGAGTACTTTATTTTTAAGCAGGAAAATATCGCATAAAAAAACTTTATCTGACAAAATGATGAATTTCCTGGAGCGCATTTATCAAAAAGGCCTGATAAAAGTTCTGAGCTACAAGAAAACGGTTCTGGCATCGGTACTTGTACTATTTGCATTCGCGGTTCTTATATTAACAAGATTGGGTGGTGAATTTATCCCTTCCTTACCCGAAGGAGACTTTGCTGTGGATACAAGAGTATTGCCGGGAAGCAATTTAAATACATCCATAACTGCAGTATCCAAAGCGTCAAAAATAATCCTTGAAAAATTTCCTGAAGTTGAGAAAATCGTCGGAAAAACAGGTAGCAGTGAAGTGCCCACCGATCCTATGGCCGTTGATGCCTCGGATATGATGATAATTTTAAAAAACCGCAGCAAATGGACTTCGGCAAAAACTTATCCTGAATTGGAAGCAAAAATTTCAAAAGAATTAGATGCTGTGCCCGGTGTAACCTTCGGATTTCAATACCCGGTTGCCATGCGTTTTAATGAATTGATCTCAGGTGCCAGGCAGGATGTAGTTTGCAAAATTTTTGGCGAAAACCTGGACACTCTGGCCTTGTATGCTGAAAAGTTAGGGCATATCTGTAATTCAGTCAGAGGCAGCAGTGCATTGTATGTAGAATCAGTAACAGGACTTCCTCAGATTGTAGTGCAATTCAACAGGGCAGCTATTGCACAGTTTGGTTTAAACATCAGCGATGTTAACCGGGTGGTAAATGCAGCTTTTGCCGGCGAAAGCAGCGGTATGGTATATGAAGGAGAGAAAAGATTTGATCTTGTGGTAAGACTGGCAGGCGACAAGAGAAAAAACCTTACCGACGTTCAGAATCTTTTAATAGCAACACCACATGGAACACAAATTCCGCTAAGTACTGTTGCCAATGTGGACATAATAGAAGGGCCTAATCAAATTCAGCGTGAAAACTCCCAGCGCAGAATCATCGTTGGTTTCAATGTGCGTGGCCGGGATATACAAAGTACTGTGGACGAACTGCAGCATAAAGTGGAACAGCAAATAAAATTACCCCCGGGATATTTCATTACGTATGGAGGGGCTTTTGAAAATTTAGTAGCGGCTAAACAAAGATTATTTGTAGCTGTCCCCCTTTCGCTTGCTCTTATTTTTCTATTGTTATATTTCGCTTTTCAATCGGTGAAACAAGGGTTGTTGATCTATACTGCAATTCCGCTTTCTGCAATAGGTGGTATTCTGGCGCTGGCAGTGCGGGGAATTTCATTCAGTGTCAGTGCAGGTGTGGGCTTTATAGCTTTGTTCGGCGTAGCTGTGCTGAACGGGATTGTACTGATAGCAGAATTTAACCGCCTGAAAGAAGAAGGCATAACTGATCTGAAGCGAATTGTCATCCAGGGTACAAAAATCCGGTTACGCCCCGTGCTGATGACTGCTTTCGTGGCATCACTGGGTTTTTTCCCCATGGCACTTAGTACCGGTGAGGGAGCAGAAGTACAACGTCCCCTGGCCACCGTTGTAATTGGCGGATTACTTATTGCGACATTTCTCACCCTTTTCGTTTTACCAATTTTATATGTTATGTTTCATAAAGGAATTTCATTCAACAAAAAAGCTGCCGGCACAACTGCCGTAATGCTTCTGAGTATATTCTTTGCCGTATCAAATAGCAATGCTCAAACTTCCATCACCTTACAAAATGCCATTGACACGGCTATGAAAAATAATCTTTCAGTAAAGAATGAACGGTTGCAGTCCGAATACCGGAAAAAATTAATACAATCAAATGCACTCTTACCAGCAACGAATTTTATTGGTGATGTGGGGCAAATAAACAGTATTTACCTGGATAAAAAAGCAGGGATATCGCAAACCCTCAGCTTTCCAAAAGTTTATTCTGCAAACAAAAATCTTCTTACCGAAGAATGGAAAAGCAGTGTATTGAATACCGGGGTAAAAGAGTTGCAGCTAACAAAACAGGTGACCCTGGCCTATTATAACCTAATATACCTGCAACAAAAAAAAGAACTACTGCAAAAAAATGACAGCCTGTTTGCTGAGTTCCTTGACAAAGCTATGCTCCGGTTTCAAAAAGGTGAGAGTACTATACTGGAAAAAACAACAGCGGAAAATCAGCGGGGACAAATTTCGGTTCAGTTAGCACAACTACTGCAGGACATGGACATATTACAATTGCAATTTCAGCTGCTGTTAAATACATCTACCCGGTTTACCCCTGCAGGAAAGAAAGCTATCCTTAAAACTTTTAATGGTAATGACACTTCTCTATTATCATCTCATCCTGAAATGCAATACCTGAAGCAACAACAACAGATTGCTGCAGCAACGACAAAAGCGGAACGCACAAAATTGCTTCCTGATATTGTCATTGGTTACACAGTCATGAGCATGAAAGGAATGGGCGCTGATAACAAAGAATATAACAGCGCACCCCGGTTTCAATCAGTGCAGGTGGGGCTGGGGATTCCAATTTTTTCAGGTGGACAAAAAGCGAAAATCAATGCAGCCAGAATAAATGAAATAATAACAGCCAATGATTATGAAATAAATTTGAAATCTTTTGAGACACAATTTCATTCCCTCCTGGCTCAATACAGGAAGTATGAAGATGCTGTTCAGTATTTCGAACGCACTGCACTGAAAAATTCTGAAATAATATCTGCAACGGCCAACCTACAGTTCCGGGATGGCGAAATCAATTACCTGGAATGGGTATTACTGATCAACCAGGCAATCAGTATCCAAAATGATTATATTGACGTATTGAAAAACAGGAACAATACGGTAGCTGAACTGAATTTCTTTTTGAACAAATAAACATCTGAAACATGAAAAAACATATTTTAATTATCCTCATAACGCTTGTGCTATTTTCCTGCGGAAACAGGCAAACAGCGGAAAAACAAAATACGGCAGGTATAAAAGGGAATATTGTTACCCTGAATAATGATCAATACAATAATGCAGGAATTGATACCGGTAAACTTGAAATAAAAAATATTTCTTCTGTTTTAAAGTTAAACGGAAAAATTGACGTGCCTCCTCAAAATATGATATCGGTCAGTGTACCCCTGGGCGGATATTTAAAATCCTCGCAGCTATTGCCGGGAATGCACATCAATAAAGGTGAAGTGCTGGCCGTAATGGAAGATCCGCAATATGTACAGCTCCAGCAGGATTTTCTTACTGCAAAGGCCCAATTTGCCTTCTCTGAAAGCGAATACAACAGGCAAAAAGAACTCAATCAAAGTAAAGCGTCAAGTGATAAGGTCTATGAGCAGGCAAAAGCAACATATCAAACACAGTATGTCTTAATAAAATCGCTGGAACAAAAGTTGAAACTGATCGGCATTAATCCTGATAAACTGACAGCCGAAAATATTTCAAAAAGCATCAATGTATATTCACCCATTACCGGCTTTGTATCAGCAGTCAATGTGAATATCGGTAAATATGTAAATCCCAGCGACGTACTTTTTGAACTGGTAAACCCGGCAGATATACATTTAGCCCTGACGGTATTTGATAAAGACCTGAATAAATTAGCCATAGGGCAAAAGCTTTTTGCCTATACAAATATTCATCCGGAGAAAAAATATCTGTGCGAGATCATCTTAATCAGTAAAAACCTTTCCACCGATAATGCAACACTGGTCCATTGCCATTTCAGGCAATATGACAACACGCTATTGCCGGGAATGTTTATGAATGCAGACATAGAACTATCCGGGATGAACACTAAAGCATTGCCCGATGATGCCGTAATACGGTTTGAAAACAAGTATTACGTTTTCCTTACAAAAGGCATTAATCAATTTGAAATGACGGAAGTGCAAACAGGGAATTCAGAAAACGGATTTACCGAAATCATTGATGCAGATAAATTGCCGGGCCAGGTTTTTGTAACAAAAGGCGCTTATAATCTTTTAATGGCACTAAAAAATACCAATACAGAGTAACGGGATCCGTCAGAAATAATTATTGAGTGGATGCAAATCCTTTGTAAGAAGATGTATACTGAAACAAATGCAGATTGCACTGCTTAGCGGTTTTCCGGAATTTAAATTTTTTTGTCAGGCTGCAAAAATAATGCGGCCAGGCGTTTGCTATTTTTGCATTATGGAAATGTATTTCATTGCATTAGTAGCGCCGGAGCCAATTCATTCGCAGGTGTTAAAATGGAAATTGTGGATGCAGGAAAAATATCAATGCAGTACAGCGTTGAAGTCGCCGGCGCATATCACCCTGGTCCCCCCATTCTGGATGAATCCTGCCCTGGAAAATGACCTGTTGATATCCGTAAAGGACTTTTCTTCCCTGCAGGATCCGTTTGCAATACACCTTCATAACTTTTCAAACTTTAAACCGGGAGTGTTGTTTGTGACAGTTGAAAAAAATGAATTACTGGGCAACCTGAGAAGTAAACTGGAATCATTCCTGATACAAAAAGAAAAATTTCCCATTCGTAAAGAAGAACGGCCCTTTCATCCACATCTCACCATAGCAACAAGGGATCTGCACAAAAAATCTTTTTATGAAGCCTGGGATCATTTTAAAGAAATGGAATATGCTGCAGAATGGCGTGCAGAAAATATTTCGGTATTGAAGCACAACAAAAAAAACTGGGATGTATTGTTTACATCCCGATTCAATCCGGTAAGTGGTTAATTCATCCGACTGAAATAAAATGGAAAGGAGACGGCTTCAGATCCAGGTCGCTGCTTTCTATCATTTCAACATACATATCCGGTATATCATCCTGTTTTACGATCACTTTCTCTTTTGTGATCCGGCGAAAGCCTGTTTTCTCAAAAATAAATTTATACGTACCGGGTTTAAGTTCATCAAATGAAAAATTACCCGCTTCATCCGTTACTGTTACTCTTTCCTTTTTGGCGGAGCTGTAAGCCGTTACATTTACATCTTTGAGAGGTTTCTTATTTTCGGAATTGATGACAACTCCTGAAAGGTCATCTTTCCTGTTTTGTTGCCGGCCCGGATCATTGGCATGGGCACCCGCCATGGCACACCCGGAGAAGCAAACCGTAAGCAGCAGAATCTTTTGTTTCATGTGACATTTTTTCATTGTCCTGAAAAGCTTATTGACACTTCAAAATCACTGCGGAAGATAAAATTAAAGCATTTTAACCGGAACAGACAAACCTTCCTGAAACTCTTTCCACACATTTTTTACAATTTCTTCTGCCGGCTGTATCTGATCTACGATAGCGCTTACTTCGCCTATTTCCAGTTCACCCTCGTCCAGGTTGCCTTCAAAAATTCCCCTTTTGGCCCTTGCCCGTCCCAATATTTCCTTCAGCTCACCAACACCTGCCCCTCTCATTTCAGCTTCATGCACCTGCTGGTAAAATTTATTTTTTATCAACCTTACAGGAACAAGTTGTTTTAAAGTAAGAACAGTATCCCCTTCTTTTGCATTTACCACGGCATTTTTAAATTCTATATGCGATGAAGCTTCTTCACTGGCTACAAACCTGGTTCCCATTTGCACCCCTTCTGCACCCATCACCATTGCTGCGAGCATTTGCCTGCCCGTTGCAATTCCCCCGGCGGCAATAACAGGAACCGGTACTGCCCGGACAACTGCAGGGACCAGTACCATCGTGGTTGTTTCTTCTCTTCCGTTATGGCCGGCTGCCTCAAAACCTTCTGCAACTACTGCATCACAGCCTGCATCCACGGCTTTTATCGCAAACTTTGATGAACTGACTACATGCACTACTTTAATTCCATGTTCTTTTAAAATGCCGGTCCATATTTTTGGATTCCCGGCAGAAGTGAATACGATTTTTACTCCTTCTTCTATGATAATCTGTATATGCTTGTCTATATCCGGGTAAAGTAGCGGAACGTTTACACCAAAAGGCTTTGAAGTAGCAGACCTGCATTTTTTAATATGTTCTCTTAAAATTTCCGGATACATTGATCCGCTGCCCATCAGGCCCAATCCGCCAGCATTGCTGACCGCACTGGCCAGCCGCCATCCGCTTGTCCAGATCATGCCTGCCTGGATTATAGGATATTCAATATTGAACAGCCCGGTAACACGATTTTTAAACGGAGCCATGAGTTTACTATCAATTAATAAGAGTAAAGATAAGTGAGAAGAGCCAAGGGTCAAGCCCGCCTGGAACAACCTATTGCACGTACAATTTACCTGTTTAAACTTCCGGAATTTTAAAAGGGCTGTAAATGAAGCTTTGTGTTTCCTGCTAATTACCCCAGGTCAATATTTGTATTATCCCCGATATTCAACGTCCTTGTTTCGCCATGCAGACCGGTATCGCTTCCAATGATGGAATGATCCAGTACGATATCAAAAAGATTAGAGAATGAGCCGATGATCGAATCTTTAATAATTGCTGATTCTATTGTGGTACTGTCGCCTATGGCAACATTAGGACCAATGATCGAGTTTTTGATATTACATCCCTCGCCGATACGGACGGGATGAATGATCACTGTATTCTCAAATTTTTTTTCATTTTCAATGTGTGTACCGTATTTTTTTAATAAAGTGGCATTGGACTCCAGTAATGTTTCTTTCCTGCCGCAATCAAACCAGTTTTCCACTTTGAATGGTTTGAACTTTGCACCCATCTGCAACATACAATCCAATGCATCGGTGAGGTTATATTCGCCGTGGCTCTTCAATCCCTGCCCGATATTTTTTTCAAGGCACTGAAACATCAGTTTGCTTTCTTTTATCCTGTAAATACCCACTAATGCCATATTCGATTTCGGGATATGAGGCTTTTCAACCACATGCTGAACATAACCGTCATCTCCAATTTCGGCAACTCCAAATTCCCTGGGGTCATCTACTTTCTTAACTCCCAGCATGGAATTTTCGCTTTTTAATACTTCATTGATGTCATATTCACAGATCGTGTCACCAAGTACCACAAACATCTCATCGTCGTTTACAATATTTTTTGTCAACCGTATGGCATGCCCAATACCCTGCCTGTCTGTCTGCCGTACAAAATGCGCTTTTATACCCGGGTACCTGGCTGTGACATAATCCTCGATCTTATCGCCCAGGTATCCTACAATAAAGATCAATTCATTGATTCCGGCACCAATAAGAGGATCTATTATAAAACTCAAAACGGTTTTACCGGCAAGTGGGATCAGTGCCTTTGGTTGTGTATATGTGTGCGGCCGCAGCTTGGTGCCTGCTCCCGCTACTGGAATAACCGCCTTCATGCTGTTTAAAAAACCAACGAATGTAACGAATTTAAAATAAACAAAAACTTAGGTACAGAATGCAAAAGCAGCAAAGCCTCTCGTAATTTTGCAAAGGAAGATGTGAAGCCCGATTGCAGTTCAATGAAAGTGCCCGTGGCCGGTATCCGGTTTCTTATCGCCGGCGTTAACAGAACTACTGCTGCGGTGTTCCTTTCCGTATTGATAACTTCATTCAGCAATAATAAAATCTCCGTAAGAGGCGGATCTAACAATAATATGCAAAAAGATACCCAGGTTTTCGATTTGATCCACCAGGAACTGGAACGCCAGCGCAACGGTATTGAACTCATAGCATCCGAAAACTTCGCTTCTCTCCAGGTGATCCAGGCAATGGGCAATGTAATGACCAACAAATACGCCGAAGGTTATCCGGGCAGGCGTTATTACGGAGGCTGCGAGATCGTAGATCAGACCGAGCAGTTAGCTATTGATCGTATTAAAAAAGTTTTTGATTGCGAATATGCAAATGTGCAGCCACACAGCGGCGCACAGGCAAATGCTTCAGTATATCTCTGTGCATTAAAAGCTGGTGATAAAATTTTAGGCCTTGACCTGAGCATGGGCGGACACCTCACTCATGGTTCGCCGGTAAATTTCAGCGGCAAGTTATATCAGCCTTCATTTTACGGAGTAAAAAAAGAAACCGGTACAATAGATTATGACCACATGGAAGCGGTAGCTCACAAAGAGAAACCGAAATTGATTGTTTGCGGAGCTTCTGCATACAGCCGTGACTGGGATTATAAGCGGATAAGAGCCATTGCAGATTCTGCAGGTGCCTTTGTAATGGCAGACATTGCACACCCGGCAGGGCTCATTGCGAAAAAGCTCTTAAATGATCCTTTTGAATACTGCCATTTCGTTACTTCCACCACACATAAAACACTGCGTGGGCCAAGAGGCGGGATCATCCTGATGCGGCATGATTTTGAAAACCCTTTCGGTATCAAAGATCCGAAAGGAAATATCCGTATGATGAGTCACCTGATGGATATGGCTGTTTTTCCGGGTACACAGGGTGGACCGTTGGAGCATATCATAGCAGCTAAAGCAGTTGCTTTCGGCGAGTTGCTCACCGAAGACTATTCTGCTTATGCAAAACAAATAAAATCAAATGCCCGGGCGATGGCCGATGCATTCGTTCACCGGGGATATGATATCATCAGCGGCGGTACCGATTCTCACCTGATGCTGATAGACCTCAGAAATAAAAATCTTACCGGGAAAAAAGCGCAGGAGACATTGGACAAAGCGCATATCACACTTAATAAAAATGCCGTACCATTTGATGATAAATCACCTTTTGTAACCTCAGGCATCCGTGTAGGTGTGCCCGCCGTTACCACCAGGGGCATGAAAGAACAACACATGGGAACAGTCGTCGGCTTAATAGATAAAGTTTTATCCCATATAAATGACGAAAAAATAATTGCCGCTGTAAGCGGAGATGTAAAAGAATTGATGAAACAGTTTCCTTTATACCCGGAGTTGGGGTAAGGTAAATTCAAAAGTCAACAATCAAAAACTTTAGTTATGATCCAACGCAAGCAGAGCCTTTGGTTGCTTCTTTCAACTGTTTGTGCATTTTTATCGTACATCCTTCCGTTCTTTTCCGGTACAAAGCAGGGAGCTAACGGGATCGAAAAAGCCTTAGTTGATGCAACCAGTACAATTCCTGTTATGATCCTAACGGGCCTCTCCTTGCTTCTTTCCCTGGTCACCATTTTTCTTTTTAAGGACAGGAAACTTCAGTTTCGGTTGTGTATCGGGGGAGTTTTATTATCCATATTGATCATTGCCCTTTACTTTTTAGAAATTAGAAAGCTCTCAGGATCCATTTCCTTATCTGCCATATTTGTTTTTGCCGTTCTCATCGGGTATATCATGGCTGCAGCGGGTGTTCATAAAGATGAAAAACTGGTGAAGACATTGGACAGGCTGAGATAAATCATACAGCCTTCATTAATTCTATTCGCCCAAGAAAATCTTCCGGCTAAGTGAGAGAAAGATCATTTCTCAGATAAATTTTCCTGTCTGGCTTGCTTTTATTTTTTTGATCCCGCCAGGCTTACCGGTATAAACAATATTACCTCCTTCATCGCCGGCACCAGGTCCCAAGTCAATGAGCCAGTCTGCACTGCGGATCACTTCCATGTTATGTTCGATGACAATGATTGAATGACCCTGCCCGATCAGGAAATTAAACGAAGTCAGTAATTTTTTGATATCATGAAAATGAAGCCCGGTAGTAGGCTCATCAAAAATGAAGAGTACCTTATCAGAATTTCTTCCCTTACCAAGAAAGGAGGCAAGCTTTACCCGTTGTGCTTCCCCCCCGGATAACGTATCGGATGATTGCCCCAGTTTGATATAACCCAATCCGACATCACTCAGGGGCTGCAATGCTTTCACCAGGTGTTTTTCTTCATGGAAAAACTCTATAGCCTGATCCACGCTCAATTCCAGAACATCGTGAATGCTTTTTCCTTTATACTGCACTTCCAGCACTTCTTCTTTGAAGCGCTTACCGCCGCACACTTCACAGGTAAGATGTACATCGGCAAGAAACTGCATCTCCACCACCTGCTCTCCTTCTCCTTTGCAGGTATCACATCGCCCTCCATCCACATTAAATGAAAAATGTTTGGGTTGAAATCCTCTTATCGTACTCAAAGGCTGGCTTGCAAAAATATCCCTGATCTCATCATACGCTTTTATATACGTGACCGGATTACTCCTCGATGATCTGCCGATAGGATTCTGATCCACCATTTCAATCGCAGTAATATGATCAATGTCTCCCGAAATGGTTTTATGCATTCCCAGCTTATCCACGAACTCTCCTTTGATTTTTTGCAGCGTCGGGTAAAGAATTTGTTTTACCAGTGTCGTTTTGCCGCTGCCGCTTACACCCGAGACCACACATAAAACATTCAATGGAAATTCTACGTCAATATTTTTCAAATTATTCTGTCTTGCGCCCAGTACCTTAATTGCTGCATTCCATTTGCGGGGAGATTCCGGATAATCTATTTTTAATTCGCCGCTTAAATATTTCCCGGTCAGGCTCTCCGGGTTTGAAACAATATCATCATAATTGCCTTCTGCCACCACTTCTCCGCCGAGATGAGATGCCAGCGGGCCCATATCAATGATATGATCGGCTTCCCGCATTATCATTTCATCATGTTCCACCACCACTACCGTATTTCCGAGATCACGCAGTTCTTTTAAAACCCTGATAAGATTTTTCGTATCCCTTGAATGAAGCCCGATGGATGGTTCATCCAGTATATAAAGAGAATTGGTGAGATTGCTTCCCAGGCTCCTGGTCAGTTGTATCCTTTGACTTTCACCACCACTCAATGAGTTTGCAAGACGACTCAAAGTGAGATAACCAAGCCCCACATTCAACAATGTATTTAAACGGTTGTGTATCTCAATAAGTACTCTCACAGATACCTGCCTTTCATAAGCAGTAAGGCCTTTTCCCAGTTCATCGAACCACAGCGCCAGGTCTTTTACAGTCATTTCACTTAATTCCCCGATGTGTTTGCCATTGATCTTTACATAAAGCGCTTCTTTGCGGAGACGATATCCTTTGCAGTCGGGGCATAGTGTCCTGCCACGGTAACGGCTCAGCAGCACACGGAACTGCACTTTATACAAATGCTTCTCCACATCTTCAAAAAATTCATTGATGCCATAAACATTATCATCGCCTTCCCAAAGTACCTTATACTGCTTGTCAGAAAGATCGGCAACAGGTTTATGAACAGGAAAACCGGAATGCTTTGCTCCTTTGATGAATTGCTGCCTCCACCAATCCAGTTTTTCTCCTTTCCAGGGAGCCACTGCGCCATCATACACACTCAGCCGGCGATCAGGAATCACTAAATCATTATCAATACCCAACACCTGTGAAAATCCTTCGCAGGTGGGGCAGGCGCCATAAGGATTATTAAAAGAAAATAAATTGGGCACCGGTTCTTCAAAACGCATCCCATCCAGTTCAAACCGGTTATTGAAATGATGTCTTTTACTTCCATTCACTTCAATATAAACATCTCCTTCTCCTTCATAAAATGCAGTGCCGATGGAATCGGCAAGCCGGTGTTTATCTTCCTCATCAAACTTTTTGACGACAATCCTGTCCACCAGTACGGAGCAATCTTTGTCCACAACAGAATATTGATCTTTAGCCTGGATGTCCTCAATACGCAGCGTTTCTCCTTTTTTATATAACCTGCTGAAACCTTTTTGTAACAGGATGTTCAACTCTTCTTTTACATCACGGTTTTTATTTTTTTTAAAAGCGATCAGAATAAAAACCTTATCACCTTCATCCAGCCCCGTGATCATATTCAAAACATCAGCAATGTCATCTTTCTTCACTTCTCTTCCTGAGACAGGTGAAAATGTTTTCCCGATTCGTGCAAATAACAAACGCAGGTAATCATAGATCTCTGTCATGCTGCCCACCGTGCTGCGGGGTGTCCTCGTGATCACCTTTTGCTCAATGGCAATAGCGGGGCATAAACCTTTTATATAATCCACATCCGGTTTGTTCATCCGGGTCAGGAACTGGCGGGCATAAGCGCTCAGGCTTTCTGCATAGCGCCGCTGGCCTTCTGCATATAAAGTGTCTATAGTCAGGGAAGATTTTCCCGATCCGGAAACACCGGTTACCACAATAAATTTATTCCGGGGTATTGGCACACTGATGTTCTTCAGGTTGTGCACTCTTGCCCCTTTTATGTATATATTTCTTGTGGAATTTACGGTCGTAGTTTTATCGGAGTTTTTCTCTTTTATTAAATTTTCCATCGTATGTATTGCAAATGTAAACCCTTAATCCTTTTGAACTTCGGCTTATGATTAACAGTTTTTTTGGAGAAATGGTTTAAATTTGTGGCATACAAATATTTGGTCATGTCATAAAATGACCTATTTTTAAAGTCCAATATCAAAAAATATGAATAACCAAAATCTTAACTCGCCTATCGCATAAACTTCTACACGTTCATTTTTACCGGATTTATTTTTTTAACCAATATCTATTGAATCGCCCTGAGCGAATTAAACCAAACCTGTAGGAGTTTATGAAAGCAATCAACAAAAAAACCGACCATGAACTGATCCATCTTTTTACAGATGGGAACCTGGAAGCATTGGAAGCCCTGGTGCTCCGCCACAAAGACAAGCTGTACACATCCATTCTATTTCTTGTAAAAGACAAATACCTGGCAGAGGATATATTCCAGGATGTCTTTATCCGCATCATTGATACCATGCGCAGCGGACGCTACACTGAGGAAGGAAAATTCCTTCCCTGGGCCATGCGTATAGCACACAATCTTTGTGTAGATCATTTCCGTAAAGTTAAAAGGACGCCCACGATCCGTAACGGCGAAGACAAAGACATCTTTGAAGTGCTGAATTTTCTGGAAGACAGCGCTGAAACAAGAATGATGCGCCGCCAAAGCCATGACCGTGTTCGTGAAATGCTGGAAAGGCTGCCTGAAGACCAGCGTGAAGTGATCATTTTGCGCCATTACGCCGACATGAGTTTTAAAGAAATTGCAGCAGCCACTAATTGCAGCATCAACACAGCGCTGGGACGTATGCGTTATGGCCTCATCAACCTGAGAAAGCTGATGATGCAAAAACAAATTGCCCTCTAACTACTTCTCCTTTATGGGAGCCGTTAGAGTCCGTTCTTGTCATTCTGTATCTCCAACTCCGCAGGGAAAGTTCTTAATTCGAAAAAGAAATTTCCCGGATTGTTTGCCAGGTGTAGGCTGCTACAGAATGACACCTAATTGAAAGAGGCTGCCTTACAATTTAAGATAGCCTCTTTTTTATTTGTATTCCCCTACGAATAGGTTATCGCTTATGCGATCGTAGAAGTGATTTTTTTTCTTCTGATAAAGCCCTCTTCACTTATGCCGCGTTGGTCATCGCGAGGAGCGCAGCGACGAAGCGATCTGCCTTAAGTGCAGTTTGCTTCGGCAATTTTTGTATCTTGGGTCATCGCGAGGAACGAAGCGATCTTCTTTCTTTTATCGCCTCGCAAAGACCTGCAGTCCTTTTTGGCGCCCGGATCATCGCTTATGCGATCGTAGAAGTGAATTTTTTTCTTCTGATAAAGCCCCTTTATTATTTCCTTATTCTATTCCAAGGCTACTTTGAGGCACTCTTTTTGAAAGCTTCCAATCCGCATTTGAGCCAATCGGCAAATTCTTGTGCATCCGGTGTATAAAATTTGGTTTTAACCAATGCTTTTTCATCCGGGCTTACAATAGCATATTGCGGCTGTGAAGTTGCATTAAAATTATCTATCTGGAATGCTGTCCATTTATCGCCAACAGTAATGATTGATTTTTCACTGCCGCTTTTAGTTGTATAAATCGTTTGTTGCGAAACAGGCAGTTTTGTCCGTTCATCTACGTACAATGACACCAGGATAAAATCATTGCGCATCAGTTTCTCCACATAAGACTTTGTCCATACTTTTTCTTCCATACGGCGGCAATTGACACAGGCCCACCCGGTAAAATCAATAAGTACCGGTTTGTTTTCTTTTTTTGCTAATTGAATGGCCTCTTCATAATTCAATAATGACTTATCACAATTTACCGGCTGATTGTAAACACTGTAACAAACCGGCGGCGGAAACCCGCTGATCAGCTTCAGTTTTGCCCAGGAAGTATTTGTAATACCGGGAACAAGATATAAAGTTGCCGCGGTGAATAATGTTATAAAAACAATTCTTGTCCTGCTTAATTTTTTTACCGGCGAACTATGTGAAAAACGTATAAGGCCGGATAAATACAAGACAATGAGGGCGCCAATGATGACCCACGAACCGATGAACACTTCTCTTTTTAAAATACCAAAATGTTTTACATTATCAGCATTGGCCAGGAATTTTACAGCAAGAGCCAGTTCTATAAAACCCAAAACCACTTTCACGTCAGTAAGCCAGCCGCCCGATTTGGGAATGGAATGAAGCCATTTGGGAAACAACGCAAATAAGGCAAAAGGAAGTCCTAATGCCAATCCGAAACCTGCAGCCCCGATGGTCAACGGCCATGCTCCTTTTTCCGCCACTCCTGCCAGCAGAGTTCCCAATATTGGTCCGGTACAGGAAAATGAAACCACTGCAAGGGTAAGCGCCATGAAAAATATTCCGCCCACATTGCTGAGTCCCGAACGGGTTCCCATTTTATTGGCAAGGCCCGCCGGCAGCCCGATCTCATAGTACCCGAAAAATGAAAAAGCAAATACCACGAAGATCACGAAGAAGGCAAGGTTCAACCACACATTGGTGGAGATATTATTAAAAATATCGGGATTGGTTTTCCCGGCAATATGAAAAGGAACCGTCAGCAGAACATAGATCAGGAATATGAAAAATCCATACAGCATGGCTCCCTGCACTCCTTTCTTTTTTTGCTCGGCACGTTTTGTAAAAAAAGATACCGTCAATGGTATCATGGGAAATACGCAGGGCGTAAGCAATGCGATCAATCCTCCCAGCAAGCCGAGCAGGAATACCAATAAATTACTGTCTTTTTTTACACTGTCGCCACAATCATTCACGGGATGTTCAATATCAATACTCGGAACCAGTATCCGGGTAGTTGATACTACGCCGCCTTCCAGCTCCACCACAAACGGAAACGAATTGGAAGGATAAAACTCATCATCATTTCCATAAGAATAACTTAATTCACCCTGAAGCCGGCCGGGTACCGCACCTGAGATCTGTATCATTGCAACCCACTGCGACTTGCCATCAAAGATTTTTACATTTTGATTTTCAAATATTTTGCTTTTGATGTTTTTTGCAGTTCCTGTTTCAGCAAAATTCCCTGTCTGCCTGATGCTGGAATCCGTAAATGTGAGTGCACCCATTTTAACATCATCAAAAACCTGGTTGGGAGCATATAATTGCCAGCCGGGTGCTGCCTGTGCAGAAAAGGTAAGTTCATAAATACCTTCCGCTTTTTTCTGTGCGGTCACTTCCCAATGATACGGCGAGACAACATCCTGTGAAAAGCCGTTCACGGTAAAACAAAAGGTAATAAAAAGAAGTATGGTAAACCTTGCTTTGAGATACATCTTTCCGTGATTAAAAAAAATAACGAGCCCTGATCCAGGAACCCGTTTTCTGTTAAATGAATAGTACCATTTTATTTAAGTGCAATACTAAAATTAACCGTTTTCGGAGGAAGGCATTTCTTATCATCACAGGTTTGAAATTCCACACTGCCGCTGACATTTGTTTTAGCGCTGGCTTTTAACCTGACCACTTGCACAAAATCCACTTTGTTTGAATATTGATTTGCCGAAAGTTGCAATTTTTCATCATGAAATTTTTCCATCTTGCCGACTTCCTTTACTTTTTTATCCATTACTACAAGAGGATTGGCATTAAACTTTATGCCTGTCGGGATAGCTATAGCATCCTGGGGCTGAACCTGCGAATATAAGTGCCACCCGGACTGAATGCTGGCAGTAAGGCGTATTTCAAAAGTCTTATCGCCTGTTTTTTTTGAAGAAAAATTCCAACTCACCGGGTCGGGGATCTGGGATTGTGCCTGGCCGGCAAAAATAAAAGCAGCAATGATGATAAAAATTTTTTTCATATTGATCTTTCAAAATTTCATTGTTACAAAATTCCGGAATTTTATTGACAGTTCCCATTAAACCGGGCAATAATGTACGAGGTTTTACAATATAAGGACGAACTGTCGTTTTTCCTTGACCAGCAGCCTGTTTTAATAAACCAGTTGCCGGGCAATTAACAGGTTTTTTATAATTTTCCGGCCATCTGTATTTCCTAATGCTTCAGAGCAGGCTCTTTCAGGATGCGGCATCATGCCGAATACATTACGGTTTGGATTACAGATGCCGGCAATATTCCTAAGTGATCCGTTGGGATTTGATTCATCTGTGATCCCGCCCTGCTCATTGCAATAACGGAATAACACCTGGCCATTCGCTTCCAGTTGATCCAAAGTTTTTTCATCTGCATAATAACGTCCTTCGCCATGCGCAATCGGGATTTTATACACATTACCGGGTGCGTCTGTGATAAAAATATTCTTACTTACAAACTGCCGGTTCTCATTTTGTAATAATACCCCGGGCAGTAAATGCGATTCACATAATACCTGGAAGCCGTTGCACACGCCAAAAACTTTTCCGCCTGCATGGGCAAACTCAATCACACTTTGCATCATGGGACTGAAGCGGGCAATAGCGCCGCAGCGCAGGTAATCACCAAAAGAGAATCCCCCGGGCAGCACGATGCAATCATCCGTAGTGAACTGGCTCAGGTCTTTGTCTTTATGCCAGAGCATGATCACTTCCTGTTCCAGGTCATAAGCCAATGCATCATGCATATCCCTGTCGCAATTGGAACCGGGAAAAACAACCACTCCGAATTTCATAATAAAATATATTTTGAAAGCACAAAGATAAAACAGTAATCATTAAACCGGCGTATGATTTACATCCGGGTCCGAAATGTTGATACTCCGGTACAAACCCTGCAGTATGCAAGAAGGATAATTTATTAAATAAAAAAGGGATGTAGAAACACCCCTCGCTTTCTAAAACTAAATGCCTATAAGAAAATTTTTACCCTGCCATTATATGTTTTTTCCGGTATGCCCCATGCATGGGGAGCAATACTCCCGGTTCGGCCGAAGCAATGGCGACCAATCTTTCCAAAGCATGTTTATATACTCCTCCTACCGGCAAATCAATATTTTCCAGGCTTACGCTTTTATGGTCAAATGCATTCACTTTATTTATGGCAACAATATAAGATTTGTGGATCCGGACAAATGAAGAAGAGGGCAATAATTCTTCCAGCCGTTTCATCGGGATGAGTACCATGTAAAATTTAAGGCTGGTTACTATCCTAAGATAATTTCTGCGGCCTTCAATATACAGTATCTCATTAGAATCAATACGTTGGTATTTCCGTCCGTTCCTGATAAAAATATTTTTATTCATTGTCATTCATTTTTTTAACCTCAATTGTAATTACATAGGGATTACTGTACATCTTTGATATTATCAGGCTTAATTCCGCTTTTGTGGCTGCCGGAAAGCTTGCCTCTATCTTCACAATATTTTCATTTACGTTTTTCCATCCAAATCCCGATAATCTTCCTCCTCCTGAAAACAAGGGCAACTGATTCAATACATTATTAAATAAATCATTCCCTATATTCCAGGCCCATATTGTAAAACGGTAATCAGACAACTTCGTTTTCACGGTTGGTGACACCGAAGTTGCAGGTAACTGTACTTTGCAGGACAGCGCCATCCAAAGAACCGAAAAAAACATTATGACAATATATTTTTTCATTCTTTGCAGCCTGAATTTTATTTTACTGGTTCCATCATCAGATTCACTTCATTAAAAACATACATTTCATAAATTACGCTTCTCACTATTTTGTGCCGGACATTTTTATTCTCCTGCTTCGGGTGAAAGAATTCTGATAGCTATCAGGACACCTGACCCGTTGTAAATCACAATTTTTATTTTAATATACTTATGTATTCTTTACATGTATTGCCAGTTCATAAACCGGCCAGCCCGTTACTTTTGGTGATGACCCTGTTGTGTACGTAGCTGTCGTTTTACAGGACGAAATCAATCCGATTGCACTCAATAATGTTATATTAAATACCAAGATGATTTTTTTAAAATTAAAACAATGCAGCACGCATCGCCTCATAATTCTATTTATTCTCTTTGGGATTCAATCCTTCTTTAATTCTATCAGCGATATACTGCAGATGATATTTCGTCACATTATCAGTAGCAGCAGATGCCGCAACACTGATTTTATTCTTCAATAAAGAAAGATGTCCTCTTGCCATTGAAGGAATGTCTGTATTATTTATGTTAATGGATATTGTTCTAATGACCCCTCCGGCAACTGAATATGTTTGCAAATCGGCGGGTCGAATCAAAGCAATCAAATCTTCAACATACGCTTTTTGCAGATTACGCCGGTATCCATCAATTGACTTCTTCGTTGTTAACTCGCTGAATATTCCATTTTGGACATCATTAAGAAATTCATCAATCGCATAAGTTTTGTCTGCTCCGTATCGGTTTGTTAAGAGATTAAGCCTGTAAAGACTGCGCCCTGAAACCAAGACACCCAATTCATTGGTCTGGAGGTTTGCCACTGCATTATTTGTCGAAGGACTGGTAATCTTATCGAGAATATTTTTATCCAATAACCACGTTGGGGTTTGAAATAATTGATTATTCAGGAAAGACACAGCATTTTTCTGGATAGCTTTTGGAACCGGTTCATAGACATTGCCGGCTTCCTCAACACTTTTCACCGTTTCATAATGGCCTCCCACATTGGCCGCCACATGCCCCATATATCTTCCGAACTGGCTAACTATTTCTCCATACATTTCCGATAAGTTGTCGTATTTATCATTTTCTTCTTTCGTCCATTCTATTAAATTTGGGACGATGCGCTTTAAGTTTTTGATCCCGTATTCACTTGCTTTCACATTATCATCGCCCAGGCACTCTGTTTGCACACGGGGGTCATCACCTGCTCCAAACCATAAACGCGGATTTGCAGCCAGACTGTCAACGATCCATTTATTGTTAATCTTTTTGTCTTTTTCAACATCGGATTCACCTAAATATTTATAGCCCCATTGGATAGCCCATTTATCATAATCACCAATGCGAGGGAATAAACCTATCTCTGATATACTATCTTCCGGCTGGGCAACATAATTGAATCTTGCATAATCCATAATAGATGCAGTATGCCCATTTGCTTCCACCCATGCTTTATCACGAAGTTTTTCAACCGGTGTTTTACTGCTGCTTCCCATATTATGTTGAAGACCGAGAGTATGACCCACTTCATGGGAAGAGACAAAGCGGATCAAATTGCCCATCAACTCATCATCAAATTTCATTTTTCTTGCTTTGGGGTCAACAGCAGCAGTTTGAACAAAATACCAGTCGTGTACCAGTTTCATAACATTATGAAACCAGCCTATATGGCTTTCCAGAATTTCGCCACTGCGTGGGTCATTAACATTAGGGCCATAGGCATTCTCAATATCAGAAGCAAAATAGCGAAGTACACAAAAACGGGCATCTTCTAAGCTCATGGTGGAATCGTTTTCCGGCCATTCTTTTCCCACAATTGCATTCTTGAAACCTGCTTTTTCAAATGCTTTTTGCCAGTCGTTGATGCCTGCAATTAAATACGGTCTCCATTTTTTGGGAGTAGCGGGATCAATATAATAGACAATCTGTTTTTTAGGCTCCACCAATTCGCCTCTTTTGTATTTTTCGAGGTCTTCGTCTTTGGGTTCTAACCTGAAGCGGACAATGAAAGATTGTTGCTCCACTCTTTGCTGATCATCACTGTAAACGGTATATTGATCCGAAAAGAATCCAACACGGGGATCAAACAACCTGCGCATCATTGGAACTTTTGGCAATAACAAAAATGATGTGTTCAATTCAAAAGTGACGGCACCAACGGCAAGTGTAGCCTTCAAGGGTGATAATACCATCTGGGTTGCGGAAGCAGCCGGTATTGTAGAAGAAAATGTTTTTATAGTTCTTACTTCCGTATTCAAAGGGTAAGTTCTGATACTCTCAATATAAGATCTGTCAGCAGACAGGGCGCCCAGCGAATACAATCGCTTCTGCCCATTTGTTATAGTTACAGGCAGGTTGTCTCCCTTAAAAAATTCAGTGACATCTATTACCACACTGCCTGTATTCGCCGATGGATCTTTTCCATAACAAGCGATCGGAAAAGCCGCTGCAATCGGGTTGACATTGGAGTTGGATACTGCCTGAAATATAGTATTGTTAGAATCGGCTGTATTCATCAAAGTGATCACTTTTAAAAAAACATTATTATTCGGACCTCTTTCAAATTTTACGGTTTGTTGATTTAACTCTACGCCACCATAGCTGGCGCCGGCGGGTGTTTTGCTGTACCGGGTATTGGCAAGAATTTCCCTGCCAAGGATTGAATCGGGAATTTCGAAATAAAACTTATCCTCTACCTTGTGTACGGTAAATAATCCCTGTTTGGAAATAGCCTTGTCAGTAATCACCTCCTTATAGGGCTTTGGACCAGCCGGCTTTGCCTGTAAAGAGTTAGGTTTTGTTGCCGAGTCTGTTTTAACAGGCGCCTGGGTAAAACCTTTTCCTGAGATAGTAACAAATAGTAAAAAAATAATTACCTGTTTCATTTAAAAATTGATTTTATTATTATTGAATGTGGGTCTTCGATTTATCTTTTTCGATTGTATAATAGAATTTACTTCGTGCTCAGACTAAAACTTTTTTCCGGTTTTTATATTTATGTTTTTTTCGATCATTTCCTTATCTAATACAAAGTCACAGCAGATATTCATAATACCAAGATTATTGATGTTCACTATTATTCTGAACCGGTTTTTATGAACTGGCGCACCATCACTTTCTTCTTCATTATTTGCAGTAAAATTCTTAAGCTCCGGCTTGTTGATGCAGGCGAATAAAGAGGAAATAAAATGCAACTTTTTTCCCATTTTTATCATTATTATTTCACCGATTGTATCATCGCATCCACATCATCAAACAGCTTTCCTTCGTTAGAATCATATCCAAGTACTTTATACCGCACATTTCCATTTTTATCAATGATAAATTTGGTGGGGATGCCTTCGACCTGAAACTGCTGCACCACTTTATTTTCCTTATCCAGCACCACATGAAAGGAATAATTTTTGCTTTTTATAAAATCAGCCACAGTTTTTCTGACTTCTTCATCCGTTGGTGGTTTGTCGGCATGTTTTCCTTCCCATGTATCCACGAAAAGAAATTTTATATCCGGGTCATCTTTATAGAAATGAACCAGTTTTTGCATGCCGGGAAAACTGGCTTTACAAGGACCGCACCAGGTAGCCCAGAAATCAAGTACCACTGTTTTGCCGGCCAGGTCTTTCAGGCTTACCTCCCTCCCATCTAAATCTTTCAATGCAAACTCTGGCGCGGCATAATTCAACCGGGTACCCAGCAATGTTTTCTTTGACTTTTCCACAGAGTTGTGTCTTATTGTATTTACATAATCCGAAAAACCCTTTTCTGATTTGTTTTGTTTAACCCAGATCCGTTGAAGTACCTCCAGCATTTCCGGTTTCCATACTCCATCGGTGATGAATTTTTCCACCTCCCCTTTACATTGATTGGCGGGTAAGATTTTTTCAGCCACCAAACAATAATCAGTGGCAATTGAACCTGCATTATTAAATTCTGTTGTTATCAATTGTAAATATCGCTTTGCATCCACAGCATATTTCCAGGCTTTGCGGTATGCCCCTTTTTGAGAATACCATTGAACAATATCATCAGAAACAACTGCCGCTGCCGTAGCTATTGCATTTATTTTATCCTCGTAAGTATAATATAGATCCCCTGCTAATTCAGGCGAGGTAATTCCGGCCTTTGAACGGGAAATAGCGCCGGCATAAAAATCATGAAGGTCCAGCAGGAATTTTTCTGTAAAACCAGGATTCGTTCCATGTGCCTTCAATGTATCAATATATGACTGGAGATACTGCAAATAATAAGCTGTGGGAATCCTGTCTTTAAAAAAATTAGTTTTTTCAACATAATTTCTGAAATACTCCAGCTTGCCGGCACGAATCAGCTCCAATAAATATCCCATTTGCATAAAAAATGGGCTATTAGGAAAAGGAGACTTATCCTTAAGCCTTTCTTCAAATCCAAAGCTATTGTAAAGCCGGATGGCATCGGCGAGAATCATTTCTTTCTTTTCAATATCTTTTTCCTCATCGAATTCATTATACAGGAAGGAAAGTGTTCCCCTGCTGGTGGCAGCCTTTTCCTTTGCCAATTTCTTAAAATATCCGTACTGTGCCCCTGCAGAAAGGAAAACCATCAGTGCGATGTCGTCCTCCGATTGCAATCCACCTGCAAATAATTTTTCTATTTCCTTAGCCTTAACAGCCTTCGCCGTGTCCGGATTGTACCAGCCATAAGCACTTAAAAGCGATGGTAGCGCATAGTATTTCGATTCTGGAAAGAGTTCCAGTTCTTTCAGAAAATATTCTGCTGCCTTTTTAGGATTTCTAATTCCGGAATTATTGAAGTAATCATTGATGAGATATTGCCCAATCATATAATTACTAAACTTGCATGCTGCACCATTGCCGGTATAAAAGGGAATACAATAACCATTGTTTTGATTATAATCAATTTTCCCCGATGTCAGGACTTTTACGAGTCCTTGTTGTTTCCATTTTATAACCCCGCTTGAAAAAGAAAATGCGAGCATTCTGGTCAGGCTGTCCGTCTGTATCGTTCCTTCATAATGAGTACCGTTTTTTTTCAAAACAATTGCTACCGGTTGCTGCGGATATTTCTGTGTTTTCCACCAACCTTCATCGCAATAGGTTCCCCATATATTTACTACACAGTTGATCTTATCCGTATCATCAAAAACACCGGCTGGTGGGTCATAGGTAAAACTTACCCTGTCCCCCGGGTTCGGCTTTTGGGGACTAAAGGAAAAATGATCCTGGGCACTGAGAAAGAAACAGAGGCTTAACAGGAAAATGATAAAAGAGGTTCTCTTTGTCATCTTGTTTACTTTTAATATTGAACAGCTTCCTAAGGATTGCAGCGGAAATATGCCGCCACTTTTATATTATTTTGTCAATCAAAAAATAAAAGAAACCCACCTCATTGGCATAATGAGGATGAGGTGGGTTGCATTATTTAATATCCCGGGGTTTGCGTCAGGTTAGGATTCGCTGCCAGGTTTGCCGGGCTCAATGGAAACAATACCATGTAAGGCTTCCAGTTGGCAGATTTATACGAAATGGCACTAAGCACCGAATTGGCTTTCCCTGTTCTTACCAGGTCAAACCAACGCCAGCCGCCTTCAAAAAACAATTCATGCCTTCTTTCATTTAATACGGCATCAATTATATCTGATTGTGAGGAAGCAGTCGTATTAGCCAGGCCGGCCCTTGTTCTGATGATATTCAGGTCAGCAGTTGCGCCTGTTAAATTATTCTGGCGGGTTCTTACTTCTGCCCGCAGAAGATATATTTCTGCGAGGCGTATGACTTTATCGTTCTCTTCACGTCCCGCAGGAATGGTGCCGGTATAATAGACGTAACTGTACTTGTATTTATAAGGAAACATCCGGTTATTTGGGTTAGAATAATTGTTGGCATTTCTCAATGTAACCCAATTGACAAGGCGTTGGTCTCCTGCTTCAAAACTGTTGAGCAGATCAGGAGATAGCGCCGGTGCATCGCCTTCCAAATAAGAGCGATAAAATCCCTCAGGAAACCAGGTATTGCGGTTTATTCTACCAACTTTATAGGATATCGCTGAATTAAAGAAGGCATAAGCCGGCGCACTCTCTAAAATGCCTTCTTTGCTGGATTGCAGAAAAATATCAGTAAGTGCTGCCAACTGGTATTGATTGCTGCCAATGATATCCGTAGCCGCAGCTTCGGCCTGCGCCCATTTACCCTCAGTCAGGTACACTTCTGCCAATATGGCTTCAGGGATATACTTGTTGTTGATAAAATATTTTATGCCAAGAGTAGCGGGCAGGGCAGCTATAGCGTCCTGCAGATCTTTTTCAATGGCAGCATATACAGTAGCAGCCGGATCTCTTGGTTTTAGGGAATTAAACGGAACATCCGTATTTGTGATCAGCGGCACATCACCAAATATTCTTACCAATAGAAAATAGTCATAGGCCCGAATGGTTTTGGCGGCCGCCGTATATGCTTTCTTTTTATCATCAGTAAAGCCGGGAGCAGTAGCGCCTGGAATGCTCTCCAGCATGACATTTGCCTGGTAAATATTGTTATACACATTATCCCAGCTAACCAGAAAGAGATTGGCTGTGATATTACTGGTTTGTGGATCCAGCGAGAGACTAACAGAAGTAGGATTATACCCTTCATCTGCAGTGCAAGGCAGAACATAGTAAAGTCCGGCACTGACCGCCGCAGTATTGAAGAAGGAGTAATAAAGATTGTTCATCATTCCGTCAATAGTGGCCATATTGGTGAATGCGGACTTGGTATTAATGGAATTGTTTGGATAGGGGATATCCAGGTATTTCTTGCAAGAGGAAACCGTGGTCAACACCACTGCAAGTGTCATCGTAATTAGTATGTTGTTGAAAGCTTTTCTCATGATAAACAAGTTTTAGCAATTTTAAAATTGAAGTCTTATTCCCGTGGTGACGGTGCGCAGCATGACATTACCATGGTTTCCCCATGAAAGTTCGGGATCCATATAAAGTTTCACCGGTGTATATACAGCGGGGTTTTCTGCACTGATATACACGGTTGCACCGGCCATTTTTATTTTGGAGAGCAGCGTGGCCGGCAAGGAATAACTCAGTTGCACATTTTTAAGGCGAACATAATAGCCCTTATAAATATTCGCTGAGCTAAATATATAAAATTGGGTTATCGGATTGATGTAAGTTGCTGTACCTGCTGTGTTGGTATATAAACGGGGATATTTTTTTATGTCCCCTGGTTTCATCCAATAATTACCGGCCACATCGGCAGATGGATTGAAAAGGGAGCCGATTGGGGAATTAAGACCAAAATTCCACTTTGGAAAGATACCGGTGGAAAACTGGAGAAATACATCTAAGCTGAATCCTTTATAGCTTACACTATTAGTTACCCCCCCCCATATTGTGGGAAGAGAAGTGCCTATCCAGGCAGCATTAATATTGTAGTCATTGCTATTGACAACGCCATCTTTATTCACATCCTTAAACAGGGGCAAGCCGGTAGCAGGGTCAATGCCTGTAAAATTATAAGGCATTTCCATCCAATAAGCTATAAGACCCGGAAGATTATTCGGTAAAGCTCTGCCGACCTGAAGCGTTTTTGAATAAACAGTAGCGGCGAGATTGGGGAAGGATTTCAGAATATTTGTATTGTGACTGATATTCAGTTTTGTGGTCCATTTAACCCTACTTTTTGTTCCGAGGTTTTGTGTAACCAATTCAAATTCCAACCCGGTATTTTGCACTTTACCCGGGAAGTTGCCATAATAATTAGTGAATCCGCCCTGACCTCCCAGAGGCAGGCTGGCCAATAGGTTGGAAGTGATTGAACGATACCATGCGGCAGTTAACAGGATCCGGTTTTTCAAAAATCCAAGTTCCATTCCCACATCTGTCTTAGTGGTGTTTTCCCATTTTATATCAGTATTGGGATAATTAGCCGGGTACAATGGACCAGTATAGGTGCCAACGGTACCTCCCCCCGGCAGCGCCTGCAACAAACTCAGGTATTGATAATCGGGAATGTTGTTGTTTCCGGTGGTGCCATAACTACCCCGCAGCTTTCCGTAGCTAAGGAAAGATAGATTGTTCTTTAAAAAAGTTTCGCTGGTGAATATCCATCCCAAACCTGCCGCAGCAAAATTGGCAAAGCGGTTATTGGGACCAAAACGGGAAGAACCATCACGACGGAAATTAAGGTCAAGAAGATATTTTTTATCCCAGTCAGCAGTCAGCCTTCCGAATACCGATGTAAATTTTTCTTCAGAATTATCAGAATAACCGGTAGTAGGCTGTCCGGCGCCGTAACTACTTAACAAGGCATCACTGCCTGGGTTATTGACTTTTATAGAAGCTCCTTGCCTCTTTTTATCAAGGAAAGTGGCTCCGGCCAATGCCGTGAATGATGCTTTTGAAATATTCCAGCTATAGGTAAGCTGAGGCTCCATGTTGACCGAAGTAAATCTATTAGTGGAGTGATTCCCGAAAGGACTCGTGGTATACGGGTCCTGAACGTTAATCACTGTGGAAGGATACAGGTAGTGGGTTGCGTTTGACTGTGAGTTAAAGGAAGTTTGCAATTTAGCAACAAGTCCCCTGATAATCGAATAGGAAATCTCCCCATTCAGCAACACGTTATTTGTCATTGAAGTTGTGGATACATCCTTTCCGGGAAGCGGGTTGTAGCCGAGGTAAAAACTTCCATTGAAAACTCCAAGGTTGTAACTGCCATCACTCTTATACAGGGGAAAATTAGGCGGGTTATTACTAGCTGCTGGTGATCCCGTGGTAGCACTCCAGAACGTGAATTTCTGATTCGCGGTGCCGAAGGTAGAGCCCAGGCGGAGATTGAACCGGTTATCCAGCGACGTGTGATTGATCTGCATTCTTCCGGTAGCCAGTTCCTGGTAGGGCTTGTTCATATACACGTCATACATTTTGTCATAACTGCCGGAAGTAAAAAAGTTCCAGGCTTTAGTACCACCACTCAGGCTCAGATCCGCATGGTAGTTAGGAGCCCGATTCTTCACATCCATCGCTACATAATCCGTGTATGCATTCTGATCCCATACAGTCAAGTCGGGTGCATTGAGAGCAGTAGGTGTAATGGGATTAATGACAGAAGTGGGTGATGTCATATTGCCGGTAGCGAAAGCATCCTTTCTCATTTGCAAATACTGTTGGGTGTTCATGCGTTTAGTAATTACAGTCGGGCTCTTCCAGCCGGTGGATACATTTGCAGTCACTTTTGTTTTTCCCAAAGAAGCTTTTTTGGTGGTGATCAGGATCACTCCATTGGTACCTCTTGAACCATATATAGCTGTAGCATCCGCATCCTTTAACACGTCCACACTTTCAATATCGGAGGGATTGATAAAATTGAAAATGGAATTGCTGTAAGGAACATAAGACCCCCCCCCCCTGATATTGTAATATAAAAGGCCATTCGTTTGTTCATTCACTACCACACCATCCACTATGATCAGCGGATTGGTGCCGGAGGTAATAGAATTAATACCGCGGATTAAGATGGTATTGGCGGCGCCCACTCCCGCCTGGGTATTGAGAATGGCCACGCCGGAAAGTTTTCCCTGCAAAGCCTGCATTACATTGGTTACCGGGCGGTCTTTTATGTCATCTCCTTTAACGGTAGCCACCGTACCTGTGTTCATCCGTTTTGTAGTAGTGCCATACCCCACAATTTGTATTTCATCCACTTCAGATACTTTAATCTTTGTTGTGATATTGAGAAAGGTTCTGCCGGCTACTTTCACTTCAATAGTCTCGATATTGGTACCACTGATAACGAGGATATCATTTTTACTTAAATCTTTTAGTTCAAAGAGCCCATTGGCATCAGTAGTAGTTCCTTTGTTGGTCCCCTTAATTACAATAGATGCGCCGGCAACAGGCTCGCCTTTTTCATCTTTTACAACCCCGGTAATATCCAGAGGCGGAGGCAGGTCATTTAATGAGTCAGCGCTTATTGCGCTTTTTTCTTTTACCACAATCGTATTGTCCACAATGGTGAAGGTGATCGGCAAATTTGCAAAACATAATTGCAGTGTTTCATCAACGGTGGCATCAGTTACATTAATATCCACCTTACCCGCCTCCCTGAGCAACCCGTCTTTATAAAAAAACTGGAATCCAGTTTGCCGGTTGATTTCCTTAAACACTTTTTGCAGGGGAACATTCCTCAGAGAAAGCGTCACCGTTTGAGAATGGCCTTTAGCACTTACCTGGATACAGGCAGCAAGTAATAAAATAGCTGTGAGTTTCATAATTCTCAGCACCCCGGTAATGCCGGGAAATGTTTTGGTGATTGTTTTCCGTTTCAGCCGGAATAAACAAAGAGCATTCAATTTCATAACTTTGTTTTAGTTTGGGTTAAACAATAAGCAGTCCTTACACGGTTTGTTTATAATTAGGGTTAACCCAGACATACCCTGAGCTTAGTCGAAGGGCGCCGGGCAGTGCTCGTAACACTTCCCGGTTTTTTTTGCGAGTCTTGCCGAAGCAAGCTGCCTTAGGTTAACCAAAGAGCTATTTATTGCAATACAACAATTTTCTTATTATCCATTTTGAACTTTATACCACCTTCTTCCATTATTTTTAATACAGCAGATATGTTACTGCTGCGTTTTACCATGGCAGTAAATGTTTCATGTCCGATATTTCCACTATAGTTTACCTCCACATCATACCAGCGGCCGATCTGACGCATGATAGTTTCAATGCCGGCGCTGTTGAAATTAAACCAGCCATTCTTCCATGACACGGCTTCATCGGTATTGGCATTTTTATCAATATTAATTTGCCCCAGGTTATTAACCTGCGCCTGTTGCCCCGGGGAAATGAGCTTTGAGTCGTTGGTAATTAACGAGGTTACTTTTACACTTCCCTCCAATAATGTTGTATTAATGGTTGTTTCATCGCTGTAAGCATTAATATTAAAATGCGTACCCAATACTTCCACTTCCTGCTTACCATTCACCTCTACTTTAAAAGGCAGTTTCCCTCCCCCATTGGGGGAGATGGAGGGGGCTACTTCAAAATACGCTTCACCGGTTATCTCCACTTTTCTTTCAGTACCAACAAATGCAACCGGGAACCTGATAGAAGAAGCAGCATTCAGCCAAACCTTTGATCCATCTGCCAACGTCAATTGATACTGGCCACCACGGGGTGTAGTGATGGTATTATAAAGAACTTCAGTTGCACCGGGCGAAGATGAAGGATCCTTTAATGAGTTATATGCTAACTGGCCATCATCGAGCTTTAAAATTTTTGTATTACCCTGTTGTGTCAGCATTCCCTCTTTTGCACTATCAAGAATAATGATCCGGTTATCACCTAAAGTCAGCACGGCTTTGTTGCCGCCGGGAGGAATATCAATTTTTTGAAGAGTATTAATGTTAGTTTTTGCAATTTCTTTTTTCTCATTATTAAAAAATAAAAAGTAGGAGGCGCTGCCGAGTACAAGCAGGATAGCAGCGGCAGCCGCTACTCTTTTCCATAATGAAATATGCACCAGCCTGCCGGAACCTAAGCCAGCTTTAATTTTAAAATGAATTCTTCGAAGAAGTTTTTGGACCTGCTGATCTGTAAGTTCAGCATCAGTCTCAACATCTTTTTTGAATTCATCCTGCATAATTTTTTGTAATACGGATGTGTCTGAACTCTCAAGATATTCCAATAGCCATATCCTGTCGGTTTCGTTCCATTCAGAATTCTCAAGAATAGTTAACAGTCTTTGTTTCAGGTTTTCCAAAGCGGTCGTTTATTATAAATACAACAAGACCTGAAAAAAAGGGGGGTAAATACGTTTCTTTTTTGGATGGCCCTAAAAAACAGTTGTCAGTAATAAGATCACCAGGCCTGTTCCGGGATGTTGTTTCGCAAATTCTTTGATGAAGGCCATTGCCTCCGAAAGATACTCTTTCACCGTATGCTTTGAAATATGTAATTCAGCGGCTGCTTCGTCATAACTTTTGCCACGGAGTTTACAAAGCTCAAATACTTTTCTTTTTTGGGGCGAAAGCTGTGCAATTGCCTTTTCCAGTATGTTTAACTGTATTCCTGAAATGCCGCTGTCATCACCCGGCGCATCCCCGGTTTCTTTACTCAATTCTTTATATGCACGGGATTCACGCAGTTTCTTTTTCAATGCATTTACAGAACGGTTGTAGCAGGAAACAAATAACCAGCCGGCAATGGATCTTTCAATATCAATAGTGGAACGTTTTTCCCATAAAGAAATAAAAATTTCCTGTACAATATCTTCCGCAATGGCAGCATCCTTTGTAAGTTTAATAGCATTCTGATACACTGCTTTCTGGTATTTCCAGTACAGGTCATCGAATGCCTGCATATCATTCTGAATCAAACGGATCAAAATTTCTTTTTCACTATTAACCTGTTCCTTATTCATTGTTCACTTCTTCGCATTTTTTAATATGAGTTAATAAGCAAGATATGAACTTCCTGAAACGAAAATAACAATTCCGGTTATTAGAAATTATCACCAGCAATACAATACAAACCGGGGTAGTGAGATTTACCATCCATGCCCGTAATACTGGTATGCAAGAATGAAACCAACCATGAGCCAGAACAAAATGGAAGGAATCAACTTTATTTTTGAGTATAAATATGCAGAAGCATGAAATGATGCGAAGGGGATGGCAGCAAGAACCCAGTTTTCAAAATTATAATTGGTGTTGACAAAAGGAATGATCATGGATGTGAGTAAATACAATAAAAGCAAACTCCATCCCTTGCGGACCTGTATCAGCATGCGGCTCAGGTTTTCCTGTACATAATACCCGCCAAGGAGAAAAGGAACAATGATCAAAAAAGCGCTGCCGGCTACCCAGGCGGATTGTTTTATATCGGGAACACTCACCGACAGGTCAGGTATCAATTTATCCCAACCCCACTGGCCGGTAATAAAAAGATAAACTCCGAATAAATAATAAGGTGTAGTGATGCCAAGAATGCAAAGCAGCCATTCATTTATCCTGAAGGGCCGCATTACCGCCAGGGCCAGCAGCACCCAGATGGCAAATGCCAGGGAAGAGGGCGACAGGAAACTGGCGATACCCAACGCAAGCCCCGTATTATAAATTGTTCCCTTTGCATTTTGCTGGTGATAAACCCGGAATAACCAGGACAATATGAATATCAGGATAGTGTTGATCAGGAGTGCTGACGAAAAATAATTCCATTCGGGAAAAAGTGAGGTGATCAGCATATATGCCATGCCGGGCAGATAACTCGGGGTATTGATCAGCCTGCGGCTGTTGATAAACCGGGTAAGAGAAACAGCCTGGATAAATAACAGGGCAAAAGCCAGCACCGGGTAAAGTACCGGGTTGGCATCTCCGTATGGTTTCATCCACTTTAAAATACGCAAATACAATTCACCGTCACCGGGTTCAAATACCGGGATAAACGGATGACGGAATGCGGGAAACTTAATCAGGATACCGAATACCAGCAACAATAAAATGTTTACGGGACTCTTTTGTTTAAAAATACTGATCACGGATATTGGTTGGTTTCAGGTTGATTTTAATTGTAATCAATTTTAGCAAAGCAAATAAGATTCCTGTGAACACAGGGAATAATAGCCTGCCGGGCGCTAACCTGCTTCCCGTACTTGGGCATAAACTCATATCCCCTGTCCAGGTTTTTCAAAGTAGGATTATGATTCAACTGCCCTTCCGGTGAAATAGTAAAATCATTCAGCAGGTTCGTTTTTCTTTCCATGTCATTAAAAAGGAAATGAAGCTGATCCCCGGTATTCATCAACTGGTAAGAAATTTCGTCATCCGACTGGTCATCATACTGGCTTTTGCCGATAACGTTAGCCCACTGAAGTTTCCCCGTGCTATCAAAAGACAGGACGGCAATATTATCTGCATGATACCTGACATTCGACGAATTATTATAGTAACGGGAGTTCCACCAGAGATTATTGTAATAGGGAGAATAATAATAATAACCCCAGGGTGAAAAGAAAGGCGATCCATATAAATAATCCCACCGGTTCCAGCTGTTGTACCGGGACGTAGTGTAATAACTTTCACTGGAGATCAGGAAGCCGCCATCTTTTTTGATAATGATATTGCGGATGAAATAATCATTGAAAGCCATTTTAGTTGAGCTCTCTCCCCTGGCCTCTTTTTTCAGATCATCGCTGAAGATGATTGTATCCTGGCGGAAGGGGCCCTTTATTTTTTTATCCCATATATAAAAATAATACCCGTCAATATTGCCCCTGCGCTGTTTGTAATAAAAAGAAGTGAGAAAATATCTTTTGTTGAAGTTGTCCACTTTTATCCGTATTTCATCCAGGTAGGTTTTTCCTAAGTCCAGGTTGTTTACAAGGAGCGTATCGCCCATTGCAGGTTTGATGACAAAAGAAGCCTGGCTGATATTGTCATTACTGCTTCGCAAAAACTTGCTGAATACCAGGTCGCCTTCATTGTCGAGGTTAAATTCATTCAGATAATTATCCCGGTCTTCCATCGGGATGGCCAACCGGCTTTTTTTCAGCAGTTGAAGGCTATTATCATACAACATGGTAGTCATGGAATAAAGACGCCTGTTCCTGTTATTGATCTTGAAAATAATGATCCGGGACTTATCTTCACTGGAGAGTACAGTATAAATTTTGTTATTGGCGGCAAAACCAATCCGGGTGGTATCCATTTCCATAATGTCTGATACTTTTTTACCGTTGCCATCCAGTTTTACAGCAGAACAATAAACAATGTTATGCTTCTGGTACTGATAGATCATGTAGAAAAAACTGTTGTAGGCAAAAAAGTCCACATTGATCATGCGGTCGTAATTGGGAAGAAAATCCAGGTCAGTTTTTGCGACCTGCTGCATATCATTATTGAAAAGAATAATGAAATTATTGTTCCGGATATTTTTATAAACCAAAAAGTTACCGTCAATTTTCCCGATGATATCGAAATTCATTCTGCGGGTATCATCTCTTTCGGGTTCAGAATATACAATCCTTTGTGCCGAAACCAGGGAACTCACCATGCATAAAACAGCGCCCAATAACCATTTTCCCGTAATCATAGTGTATTTTTTTTAATGAATAAAGTTACGGATACCTGCCAAAACCTGCACTTTTTTTTGACAGGCCATCAGTCATAAAACCAAATACACAATCATTTATAACAATTCTTAAAGGACTTGTTTTTTTCCCCACAACCAGTGAAAAAAAACACGGGATTTTTCTGCTGCTACTTAATAAAATTTGCATATACCTTTGCAGCCATATCCATACAGAAAATAAAATCTGTACCGGGAGCCAAACCACAACCGCCAGAAAGTGAAAATAAGGACGAATAAGATTACAGTCGCTGGACTGATCATAGCACTGGGAATCATTTACGGAGACATTGGGACATCACCTCTATATGTTTTCAACGCCATTATAAACAACCGCCTGATTACCGAAGACCTGGTCATCGGAAGCTTGTCCTGCATTATCTGGACCATTACCATGCAGACCACGGTTAAATATGTATGGCTTGTATTAAAAGCAGATAACAATGGCGAGGGTGGAATTTTTGCATTGTATGCGCTTGTCCGCCGGCAGAAAAAATGGCTGGTGATCCCGGCCATGATAGGCGGCGCTGCCCTGCTTGCCGACGGAATGATCACGCCCCCCATCACTATAACTTCAGCAGTGGAGGGGTTGGGAAAATTGCCGGCATTTAATGTAAGTGAAGGAGATACTATTATCCTGTATATTGTTATCACGATACTGGTTCTTTTCTTTTTTCTGCAGCAATTCGGCACAGCATCTATCGGAAAACTGTTTGGCCCGATCATGGTAATCTGGTTCAGCATGCTTGCTGTTTTAGGTGTTTTTCATATAAGCGGTAATTATTCCGTTTTTAAAGCTTTTAATCCCTATTATGCTGTCGAGTTTATCCGGGTATATCCCCAATCACTATGGATGTTAGGCGCAGTTTTTCTCTGCATCACGGGAGCAGAAGGATTGTACAGCGATCTGGGGCATTGCGGCAGGGGCAATATCAGGATTACCTGGGTATTTGTAAAAACCTGCCTGTTGCTGAACTATATGGGGCAGGCATCATCCCTGTTACGCCATTATACCGGGCTTACCATCACTCCTGAAATAAAGCAGCAATACAATATCAATGCATTTTATGACCTGATACCACACTGGTTTATCATCCCGGGTGTTATCATCGCAACCAGCGCTGCAGTCATTGCGAGCCAGGCAATGATATCCGGTTCTTACACGCTTATCAGTGAAGCCATGCGGCTGAACCTGTGGCCTAAATTAAAGATCAGGTATCCGTCAGAAGAAAAGGGCCAGCTTTTCGTTCCCAGTGTCAACCTGCTGATGTTTGCCGGATGTACCGGCGTTGTTCTGTATTTCCAGACTTCCAGCAGGATGGAAGCAGCTTACGGGTTAGCCATCATTGTAACCATGCTGATGACCACAATTTTATTTTCTAATTTTCTGATTGCAAACCGGGTAAAACCATTCCTGATCTGGACATTCCTTGGAGTGTACCTGTTTATTGAAAGCGGGTTCCTGATCGCATTATTGCAAAAATTCTCACACGGGGGATACATTACCCTGATCATTGGCGGAATTATGTTCCTGGTGATGTATATCTGGTTTCGCTCCCGTAAGATCAAAAACAGGTATGTGGAATTTGTGCGCCTTGACCATTATATTCCGAAAATACAGGAACTGAGAAGCGACCGGTCCGTGCCGAAATATGCCACTCATCTTATCTATCTGACCAGCGCCAACAACCCCAGGGAAATAGAGCATAAGATCATCTATTCTATCCTGAACAAAAAGCCAAAACGGGCAGACATTTATTGGCTGGTGCATGTGGATACATTGGATAATCCATACACCTGCGAATATAAAGTGGAGCATATCATCCCCAATGATATTGTCCGGGTGGATTTTCGATTAGGATTCAGGATGCAGCCACGTATCAACCTGATGTTCCGCAAAGTGGTGGAAGAACTGGTGGCCAATAAGGAAGTAAACATTGCCAGCCGCTATGAAACTTTTTCCAGCAGCTACACAGTGGGTGATTTCCAGTTTGTAGTACTGGAGAAATATTTAAGCCAGGACAATGAATTGCCATTCATCGAGCGGATCATTATGAAACTGTACTTTATTCTGAAACAGATCAGCTTATCGGAAGAACGTGGTTTTGGGCTGGATGTGGCCAATGTAACGGTTGAAAAATTCCCATTGATCGTTGCTCCCGTGACCAACCTCAAACTGAAACGGGTAGAAGACTGAAAACAAACCGTCACTCCGGGAAGGAGTTGATATATTGCACCTTTATTTCTCTTGCCCAATCTTGCTATTGATATCATTGCAGGGGTAATACTTTTACTTATAGCACTGTATTTTTTACAGGAAAAATTTATTTTCAAACCGGAGAAACTTAAACAGGACTTCCAATATAAATACGACATCCCTTTTAAAGAATATTTTTTTGACATAGCACCCGGGGTGCGGATCAATGGCCTGCATTTTTACAGGGAAAATCCGAAAGGCCTGATTCTCTACTTTCATGGCAATACAAGAAGCATTAAAGGCTGGGCCAAATATGCCCGTGATTTTTACCGCTACGATTATGATGTGGTGCTGGTAGATTACAGGGGATTCGGTAAAAGCACCGGCAAAAGAAGTGAAAAGGAAATGCTGGGTGACATGCAATTCGTTTATGAGCACCTGGCAAAAAAATATTCAGAGCACAGTCTTATTGTGTACGGCAGAAGCATGGGAAGCGGCTTTGCCACCAAGGTGGCTTCGGAAAACAAGCCCCGTTACCTGATACTGGATTCACCCTATTACAGTTTTACAAAAGTGGTGGAGCGTTTCCTCCCCATCCTGCCGGTCCGCTTTGTATTGCGTTACCGTCTTCGCACAGATAAATGGATCAGAAAAGTGAACTGCCCTGTTTATATCATTCATGGAACTAAAGACAGGATCATTCCCATTCGCCAAAGCGAAGCGCTTCAGAAATTAAATCCCGGAAAGATCACCCTGATCCGGATAAGAGGAGGCGGCCACAATAATCTTCCTTCCTATGATGAATACCATAATTTTCTCCGCGATATCCTGAAATATTGATGCTGGAAAGCGCACCATTCTGCCCGGTTATCCCTTTATCTACAGAACTCCTGTTAATAAAAATATAATTCAAAAGCATCGCTTTTAATTGGAGTCCTGTTTGAAAATCAAACATTCAAATCAGAATGCCATGAGATCAAAATTCTACTCAATATTTATTTTAGCCATAGTCACCACAATGATCGGGTGCAGGTCTGCCCTGAAACTGTATCAAAAAGGGAAATATGATGAAGCGGTGGAAGTGGCAGCAAAAAAACTGCAGAAGGATCCGGGCAATTTATCGTTGCAAAACACGATCATCGAAGCCTACCGCTATGCGGTGAACGATCATGAGAGCGCCATTGCAAGCTATGAGGCAAGTAATAATGACCTGAAATGGGAATGGATCTATAATGAGTATGCCTCACTTCAAAGATTATACGATGCCATTTACAGGTCGCCACAGGTATATCAACTGGTGCAGCCTATAGATTACTCTTCTTTCCTGGTCACCTATGCAGAGAAAGCCGGTGAAGTACACTTTGAAAGAGGCTTAGCCTGGATGAGAAATTATGACAAGGGAAGTTTTAAGAATGCATACAGCGAATTTCAAACGGCTTTAAAATTCATTCCCGGCGACCAGGAAGTGATCAGCAGGATGAACGAAGCATACGAACTTGCCGTAACCAATGTGGTGATCCTTCCTGTAACCAGGTATGATTTCCAATTCAGCTCCTATAACTACGATTACAATAATTATAATGACCGCTTAATAAGCGATCTGAAATACAACAGCGGAAACCGTTTTGTAAAATTTTACTCACCTGCAGAAGCAAGAAATCTCAATGTGCGTGTGGACCGTGTGATAGAACTGCAAATGCAGAACTTGATGATCGGAAGAGTAAGTGAAACGAGGAAGGCCAGGGAAGTTTCCAAAGAAGTAGTCACCAAAGAGATCACCTACAAACCCGACTCGGTGGTAAAAGTTTATGGCACGGTGAAAGCCAAGGTGAACACTATTGAAAGAGCAAGGCATTCGGAAGGATCCATGCTGATAACGATCAGGAATGAGTCCGGAAGGATATTATGGACCGATGTACTCAGCAGTCATGATGACTGGTATTCAGTTTTCGCAACGTACACGGGTGATGACAGGGCTTTGAGTGACAGTGATAAAAAACTTTTAAGCCGGAAAGAAGAATTCCTGCCTTCTGAAGGAGATGTGATCAACTACATATACGGGGACCTGATCAGCAATTCTTCCTATAAAATAAGAGATTACTTCAGCAGGATGTGACCGGTGAATCGGATTGTACTAATAACAAACTGCCTGCCGGCAAATAAATATGAAAAGTATAATACCATCTCAATGATTTTCAATAGTGGTTTTCTTTGTTCAAAACGTATTATATCATAAATTAGAGTGTTACCTGCAAGCCTAAAAGACGACACAGCAAGAATGAACGACAGAAATAAACATAAAGTGACTGGACAAATGAACCATCAGACAGCCGACCCAAAAGCCAACGCTTCTGTATTTTTATATTTTCCCACCGCACATTTTTTTAAAACAATTTTAGCCAGCCGCACAAATGGCACATTTGGTTTTGCCCGACACAAAAGCCAACCCTTCGCAAAACCAAAAGAGCCATTTTTTGCCAACGCACAACTGAAAATCATAAATTCGAAAATTATTAACTGATAGAATAGATGAACTTAATTAAAAACAACCCATACAGGACAGTTGGTTTGCTTGTTGGAGCTACTGCAAAGGAGCAGGCGAGGCAGATTAGCAGGCTCAAGAAATATATTGAAGCCGAACAAGACCCACAGGACTACTTTAGTTTTCCTGCACTTGGTGAACTTCATAGAACTTTAGAAAGTGTTGAAGAAGCAGCATCAAAACTTAACCTTGACAATGACAAAATAAACGCTGCTTTATTTTGGTTTTGGAACGGAAACCCGATTACAGACGAAGCCGCACTTGATGCCTTGAAAGAAGGAAAAATATTAGATGCCCTTAATATATGGTCAGAGTTAACCGATAAAGACATTACAAGCAGAAATGCATCTTCATTTCATAATTTATCTGTGTTAAAATTGAGTATAGCAATTGGTCATATTATTATAGAATCGGCTCTTGAACAGGCAATAATCTTAAAGTTAAAATTCCTTGAAAGCAACTTTGTAAATGAACTAATAGGCAAAGTGACAGATGACATTTTTAAAATATCAAAAAAAGGAATTCAACTTTTGTTTCTCAATCAACTTCAATCAGAGATTAAAAACAAAATTTCATCAAGTAAATTTTTTGAAATACTGAACAAACAAGAGTTTTTTGCCAAAGAAGATTTTCTGAAAGGTTTTGTTCAAAATCATATTACACAAATAGAACAACAAATTGAAACGGCAAAAAACAAACGCAAGGCGAACAAAGCTAATGCAGCCAAAGCAGGAACAGAGCTTCACGATGCCGTAATCAATCAAGTACTTCAATTAATGAATATTCTTGGTATAGCTGATTTGAAATACTCTTCAATTTCAGATAGAGTTGCCAATGAAATTTTGCAATGTGGTATTGATTACTTCAAGTATTATCAAGACAGGAATACAGACCCGGGCAGCACTTCATTGGATTTGTTCAAAAAAGCTAAAATATTAGCAGTTGGTGGCGTTGCAAAGCATAGAGTACAAGAAAATATTGAAAACTTGCAGAAATGGATTAATGATAAGCCCATAAGAGACAAACTAATAAAAGTTGATGACGATTTTAAAAGACTGAAAGATCTTATTGATAGATATGAAGGTTTAGCGGAAACAGTAGCTAACGCAAACCAGCTTTTAGCAAGCGCCAGGCTCTACCTATATAATATCAGCCGTGTTTTAGGCCGCAATGACGAAAATTATTTGGGGATTAGTACAAGAATAGCTTCTGATGCACAAGGAATGTGTGTTTCTGAAATAAACAAACTTCAAGAAAGGTTTGCAAATACTTATGACGCTTCAACAAAAGTTGCTGCAATTTTCTCACTCAAACAAAAAGTTGACGAGTCTTGGGAAGTTACGAATACTATTTCTGCAATGGATTTGCGTTCTGATTTTAGAAGTCATGTTAATCAAAACAAAAACTCTTTATCAGGACTAAGAAGCCAACTTTCACAAGTAACAACAGGAAGTGGAGGAAGCAGTTCTTCATCAGGTGGCGGAGGTTGTTACATCGCTACCATGGCATACGGAAGCTATGAACATCCACAAGTTTTGGAGTTGCGAAAATTTAGGGATGAATGTTTAGCTAAAACAATTGCAGGTCGAATGTTTATTCAAACATATTATTTCATTTCTCCAAAACTTGTAGAGTTATTGAAAAACCAAAAGATCGTAAACACCCTAATTCGTAAAGCGTTGAACCAATTTATTAAAGTAATCAAAAAATGAAGAAAATAATCATATCTATTTTCCTGTTAGCAAGCGTTAGCGCTTTTGCCCAAACAGAGACATTAACCAAAGAGGATTTGGTAAAGGAATTACAACCTTTGAAAACCAGTATTCAAACCTTACAATTGGAAAACAAAAGTTTGAAAGCTGAAAACAGAAGTCTGAAAGCTGAAATCAGTAATTTGTACACTAAACTCTCAAATGCCAACAAAAGCATTGACAGTTTAAGAAGCAAAACGCAAAAAAATAGCTCCGTTATTTCACAAACTGCAAATCAATTAGGCATTCAGATTACAACTACTGAACAAACTGCCAACAAGAGAATTGATGAAGTAGGACAATCATTAAGCAAAAATTCTCTTTATGGAATTATCGGTGTGCTTTCAGCAATCTTGCTTTCAGGACTTTTGTATTGGCTATTAAGCAAACGTCAAAAAACGGATAAAACAGAAGTTGTTGAACAACTTCAAAAGACAAAATCTTCAATAGAAGAAAGTTTGGTAAAAGAATTTGGCAAACAAACGAATTTGATTGAAAGCGAATTGCAGTTGTTAGCACAACAAAAATCTGCAAGCCCAGTAAGTGCGAATGCCGAACCCGACCACTCACTGGCTTTGAAGGTAGCAAGTGAAATCAATTTGATTGAACGCAACATTAACTTAATGGATAAAGGAACAAAAGGTTTGAAACAATTGGAGCGTTCAGTTGGCAAGTTGAAGGATAACCTTTCAGCAAACGGTTATGAAATGCCTGAACTTTTGGGGAAACAATATCATCAGGGAATGAAAGTAATTGTAACCAGTTCAATTCCTGACGAGAATTTGGAAAAAGGTTCGGAAATCATTACGAAAGTATTGATACCACAAGTAAACTTTAACGACAAGATGATACAAACAGCACAGATTGAAGTATCTGTAGGAATGTAATTTTCAAAATAACATTAACAACATAAGAAAGTATGAGAAATAAAATAGACTACGGAATTGACTTGGGAACAACCAACTCGGCAATCGCAAGAATGGAAAATGGAGTTCCTACCATTAAGAGATCGGACACATTGAAAGACACCGTTCCGTCTTGTGTTCATTTCAATAAACGCAAGGACATTTTGGCAGGTGATACCGCTTTTAACGTTATGAAAAACGATAACACTCGAGCGTTGAAGTCATTTGAAGCAGGTAAAACAAACACATTTATTGAGTTCAAGCGAACTATGGGAACGACCCATACTTACAAGTGTTCAAATATGGGCAAAGATTTTACATCAGAGGAGTTATCCGCAGAAGTCTTGAAAAAATTGAAGTCATTTATTCAAGACGAAAACATTAATTCTATCGTCATAACCGTTCCTGCAAAATTTCTAAATCCACAGAACGAAGCGACAATGAAAGCCGCAAAATTGGCGGGCTTTAAACACATTCAGTTATTGCATGAGCCAGTTGCGGCCGCTACTGCTTATGGATTAACTGCAAAAAACAAAGACAGCTTTTGGTGTGTGTTCGACTTTGGAGGAGGAACATTTGATGCAGCCTTGGTAAAATCGGAAGAAGGCATTTTATCGGTAAAAGACACTGATGGCGATAATTGGTTAGGTGGAAAGAACCTGGACTTAGCTATTGTAGATGAATTGATAATTCCAACGCTTCAAAAGAATTATTCAATCAATTCAATTTTAGCTGATACAGCAAAAAGGCAATTGTTAAGAGATGTTCTTAAATTCTATGCAGAAGAAATTAAAATTGAGATGTCAACAAAGGCATCAGTCAATTATGTAATACCATTAGGTTCATTAAAAATTGAAGATGAAGAAGGCATTAATCTTGAGGATGAGGAAATAGAGATAGTTGCATCATTTGCCGAATTTGAGAATGTGGTTGCTCCTATTTTCCAAAAAGCAATTGATATTACTAAAGAACTTCTGAAAAGAAACAATTTAAAAGGTTCAGATTTGGGTGCTTTGATTTTGGTTGGTGGTCCGACTTTCTCGCCAATCTTACGCAGAATGTTAAAAGAGCAAATCACTGATAAAGTTGATACTTCTGTTGACCCTATGACAGTTGTTGCCAAAGGTGCTGCATTGTTTGCTTCTACAATTACCGTTTCAGATGAAGTAAAAGAAGAAACGAGAGATAAAACGAAATTGCAGCTAGATATAAAATATCGAGAAACAACTGTTGAATTAGAAGAGGACATAAGCATTAAAGTGCTTAAAGACAAGATAACTGGAAAAATACCAGAGAGGCTTTTTGTAGTCCTAAACCGAACAAGTAAAGGAGTGGCTTGGTCTAGCAACAAAAAAGAAATAATAATTGATAAGGTTAATCTTATTCAGGATATTAAACTTGAACCTGATTGTGCGAACTCTTTTACTGTTCAACTAACTGATGAAGATGGAAATAATGTTGAATGTCAGCCAAACCAATTCACCATATTGCAAGGCATAGACATAAACGAGATGCAAGTTTTACCTTATCATATAGGTATTGCAAAATATTTCCCCGCAGAGGAAAAAGATTTGTTTGAGGCAGTAAAAGGATTAGAGAAAAATAAAAGACTTCCTGCAACTGGTGTTCGAAATGGTTTGAAAACACGTTCAGCAATCCGTCCCGGAATTGCAAGCGATATTATACGTATTCCAATTTACCAAGGCGACTATAAGGCAGAGGGAACAAATCCAGTTCTGAATAATCTAATTACCGAAGTAATAATCAGCGGTGAAAAAATCCCGAAACTACTACCCGAAGGAAGTGATGTAAACATTACAATTAAAGTTGACAGGTCACAAATAATGAAGTTCACGGCAGAATTTCCGACAATAGAATACACCGAAGAATTGAAAATTGAAATCAAGCAAACAGAAGCACCAACTGAAGAATATTTGACAAAGGAAATCTCAAAAGCTAAACGCATTGCACAAAAAGTAAATGCTGATGATGTTGCTGAAAAACTGGACAGTTTTGAAGAACAATTGGAAAATGAAAAAGGAAGTGCGGACGGTAAAATGAAAATTTTAGATGGCTTACGAAAAGAGCTTTTAAAATTAAAAAGTGCTGAAAAGTCGGCAGAGTATCCAAAAGTGAAAGAAGAACTTAAAGAAGCTTTCTACGAATTAGAAGATTTGATAGAAAAAATAAAAAATAATGGTGATGATGAAGATTTGAATATGAACCAGGTTGAAGCACATTTGGTAGAATACAGAAGAAAGGTTGAATACATTATCAAAGAGGAAAATATTAGGGAGGCGAAAGAACTTACAGATGAGATAATTGGATTAATTATTGAACTTAGGAATACCGTAACAGGTGGAGATGTGGACAGAAGAAGATTAGAATACCACGACCGTGAGTTTAATAATATTCAATGGAAAGACAAGAATAAAGCAAGACAACTTGTAAATCAAGGATTGAAACTCATTGCTGATGGCAAAACAAGTCAGTTAAGAACTTTACTTCATCAAATTTGGGATTTAAGAATTGACCCTGAAAATAATACAGGTACATTAGGATAATGAGAAATCATATTGATTATGCGATATACTTAAATTCTTCATTCTTGCAATTTGCAAGAATGGAGAACGGTGTGCCCGTAATCTTGAGAACTGATACAATGAAAGATAGTATGCCTTTGTTTGTAGCGTTCAACAAAAGGCAAGATGTTTTGGTCGGGGATACAGCATATAATCCTTATAAAAATGATTATACCAGAGCGTTAAAAGCATTTGATAAAGGTAAGTCTAATGTTTTCAATGGGTTCACAAAAACATTGGGAACTACGCATACTTATTTTAGTTCTAATACAGATAGAAGTTACACTTCCGAAGAACTATTGGCAGAATGTTTTAAAAAGATAAAATCTTTTGTTCAAGATGAAAATATACAATCAGTCGTTATTACTATTCCTGATAAGTTTTTAACCCCGCAATGTCAAGCTGTAGTAAAAGCAGGACAATTGGCAGGATTTAAGCAAATTCAATTAGTACAGGAAACAATAGCGGCAACGTTAGCCTACCCAACAATTGATGGTTATTATATCTTGTTTGATTTTGGAAAGGAAGAATTTAAAACTTCTTTGTGCAAAGTAAAAGAGAGCAAGGTTGCTATACTGGACAATGACGGAGATGGTTGGTTAGGTGGAGGCAACTTAGATGAAGCAATTGTTGACCAAATTATCATCCCTTATTTACAGAAAAACTATGCCATTGAAAGCATTTTGAAAGACAGTACCAAAAAAGAAATTTTACGTAACGCTATAAAACCTTTTGCGGAAGAAGCCAAAACCCAACTATCATTTAAAGTCAGACATAATATCCTATCAAATATTGGAGATTTACCTTTTGAAGATGATAATGGAGATGAACCTGAAATTAATGTAATCATTGACCAAGAAAAAATCTATTTAATTCATAAAGCAATTTTTCAAAAAGCGATTGACATTACTGTAAGTTTACTGAATAGGAATTATGTTAAAAAAGAAAACATAATGTCAATTTGTTTAGTTGGCGGAGATACTTTTTCGCCAATTTTAAGACAAATGCTCAAAGAGCAAATTACTAAAAATGTTGATACTTCTGTTGACCCTATGACAGTTGTTGCCAAAGGTGCTGCATTGTTTGCTTCTACAATGACAGTTTCAGATGAAGTAAAAGAAGAAACGAGAGATAAAACCAAATTACAATTAGATTTAAAATATGAAGCCACAACTGTTGAGTTGGATGAAATGGTAAATATCAAAGTGCTAAAAGAAAAGACTGCAGGCAGTTATCCTGAAAAGATTTATGTTGATGTAGTGCGTTCGGATGGTGGTTGGAGTAGTGGTAAAAAACAAATTAGCGAAAAAGCTACCATAGTTGAAGTGGTATTAAATGAAGGTCAGTCAAACTCATTTGAAATAAAAAGTTATGACGAATTCGGAACGAAAATAGAGTGTCAGCCAAACAGTTTTACAATTATCCAATCTCTTTTGGAAGGTTTTCGCATATTTCTTCCCTATCATATTGGAATTGCCAAATATTTTGAATCAGAGAAAAAAGAGCTTTTTCAAATCATAAAAGGACTAGAGAAAAACAGACAGCTTCCTGCGACTGGTGTTATTAATGGGTTTAAAACAAAATTTGACCTGAGACCAGGAGTTTCAAGTGATTTAATTCGTTTCCCAATTTATCAGGGAGATTATAATGCGGAGGGGACAAATCCTTTATTGAACAATCACGTTTGTGATATCTTGATTTCAGGAGAAACGCTGCCTGCTTTATTACCTGCTGGAAGCGATATAGATATAACTATTAAGGTTGATACTAATCAGTTAATGACTTTTACAGCATATATACCCTATTTGAATTTTACAGATGAGTTGAAGATTGATATCAAACAGGCACTCCCAATTTCAAAAAATGATATTGAGAAATTAAAAAGTGAATTGGTTCTATTTTATTCCGACAATCCTGCAATGGGCAAAGAAAGATTCAGATTTCTTCTTGGAGAACTTATCAGGATTGGCAAAAATGAGGTTGGACAAGATGAGGTTGGACAAGATGGAAAAATAAAGGTTGTTGAAATAGTTAAAAATGAATTGATAAAATGGAAATAAAGAATAAAGACATATTACCCAAAGGTTTTTCCATTGATGACAAATACAGCGTTTTGCTATTTATCAAACAAGGATTCAATGCCGAAACCTATCGTGTAAAAGGCAAATACGGGAAAGTAATTTCGTAAATTGCGGTATTTCAGATATCAAAATTTATGGCAAAAAATAAAACGATACAAGTTGAGGGCAGAGAAATTACTATTATTTCTCAACAAGAAGAAGACTATATTTCTTTAACCGATATGGCAGGTTATAGAGATAATTTAGAAGCACGAATTGTTGTCTCTAATTGGATGAGTACGCAATACACCGTAGATTTTCTGGCAGTTTGGGAACAGGTAAACAATCCAAACTTTAACCGTATGGGTTTCCATACGGTTAGAAATGGAGAAGGCAGATTATTTCTAACGCCCAAACGTTGGGTAGAAATGACAAACGCCATAGGTATCTTTTCTAAATCAGGCCGTTATGGTGGTGGTATTTTTGCCCATAAAGACATTGCTTTTGAGTTTGGAACGTGGCTATCCGCTGAATTTAAGTATTTTCTTATACGAGAATTTCAACGACTCAAAGAAGATGAAAATAGTCAATCAAAATTAGAATGGGACTTACAACGAACTTTAGCGAAAGTAAACTATCGTATCCATACCGATGCCATCAAAGAGAACCTGATACCGAAAGCAATTACTAAACAGCAAGCCAATTTTGTCTATGCCAACGAAGCCGACTTGTTGAATGTTGCTTTGTTTGGAATGACTGCAAAAGAATGGAGAGAACAAAACCTAAATGCTAAAGGGAATATCCGTGACGAAGCCACCCTTGAACAATTGGTTGTGCTGAGCAATATGGAAAGCATTAATGCTCTTTTAATCAGAAAAGAGTTATCACAAAGAGACAGATTGTTAGAATTGAATAAAGTTGCTATTACACAAATGAAATCACTGTTGGATAGCAACAGTATAAAAAAATTGAAATAGGATAATGAGCAATTACAAAGGCATATTACCAAAAGGATTTTTGCTTGATACACAATACACCGTTTTGCTTTTTATCAAACAGGGAAGTAATGCCGAAACCTATCGTGTAAAAGGCAAAGACGGAAAATTATATTTTCTGAAATTATTCAATTACTCAAAGTTGAGCAGAACGGCTTTTGACAATGAAAACAATTTGTTAGAAATTGAGTTTTTGAAGAAAATAAATCACGAAAATATTGTTTCATACAAAGATAGCGGAGAGCTAATTTACGAAAGCAAAAAATTTGCTTACTTGGTTTTGGATTTCATTGCAGGTGAAACATTGGCGGAACGCATAAGCAGAGAACGATTTGAAAATTATTACGACATTCAGCAAATTATTATTGATGTTTTGCAAGGTTTAGATTATTTGCACCATTTATCCGAACCAATTATTCACAACGAAATTACACCGCAAAACATCATGTTGGATTTGTCTAGTAATGTTCCAAAAGCAAAAATTATTGATTTTGGTTTTGCCCGTTCGTTTCATTCATCAACAAAGGCCTACAACAAAGTTGGTTTGAATTTGAACTATGTAGCTTCTGAATGTTTCAATGGTTTATATTCCCGACAAAGCGATATCTTTTCTGTTGGAGCAGTGATGTATCAAATGCTTTTTGGCTTGCCCCCCTGGTTTAAAGATGTTTCCAAATTTATTTCAGACAGAACAAATGCAGAAGATACTGTTTTGCAACAACGCAGTAAACCATTGGCCTTCCCTAAAATTCCTGATGACTTTGTGGGTCATGATGAAAAAGTGAATTTAATTCTGAAAAAAGCATTAAGCCAGGACACAGAAAACCGTTTTCAGTCAGCCAATGAATTTATTGATGCAATAAACGGTGAAATTGAAGTTGAAGACATTGACAAAGTTCAAAAGGTTAAATCTGATGATAAACCAGAAAAGAAAATCCAAAGCAAAAAAGCTAAGGGAAAAGGATTTGATGCTATTGCTGGAATGCAAGAGTTGAAAGAAACGATAAGAGTAGATATTATTGATGCGCTACAAGACAAAGAAAAATATGAGAAATACGGTTTAACTATTCCTAACGGAATGCTTATGTATGGACCACCCGGATGTGGTAAGACATTTTTTGCAGAAAGAATGGCAGAGGAAATAGGTTTTATTTTTTACCAATTGAAACCCTCTGACATTCAGAGTAAGTGGGTAAACGCTTCACAGGAAAATGTCAAAAACCTCTTTGAGGAAGCAAAAAAGAATGCACCTAGTATCATTTTTATTGATGAATTAGATGCCATTGTACCAAGCAGAGACACTGCAAATATAAGCCACATGAATACAAGTGTAGTGAATGAGTTTTTGGCTCAAATGAATAATTGTGGAGAGCATGGTATTTTTGTTATTGGTGCAACAAACAGACCCAACGCAATTGATGCTGCTATTTTAAGGTCGGGTAGATTAGACAAACACATCTATTTGCCACCACCTGATTTCGAAGCAAGAAAAAAGATGTTTGAACTTTATCTTAAGAAACGCCCAATTGAATTAGGTCTGAATTATGATGAGTTAGCTAAATCCACGCACAATTTTGTTTCTAGTGATATTAAATTCTTATGTGACGAAGCTGCTAGAAAAGCTTTGAAAGAAAATACACGAATATCAATGGATATTTTATTGGAAATAATTAAAAACAATAAACCTTCTTTAACGGATAAACAGTTGAATGAATATTTAGCAATTAAGAAGAGAATGGAGGGAGGTTAAATAAATAAAGAGGATGACAGACCTAGTATTGGCTTTAAAATTTAAGAATTATGGGAAATATAAAGCTAGAGGATTTAAAGGGAATTATAGAACAACTTCGTAATAGTCCTCTATCTATTAAACTTATTGATGAAGCTGTAAATTTATTTTTTCCCTGACGAGTCTCCGTAGGGACTCGTCGTCATGTAATTTCAATTCCATTTCTTTCAACACCGTTTCATCGCTTTAAGCGATTTAATAACGATGCGAGGCAGGATGCCTCGCATAGCTGAGGGATATGACCGGTAAATCGGATTGTGCTAATAACAACCTGTCGGCAGGCAAATAAATATGAAAAGTATAATACCATCTCAATGATTTTCAATAGTGGTTTTTATTTGAATACAGGGTATTATAGCATAAATTTGAGTGTTGGCAGTAATTTTCAAAAACGATAACAGATGAAAACGTATTTGGCAGACATAATACCCAAAATAAAAAGATACAGCGAAAAACTTGATAACCTGACACTTTTAACGAACCAACATTGGGTTGTTCTTGACGAGTTAAGAAATTCAAAATTTGTGTACATATTCAGAAGTAATTATGAACTATTAATTTCACAAAACGGCAAAGTTGAGAAAGGAAAATGGGAATATTTGGGTAACAATTCGTTGCTTATTGAAAGAACAGATGAAAGCTATTTATTTAGACACGGTTTTTTTGATTCAAATATTTTAGCTCTTAAAGTTGATGGTAAAGATGAATTCGCCTTTCTTGTCAATGAGAATAATTATGGTGGAGATTTAAATTCTATTGAAAAGGTTTTAGACTTTTTAGAGAAGAAGTATTTGAAAATTATTCCCCAAAATCAGATTGAACTTCCTAACAACTTCGATAAATTCCAAGAAGTAGAAGGGAAACCTTTAAACTTGGAAAAAGACCTTAATCCTGTAGAGAATGCTGAATGGAAATATGGCTATATGGACAGACAGGGAAATCTAATCATAAATTTCAAGTATGACGGAGCTTATGATTTTTTTGAAGATTTAGCTTTGGTATATGTGACTAGAAATATAAATGACTATTATGGATTTATTGATAAAAAAGGAAATGAAGTAATACCCTTAAAGTATGAGTATGCAAAAAGCTTTTCCGAAGGGCTATGTCTTGTAAGGCTAAATAGAAAATTTGGATACCTTAACAAAAAGGGTGAGACAATTATCCCACTCAGATTTGATGATGCTGACCCATTTGAATTTGGAAAAGCACGAGTTAAGCAGAATGGACGTCGTTTCTATATAGACAGCAATGGAAATGAATTATAAAACTACTGCCAACATATAAGGCTTAAAC
>MWTC01000039.1 GCA_002066995.1 Sphingobacteriales bacterium UTBCD1
TCAACTAAAAAAAGGGCTTAACCTATCCTTATTCTCATATTATCTTATCTTTAAATATTTTTCCCTCCATAAAGTGAGATCAATTTAGAAACAATTCGTTGAGATGTTTTGCCATCCCATAATTCAGGTATGGCACCTTTTTTCCAAATGTTTTGTTGTAAATTTTTTAAATGATTTTCCAGATTATTAATATCAGTTCCTATTAAAATGTTCGTACCCACCGTAACGGTCTCCGGCCTTTCTGTTGAATTTCGTAATGTCATACAAGGAATTCCCAATACTGTCGATTCTTCTGTAATACCCCCCGAATCCGTTATTATAGCTCTAGAATTTTTAATTAAATAGATAAATTCAAGGTAACTTAAAGGATCTGTTTGTATCAGCCTTTCATGTGCATATGCGATATCTGCCAAAACTTTTTGAGTCCTTGGATGAACTGGGAAAACAACAGGGAATCCCTCGCTCCCCTTTAAAATGTAATCCAATAGCTCTTTTAATTTTGCAGGATTATCCACATTATTGGGCCTATGCAGAGTTATTAAAAAATATTTACCACTTGTCAAATTCTGTTCTTTGCAAATTCTCGGCTCAATTAATTTATTTAAATGCTGATATAAAGTATCAATCATAGTATTCCCTACAAAATGGATTCTTTGAGATTCAATGCCGGACTTTATCAAATTTTCATCAGCCATTTTACTCGTTGTAAAAAAATGATCAGAGATCGAATCCGTTACTATCCTGTTTATTTCTTCAGGCATAGCCATATCGTCGGATCGCAATCCACCTTCCACATGTGCCACGTCTATACATAATTTTTTTGCTGTAATAGCACATGCCATTGTAGAAGTGACATCCCCAACAACTAAAACAATATCTGGTTTGTTTTCAATTAATTCTTTCTCAAATCTCATCATAATTACAGCAGTTTGCTCAGCCTGAGTACCACTCCCGGCTCCGAGGTTAATATCAGGTTCGGGTATGGATAATTGTTCAAAAAATTCAGTGCTCATTTTTTTATCATAGTGCTGACCAGTATGAACAAGCCTATACGTTATATTCTTATTATCTCTTTGTGCCTGCTGAATAGCCCTGATAATGGGAGCTACTTTCATAAAATTGGGTCTGGCACCTGCTACTAACGTTATATTCATCTTATCGTAAACTGATTTTTAGTTTTCTGATTTTCCGCTTTTCCGGCGATGAAAAGTTTGTTTCATCTTTTCTTTTACAACCAAATAAATAAACTTTGTATTCCCAATCAAATAACGTTTCCACATTCGCCGGGGTTCCTGCATTAACCGGTAAAACCATTCAAGCCCCGTTTTCTGCATCCATTTTGGGGCCCGTTTTACAAATCCTGCTACTACATCGAAGCTGCCACCCACGCCCATAATAAATGGAGTACAAATAATGTCTTTGTAGGTATTTAAGAAAATCTCCTTTTTGGGAGAACTGATTGCAACAAATAGAACGCTTGCATTGGAGTCAGCTATTTGCTGAGCTATTAAAGGCTCATCACTTTTATTGTAATATCCATTTCTATAACCGGCAATTAAATCATCACTATATTTATTTTTATAGGTATCAACTACTTTTTTCACAATTTCTTCTTTGGCACCTAAAAAAAATATTCGGTATTTTTTTTTAAAACACAATTCTACCAGCGCCTCCATCAAATCAATTCCCGTAACTCTTTCCGGCAAACGCCTGTTTAAAAACCGGGACGCCCAGATAACAGCCTGTCCATCTGCATTAATGATATCACAATTGATTATGGAGTTTCTAAGTTCAGTATCTTTCTGAGCATTTACAATCTTAGCTGCATTCACCACTACATGGTGAATAGCTCTCTTTTCAGCTATTGATTGATCTATTTTTTCAATAGTTTCCTGCATGGTAAATGAATCAACAGGAATATTACAAATCATTACTCTGCTCATAGTACCGGAATAAATATTTCAGAGGGCTTTTCTGAATTGATAAACTGATTACCTGTATTTCTTCTCAATCGTTGCCCGTTTTATTTGTTTCGGATTCGTTTAATAAATAATGAGACATCCCGTAAAACATCCAGGCTTGCACCCAACGGATGTAAGATATCCTATTGGTATAAAATTTCCTTTTCTGGTAATAAAAAAAACCACCGACTGATTGCATGTGCTGAATAGCCCATTGCAAAACCCGGCCTGCTAATTTTTCATTTTTTTTAAAATGGCCTGTTTTTGAAAGGGTCACAAAAAGTTGTGCCGGGGCATGCATATCAACCGGATAAAGATTATTATTATAATATTTTGACCTTCCTTCTTTGTCAAAAAATGTATTCAGATAAAAATCCATCCCTTTATTCAAAGCATCAGAAAATGTTTCGTCGCTGGTAAATTTTGAATATTCAGAAATACATTCCAGGTTAAATCCTGTATGAAAATTATCAATCCACTGATGAAAAGGCAGCGTACCGTAATACCAGGATCCATCAGCATTTTGAAAATGAATGCAATATTCAATTGCCTTTTTAGCATTCCGGTACAGATCTTCGTCTTTGGTATAGGAATAAATCCGGCTTAATAACCTTGCGCCTAGAAGTGAAGCGTTAAAAACAGAAGTACGATCAAGGGGTGAGTATGAAAAGGCAAATAAGCCGTTATCAAGTACAGTACGATTCAAATCTTTCAATATAAAATCCTTTGAACTGAGGGCAGCATCCAGTAATTCTGTTTTATCTAAAACCTCATACGCATCTATCAGCGCATTGGCAGCAAATGTTGTGGCCACAATAGTGGGTGTGAATTTGGGAAGGAAAAAAGCTTTAGACTGCCAGTCGAAATTATAACCCCAGCAGTTACCGGAATATCCTTCTGATTTAAATCGTAATAATTCACCTGTAAGCAGTTCAATTTTTTTTCGGATCTGTTCTTTATCTGGGTGCCCGGTTCTAAAAAGATTACAATACCCGGAAATAAATAAAGCAAGCCCCTTTGGGTTCGTTCCTTTTTTTACACCGGTAAGTTTCCTGAAATTTATAAAAGATCTTTTATAAAACTGTATCCAGGCCAGCCTGGCCCATTTATTATTACGAATAAACGGAAGAGCCCGGAACAACCGGCTGTTTAATCCATCATAAGGATCCCAGCCTTTAAAATTTTCCTGTTCACAATATGTTTTCAGTCTTTCAAAAGAAGCTGCGGCATTCTCAGAATAGTTCATCAACATTAATTTGCTGTGGTAAAGATGTATTCAGACTATCAATAACTTTGAAAGTAGTAAGTGTTGTCAGGCAGATTGATTTGAAACCTATAGGTGCATCTTTTCCTTCGAGTATATTTTTTAAAAATAATTCTACTTCCTGTTTATGCCCTTTACCGCTTTGATTCACCTGGATTTTTTTACCCTTTTTGTAAACTTCGGCCTTTTTAAAATCATGAATCACACCAGCTTTTCCGGCACCAAATATTTCAATATGCTCTTTTGGAAGTGAAGTATCTCCATTACTCAGATACGTTAAATTACCAACGGAACCATCCCGTAAAGAAACAATTATAGCAAGATTATCATTGGGAGTGATTTTATCATTATCCGTACTTATTCTACGGGCATATACATCAACGGGTTCTGAGCCTGAAAAAAACTGAAACAGATCAACAAAATGACACATCTCCCCTATTATTCTTCCTCCACCCAGTTCTTCCATTTGTATCCAATTCGTTTTTGGGATCAGCCCTGCATTGATCCTGATATTAATTACAAGCGGCTCTCCGGAATCAGCAAATTCCTTCTTTAAGAATTCAGAGCAAGATGCAAATCTCCTGTTGAATCCGACCATCAATGGATTGTTATGATTTTTTTTAACTTCTATGATTTTTTTTAACCCCTCCAAATCTGTGGCAAGAGGCTTTTCCACAAAAACATTTTTGCCGGCTTTAAGAGATTCTGTTACCTGTGCTGCATGCAGGGTATGTGGTGTTGCAATAAATACCGTATTAATATTCTTTTCTCGGAAAATATCATTTATTTCGGTTGAACAATAATTGAATCCGAATTTTGCTGCTACATTTTTCGAAGTAATGCCCCTCGATGTTACCACCGTACTCAGGCCAGCTCCAAAAGTCTTCACATTCGGAATAAGATAACTCTGAGCAAAACTCCCGGCCCCTATAAATCCAACATTGATCTTTTGAAGCGGTTCCGCTTTTAAAGCTACTGTGGAAATAAATTTCTCTGGCCTTGCCGGATATTTCAGAAGTATGCCAATGTGTGGTTCTGCAACTTTCCCAATCACGATGTCATAAGCAGTTTCAGCCTCTGTAATATCAAAAGTATGAGTGATCAAAGGATTGAGATTAATCCTTTTTTTTGACAGAAGTTCCAAAAAGGCTTCCATATTTCTCTGCTCTGTCCAGCGTACATAAGGATACGGATAATCGTTTCCAAGCTCTTCATAGTTTACATCATAACGTCCTGGTCCATAAGAACAGGACATTTTTAATTCCAGTTCTTTCCTGTAAAAATGAGGATCCCTGGGAATATCCATTTTAACAGCGCCCACAATTACAAGTTTCCCTTTTTTTCTTAAAATTTCTGAAGCAAATTCAACCGGATCATTTGAAGGTGCAGCAGCAGTAATAATCACCGAATCAAAGCCATGGCCATTCGTAAAATTTTCACATGCTGTCAGCACATTTTCCTGACTTCTGTTCATCGCTTTATCAGCACTCAATTCTTTTGCAAGGCTTACGAGTTTGTCAGACAAATCAATTCCAAATACATTACATCCTGATGCTTTTAGAAGCTGGCAGGTTATCTGACCAATCAACCCGAGCCCTATAACACAGACATTATCACCCAAATTTATTTCGGCCTGTCTTACTCCCTGCAACGCAATAGCGCCTAATGTGGTAAAAGAAGCTTCAGCCGTGCTTACATTATCCGGAATTTTCACTACAAGATTTTGTGGAATTGCAACAATCTCAGCATGTGAAGCAAAATCCTGTCCCCCACATGCAACTCTGTCACCTTTTTTAAATTTTCCGTTTTTGTCCATGGAAGCAAGCACAGTTCCAGCCGTGCTGTACCCCATTGCTTTTAATGAATCCAGTTTTGTTTTTATTTTTTGAATTGTAGCCCTGATTCCTTCTTTTTTAATATTTCGGAGAACCTGTGCCACGAGGTCGGGTCTTTGCTTTGCTTTTCCTAATAAATTAGCTTTAGCCACTTTTACTGTTCCTCTTTCTGTTCCCGCACTGATCAGCGAATATTCGTTTTCAACTAATACTAAACCGGGAGAAAGTGATGGCAATGGAACTTCATCTACATATAATTCACCAGTTTTGAAATTTTGAACAACCTGCTTCATTCTTTTATGTTTATCTAAATATAATTTTAAATCGAATGCCTAAGTATTTTTTTGCTTTAATGGTGAACCCGTTGATATTTGAGTGGCTTCAGTGTTATGATTTTCTTAAGTGTATTTTTCTTACAGTTATCCTATAAAGTTTATCCTGAGTTTTGATTGCTATCCTTAGAAATTTTTACTTTAAAAGTCATAGTCCTCATTAATATATAAGAAATCCATACCAGCAAAACGGGTACGATCATTGTAAACATCCGTATTTCAGAACATTCCAAAATGCATCCTCCTAAATAGACAAAAACAAACAGTAATAAGAACCGGATCGCAAAAGGAAGTCGTTTCCAGTTAATAAACGTTGGGATAATACAAAAGAGAATTAGTACAATCATAATAGAGGCTAAAGGGAAACGGACTAAAGTACCTGGTCGTTGTATAGAATAGGAGTATGGATAATTAAAAAGTATTCTGCCAACATTACTGATACAGTTTTGCAAATATTTTCCGGGATGGTCCCTGATATTACGAAATGCAATTCTTTTATATGCGTCATCCTTTTCCACACCGGTATATTTATTAATTTCTTCAAAATCCTTTAAATGATATTTTCGTATTGAGTCTTCAGCGCCGGCAATCCTGTTATCCCTGTTTTTAAGATTTAACTGGCCACCTGAAAACTGTCCGCTACCATCCTGGCCATATAATGAATTCCAGTCTGTTGTTGGATCAGGCGCCCAGCTTCCATATTCCCATTCATTGAGTGAAGTCATCCAGTACAAATTATTTCCGGATGATGTGGCCCAGTAAAATATTTTGCCTGTCAAATTATAAGTATAAATTAAATAAGGCGTAGTTGTTGCAAATGATAAAATCAGAACAAAGAGTAACTTTTTATAATTCAAAGAATGTTTATAAATAACCCAGAGTACCAAAGTGCTTATCAATACTACCAATAAGACATAACCAAAAACTACTTTGGTTAAAGCAAGAAACCCCAGCAAGAAACCTGACAAAATTATATAGCGGTTTATTTTAAATGAACCCGCTTCATAGAAAACCTTGATGAGGCAAAGCAATGCAGCTGCAATCAAAAATATAGTGAAAGGCTCAGTAATCATTAAAGGCAAAGCTTCATACGCATTATAATAACATGCCCAAAATAAACTAAAGATGAGGGCTATTTTGAATGTAACAAAATGGCGCAAAGATTTATATAAAAAAACAACAGATAAATAATAAAATATCCCATTCAATAGCTTAATGCAAATAAGTGGTACGTGCAAAGCAATAAAAGGAGTTAATAATAATGGATATCCCGGACCATTGGTAAAATCGATATGAGGAAAAGGAGGTGAGTAAAATCCGTGTATCAGATTTTGCGCTAATGTAAAATACCTGGGCTCGTCACCATACATTTTATTGGTTTGCAACACCAGTATGACCGAAGTATATAATAAAAGAAATGGCAAGAAAAGCCAAAATGGATTGGCTGGGAGCTTAAGTTTACCTGAAAGGTTCGACATAAAAATCTTTAATAGTTAATGGAACAACCCTGTGTTTTATAAAATAACTGACACTACCCGGAATCGTTTCTTTATTCTTTATTCGCAATTTTATTATTCTGTTTTTTAAGTGAAGTGCCCATGTGGAACAATTCTTCAAAATATCGTTTGTTCTGAAGTGATAAAAAACCAAGACTCAGAAACTGGATAGCAGCAATAAAAGTTATCCCGCCTACAATAAAGGATTGAGGGTTTTTTCTGAACTGCAAATACAAGCTATGTGAAAAAGAATTTTCAATGCCGTCACTAAGAACCCTGGTACGGTTTAAGTCTACAATAGTATCCCGAAGCAACCAGATTAATTCAAACATGGACAAGCCCATCAAAACAATTCCAATACCCATAAAAAAAATATATGGCCGGAAAATAAAACCTGACATCATGCCCGAAAAAAAACCTCTGAGTGCTTTTAAACTGGAAGTTCTTTTACCTGCAAACCTATTTTGCTCCGTCCAATCCAGGTTTGCTGGTATTTCTACAATCCTGGCACGAAGTATCATTGCCTTGTAAAGTATCTCTGGATTCACTTCATAATCTCTTGTTTTAAGGTTCACAGACTTAATGAAATCAGTTCTGTAGGCTCTTACCATTCCGGTAAACGTATGGTATTTATCCTGTGCAGCCATTTTCATAAACCGGTTTACTCCCTTGCTCATAACCCTTCTGAAAAAAGGAACAGCAATCACTTTACCACCTTTCATATATGGTGAGGCAAGAACAATATCTGCTGATGATTCGATAAGTTTATCTGTCAATTTTTCAATATTGTCAACAGAATAACTCAAATCCACATCCAATACAATTATAATCTCTCCTCTTGAATTTTTAAACCCGGTCTGTAATGCAAGTCCAAGATTCATATTGACCGGATGATGAATGACCCGGACTTTAGAATATTTAATGGCTAATTCATCAGCAATTTCACCGGTTTTATCTTTGCTTCCATCATTTATAAGAATTATCTCCCACAGATATTTTCCTTTTCTGCTCTCCAGAAAATCGCAAATAGTTTTCACGTTATTCGCAAGTATCGCTTCTTCGTTGTAACAAGGAATAACAATGCTGAGAAAAGGGATATTTGTAGTGGGCATATAAAACACAATTACCTAATGTTTAAACAAATAAAGTTATAAACACAATCCACTTTATGATGTTTTCCTGAATAGATACCATTTAAGGTCAAATGGCGGGTAGCTGATATTCCGTTTTCCAAACTTACGGGCAAAAAAACCAATTAAACGCTTTTTCAATAAAAATTTTGGAGTGTTCGCTTCAAGAATGGAAAGTCCATGACTAATATTAATTCTTTTGGAAGGCCTTCCTTTGGCAAGTAGTTTAAACCCGTAATAATTGAACAAATCGCTCAATGTCTTATCAGAATACCAATGTATGACAGTTGGAGGACAGTACTCATGCCACTTTTTACCGAATATCCGGGCAACAAAGCTTTCCCGGTCCCATGATTCCACTAATACCAACCCGTCATTTTTTGTTTGTCGGACAACATTTTTCATCGCTGAATCCAAATCATAAAAACTACCAATTACTTCAATCAGCAAAATCAAATCAAACGTATATGGCGAATCGAAGTCTTCAAATCCGCCAGTTGTGATTTTTAAATTAAGATTATTCCTGCCATAAGAAGCCATAGTGTCATTAGGTTCCACACCCTGTCCTTCCCATCCAGCTTCCTCAAACCCTTTCAATATAAACCCTGCGGCGGACCCTACATCCAAGACTTTCCCCGGCTTTGTATACCTATCAACAATTTTAGCATATTTTTTCCCTGCCCTGATCAAAATATCTTTTTCTTCCAGGTAGTTGGGATAGCCGCTTTGTCCTTTAAAAAAATAATCGTCAGAATAAACAGAAGCTAAATGGCTTTCCACTTCATCCAAATTGGTAAACCGATAGCCGCATTTTTTACATTGCTTAATATCAAACCCGTTTTTTTTAAATAACAAAATCCGTTCTTCCTTACAAGACTTGTATGATTCACAGCATTTCATTGTCCCAACAGAAAAAATTAATGCGAAAATTTAGTGAATTTAAACTTTTATAAATAAAATATTCCTTTTCTAATGATTCCGTCAATAATTATCCCAAGAAAATAGAAAAATGGCTGTAAAACTTATTAAATCCAATTCAAGCAACCTGTACGTATTTTCTATATCTGATTGATTATTTCAATCATTCTGTTAGTGACATTTTGTCCAAATATATTTTTTTGAGTTAAAGGCGTTTCAAAGCCCATTATTTTGATAGCTATATCCTTACTTGCCGGGCTAACCAATAAATTCCATCCTTCCTCTACTGTTTCCACCCATTCTGTTTCTGTTCTAAGAGTAATGCAGGGCTTTTTAAGAATATAGGCTTCTTTCTGAATACCTCCTGAATCTGTAATAATTTTTTTTGCATAATACTCCAAAACAATAAAATCGAAGTAGCCCTGCGGCTCTATCAAAGTAAGATTACCGGGCAGGGATTGAGCATTATCTATCATCTTTTTTGTTCGAGGGTGAATAGGAAAAATAACTTTTTCATTTAACTTTCCCAATTGATCAAATATATGACTCAATATTTCCGGATTATCAACATTATAGTTTCTATGCAAGGTTACCAAATTATATTCCTGGTTCTCAAGGTTCATTTCTGCAATGATGAAAGATTTTTTTAAAGCAATATCCAGGTTCATATTCATAGTATCTACCATGATGTCACCAGTCAGGTATGCATATTGCACTAGGCCTTCCCTGTTCAGAATATTCATTGCAGCAGGAGTAGGAGCAAAAAGATATTTTGAAATATGATCTGTTGCCATCCTGTTGATTTCTTCAGGCATACTTTTATTATAACTTCTCAGCCCGGCTTCAATGTGCAGAATAGGTATATTCAATTTTGCTGCTGACACAGCTCCTGCCAACGTTGAGTTCGTATCTCCAAACACAATAACGATATCAGGCTTTTGATCAAACATTGCCTTTTCCAATCCAACCATCATACTTCCGGTTTGGAAAGCCTGGCTCCCCGAACCAATTTCAAGATGTATGTCGGGTTTGCGGATTCCCAAATCCGAAAATATTTTTTCAGACATGGCAAAATCGTAATGCTGTCCTGTGTGTACAATATATTCCTTGTGATTTTTTGCCAGTGCTGCAGAAAGAGGAGCTAATTTTATGAACTGGGGCCGGGCACCAACAATAGAAAATATTTTCATGAAATTTTCTCTTTCTGTTTTATGGTGATTTCCTTTTGCTGATCCGGCAATTGCATTGCAAATTTTCCCATTGGCAGTAATTCAAAATGTTTTTTCAAACGGGTAAGTGCGTATTCAAATATTTTTATTTTTGTTTCTCTTTGCACATTCATGCCGGGAAAGAACTTCAACTCCGGGGATTCCCGGCTGCCGATCAGATCCAATGGATGTAATAAATAACTGGGAGATGTTTTTGTAAGTTTACACATGAAAATGGAAAACCCGAAATACAATTTCATTAAAACGTAAGAGACATTGCTGATATAAATCAGGTAACTCTGGTGGAAAGGTATTTTGAACACAGGCATTGTAGTAACCGGAATCTCCAATAATGTTTTATTACTTTTTAATTTCCATTTAAATGGTTTCAACGGATAAAATCCTTCATTAAAAGAACCGAACAATTCTTTCCGGCTTTTTTTCTGCTCTTTGGAAAGTTTAGACTTCCAGAAATAATAACGCCGCATCAGTGGTGAAAGATAAGTGGGCAGAATTGAAGCATCAAAAATATAATTTCTTCCTTGCAGCACTTCCAACAAATCATTGCTCCAGCTGAAGCCGGGGCCCCGAAACATGTTTGTACGTTGACCGGTAGCATTCAAAATTGCTTCTTCTGCCATTCGAATCTCTTCTTCAATTTTTTCTTTCGAATATGTTTTTAGCCATGATTCATGATGAAAAGAATGATTGGCCACTTCATGTCCTCTTTCTACAATGTTGCGAAGTAAAGTATGATTTTTTTCATTTGCTGCATCCTGACCTACGATGAAGAATGTGATTTTTATATCCAACTTATCCAGTATATCCAAAGTTAACGGTAACACAATATCGAGGTAGGACGGGAACTTATCCCAGCCTTCATCTCCATGTACTTTCATATAAGACCACTTATCATCAAGGTCTAATGATATGCTTGCCGGAAGTTTTTTTTTCATACTAATAATTCTGCGAGCTTTGTTTCTGCAACCCTGATTGTTTCATTAACATTTAAAGTACCATCTTTTATATGAGCGGTATTAATAATACTTACACCGGATATTGAAGTTTTAATATCAGGAAGCAATTCTGAATAATTCAACCTGGCTACTGTAATAACATGATTTGCCCTGGCTACCCCTGCAAATTGAATATTTTCTTCATGTAACCAGGGATACATTTTTTTAAAATTCGAAATAAAATAATTTTTGATTTCTTCATCAGAATTGTTAAATAATGGATCATCAGGGCTTACATATTTGGGAAGGTAGATTAAAGAATGTCCGCCAAGGTATTTCTTATCGACAAGGGAACTCATTTCAATCACACCTGTAAAGGGAATTGATGTATCAGTAATATTAGTGACATAATAGCCGCTGATGGGCTTATCCAATAATACCGCGACACAAATAACGCCGAGATATTCAACACCATTTAATCTATTGATTTCATCGCCTGAAAGACCTTTGCATAACTTTGCTGCCAATCCGGAAGGTAAAGTCACTATCACTTTATCAAATTCTTCGTTACTGCCATCGGCAAACGAAATTACCGGTTTTCCATTTATAGTGGCACTCACTTCCCTGGCTGCAAAATTTGTCTTTATTTGAATATGCTCTTCCTTTAATCTTTGAGTGAATGCTTCAATGATCGTTTTATATCCCCCGGGGACATATCCAAACATTTCCTTCTTCAAGCCGCTTCTTCTTGCTCCATATAAGCGCTGAATAGTTGCCCAGATGAAAACTGCAGATGTCCTTTGATAACTTTCGCCCAGTTTCGCCCTTAACAAGGGCAACCAGATTTTGTTGAATGTTTTTTTACCTGACCACTTTTTCAACCAGGCTGTAACAGGAATTTTTTCAAGGCGTTTCCAGTTCTTAATTTTAGATGCAACAATTATGGTTAGTCCCAACCGGAATTTATCAATTACGTTAAGTGTAGGAAATTTCAGGAACTCAATAGTATCGGACATGGAATAGAGTTTCCCATTAATGTAAAATCCAGTTTTTGTTTCCACCCATTTAATTTTATCTTCAATACCGGTTTCTTTTAAGATATTTCTTGTTCGGAGATCTGATAATAAAATGACATGGTAAAATTTATCCCATTCCACATCACCCATTTTCCATGGGCTTGCTAATCCGCCCAAATTGGGAGCAGCCTCAAACAAAGATACTTTTTGACCTGATTGAGCAAGGCGATGAGCCAGAGTCATTCCCATGATACCACCACCCACTATACCCCATTTTTTCGGTTCCATGGTCTAAAAAGATCCTACTTTGTTATAAATTGTTTTTGCCATTCAATGGTAGAAGAAAGGCCGGTTTTGAGATCCCACTCAGGTTGAAAATTAAAATAAGAACGTAATTTAGAAATATCCGGAACCCTACGCATGACATCCTCATATTTCCCAAAAGAAGAATATGGAATAAAGTTAAGTTTAGGTTTTGAATTTTCTCCATTCACCAACTTCCATATTAAACTGGCAAGATCTTTAATGGCAATTTCAGATCCGGGCTTCCCGCCGGTATTGAATATTTCATTGTTGGATTTCTCATTTTCTATACATAAAACTAAAGCATTCACGGTATCATCCACATAAGTAAATGTTCTGGTCTGTGAACCATCGCCATGAATATCCAGAGATTCCTGTTTAAATGCTTTTTCAATAAAAACAGACTGGGGCCCGCCCCACCAGGTCAGATTTTGGTGTGGCCCATAGGAACCAAAAAAACGTGTAATAGTGTAAGTAAGCCCATATTCATCATTATTCGCAATGATGTATTGTTCGCCATACATTTTTGACAATGCATAAGCCCATCTTTTCACATTCGTTGGCCCCATTACTAAATCGGAATCTTCTGAAAAAGGCACATTGGGATTCTTACCATACACATCTGAAGTAGAAGCAAAAAGAATTTTAGACTTATCATGGATACACTTTTGAACTACGTTACGAAGCATCAGATAATTTTCTTCCAGGGTTCTTAGCGCATTCGTGTACCGTGGAATTTTTTGCGATGCAAGATGAACTACAATATCCGCTTTTATATTATTCATAATAAGTGGGTTTGCAATATCCCCCATGACAAATTCAAAATCCGGGTTGCCTTTTGCAAATTCTATATTGCGTAAAAATCCATAATTCAGGTTATCAATCCCAATTACAGTATGCCCCCTTTGCAGTAATATTTTTGCAAGATTGGATCCAATAAAACCTGCCACTCCTGTAATTAACACTTTCATAAAACAAATTTGATAGATGAGATGCAATCAGCCATAAAAAATCAGGCAACCTGTTCTTCATGTATAATCCTTAAATTTTCCAGGTGATTTACATTAATGCCTGCTTTGTCAACGATAAACATTTTATAGAGCAACTGAGTAGAAATTATTGCCGTCAATGCCATCTGGTCCACTTCTGAAACGTCTTTTTGTTTATTCATTTTTGCAATCAAAGCATTTACCTTAAGCGGATTAAACAAGCCAAAAGAATTTATATTAACTGAAGATAAAACATCCAGCACATATTCTGATCTGCTGAAGTTTAAAAAACTTTCCGGCACAGGCGACCGGTAAGGCTGTTTCACTCTTTTTCTTATGGATTCAGGGATCAGGCCTTCACTCATTTTCTTCAGCAAATATTTTTCATTCAGGCCGTTTAACTTCAGATTGTCCGGGAGTTTATTACAAAATTCAATAACCCGGTGGTCGAGGAAAGGGTATCTCCCTTCTACAGAATTTGCCATCAACATCCTGTCGCCTTGTGAAGAGAGCAGGTAACCCGACATGAAAATAGTTGATTCGAGGTACTGAGCTTTTCCCAGGGTACTCCAGTCAGTTATATTTGCAGGAAGCTTAGAGTATAATAAATTCAAAGGATCATAACCAGTAAGTTTTTGTAAAATATCATCAGCAAAATAAATTTTATTCCTGGATGTATTGTGCCATCTTAATAAATGAGAATAAAAGGGATTACTTGTGTCATTAAGTTTATACCCAAAAAATAATTTAAGCGCAGTAGGGCCGGCATCTCTTATTATGGGCAGATAAGAATACAGTTTCGATAATAATTTAGGCCTGAATGTTGATGCAGGCTGGTTGGCCCAGAATTGCCTGATCTTTGCTTCCTTAAAAATATCATACCCTGCGAGATACTCATCAGCACCTTCACCTGTAATCACTACCTTAATATTGCTCTCTCTTACTTTTTCAGACAACAAATACATGGGTGTAGGTGATGTTCGTAATGTAGGAAACTCGGTGTGCCAGATTGTCTTTTCGAAATAATTACTTATATCATACTGGGTACATTTAAAAGCATGGTGCCTGGTATTTAAATAACCTGCGGCTTCCATTTGGTATTTCGTTTCATCATAAACTGCATCTTCAAACCCGATTGAGAAAGTATTCAGAACTTCAGGATTTATTTCATGAATCAAAGATGTAGTGACCGTTGAATCCAGGCCACCACTTAAGTAAGCCCCCACAGGTACATCAGCTCTTAACCTTATTTTTACAGCATCTTTCAGCAATTCTTTATATTCCGACAGGATGTCTGTTATGCTTCTTGATGCTGAATCTTTTTGTATTGAAAAATCTGCTTCCCAATATTTTTCAATTTGGGTTCCTGCATCATTTATCCGCATGAAACAACCAGGAGGTAATTGAAAAATGTTTTCAAAAGGGGTATGGGGGGCTATCGTGGTCCAGAAAGTAAAAACCTGAGCCAGGCTTTCGTGGTTCAGCCCTCTTTTTGTAAACCCTGATGCCAACAACCCTTTTATTTCAGAACAAAAAGAAAACACGTTTTTATCATATGAATAAAATAATGGGAGTATCCCTACCCTGTCACGGGCCAGGAAGCATTCTTTGTTTTTTTTATCCCAAATGCAAAAAGAGAACTGTCCATTAAAATATTGAAGACACTCAGCTCCGTACAGGGCATACATCTGCACCACCACTTCTGTATCACAATGAGTTTTCAATCGAATTCCTTTTTTCAGAATATGCTCCCGCAGTTCAGTATAATTAAATATTTCGCCATTATAAACAATCCAGAAATTTCCCGAATCATCTGATAAAGGTTGCTGACCCGATTTCAAATCTATTATACTCAGACGCACGTTCCCTATTGCGATATTTTCGCCCAGGTACATACCACTTTCATCCGGACCTCTGTGCCTGATGAGAGCCAGCATTTTTTTCACCTTATGTTCAAGCGGAACATCAGAGTATGGGGATATATTAAATATCCCTGCAATTCCACACATTCTTGCAGAAAAATTAACCGAGTTTCTTTGTTATGTAATCTGCCATGGCATTCAACGACTCGAAATTGGTATCGAGCAATTCAGAATCTTTTGCTTTTATTGAAAAATTTTCTTCAATAAAATTGATAAGGAGTATAAAACCCATTGAATCAAAAAGCCCCTCTTCAAATATTTTCGAATCATCCTTTACCTGGTCTGGTGAAGCATATGTCTCATCAACGATATACTTTCTGATTTTGTTTTTAATGTCGGCTTTAACCTCGTTTGTAAGTACTGTTTTAGTTTCCATAAATTTAAATAATGGGTAAATGGTTATAAAATGATTAGTTAACTATAAAGAAAAATTAAGCGTTCAGTCACAGAATTACCTGACGTGATAATACTGCAACCTAATTATAAAAAACTTTTTTTATTAAGAGTATTTTTCAACAATTTATAAACTTCCCTGCACACTTTTTTAGTAGTTTTCCACAACTTTATCGTAAGAATCACATAAGGATCAGGCCTTTTGAGCCATGATCACCCTGATGTTACCCTGATCGTCTTCAACTGTTTGAAGTTTCCCATATTTATTTATTCGTTCACAGAGTTGTATAATGAATTTTCCCTGACCTAATCCTACTTCAAATATTAGCCAACCATTTTTTTCCAAAAACACCGGTGCTTTCTCAATCAACATTTGAATAACTTTAAATCCTAACATTCCGCCGTCAAAAGCCAAAGCAGGCTCATGTGCAGCAATTTCAGTATTCATTTTTTTCACCTTTGCGCTTGAAATATACGGAGGATTGCAGATTATCAGGCTTATCATTTCATAATTTTTCCCGTTTTCAAAAGGAGCGAACATATCACCGCTTTCAAACTGAACCCTGTTATTAAGGTTAAGATAATGTGAATTATCTTTTGCAAGACTTACCGCATCTTCAGATAAATCCGAGGCATAAAGCTTAACTTTTTGATTTAAATGAGCAACTGCCAACCCAAGATTTCCTGATCCGCAACACATATCCATTATATGAATGGTATCCTTTCCTTTAGCCAACTCAAAAGATAACTCTAATGCTTTTTTCCCTAATATCTCTGTTTCCTTTCTCGGTATCAACGCTCGTCCATCAGTCAAAAATTCAATTCCGAGGAAATTCTGCCTCCCGACTAAATGAGCCAAAGGAATATCTTTCGTTCTTCTTTCCAGCAAATCAACTAAATGTTTTATCATATTTTCATCCAGCGGCGATAGCGGATATTTCATCGCTTCTGCTGCAGACATAGGATGCCCTGATGCATATTGCCAGCAAGCTTTCAACGTAGAATCAATAGTCTCATCGGGTTTATCCTCCAAAAAACGAAACTTTGGGCCAAATTGAGTTTTGAGTTCATTAAAAAGCTTCAGTACATCCATTTGATCAATCGCTAATTTTACAGGTTACAGCATACGCATTTCAACCATTGCGGTTCCTACCTGAATTGCAGTTTTAGAATAAGTAATTTTTTTGATTACTTTTCCTTCTTTTAATTGCATGATATCCACCCCTCTTCTTATTTCCTTTTCATTTCTAAATTTAGTTTCAATAGATGGCCATTCAAGCCTCCATTGAAAGGTCAGCTTCTGTTGCTGTTCATCACAAAAAAAATCTTCAAGAAAAAATTTGAAATTGCCATGCCGGATAAACCACGGTAACCATGCCATTTTAAGAGCTTCCTTTCCGGTAATCAGGTTACCATCCCAGTTCTCAAACAAGATATCCTCATGTATAAAATCCAGAACTCCTGACAGGTTATGTTCATTCCAGGCAGTCAGCCATCTGCTAAAATGCTTAATTATTTCAGCTTTCGTGAGAATCATTGAGAAATTGCTTTTTAAGTTCTTTTTTATCTATTTTTCCATTGGAGCTTTTGGGCATTTCATGAATTAAAATTATTTTTCCTGGAACCATAAATGATTCCAAATGGGCCATACAAGTACGGTGTATTATTTTTTCATTAAGTGTTGAACCGTCTTTCAATGTTACAAAAGCTACAATAGATTCACCCATTACTTTATCGGGAGTGCCAAATACTACTGCTTCTCTCACTCCATCAATTGCATAAATAACATTTTCTATCTCGATAGGGCTCACTTTTTCTCCTCTTGTTTTTATTATATCATCATTCCTGCCCAGGAAATACAAAAACCCTTCTTCATCCATCTTAAACCAATCATTTGAGCATAATATTCTTTCCCCCGGCAACTTGCCTGGCTTCAGCATTTCATTACTGAGATCTTCACGGTTCAGATATCCCAGCATTACATGAGGCCCGCGAATATGCAAAATTCCTGGTTCACCCGGAGCTACAGGTTCACCTCCAGGACTTAATAAAAAAACTTCAGTGCCCGGAATAGCTTTGCCAACCGATTCGGGTTTTATATCTATCAATTCCGGTTCAAGATAACAGACTCTTTTACATTCTGTCAATCCATACATTCTGAAAATTAACGCATTAGGAAATATATTTTTTAAATCAGGCGTAAATTCTGCCGGAAGAGCTGCAGCAGTATTCGTCACTTTTTCAATATAATCAAATGAAGTATTATTATTTTTTGCATAAGCAATCAGCATGGCATAAATGGTAGGAACGCCGGGAAAAACTGTTGGTTTATGCTTCTGCATATTTTCGAGAATAGATGTAATAAATATAAAAGATTGTTCAATAATTAAAGTGCCCCCGGTAGTAATGGCCATTAGCAATTGATACAGCCCATAATCAAAGGCAAGGGGCAGAAGCAACATGATCCGGTCATGCTCCGTTAACCTCAAATATTGTATTAAGCTCCAGGACGCAAAAACCATAGATTGATGAGTCATCATCACACCTTTTGGAAAACCAGTACTTCCTGAAGTGTATATTAAAGCAGCAAGATCATTGGGGATTACATTTGGCATTACTATGCCTGAAATTATTTTGGATGTTGCATTTTCAAAATCAACTACCCGGTGCTTTAAAGCCGAATTCATCATAGCCGGATCACCGGTAATAATGATCTCCAGAAGCCCGGGTGTTTCTTCTGCAGCCGTTAAGAACTCCTTTTTTAACAATGCAGTAGTAATGAGGATTTTTGCACTACTATCATTCAGAATAAATTTTAATTTATCTGATTTCGTCTGGGGGTTGATTACCAGAAAAACAGCTCCTGCAAGTGTGATGCCATAAATAGAAACAACACTTGACCATGAATTTTCAAGATAAATAGCAACCCGGTCCCCTTTTTTTACTCCGGACTTTATCAGATGATGAGCCAGGTTTTCTGCTTTTGTTTTAAGGTGAATATAGGAGTAGGATTCTCCTTTTACTATGATAGCAGTTTTAGTGGGATGATTCCTGGCAGAGTTCAATAGAGCCTCACCAAGTAATCGCTGTGGAATAGTTTGCATTCAATTAAAATATTTTGGAACCTGTTAACCGGAATTTCATTTTACATATCTCATTTAATTCAATATCTGAATTAAACAATACTAATAATCTTTAATAGGGAGCATCCGTAAATATTCGGTAGTCTTTTGTTTTCTTATAAAGCCTTTATAAATAGATTGTATTTCATCTTCTGTCTTACCCATGACTTTGCCCACTTCTGCAGGGCTATAATCATTTTCAAATCCATACCAAATAAGGTCCATTTCCTTAAACGGAAGTTGAAAAAAGAATTCTTCCTGTGTTTGTTCTGCCGAATAAGTGTCTGATGTAGGGGTACGTTCAATAATTTCTTTTGGGATATCCAGGTAATCAGCCAGCTGGTAAACCTGCGTTTTGTATAAGTTTACTATGGGCATTACATCGGCACCGCCATCACCATGTTTTACAAAAAAGCCTTGTTCATGTTCATGCTTATTTGGTGTACCAATCACGGCATAATACCTGCACTCCGCATGATAATAAAGCATAGACATGCGAAAACGTTGTTTGAAATTTGAAGCAGCTACTACCTGAAGGTATTCCTTAGGCGGCAATAGTTTGCTTTTCACTGACCCGTCTTTGTTTATTATACTGATAGAAAACACAGGCGGGAGATTATGGCTTATTCCCTGTGGATTCACACCAATCTTCATGGTATGAACAGAGGGATCATATTCGGGAAATATATTTGAAACTGCTTCATCTCTCCTCCGGTAACATCCGACACCCCGCAATGCTTCCGATAGATTTTCTTCAATAGCCTGAACTCCCAGTTGCCTCGATAATTTCAAAGCCAGTTCTTTGCTTTCATTACTTGAATCTTTCTCGGGCAGCATAAGAGCAACCACTTTATCAGGCCCAAGAGCCCTGACTGTCAGTGCCAGCGAAACAGAGGAATCAATACCTCCGCTAATTCCGATCACAGCTCCTTTTCGTTTTAATGTGGCCAAGACATCACTTTTCAATTTATTAATAATCGAATCAGTTTTAGCCTGTATATCATCAAAAATCAGGATGTCTTTTGAAAAATGTTTTTTTACATCAGCGCTCATTGTTGATTTGCTTAATTATTAAATAAAATATTTGTTTATCATTAATTCCGGCCTATCGTATGAAAACGTAACAGATGAGATTCAAGTCACTGCTTCTGCAAAATTTTCCTGATTACCAATTCAGAATAAATGTTTGCTCCATTCCCATTTAAATGATTCACATCATGAAACAAATCCCCGTGATGTAAAAAGAATGTATCAGTTGAGTAATTAAAAAAGGGGACATTAAACTCTTTTGAAATATGTTTGACAATTTCTATCGATGAATCAACATATTTTTCCACTTTGAATTTTGGGGACAAGCATATATATAAGTAAATATTTCTTTGAATGCACTCTTTAACAAATGATTCAAAAATATTGATTTTGGTACTATCCAACGGGTACTTCTTAAAAACTGTATCTGTAGTTACCGGTCCTTTCCATGTATTCTGTAAAGGCACATATCCGTTTTGGTCTTTTATGGTTATTCTTTCCTTGTTAAAATCAGCATTCCCAACACAAATAGTAAATATCAGGGAATTGTAGGGGTATATTTTTGATAAGAGCTTAATATTTTCAAAAGGGCTTTTTAATTTGACTATGTCCCTTACTTCAGGATGATTCTCGTAATAAGGTAATAACGAAGTAACCCTGTCATAGCTATCCTGGTTCGTTATAAACTCCTGCTCATTTATATCCAGGATAATAATTTTAGGGGAATATCTTTTAAATACGCCTTTTAAAATCGCATAGGAATACAGAAGCGTATTGCCATCCCTGCCGGTATTATAGCACGGTAAATGAAATGCTTTTTCAAATAAATCCGGGATATAATGGTGGTTGGCGGTGGAAGATCCAAATATCAGGATATCCGCACGGGTGCTGTCCAGAGCATAAGTTGTCCTGTAAAGTGAACCTGAATCCTGCTTAAAATACAAATATTTTAAGAGATTGCCAATGCCAAAATCCAAAACGATCAAAAGGAAAATAAATATAATCAGCTTTACAAGAAAAGTTGGCTTCTTTTTGGATTTAATGGTAGTATCCATAATATCATAATTACTGAATCAGAAAGCTAAATATATAAACTGCCCTCCATCAAAAACGCCGGCCAGCATAATATAAATTAATAACAAAGCATACGAAACTTGCTGAACGATCCAATTTTTATTTGAAAATAAATTAAACCGGAAAATTTTAGATTCTTTCTGGATATCATACAGCATCATTATCATACAGCCTATCAATATAAAAAATAATGTAGAGGGTGTATCATAAAACAAACCGCCCGGGTGGGTATAAATTGCTTTTATTATCGAACCGGCACTACTGAACGAATCTGTTCTGAATATAATCAGGCAAAAACTGACATAGAGAAACATTATCAATATACTCAGGTTATTATAAATTACAGTAGGAACAGATCTGGCAAGTTTTTTTCGAAATTTTCTTGTCGCATATTCATACATTAGCGCTACAGCCTGCAAGAGACCAAATAATAAATAATTCCATGTGGAACCATGCCAAAATCCTATAATTAAAAAACTTAAAGTCAAAGAATAAAAAACGCCCAGTATACCCCATGATCTTTTTTTGAAAGCAATTGGAGTAAAAACATAATCGTTCACCCATGAGGAGAGCGAAATGTGCCAGCGACGCCAAAAATCTCCCATATTTTTCGCCAGAAAGGGTCTTTTAAAATTTTCAATCAGGTTGTATCCAAACAAACGTGCAACCCCGATAGCTATATCAGTATATCCTGAAAAATCAGCATACACCTGGAAGGAATATAACAAAGTAGCAAAAAGAATAGTAATACCGCTTTGCTGATCCAGTGTAGACATTACTGCAGTTTGGTACATTGCAATACGATCAGCTACAACCAGCTTTTTAAACAATCCCCAGGCAATTCTTTTTCCACCTTCTACAATATTATCGTTTTCAAAATAAATATTTTTAGCAAGTTGGGGTAACAGGTTTCCAGCCCGTTCTATTGGCCCCACGAGGATCTTTGGAAAGAATAAGATAAACAAGCTGAAACGTGGGAAATCCCTTTCTGCCTTTTCATGTTTCCAATAAATATCAACCAGGTAACCGATAAACTGAAATATATAATACGATAAGCCCAGCGGTAACAGAATATCCGAATAGGGAAAATTAAATCCCAGATGAAATACCGAAAGAAGCTTTACCAGATTTGCCCCGAGAAAATTCCAATATTTAAAAAAAATCAGCGTCCCCAGGTTAATGGATATACCGAGCACCAGATAGCCTTTACGAGCTTTCTCTTCAACAGACAGATCCAGTTTTAGTCCAATTAAATAATTCGATAAAATCAGTCCTGCAAGCAGAAGGAAATAAACTGGTCCTGCATAAATATAAAAAAAGGCACTGACAGCAATAAGAAAATAGTTCCTGAATTTTACCGGTACTAAATAATAAGCCAATAGCGTCGCTGTTAAAAACAGAAAAAATATTATTGAAGTGAATAACATATAACCGGATTGATAAAATTATTAACCAAATGATCCCATATATAAAGTAAATAAAAATTTAAAAATCAATTCTATTTTTTATCCAAATTATATTTTCATTAGAATCAAAAAATAAATGCCCATTACCACTATCAGGAAATCGTAATATTCCCAGATTATCTTTATCTAAAATCATCCAGGTTTAATTTCTGAATTGCCCTGATATGTTTCCCGCCTGAAGTCTTTTCAAAATCATCGACTACCTGAACCTTAATTTCCATTTGACCGAAAAAAAAGGAGTTAAATTCTTCCAGTATATTTTTCCTGTCCACTTCTGAAAATTTTTCATTGACTTTTACTCTAAATATCAATACGCCCACTGTGTCCTGGAAGTATTGGGCTGACAGAATATTTTCCATTACCCCTCTTCCAGCAGCAATAATGCAGGGCAAAAGTTCCCTGTTTTTATTCACAATAAATTCGTTTGTTCTGCCTATTATTCCAATTATATTCCCCTTTCCATCGACCTGTACAAAATCCCCGGTACGATACCGTACTAAGGGCATAGCTTTATTATTAATTTGCGTACCCACAATTTCTTTAATGCTATATTTATCATTAGTCAAACCAGTATCCATAAATTCAACCTTGCTATAGGACTCATCAAACTGATAATACCCATCATTAATAGATATTGCCAAAGCCGCATGTTCTGTTTGTCCATAACGATCAATCAATGTAGCCTGCGGAAATAACTCCATAATCTCTTTTTTCACTATTGTCAATAACACTTCAGAACTGGAAAGTATGCCTTTAATACCAGGAATCCCCAAATTACCTTCTTCGACAATTTCTTTTAAATATTTACAAAATATTCGGAAAGAAGAAGGATAAACATGTAAACAATTAACTTTAAACTTATTTATCAGGTTAATATATTCCAAAACATTTTGTTTTGATAATTGATAAGAAGATAATAGCAAATGCCCGTATTTAAACTCATATATTCCTGAAGCAGGTTTATTACCCCGTAATACAGCAATTCTCAAATTCTTACCAATTAAAGAAAAAGCATCATTAACATAAGCTTCTTCTTTAATCACTTCATTCACTGTCTTATAAAAGTTTAAAGTATTTCCTGATGTTCCACCTGTTGTCTTTTTAAATAAATATTTCCGGCTTATTTTATCCGAAATAAATTCCTCTTCATTTCCCGCTATATCAGATTTTCGAATGCACGGATAGTTATTTATTTTATCTTTTTTATACCCTTTTTTCCTGTAAAAGGGCACTTTTTCAATAACCCTATATATATCATTATCATTACTGATATGCTTCTTGCGTTTTATCCTCCTTTTATAATATAAATATTGAGGTGTAAAATGAATAATTTTCGCCAGCCAGTATTTTTTCCAGTAATTCATCTGTTTTGTTCAATTACCAGGAAAAAAATCAACCGGCTGCAAAATGAATTCACTCCCATAATAATTGTATCAAAATCTCATTAAATCTTTCACGCTATTTCCATATAATTCAAGTTCAGTTTTTGAATTGCCCTCACATGTTTACCATTCTTTGTTTTTTCAAAATCCTGGACTACCTGAACTTGAATTTTCATCAAACCCTGATATATTTCATTTAAGTCCTCGCGGATATATTTGATATCAGCTTCGCCAAATTTGTCATTCACTTTTACCCTGTAAACCAATTCGCCTGCCGTATCCTGGTAGAATTGTGAAGAAATGACATTCTTCAGCGTATGCCCTCTCCAAACAACGTTACATGGCTGCATTTCATTTTTACTATTCAATACAAAATCATTTGTTCTTCCTATAATGCTCACTATATTATCATTTTCATCCACCTCAACAAAGTCCCCGGTCCTGTATCTAAGCAAAGGCATGCCTTTATTGTTTATATTTGTACCGGTAATTTCTTTTATTTTGTTATCGCCATTCATCATTCCGGTATCAACAAGCTCTACATAACTAAATACGTTATAAAACCGGTAATACTCCTTATTAACTGATATTGCAAATGCGACGAGTTCGGTCTGCCCATATTGATCAATTAAAGTGGCATCCGGAAAAAGCTCCATAATCTCATCCTTCACACCGGGAGTGAGTATTTCAGAACTTGAAAATATTCCTTTAATTTTCGGAAGCTCAACATTTTGCTCTTTAAGAATTTCTTTCAAATATTTACAGAAAATGTGAATAGCAGAAGGATAAACATGCAGGCAATTAATTTTGTATTTCTTCATCAATGTTAAGTACTCCAATACTGTTTCCTTTTTCAATTGATAAGAGGATAACAGGAGGTGTTTGAATTTGTACTCATGATTACCCGAGGCAGGCCTATTACCCCGCAAAACAGCAATTCTCAAATTGGACCCGATTAATGAAAATACATAACTGATAAAAGCCTCTTCCCTTATTACTGCAATCAGCGTCTTATAAAAAGTGAGATAATTTCCGGAAGTTCCTCCTGTGGTTTTCTTAATTAAAAAGGGTTTCCAGACTTTATTTGAAATAAATTGTTCCTCCTTCCCAATAATCTCAGATTTCCTGATAAATGGATAGCTTTCAATTTTACCAGGCATATAACCCATTTTTATGTAATAAGGTACATGCTTAATAATGTTACTTATACTATTATCATTTAAAAGTAGCTGACGATTAATTCTTCGCCTATAATAATAAAACTGAGGTGTAAGCCGGATAATTCTTTTTACCAAATATTTCTTCCAATAATTCATAATAGTCTTTTTCTATAGAAGCTTTTTCATTCTAAAATGTGTTGATTACAATTTCTCTCCACTCTATCTGATAGAACCGGATGGCATCCTGCACTATTCAGGTATTGTAGTATTTTTTGTTAACAACGACTGATAAATATTCATCAATTGTCCCAATACCGGAACAGGTAAATGTTTCTGAGCTATACTCTCAGAAACAGATCCAAATTTTTCTAAAATGCCCTGATTACTTATAATACTATCCAGCGCCTTTTCTATCTGACCTGGATTCCCCGGTTCTATCAAGAAGCCGTTTTGATTCTCTCTTACCAGTTCGGGTATTCCCCCCACTTTCGTTGATATGATGGCCATTCCATAAGACATTGCTTCCAGAATAGAGATCGGCGAACCTTCAGCATAAGAGGGCAGAATGTATACATCGGAACTATTCAGAACTTCAGCTTTTCTTTTCTTACTTACCCATCCCTGGTATTTTACAATATCTTCGATTTGGTAATTTTTAATCAGGCTGTTTAACTTTTTAATCTCACCGTTTCCGCCAATGAAAAGCTTCATCCTCCCAGCATAATTATTTTTATTTTTTCCTATTACATGTATCAAATCAAAAATTCCTTTTGATTCACAGACAAGCCCCAAAAACAAAAAAGTAATAATTCCTGATCGCGGTGCTCTTTCTATCCTTTCAGGAATGTCAACCATATTCGGGAGTACGGTGATTATATTAGTTTTATAATTCTTTCTGAAATATTCTACCCATGAATTCGATACACAAATGATGATATCTGATTTTCTTAAGAAAAAAGAAATTAATCGTTTGGAAAAATCGTTACTTTTTTCAGAAAAAATATGAAATCCTCCCCCATGTATATGATAAACAATCTTTTTTTTAAAAAGATATTTAGCAATTAGAAAAATAATAAACTTCCGGTAGAAACTTCCATTCGAAGCCCCATGAATATGAATCACTTTAATTTTTTTATCCGAAAGAAGTACACCAATGAGCCGGGAAACACCCTTTAAGAAATAAAATGCTTTTGAAAAAAATCCCCCTCCCTTGTATGTGTTAATAAATTTAAAAGTCTCAAAATATTTATGATACAACTCAATAACAGCTCCGATTCCTCCCTTATGATTATGATAATCCGGGCCCACTGTAAGTATCTTTGATGATATTTCGGAAGGAATCTTTCCGGTATCCTGTATTAAGTTTAGTTGACCCATTTATCCAATCAGTCTCATAAATAATTGCCGGGAAATCATTCGTATTGATTACACTGCATTAATATCCCCTACGAATAACTTATATGTCGTTAAAAAAATAATACGGGTATCAAGCCACAGGCTCCAGTTTTCCAGGTACCAGATATCACATTCTACCCGTCTTTCCATCTCCCATACAGATCTTGTTTCACCCCGGAATCCGTTAATCTGTGCCCACCCGGTAATGCCGGGTTTCACAAACTGCCGAACCATATATTTATTGATCACGACTGAATAATCATCTGTATGCTTCAACATATGAGGCCTTGGCCCTACTATACTCATACTCCCTGTAAAGACATTCAGAAACTGAGGAAACTCATCAAGGCTTGACTTTCGCAAAAATTTTCCAAACTTAGTTACCCTAACATCTCCTTTGGTTGCCTGAAGCATATCTGAATCCTTGTTTACTTTCATGCTTCTGAATTTGATGCAGCGGAATGGCTGATTATCCTTACCCGTACGCACCTGGATAAAAAATATGGGGCCTCTTGAATCCAGCCAGATCAATAAACCTATCAAAGGAATCATCCATGAAAGGACAAGGATGATCATCAGGCTGCTGATTACAAAGTCATAAATACGTTTACGAACCCTGTTTGCAATATCATCTAATGGTTCTTTTCTAAGAGATAAAACAGGTAAACTGCCAAAATAATCTACATGAACCGGCATTCGTGTAAACGTATCGAAATTAGGTACCAGCTTGAATCGGATACAGGCACGGTCAGCCTGTTGCATCAGTTCATATATTTTATCATTTTCATCAGGTGCAATGGTTGAAAATATTTCATTTGCCTGGTACTGTTTTGATACTTCTATTATATTTTGAAGGTTGCCCACTATCGGGTAAGTGGAAAGTTCGTGTACTTCCTGTTCATCTTCACAATAGCCGATTATCTTCGTATTCAAGGTATCCTCTTCTAATTGTTGCACCAATCTCTTGGACACTTCATTATAGCCAACAATGATCACTTTCCTGGCAAACTCTTCCCTGTTCCGTATATATTGAGCAATTACAATATAAACCAGCCGGTTCACAAAAATGACAAAGCCAGTGGAGATCAATACCGTCATCACAAACAGCCGTGATAAACCTTCCTGTTTGAAAAGTACAATAAACAACATGATCAGTGCCAGGAAATAAATATAGGACCTCAGGGTTTTCCGGCTGAACATTTCAAACGTTAAGATATTATTCTGGCTGTACAAATTACTAAACCAGGAGGCAATCATCCAGGCAGCATTAAATGCGATCCATAAGTTAATGTACTTCGAATTCAGCGGATCCGGAAGTTTACTTCCATAAAAAGACCGATCCACAACGAAGGAAATGTTTAGCATCAACAGGTCGAGGAAAATAAAAAGGAACCTCAACAACCGGAAAAATTGTTGATTCATAATTAATATTTTAATAACTCAGATAAGCGGTTTTGTGCCTATTCTGGTTAAACAAGGGATGTTTCTAATATTTTTCACCAAATACATGGCTGTTTATCCAAACATGAAGTAAGAGGTAGCACTGATCTGTTTATAAATTAGTGAGATCAATTGAAGAGCTGATCACTCCGGGTCAGTAATATTAAAAGTAAGATAAATCATGGTTAAATAATCATTTTACAATTATGATACCATTCAATAAATCTTTTTAGCCCGGTTTCAAAATCATATGTTGGGTTATATCCTAATCCTTTTTTTGCCCTGGAAATATCAGCATAAGTTATCTCCACATCCCCCGGCTGGGGCGGGAGTTTATTTAAAAAGGCCTTTTTGCCTAATAACGTTTCAAGAGCCCTCACCATTCTTTCCAAAGTGATAACCCTTGACTCACCCAAGTTGAATATCTTACATCCATCCAGGTTTTGCATTGCGCAAAATATTCCATCAACTATATCATCAATATATGTATAGTCCCGTGCTGTGGACCCATCCCCGAAAAAGGGAATTGGGCTTCCCTCGTCAATTAGTCTTGCAAACTTATGAATTGCAAGGTCTGGCCTCTGTCTGGGCCCGAAAACGGTAAAGAATCGCAAACAGGTGATATCAAAATTGTATAAATGATGATACACATCGCATACTAATTCACCACTTCTTTTAGTAGCTGCATAGGGAGAAATAGGATGATCTACCGGATCGGCCTCGGAAAAAGGCACTTTGACGTTATTTCCATACACAGATGAAGAAGATCCAAAAACCAACTTTGAAACATGATGCAGCCGCATACACTCCAAAAGGTTTACAGTTCCATTCATATTTACATCATAGTATTCTGCTATCTGAGACATGGAGGGTCTGACACCGGCTTTAGCAGCTAAGTGAATCACAAGATCAATGTCACTATTTTTAAAAATGTTTTGCAATGCTGCCCTATCCCTGATATCCCCTTCCACCAAAGTAAAAGAGTCAGTATTCTTCAACTGTTTCAAATTTTCATCCTTGTATTTCCTGGGATAAAACGGATCGAAATTATCAATACCAATCACCGTATGACCTTCCCGGATTAATCGTTCTCCTAAATGAGATCCTATAAAACCGGCGACGCCTGTAACGAGGATTTTTTTCATCTTCAAATTTTCAAGAAATATTAAAAGAAGGGGATATTGTCCTTTTGAATCTTAATATATTGCAAGCTCAGATTTTTAAAAAAATGGCAATGGGTTATACTTTTTGTCTCTGCTGAAAGCTTTGGTACACTTTGATGTAAGAATCTACCATTTTTTCGATTGAAAACATATTGGTGATTCGCTCCCGGCCGGCAATGCCCATTTTTTCTCTTAGGCATTTATCATTTAAAAGAATTTCAATTTTTTCAGATAATGCTATCGGGTTTTCTGAACTGATTAAGAAACCTGTCTTTTGATCTTCCACAATTTCATTAGTGCCTCCGCCCGTAGTTGCAATTACCGGTTTTCCCAAAGCCATATACTCAAGAATGGAATTTGAGATTCCTTCACCATGCACCCGTGCATTTGTGGTTAAAACACAAATATCACTAATGGCTATGAACGATTCCACATTGGAACGTTTCCCAAGCAGCAAAATTCTATCCTTATATTGATGTGGAATCTTACCTAGCACTGAGGAAAAGTTGACTCCATCGCCGATGGCAATAAAAGTTACATCATTTCTTTTGTCACATATCATTTTTGCAGCAGCAATATAAGTGGCATAATCTTTTCGGTCGCTAAAAGCTCCCACCATAGTGACCAAATAATCTGAGGCGATATTTAAGCTTTCTTTTGAAAAAGAATGATCCACTCTTTTTAGTCTCTCGAAATTAAACCCGTTATAAATACAGAGGCTTTTTTTCCCTGGCGCTTTATATCCTGCCAGGCCGGCCTTTGAATTACCAATGACTATATTGGAAAAAGGGAATGTCACCCGGGCTCTTATTTGCCCCAGGTTGAAAAAATTTGTTTTCACCGGTGTATCCACCACCATCCCATTCACCAGTTTTATTTTCAATAACCGGCAAACAGGGACACTGTATATGGAAGTCATGCTATCCCAACAATGAATGATGTCCGGTTTATATTCCTTACAACAATTATAAAGCAATTTAAAAATGCGAAAATCCTTTTTGGATTTTCTAATTAAAAAATGGATATTAATTCCTAAATCATATACTTCTTTGTAATGAATATCATTTTCCATTACTATAAGTTCAAATTGAATCTCCGGATGTTTTTTAAGTCCTTTCATCAATTCCACCAGCCTTCTTTCTTTTCCCCCTGCTGCCAGGCAGTTTATAAAAAACAATATTTTCATTATTTTTTATTTTGCTTTAGCCATTCTTCAAATATCAACAAAGACCATATCCGGTTACTGAAACTCGTATTGGAGTTTTCACTGCGCTGCAATACTTTCCGGACATATTTTTTATTCAGATATTCGGAATACGCAGCGGTATCAGATAATAGAGTATCTCCTACGTATTCTTGCAATCCTCCTTTAAACCATTGGGATATGGGAGCACTAAATCCTTTTTTAGGAAGCTTCATAAAGCTTTGGGGTAAATTAGATCTCATGGCTTTTTTAAAAATATATTTTTGATCCAGGTTGTTCAATTTCAGATTTCCGGGAATCCGAAAAGATAGTTCAGCAAATTTGTGATCCAGGAGCGGCACCCTTACTTCCAGGGAATTCATCATACTGGCCCGATCCACTTTTGTCAAAATATCGTCCACCATATAGGTGCTCAAATCCAGATATTGCATATTGGAAATCTGATCTGACTTCGAGCTTCCGTTTTGCAAAATAGTGGCTTTAAAATGTTCTGAAGCCTGAGCGCCGTTCAGCGTATTTCTTTTTTGAATCAAAAGTTTGTTTCTTTCATTTTCACTCCAGGCATTCAGAAAAGCAAATGATTGCTTCTTACCTTTTGAAAGATAGTAAGCGAAACTCTTTCCTTTCATATTATAAGGCATCATTTTGTAAATGTTACCCCATATTATTTTACTGTAAAAAGGAGAATTAAAATTAAATGGAAATTTATAAATTTTCATGTGGCGCCGATATGAATTGTATCCTGCAAATAATTCATCGCCGCCATCACCTGAAAGAGCAACTGTTACAAATTGCCGTGCCAGTTTTGACACATAATAAGTAGGAATGATAGAAGGGTCAGCAAATGGTTCATCATACCCATATATCAGTTTTGGCAAGAGATCTATTGAATCCGGTTCCACAATTTGTTCATGATGTTCACATCCATATTTTGTTGCCAGCTCTCGTGCATATTTCAATTCACTGTCTTTTTCATCTTTAAATCCAATGGTAAACGTTTTGATGGAGCGGGATGAATTATTAGCCATCATTGATACTACCGATCCCGAATCTATTCCACCACTTAAAAAAGCTCCTAATGGAACATCTGAAATCATGTGCATCTTAACAGTCTCCGTAAGGCAATTCTGAATTTCTTCTTCCCATTGTATTTCGCTTTTTGAAAAATCCGGATTAAAATGAATTTTCCAATAATTATTTATACCCACTGAGACTTTACCTTTAAAAGAAAGTAAAAGGTAATGAGCCGGTTGTAGCTTTTTAATTTTTTTGTAAATGGATAAATCTGACGTAATATACCCAAAAGCGAAGTACGAATCAATCGCTTCCGGTGATAAAGCCTTATCAATGCCATCACATTTCAGAATAGCTTTTATTTCCGAGCCAAAAACAAGCTTTTCATGATCCAGGTAATAATAAAAAGGCTTAATTCCAAAACGGTCCCTGGCGCAAAAGAGTTGGTTTTTCTTGCTATCCCAGATTGCAAAAGCAAACATCCCGCGCAGGTATTGCAAACAACCTGTACCATATTGCTCATACAGATGTACTATGGTTTCAGTATCCGACTTAGTTCGGAATACATGCCCTTGTTTTAATAAATTGTCCTGAAGTTCACGGAAATTGTATATTTCTCCATTAAAGATGATCCAGATCGTTTCGTCTTCGTTAGCCAGCGGCTGATGCCCTGTGGCGAGATCTATGATACTTAAGCGACGAAAACCCAAACCAACATTCTGGTTGATATAAAAGCCTTCATCATCAGGGCCCCGGTGCTCCATCACATCAGTCATATTTTTCAATATGCCCGGGTCAATTTTCATATCCCTTTTAAAGAAAGTAAGTCCGGCAATTCCGCACATGATAAATTTGTTAAGAAGCGTTATTCAATATAGTAATAAACCGATCTGCTGCAGTATCAAAATTGTGAAATGTAGATATATAAGATTTTAAATTATTTTTGTCAATTGTTGCCAATTCATCTGATTCAATTGCCTGCTTCATTCTGTTCAAATCACCATAGCAACAAATTCCAAGTCCGAATTTTTCAAAAATCTCTCCCGGGTTTACATTAAGAGAAATCACGGGGATACCTACTGACCAGGCTTCTAAAAAAACATTAGAGAAGCCTTCATAATAAGAAGTATTTATTATTGCTTTTGCTTTGGAGATCAGTTCAAGTGTTTCCGAATGTGGTTTTCGCCCGGCTAATATCACATTTTTTCTTCCCCTTAGTTTCTCATAAAATTTTTCAGGCTTTCCGCTTCTTGGAAAACCAACAATCAGAAAAGAAACGGATTCTTTAACCGTATCAATTAACTTTAGAAGATTGTCTGCACCTTTCAACATGCTGAGAGCACCTACATACATGTAATAATCCCCTGAAGTTTCAGTGCCCAAAGAACCTTTATGAGGTTCCATAATATTCGGATAAATAAACTGGCGGCTTTTATTGTGTTTCGATTTAATAGCCTGGCCGGAATGCTGCAACATCACAAAATCAGATCTCTTTAAAAGATAACGATGAATAAAATCATTGGGGATATGAGTGATTAAAAGGTCAGTTAAATTAAAATTTTTTTTATAGTTGTATTTGAATTTTTTACCAAAACTTAAAACATCAAGATCACTCGCCACCCCCATTATAAACTTGCTTTTATTTTTTCTGGCTGCCAGGTAAGGAAGAAGATTCATATATGATCTCATCCTGACATAATAATAATCCGCCTTTTCTCTTCTAAATATTTTCCTCAAGCCCGGAATTCTGTATATAAATAGCCTGAATCCCCTGATGCCTTTATTCCATTTTGGTAAATGAATCAATCTCACCCCTTCTTCAGTAATAAAACTTTCTTTTGAATACGGATCTACAACAACCACTTCATGTCCCTTTAATGCCAGGGCTTTTGCCAGAAGTGCTATTTGAAGCTCAGCACCGCCGGGATTCCTTCCCCGTAAGGCACCGGCAATATTTCCCCAGAAACAAAACTTCATTCAGTACAATTTAATGCGGCTTCCTTCATTGTTACAGATTCAATATTTTTACTATTAACTAAAGTAAAAAACTGCTCCAATAGCCTGAATAACCTGTTTATTGCATTTTCATCACGCCAATAAATCGAGGTGCCGGGCATTAGTTCGCTGGAGTGTAGCCACATGACAATATAGGGGAGTTTTAATTTTTCCGCTTCATTTACAATTTCCTCAAATACCTCAATATTAGTCCACTCAAATGGCCTTAACCATACCGGTTGTCTTTTGAGCCAAAATTTCCGCACGGCCTTTAAAAGAATATTACGGTTCACATTTCTATAATAATATTTCGCAAATCCAGGCTTAGAATTCAATGGATACCGGGTGGGCAAAATGGTAGCGGGTATCTCCATTAATGAACCATTTTCAAAATGATAATAACGGGGTTCGGGTGTCTTGTCAATAAAATCCGGTCCACCCTTTCCACCCGGAAGACCGGTATGCCTGGACCAACTTGTAAAAGGAGTAACAGATGAATCAACCAGGTAAGAATGATCAACGAGTGCATGAGCAATCTCCCCGTCAAATCCATACCTGCCGGACCGAAATGATAAAGGCTTTATTTCAAATGAGTCTTCAATCCGGGAGGTGAGATTTTTGATCTTTTCCCGCATGATATCTGCCGGCATTTCACTCAAAAAAGAGTGATGGACATCGTTGAATCTATAACCCTCTATATCCAGGTATGGCGGTGTTGTCCAGGAATGTAAATGAGCGCCAATTTCTGCCCGCCCGGAGTTTATATATTCTTTGAAAATCTCTTTTGAAAAATCATCAGTACAAATCTCATAAGTCACCAGGTACGTTGGTTTGATCTTATATTTATTACACAAGTTTTGAAGCCGGGGTACTGCCTGTATATTTTTTACTGAAAGTTCGCATCCGTGGACCCACTGGTTGTCCGCTTCCGTATCAATTGTAAATAATAACTTCATAATTCAATACCCTAAAAAATGACCTGTCTTAACCCCAATAAAGTTGAACCCGTTGATGGCCTGTCTTTAAATTCTTAAACCGGATGATCAGCCTATCGGTTTCTCAAGCTACAAATCAATCTTTTTATAATGATGTTCCACCTGTGAACTAATCCACTTATACGTTTTGGTAATGCCCTCTACCAAAGGCTGTGAAGGCCCCCATCCAAGTTTTTCTTTGATCAATTTGTTATCAGAATTCCGGCCTCTCACTCCTGTAGGCCCGGGAATATTTTTAATGCTTATTTTCTTTCCTGCCACTCCGGCTACCATTTTCACCAGGTCGTTAATGGATATCATCTCTTCTGAACCGATATTTACTGGGCCGGTAAAATCACTATCCATCAATCTTCTTACGCCGTCCACACATTCATCAATGAATAAAAAAGAACGGGTTTGTTTTCCATCTCCCCAAACCTCTATTTCACCTCCATCATCTGCTACTGCAACTTTTCTGCAAATTGCTGCCGGGGCTTTTTCTTTTCCGCCATCCCAGGTACCGAGAGGCCCGAAAATGTTATGGAACCTGGCGATTCTCACATTCATTCCATAGTTTCTATGGTAAGAAAGATAGAGGCGTTCACTGAACAATTTTTCCCATCCATATTCACTGTCGGGTGCAGCCGGATAAGCTGAGTCCTCCGAACATTTGGGATTATCAGGGTCTTCCTGGTTGTAAGCAGGATACATACAGGCAGATGATGAGTAAAATATCTTTTTAACATCATGCTTTCTTCCCGACTCTGCCATGTTTAAGTTAATTGAAGCCGAGTTATGCATCACCTGTGCGTCGTGTTCACCCGTGAAAATATAACCGGCGCCACCCATATCTGCAGCCAGTTGATACACTTCATCAATTTGCCTGTCAAATAAATTTTCACAAACGACAGGATCTCTCAGATCTCCTATACGGAAATCATCAGCATGGTTATTTCCGTATTCATTGTGCTTGAGGTCAATACCCCTCACCCAATAACCTTCATCTTTCAATCTTTTTACCAGGTGGCCGCCAATGAAACCACCGGCGCCACATACAATTGCTATTTTTTTTGTAGTCATAATAAATTTTTGTAAGGATTAAAAAATAAAATAAATGTATTTCTTGTTTTGTGATAAAATTTTAAGACAAAGAAGTGAAAAACTCATTCAGTACAGGCGCCCTCTTTTTACAGTCAAATAATTCGTAAGCTTTGCATTTACCCCTTAAACCTATTGCAGCAGCTTCACCCGGAGCGTCAATAATAAACTGCATTTTTTCTGCATACTGCTTTTCATCATAGTTATCTGCCAATAGCATATCCACCCCGTCTTCAAAATAATATTTCATCTCCCCGTAATTTGTTGATATTACCGGGTTTCCCGAAGCAAGATATTCTCCGGTTTTATGAGGAAATCTTGCTGCATCCTGAAAAGTCGGCCTTAATGGAATCAAAAGAGCCTTTGCATTTTTATAGAGTGAATACAATGTGTTTTCGGCCACACCGGAAAAGAATTTCACGGCTTCAGGGTTATTTTGTTTGCTCACAAAATTCTTTACTTCCAGTATTTCACTTTCCCTTCCGCTGACAACAAGATATAAACTACAGGCAGTATTGTTTTTTAATAAAAAAAAGGAATCAATCACAAAGAAAATAATCTCTTTGTAACTTGCCGATCCACAGAAAAGAAAATAGGGTTCTGATTCAATCAACCTGACATTTTCATATTTATCAAAATCAGTCAATCCGGGCAATTTTAAATACTTTCTTCCTGGTGCAACTTTTTCTATGTGTTGTATCAGGAATTCGCTGATGGGTAAAACTCCATTAACCATGCGAGGAGCATAGCGATCAAAAAGCCTGTCATTTATCTTTTGTGAAAATTGAAATTTCCCCTTCTTAAATGCTGTATAATACTCCACGTAATTCAGCACTGTCTTGAATCGAAAAAGCCTGGATAATAAGACATAATACAGCACAGAGCCAAACTGCCTGGTTGATAAAATGGCATAAAAATACCCATCCTTTTTCTTCATTCTTTTTAACAAAAGAAACTCGTTGATCCTGCCTTTAATCTCATTTATTCTTCTCCAGAAAAAACTATCATTTCTGTAGCAACTACCCGAGGCATAAACGTATTCTATGTTTTCAAAAATGCCTGTAGTAGTAAGTCCGGGGCTTTTGGATTTATTGTGAAAACCATTACGGCAAATCACCTTTACTTTATTATTTTCCAAAAGGAGGCACTTCGAAATCAAAATTATCTTCTGGACTTCGGCCAGGCCATAAGGGAAAGAAGAATAGCCGAGATAGACTACTGATTTCTCTACTTGCACAAGAATTTATTATTTAAGGACTTTCCACTTTTCTGTTTGGAAATCATAAGCAATATGATGATGCCGGTACCATGGGAAAAAGTTCATTTTCCTTATAAGCTTTTTTTGAAAACTCTTATTAAGAAAAAACAATCGTAATAGAGATGCTCTGAATTTTAATAATTTAGGTAAATCAGATTTGAACTTTTTATGTAACTCCCGTGCTTCAGCAAGATAATGATCGTTAGTATTTCCCCCTCCTCTCCTGATATCATGATATCTAAATCCTCCTAAAATTGTATTTACATAATATAACTGGGTATATTTAAAAAATCTGAGCCAAAGATTAAAATCTTCAGCGTATTTTACCGTAATATCAAGTTGTCCGCCTGCCTGCTCCCATAAAGCACGTCTCCAGAAAATTGACTCCTGTTGAATCCATCTGTAATCACCCGAAATAACATCATATATATTCCTCTCCTTTGCTGGAACAATCCTTTGGGGAGCATTACCTATACTTAGGTTTGTTGGCATGCCCGAGACCCATTGTATTTCATTAAGACTTTCAAATATCTCAGCAACGAATCTTAAAGTCCATGGATAATAAAGGTCTGAACTGTTTATCCATCCCATGATCTCGCCTGTTGCCATGGTAAAGCCCTTATTGATAGCATCATACTGTCCCTTATCCTTTTCACTGACCCAATAAGTGATCTTATCAGAATACTTCTTGATAATTTCAACGCTCCCATCAGTCGAACCTCCATCAATAACAATATATTCTAAATTAGGATACCCCTGATCAATTACTGATTTAATGGTTTGTTCCAAATATTCTGCCTGGTTATAAGAGGGGGTGACAATACTGATTTTAGGGTAATTCATAAGTCAATGTTTCAAATAAAATAGGTAATTAATTTTCCGTTGACAATTTGATATACTTATTGTTTGTTGAAAGCATTGTCATAACTTTACCCTCTGTCATGTTTCTGATTTCACGAGAATAACAAATTCCCACACATATCCACATCAAAGCATAGTGCATGGAAAATGTGTCAACTACAGTAGGATACAAATTTGTCAGCCACATAAGTATCCAAATGCCCGCAGCTTTAGAAAGCAAATTTTTAGAATAAAAAATACCTTTAATCACTGCGGGTATAGTAATCAATAATAGCAATCCAAGACTTACAAGGCCTCCTTTCAAAATAATATTTAAATAATCTGTTTCAATCATCCCCCTATAATCAGTTAGGACGCCTTTGTCAATACCCGGGCAATAATACCTTCCTGACATGCCCTTTCCTATTATCCAGTCCTTTGTAGTCAAATCATTATATAGGCATACTTCCACACCAGTCCTGGTATCTTCATCGGCCCGTTCAGTAATATTTGCGAAAAAGCTATACTTGTATTTATCGTAAAGCTGTGTTCCTGTAAATACAAGAAGTGCAACTAAGAAAAAGGATATAATTAAAGACCTAACCCTGGCCTTACTTATATACAGATAGACAAAATAAAAGCCAAGTAAATATGATATTTCCATGATAATAATTGCCCGCCTGGCACGTAAAATTGCTAAAACCAGAGTAATAGCAACTACAGTAAAAGCAAGAATCATTCTTTTTTTAGAATGATAGATATACGAAATCAATAAAAAGCCTGTAGGCACACTAAGGTTTCTGGAAAAGTATTCCATAAGATACTTATTAGTAACCTCCTCATCAGATATTTCCATCAAATCATGACGAAAATAAATGCATAAAGCCAGAAAAATAATGCTCATTATGACAATAACACTAAATACTTTTCGCAAATAAAAAATATTTTGCGGAAATAATAGAATAACCGGAAGCAGGTATATGAGAATACCAAACCAACCATCAACCAGGGATAAGTAAATGAACTGGTAATTCATTTGGAACCCCCTCGCAATTGTCAATAAATTCCACACCATATATAAAAAAAAGACAAATCCCAAATAACTGTTTTCCACCCTAAACCTGATCAGGCTAAAAGTAGAAATTATCATAAGAGCCAGAGCCCCCATTTGAATTTTATTCCAAAACACAATATTGATAGACGGTGCTAAGAAAAATGTGTAAATAGAGGTATATATAATAAATCCCAGCCAGAAAATATTCAAGGCAAATGAGATCTTATTATTAACATAAAGCTCATTTTGCAATTTAATTTTTTTAGGCATCGCAAATTGATTCATTATTCAATATTTAATCATGTGTTTATTATTCCCTATTTTTTTGTTCGTCATACTTCCTAATAAATGTTTCAATTTCAAAAAAATATTTTTCAACATCTTGTAGTTTCTGTTCTCCGAATTCCCACCATTTTATCCTTAAAAGGCTACGGATATTTTCATCTGAAAACCTAAATCGTATAATTTTTATCGGGCAACCCACTGCAACAGCATATGGTGGAATATCTTTTGAAACTACAGCACCGGCGCCAATTATTGCACCATCCCCGATGGTTATACCGTCTAAAACAGTTACATTAGCCCCGATAAAAACATCATTTCCAATAGTTATTTTTTTTCTCTCTTCAATTTTGTCATGTTTTGATAATGTTTTTCCATTTTGTTTTAACGTAGAATAAAACATAGGAGCTGTAGAAAGGCCGTTTACCGGATGAATACCCCAGCCACATAAAAAATTGGGGCCTATTGAGCAATATTTGCCAATCTGACTAAGAGATATAACCGAGTTACTGGCTATATATGTTCCTTCAGCAATTTCAGTGTCACTAATCTTATAAGGAGGATAAAACTTTATTTGTTTACCAATCTTTGACCTAATAACTAATGATCTATGATAAGGCCAATAGATATTATCATCATTAAGCAGTTTTAATTCTGGAATTAATTTTGAAAAAAAACTGAAAAAAAATCTTTGTACTGTCGTTTTTATACTTTTTCCCATTTTACTGGAATATTTACAAACCCCAAATCAACAGTATAAATTGAGTTTTTACTACCTGTTTCTTCAATTGCAAAGCTTATATATTCTTCATTGTTATCTAAAAATCTTACATTGGGTACGTGCAGCATTGATTGCAAGTAATACCTACCTGGAAGCAGCATGCCATTAGGTATTGTTGCCATAAGTAAATTTTTACACCCAGAAAAAATATAATGTTCCGAAAAAATCGGGTTTAGATTCTTGTCTCTAACAATAAAAGTCAGAGTACTGTCTTTTACAGTCTTGTTGCCATTTATTTCAAAAAGACAAAGAATATCATCAGAAAGAGAGAAAGAGTTGCTTGTGTTTTTTTTATCTCTGCTCAAAAATATCTTTTCAAAATAAACATCTTTATTGGCATCTTTATTCCCAATCGAATAAAACTCGCTCTGATAATTAGTAGAGATATACTGATCTATCACTTCATCTACACTTGAATTTTCAGTAATAGTACCCTTGTTAAGAAGAATTCCTTTATTGCAAAGTTTTGAAATTGCAGCCATATTGTGGCTTACAAAAAGAATCGTTCTTCCCTGATCTCTGCTGATATCCTGCATCTTACCGAGACATTTACTCTGAAATTCAGAATCACCAACTGCAAGTACTTCATCAACCACCAATATTTCAGTTTCAAGGTGTGCAGCAACAGCAAATGCCAATCGAACGTACATTCCACTGGAATAACGCTTTACGGGTGTATCTAAAAACTTTTCGACACCCGAGAAATCCACGATTTCATCAAACTTCTTTTTTATTTCCCAGCGGTGCATCCCGAGAATGGCTCCATTTAGGAAAATATTTTCCCGCCCTGTGAGTTCAGGATGAAATCCCGTTCCAACTTCAAGTAAACTGGCAATACGACCCCTGATGCTTATTCTTCCTTCTGTAGGTTCAGTGATTCTGCTCAGTACCTTTAAAAGTGTGGATTTCCCGGCACCATTTCTACCTATAACTCCGATCCGGTCACCCTGATTTACATCAAAATTTATATCTTTCAATGCCCAAAATTCTTCTCTTTTTTCTTTGGACGCAATCGTGTTTTTATCTGATTTGCCATTAACTGAAAAAATCTTTTTTGTTTTTTCAGCAATCACATCCCTAAGTGCCGTGTAACTTTCTTTCTGCTGATGTCTTATCAGATACTTTTTACCAAGATGTTCGACCCTGATCACTATGCTCATTCTTAATACTAATTTAATATTTACAAATAGGAAGCAATCTCAGATCAGGTCAGCAAAAGTTCTTTCCATTTTTCTGAAATACCAAATTCCGATCAAGATCAGAACTATCATGATTCCAAAGGATAAAAAAAGCCCGGGTAAAAATATCTGGCTTTGGTCGCCGGTTATGGCCCACCTAAAGCCATCAATAACCCCAACCATAGGGTTCATGGAATACAACAGCCGCCATTTTTCATTCACTACACTGCTGCTGAACCCTACGGGTGATATGATCATCCCAAAATTTACTATAAATGGAACAATATACTTGAAATCTCTATATTTTACATTTACTGCGGCAACATAGAAACCAGCACCCAGGGAAATTAAAAATACTTGTAAAAAAAATACCGGAAGAACCAGAATAGAAATGGGCGGAATAAAACGATACCAAAACATCATTCCAATAAGAATAACGAAGGAAATAAAAAAATCTACCATATTCACGATTACCGAACTGGCAGGTATGATCATCCTCGGGAAATAGACTTTGGTTAACATATTAGAATTCCCGATAAGAGAATTGCTGGCATCTGAGAATGAAGTGGAAAAGAACTGCCAGGGAAGCATAGCTGAAAACACAAGGATGGGGTATGGAACATCCCCTGAGGGAAGTTTAGCAAGATTACCAAAGATCACTGTAAAAACAATCATGGTCAGGAATGGTCGAATTACACTCCAGGCCAGGCCGATCACTGTTTGCTTATATCTTACCAGTATATCCCGCCAGGCAAGGAAAAAAAACAACTCCCTATATCGCCACAAATCGTTCCAATAGTTCTTTTTAATACTTATCGTATCAATTACTAAATCAAATCGTTCTTCAAATGTTTTACTAATCATAAAAAATTAACACTGCTTAATTATATTCATAACAGCGGCTCCATCAAGTCAAATTATGAAAATCAAAAACATTATTTTGAATCTTTTATTCTGCTTTTATATAGTTGTTGAAACAGATTGTAGAAATTCTTTTTGCTATTGCATCAACAGTAAAGCGGTTGTAATAAAAAAATTTATGCAGCTTCCTTAATTTTTCAATATCAAAATTTTTTTTGCTAATCATTCTGAAAATCTTCTTTAATTCCGGGTAGCTTTTATATGTTAAGAACGGATTATTCTTGTAAATAGACACCATTGGCATCTCTTCTGAAATTATTATCCCACCCGCATGCAAAGCTTCTATATGACGAAAGGTCTCATTACTATGAAATCCTTTGGGGCATAATATAATTTTTGATCTTAACAAATATTCGAAATATTTTTCATATCTCAATCCTGATTTGAATTTATTACTAAACAAAAAAACAAAGCGTCCTCTTCCAAGTTTATTAATTTTTAATTTCTGAAATAACTTAATAAGTACTTGATCAGGTATTATTTTTATTAATTTTAAAAAGTTATACTTTCTAAAAAATAAAAATTTGTACAGTCCATATCTGTTCGCATTCAAATTACCTGAAAAAAAAATTTCAATATCTTTCGTTTTACTATTTTTATTCGCCTGGCTTACAAACTCATTAACATATCCTAATGGATTGCAATACACATTAGAATATTCTTTATGGATATATGACTTAAAAATTAAGCAATAATTATTGACAAGATGCTTAGGGAAAGTGCCGGATTCGTCACTAAACCAAAAAAGAATTTTATTCTTTGCTTCTATGCAAGCTGTTTCGGGGACAATCAGTGGGTCATGAGAAAATAAAATATAAAACTGAAAACTTTCAAAATAACTCCCCAAGTTTTTTTTTACTTGATAAAGTAACTCCTTTACATATTCTCTTTCATTAACTTCAGATATATCATAAGCAGAAGCAGAATCAAGATAAATATTATTGTAATCAAACAATAACTTCACAATACCAGAATATGAAAAGTAATTAAATGATTACCAGATATTATTTAGCTGCATGTAACGGGTAATGCATTTCTATTTCGGTTGCTCCTGAATGCCGTAAGACCTCTACATTTGAAGATTCCACCTCTGCATACATCAGGTATCCTAATGAAGGAAGTGCCACCTTCACTGTTTTATTCTTTAAGGATAATACCTGGCCTTCCATTTCCATCAGCGGCCCACCCAGGATACGCACCCGGTCATTGACACTGATCGGTGTCTTTTGAAGCTGAATGTTCACATGCTCATTCAAGAATCTTTTTATAACCTCGATCTCCTCATCACGGATAACTGCCGGCCTGCCCAGCCAGTAAACGAGATTAATCACACCATGTGCCTGTTTCAGGGAACTCAGTTCCCTTTCTGCAACTCTTACAAAAACATAAGAAGTGAACAGCGGCTCATGTACAATTTTTTTACGGTCACTCCACTGGCGTACCACTTTATTTATCGGGCAGTAACATTCCAGCTTTTTCCGGATCAGGTTCTCTGCTACTTTTTTCTCCCATCGCGGCCTTGTGTACACAGCATACCATTTTTTATTCTCGCTCATAAAAACCAGGTTTAACGTTTAAAATTTCCAATGGTCTTAAATGGATCTCTCACAGGTCTTTCTTCACCCGGAAACAACACCCGGGTCAACTTGGTCTTTACACAGAAATGGCTACGCCGATATCAGTTACATAAAGGTACCGATCAAAGGCTTTTTTAAAAATAAAAATAATCCACCATTCATTCCCATCTTCAAACAACGGTCATCTGCTACAGCATTAATCCTCCGGGCATTCAGAGCATTCCTGTCTTACCCAGCAGTTTTCTCTTCTTCTTTCCCTGGTTGTACACATAACCGTATCCATATCCATACCCGTATCCATATCCATTCTTTCCAAACCCTCTCGACTGCACTCCATTGAAAACAATTGCCATATTCTTCAATTCATTGATCTTATTGTTTGAATCCAATCTCTGAACTGATGCCTTTCTTGTAAATTTATGTCTTACCACATACAATGTGGCGTCACAATAAACCGAAAGAACATACGCATCAGACATCAGGCCAACAGGCGCCGTATCAATGATTATATAATCGAAATTATCGGAAAGATATTTCATTAATTCAGGTACTTTTTCGCTGAGGATCAATTCAGAGGGATTTTCCGGCAGCCAGCCTGAGGAAACTACGTAGAGATTTTCCTGTACTGTTGCTTCCTGAATGATCTCTTTGGGTTCTGCCTGGCCGGTTAGATAATCCGTAAGGCCTTTTACGGTGCCGGTTGCTTGCAGCTTATCTGCCAGTGTAGGATTACTCAGATCAAATTCCACTGCAACAACTCTTTTACCTGTCATTGCCAATCCTATGGCAAGATTCGCCGCTATAAAACTCTTTCCTTCACCGGATATGGAAGACGTAACCTGTATCCTTTTTCTTTCACCGCTCAGCCCGATAAAAGGGAGCGCCGTTCTCAGGTTTCGGAACTGTTCGGCTATAAATGTTCTCTTGCCGCTTCCGATCACCAATGGATCTTTGGATTTCTGGTACATCACTTCACCAATGACGGGAATAGAAGTATAATTTTCGATCTCCTGGCGATAAAGGATTGTATTTTTGAAATTCTCATAAAGCCACACCAACCCGGCAGCAAAACCCAATGCCAAGATGATCGCAGCAGCATAAATAATTGCTGTTTTAGGGCTGACAGGGCCTGAAGATGAATGAGCCTTATCAATAATCTTGCTATTGCCGATAGAAGAGATCAGGGATAACTGGGTTTCGTCTTTCTTTTGCAAGAGATTATTATAAGTCTGGTTTTTGATTGCTTCCTGCCTGCTGATCTCCACCAGGTCTCTTTCTTTCTGTGGTATGGATTGTAAGGCTGAAGAATATTTGTTGTTTACCGTAGTAAGATTCGTTTTGCTGGTTTCAAGGCCTTGCCGCTGGCTGTTAATATTATCAAGAATGCCTGATTTAGCCTTATCTATCTGGTCCTTTAAAGAAAGCGCTATAGGATTATTTTCAGGTGTTGTTCTTCTCAATTTTTCATACTGCATCTGGTTATCATAAAGTTTACCCAGCATTTGCCCCAGCATGGGATCATTGATCCCGCTAATGGACGGCGTAACATTTCCTGAATTCTCTTTATCCTTCACATATTTTTCCACCTGGTCCAATACACTGATCTGGGTGTTCACTTCATTCAATTGACGATCATTGGTGCTAACATTTTCCAGGTAAAGACTACCCTGTGAACTGATATTAATCGAATTGGTGCTGGACCTGTATTGCTGCATTCTCTTTTCAATGGAATCCAATTCATGTCCCACTATGCCAAGGCGTTCATCCAGCCATGCAATAGTACTTGCAGCCAACTTATTTTTTTCATTGATGGATATCTGGCTATATTCAGCCATCAGCTCATTCAAAATATTTTCGGAACGATTAGGGTCTTCATCTGTCATGCTCAAATTGATCACTGAAGATTCCTTACTGGCAGGAGTAAGTTTAAGGCTCAATACCAAATTGGAAGCAATAGTTCCGGTACGGGAAAGAGAAAAATACAATGGATTTTTCATTGCTGCACCGGTACTGCTTTGAGTGGTAAACCGCAGCGTACCATAAGGAGTGCTCACCCATTCATTCAGAGCATAGCGGTTGCCGCCAAAAACAATTTTCCTGTCAGCGTTATCAAAGGTGAAGCGTACTTTTCCTGCCGGTACCAATGAATCCGGTTTCAGAGCCTCAATGCTTACCGGTGAATTTGAATAAGCTGAAATATCCCTGTACCGACCTTCTGCAAAAACACGGGCATAAAGGTGAAGCTTATTCACCACCTTTAGCATCAACTCTTTTGACTTCAACACTTCCATTTCATTTTCAACAATCTTCTTAGAAGAAAGAAGGTTCAGCGATTCCGCGATTTTTGAATCGTCCTCTCCTTTTTTTTCATCTTTGATCAGGAGCGTCGCTTCCGATAAATACACAGGCGTCTGAAATTTTAGATAGAACCAGGCGCCGGTACCTGCCATCACTAAAAATAAAAGAAACAAAGGCCAGTACGGTGCAAATTTGAACCATACCTGGCGCATTAAATTGTTTTCTCCCATATTTTGATTTACCTGCATAATTTGTTACAGTTTATCTTACCATACGGTCCACAACGATTGCCACGAGAGACAAACCGCTAAGAACAGCCGGTACCCATAACTGTCCCCTGCCGGCGCTTGCCACCCTTGATTTATTAGGTTCTACATATACGATATCATTTGATTTTAAATAATAGTAAGGTGAGGATAATAATTCTGTTGAACTGAGGTCTATCCTCTTGATCTCTTTGTTCCCGTTATCATCCTCCCGTATCACCAATACATTGTCCCGTTTGGCATAAATCGTCAGATCACCGGCAAGCCCTATTGCTTCCAGCAATGAAATTTTTTCGTTGGGAACAGACAGCATCGAAGGGTGATTCACTTCTCCCAATACCGTAACCCTGAAATTGAGAAAGCGGACAATGACGATCGGGTCGGTCAGTAATTTCTGATCCACTAATTTTTTTGTGATCGTTTCTTTTAATTGCTCCTTTGTCAATCCCAAAGCCCTGATGGTTCCGAGAATCGGGAATTGTATTGTTCCTTCATTGCTGACCAGGTAACCCATCAGGCTATTCGCATTAGAACCATTAATGTTGGTCATATAGGTGTTGGGGGTATTGAAGATCGCTGAAGCTTCCGGGTTCAGGCTGCTGACCGTAATACTTAGAAGATCGTTTTTCCCAATAACCGTTTCAGGAATCGGAGTGCTTGAAGTAATCGTTCCGTCTCCCAGCCCATTAAAATAGATCGCTTTTTTTGTACTTACGCAACCAATAAGAACAAAAGCAACGGGCAGAAATAAAAATAAACTCTTCAGCTTTTGAATGTTCATTCTAATAAATTTTAAACCAGAATCAGAAATCAATTTACAGAAACCATTTCTTAAATGGTGTCCATAGGAGGATTTTGCAGGAACTACGGGTTTTATCAAGGAAGAAGGATTATTGAAATTTCAGAAGAAAATTACCCAATAAGATTTACTGAAATTTTGCACAAGATAGTAATTTTACTGAGAAAAGAATATAGCGGGAGATTTTATTTTTAAAATTATTCCTCTTCTTTTCAAAGAAACCTTTATTGTTTCATAACCTGAAAAAATTTTGGGCTGATCATAAAAAGCTTTCTGTAAAAAAATCATTTATTAAGAAGTAATGAACATATTTTTTTGAGATATACGTAATTCTACGATACTTTAACCGGCATTATCCAGATATAACTCTATTTCCTCTCAAATACAACTTACACTTTATCATTTCAGAATATGTTCCCGGAAATTTTCCGGAAAATCCCTTAAGAAAATACGTTTGTAATCCGTGGAAATAATGACTTTTTTAGAGCAATGATCAGGCACCGGAAAATTATGGAGATTGAAAAAGATCTCATTGTTCATTGGCATTGTTTTTGGTAAAAATATTATTCCGAAAAAGGAACTGAAGTTCGGGCAAGATCAAAGAACCAATATTCTGTAAATAAACCAATCTGCGACCTGTGAACGCTTTTTTTGAAAAAAAAACGTACCTATTATATGCCACGGATGCACACAAGCTGAGTGAGCCATTGCATCAAAAAGCCAATACAGGCATCCTGGTATTTAGTTTCCCCAATATTTCATCTTTCTTCTTAATGATTCAAAAATTCAGAAAGCTCATTCTGAATTATATCACATATAGTTTTATCAGTTCAGGGAAATTCATCTCCAGTTTGAGCATTTATATATACCAATTTTATAAAAAAGAACTTTTTAAGGCCAGGGCGATCCCGTCCGATTATCTGCATCGTAAGTTTACTAACAATGTGGAAAAATCATCCTATTGGGTGAATAAGTTTTACCTTATTTCAACAACCGGATCAGTTCCGATAAGATATCTTGAAACCCTATTTCCAAAATTCAATTGCACAGCTAATCTACTATGAAAAAACTGCTAACCTTTCTGTCATTCGGCACCTGCCTGCTGTTCGCAAATGCGATCCAAGCGGCAAATTATTATCTGTCTTCTTCGGATGGAAATGATTCGAATACCAGTACCCAGGCACAAAATCCTGCTACGCCATGGAAATCTTTAGACAAACTGAATTCATTCTTTTCCAGCCTGAGGCCCGGAGATTCTGTTTTATTCAAATGCGGAGATATATTTTATGGCAAGCTCGTGATCGGCCAATCCGGCAACCCGGGATCACCGATAGTATTGGCCTCCTATGGCACTGGATCAAACCCTGTGATTTCCGGCTTTACTCCGGTAACTTCATGGACAAATATTGGAGGTAATATTTGGGAAAGTACAAATGCTGTGAAGTCATCTAACTCTATGCTTAACATGGTTACTATTAATGGTAATTTCCAACCAATCGGTAGATGGCCAAAATTTACTGATTCCAATCAGGGGTATCTCAAAATAGAATCTCGCTCCGGCAATAATTCATTAACAAGTAGCGGGTTATCAGGTTCACCCAATTTTTCAGGAGGGCAGATAGTAACAAGAAGAAACCATTGGATAATTGATGTTGACAACATTACATCAAATTCGGGTTCAACTGTTAATTTTTCAAATAGCGATTATGCTTATGACATCCAGTCAAACTGGGGCTTTTTCTTTCAGAATCATGCAAACGCTTGCTCGCAGCCAGGAGACTGGTATTTTAATACTTCAACAAGAAAATTAGGAGTGTATAGTGTAGGAACGCCTTCAGGAATTCAGATCAGCACAATTGATACATTGGTTACTGTAAACTCTTTTAGCTATATTAGGTTTAATAATCTTTCCTTTTCAGGCTCTAATCAAATCACATTTTTTTTAACGCTTGCTCAAAATATTTATATTGATAATTGTTTAATCACACTATCAGGCCAAAACGGGATTGAAATGACTAATGCAGGTTTAGATCAAAATAAAACACAAAATATTACTATTTCAAATTCCACAATCTCATATGTTAATAATAATGGAATAAGCGCAAAAAAGGCAAAGAATATTTCTATTATAAATAATGCATTTAATTACGTGGGCATGACTGCTGGTATGGGTCAAAATGGAGACGCTCAATATTTTGGTGTCTCATATTTAGGAGATAATGCAACATTTACCAACAATGTAATGAATTCTATAGGTTATACTGCAGTCTATTTCTCTGGTAAAAACTCAAAGATCAGCAACAACTACATTCAAGATTTTTGTGTTGTAAAAGATGATGGGGCCGGCATCTATACTTATGGTAACGATGTATCAGGCACAGTAGTTTCGGGAAATATTGTTCTAAACGGTATCGGTAATACATTTGGTACACCTGGTGGTAATTATGCAGAGGGGATTTATGCAGATGACCAAACAAGGAACCTTACTATTATTGGAAATACCGTAGCAAATGGCGCCGGCAGAGGAATCTATATTCACAATTCCCATGAAATTCAGATACAAAATAATACCTGTTACAACAATAACAATAATCAAATTCATTTTGCTCATGATGATATTTCTCCTTCCGATCCAATAAGGAATATCAGTATGACTGGTAATTTTTTCATATCAAAAACATCCGATCAGATTGTAGCAAGATTTTCTACTATAAGTAATGATATCAAAAGCTTTGGTGTTGCAGATAATAATTATTATGCCAGACCAATTAACGAACCTACCTCTCTTAACATTCCTGGCACAAACAATACATTATCTGGTTGGCAGGATTTTAGTGGCCAAGATATTAACTCAAAAATTTCACCTAAATCTATTTCGGATGTAAATGATTTAAGATTTGAATTTAATGCTACCTCATCTCCTAAAACTGTTAACCTCGGTGCTACATATATTGACGTTACTGGAAAAACATATAACGGCAGTGTCACTTTACAACCTTATACATCGGTAGTACTGATCTACCAGTCAGGCACCGTAAGCAATCAGCCTCCTGTAGCCAATGCCGGGCCAGATCAGAATTTTTTTTTGCCTGTTAATTCTGTTACTCTTAACGGCAGCGGCTCTGATGCGGATGGAAGCATTACTTCTTATCAATGGGCTAAGATCTCAGGACCTTCCCAATTCACCATCGTTTCACCCACGCAGGCACAAACGGTGATCAATAACCTCGTTCAGGGAGTCTATCAATTCGAGCTGACAGTCACCGATAACCTGGGCGCCACAGGAAAGGATACCGTAACAGTTACAGTAAACCCTGCAAACAACCAACCACCAACAGCAACTGCAGGCGTTAATCAGAATATCACATTACCCAACAACACAGTAACCTTAAACGGAAGCGGAAGCGACCCGGATGGAAGCATTGCTTCTTACCAGTGGACAAAAATTTCCGGACCTTCCCAGTTCAGCATCGTTTCACCTACGCAGGCACAAACAGTGATCAACAGCCTGGTGCAGGGTGTTTACCAATTTCAATTAAAAGTTACCGATAACCAGGGCGCAACCGCAACTTCAACCGTTACTATTACAGTAAACCCGGCGCCCAATCAACCTCCAACAGCTACTGCAGGTTCCAACCAAAATATCACATTACCGGCCAATTCAGCAACGCTTAACGGAAGCGGAAGCGACCCGGATGGAAGTATTGCTTCTTACCAGTGGACAAAAATTTCAGGACCTTCCCAGTTCACTATCGTTTCACCGTCGCAGGCACAAACGGTGATCAACGGCTTGGTGCAGGGTGTCTATCAATTTGAATTAACGGTAACCGATAATCTCGGCGCTAAAGGAAAAGATACCGTAACGGTCACAGTAAACCCTTCAGACAACCAACTACCATCAGCTAATGCAGGCGTTAATAAGAATATTACGTTACCCACTAACACGGTAACCTTAAACGGAAGCGGAACCGACCCGGATGGAAGTATAACTTCTTACCAGTGGACCAAAATATCAGGACCTAATCAATTTAATATAGTTTCGCCCTCACAGGCACAAACCGTAGTGAATAATTTAGTCCAGGGTGTATATCAATTCCAATTGACAGTAACTGATAATAAAGGAGCAACTGCAACCGCTACCGTCACTGTAACGGTGAATCCGGCACCCAATCAACCTCCTGCTGCGAATGCGGGTACAAATCAGAATATCACATTACCCAACAACACAGTAACCTTAAACGGAAGCGGAACCGATCCGGATGGAAGTATTGCTTCTTACCAATGGGCAAAAGTATCAGGGCCCAATCAATTTAATATTATTTCGCCCTCACAGGCACAAACCGTAGTGAATAATTTAGTTCAGGGTGTATATCAATTCCAACTGACGGTGACTGACAACCGGGGAGCAACTGCAACAGCTACCGTCACCGTAACAGTGAATCCGTCACCCAATCAACCTCCTGCTGCGAATGCGGGAGCTGATCAGGCAATTACGCTCCCTGTAAATACAATTACACTTTCCGGCAGCGGTACTGATCCGGATGGCACCATCGTCTCTTATTCATGGAGCCGGATAGCAGGACCTTCTCAATTCTCAATCATTTCACCTGCCCAGGCACAAACCGTAGTGAATAACCTGGTACAAGGCGTTTATGTTTTTCAACTTACAGTAAGAGACAATTCAGGCGCAACAGCATCTGACCTTGTTACAGTTACTGTTAATGCAGCGATCCCTTCAACACCACCGGTCGCCAACGCAGGGTCCGATCTTGTAGTTGTATTACCCGTTCCAAATATCACTTTATCAGGAAGCGGAAGCACAACGAACGGAAGCATAACTTCTTATTCATGGGCACAGGTTTCGGGTCCGAGTCAGTCTGCCATCGTTTCACCTTCTTATTCCCAGACATCAGTTCTGAACCTAACAGCAGGTGTCTATCTTTTCGAATTGACCGTGACAGATAATAAAGGGCTGAAAGGAAGAGATACAGTACAGGTGACCGTCCAGAATTCGGTAAACAGGAATGCAACTTCAGCTTCGGTAAAACTGTACCCTAATCCTGCTACAACATCCATTACGATAGCAATAGAAGGTGCAACAGAAAAGACCACAGGCTATATTAAAATCTACACTGTATCAGGAAATACAGTTTACCAGGAAGAATTTACAAGAGATCAATTTAATATGACCAAACAAATAGATGTGAGCAATTATGCAAACGGTGTCTATTTTGTCAGCATTACCATTGATTCAAATACACAAACCACCTTGAAATTTGTAAAACAGTAAAATTTATCCTGAAATTTCTAAAAGTCCTGATCTGATATTTAAAAACTCCGATTCGCATAGTCGGAGTTTTTGCTTTTCATAACCACCCTGAGCTGAATTCATTCGGGTTTCAGCTTCTTATGTTACCTGGTTCATTCCTTTATTTCATTGCACCAGGCAGGCAATGACCATTACCGTAAACTTTATTTGCAGTGGGTGTTGTTTATGCAAAACACATTGATCCCCCAGCCTGATACGAATAAATGGTGAATAAATATTTCTTACCGATTACGGGAGGCCTATTTCAAAATGTCTTTCGGGAATTTGAACATCTGCAAATCCTTTTCCGACCAAACGCCTTTTAAAGTTTTGCTGTACTTCGTATTCACCGTGTACCAGGAACAACTGGCGTACCAGCTTTTTATCCTGGCAAGCAAGCCACTGACTCAGGTCTTCATAATCACCATGAGCACTCATGCTCCTGATGGACCCTATTTCAGCATTAACCTCATGAGTCACGCCAAATATGTTCACTTCTTTATCCCCGGCCAGCAGCCTGCCGCCAAGAGAATGAGGTTCACAATACCCGGTAAACAAGATGGTATTTCTGCTGTTCTCAATATTGTTGCTAATGTGGTGCTTCACCCTGCCGGCATCTCCCATTCCGCTTGCAGAAATGACGACCATCGGCCCGTTCTGAAAATTCAGCATTTTAGACTGGTCAACGGTTTTAATATATTTTAATCCTCTAAAAGAAAATGGATCGCTATCCGACTGCATGATCTTCTGTACCCTTTTATTAAAATATTGCGGATATTTCTTAACGATCTCTGTAGCTGAGACGCTCAACGGGCTGTCCACAAAATAATTCAGGTCAGGTAAGCGGTTTTCGTTTTCCAACTGGTTCAGATCATACAATATCTCCTGTGTTCTGCCCACGCTGAATGCAGGCATAATAAGTTTCCCCTTTCTTTGCAGGCAAGCTTTTTCAATCCAGCTGAGCAGGAGATCCGGCGTGGTGGTACTTTGATCATGAAGGCTGTCTCCATAAGTGGATTCCATAATAATATAATCTGCCTGTGGAAAATTTTCAGGAGATTTTAAAATCACATCCCTGTACCTGCCTACATCACCGCTGAAAGTGATATGCGTTTCTTTGCCATTTTCATTCACTTTCAGATTTACGCATGTGCTTCCAATGATATGGCCTGCATCGGTAAACATAGCCTGCACTCCTTCTATCACATCAAACCAGATATGATATTCAATTGTGACTAAATGCTGCACACTTCTCTTTGCATCATCCATAGTGTATAAAGGCCGGAGCGCCAGTTGCCCATCCATCATCCTTCGCTTATTGGCATATTTGATATCGTCTTCCTGTATCTCCGCAGAATCCTGAAGTAGAACCTCCGTAAGGTCCCTTGTAGCGGGGGTACAGAATATTTTTCCGTTGAAGCCATCTTTTACCAGTTTTGGTATCAGGCCGGAATGATCCACATGAGCATGTGACAAAATCATAGCATCTACTTCTGCGGGTTCAAAACCAAACTCCCTGTTCATCATATCTGTTTCCTTTCCCAACCCCTGGAACATACCACAATCCAATAAGACTTTTTTCCCGTTTTTTAAGGTGAGCAGATGCTTGGAACCTGTGACCGTTCTGGCTGCACCATGAAATGCAATTTTCATACAGATGATTTTTACTTTTTATTAATGTAATTTTTCACTTTAAAAGACCAGGTTATAAAAAATTCCGCAATCTTTTCGCCTGCCTCATTGCGGCCAATTGATCTTACCTTCAAGACCTGAGCTTCTCCAGAAACAACAGCCAGTTCTATTGCCTGCCTTATCTGATCTCCCTCCTCACAAAGAAATATTGTTTTACCCGTCGCCTTTTTATAATAATCCGACTCCACCCGGATCACCAGCATGGAAACAGCAGGAATTCTTTTATACAGATGAAGCAGCGACAAAGCCCCCGTACTCATCTCAGCCGCCATGCTCAGGCAGGCAAAATAGGTAGAACGAAATGGGTTTTTGGAAAACCATTTATAAGGAACAGTTACCTCACATTTTTTTTCACTGACTTCTTTTATCCGTACACCTGAAAAATATGCACTTGGAAGTTTTAATAACAGGAACAACCTGAACTTTACCGGGTGCTTCATTATCCGGATAAATGTTGCGGAAGCGTTTTCCATTTATTGCTCTTTATACTGACCGGGATCCAGAGCTTTAGGCCGCCAGTTAGAGAAAAATTCAATTACTTTATTCTTCTCATAACTTTTCTTACCATCTTCAAGGTACCCCGAATTCTGAGTATGCAGCAACCTGCCCTCTCCATCCAGCACCAGGAATACGGGGAAGCCGAATCTTTGAGGATAACCAAACTTAGCCAGCAAAGTTGCATTGTAATTTTCTTTGCTGTAATTCATATGATACACCACAAAATCAGATCTTACCGTTGAATCAAGCTGCCTGTCATTTGTAATATAGTCATTGAAACGGGCACACCATATACACCAGTTGCCTCCTACCTGAACAAAAACAAATTTTCCATTGGCTTTTGCCCTCTTAACCGCTGCCGCTATACTGTCTGCTGCATTATCTGCCGGATTATACAATTTGAAATTCGCCATATCCTGCGAAAACAATGTGTAGCTGCTAAACATCACAGTGAGCAAAAGCATTTTTCTTTTCATACAGGGAAAAATTTATCAAAGTTTCTTAAAAGTAGCACCTTCAAAGCAATTTTAAAGCAATGTGTTGATAAATAAATATTCTTTTTTCCAGGTAAACGGGGCATAATCCTGATCACAATAACTTTAAATAGCTTAATCCCTATTGCACCTGAAAACAGATCCCCGCCGGAAAGAAAATGCTACAAAAAATCCGTTATCACCTGGTTTCTTAACAGATCAGAAAATTCTTCTCTTTTACGAATAAGCTGTGCTTTCCCGTCTATGATCAATACCTCCGCAGGTTTCAGCCTTGAATTATAATTGGAAGACATTTCAAAGCCATATGCCCCGGCATTATGAAACACAAGGTAATCCCCTTCCCTTACTTCACTTAAAGTACGCTCCCAGGCAAATGTGTCTGTTTCACAAATATTCCCGACAACCGAGTATTTTCTTTTTTCTCCGCCGGTATTGGATATATTTTCAATGTGATGATATGCATCATAAAACATAGGGCGGATGAGGTGATTAAATCCGCTGTTCACTCCTGCAAAAGTGGTAGCCTCTGTTTCTTTCAGCACATTGACCTGTGTGATAAAATATCCACACTGGCTGACAAGAAATTTTCCCGGCTCAAACCAAATCCGGAACTGTCTTCCGTTAGTCTTCTCATAATTAGTGAAGGTTTCAAAAATTTTTTCTGCCAGCCGCTGTATATCAATTTCCTTATCGCCCATTTTATAAGGCACTTTGAAACCACCTCCCAGGTCAATTGACTGCAAATCTTTAAATCCCGGAATTATTTCAAACAACACTTCAATACCTTTAATGAATATCTCTGCATCATCAATATCGCTTCCTGTATGAATGTGTAAAGTGCGTACCACTAAATCATGCCGGTTGACCAGTTCAAGGATTTTGCCGGCCTGGGCCACCGGTATCCCGAATTTACTTTTGTTATGGCCCGTAGATATTTTCAAATTACCGCCTGCCATTATATCGGGACGCAATCTTATCCCCACCGGGTAAGAATGTCCGAATCTCTTTCCGAATTTTTCCAGGTTAGAAAGGCTGTCAATATTAATATTCACGCCAAGTCCCTGCGCTTCTTCGATCTCGCTAAAAGAAATCCCATTTGCCGTGTACAGAATTTCGGAAGATTGAAATCCGGAATAAAGCGCCAGTTTTACTTCATTGATGGAGCTGCAGTCAATATTAGTGCCCAAAAACTTAAAATACTTTAATATATTCACGTTGGTCAATGCCTTACAGGCATAAAAAAAGACCACGTCACTTTTCTGAAAGGCCGTTTTTAGTTTTTGATATTGCTCTGCTATTTTTTCAATATGATAAACATACAGAGGTGTTCCGAATTCCTGTGCAAGTTGTAACAGGTATTCATGTGATGGCTGCTCCGGCATAATTTGCTAAGATATTAAAGGCATGGTGCTGTTCCAAAATAACTACGTACCTGATAAATGGAGTGGCACATATAGGAAGATTTGTTCACTTTCAGTTTTCTTCTGTTGAATCGTTATCCGAATTGCTGATCAGTTCACCTGCTTCCGTAACCGATAATTCGGCTGTAGCAGAATCTTCTGAGGGTTGTTCCGTTTCAAACGGAGGGGTTTTTATTATTGTGGGTTCCACTGCATCCTCCGGGTTTATTTCTTTAAGCTTCGGCAATTCTTCAGGTGAATTGATGCCGAAATAATCCATGAAGTTTCTGGAAGTTGAGTATAAAAGGGGCTGGCCCGGCGAGTGTTCATTTCTCCCGCTGATAACGATCAGTTCTTTTTCCAGTAAACGTTGTACCGTATAATCACAGTTCACGCCGCGGATAGCTTCTATCTCACCTTTTGTAATGGGCTGTTTGTAGGCGATGATGGCGAGGGTTTCTAATGCTGCTGCAGAAAGTCTTTTCAAAAATTTATCCCCGTTTAACAGCGCCACCGTTTTGTGAAATTCCTGCTTGGTGAGAAATTGCCAGCCGCCTCCTGTCATTTTTACTTCAAAGGGATAAAATCCCGAGTGGTATTTTTCAACAATTGCACCGATTGCATTTTCTACCTGCCCGGCAGTAATTTTTTCTTCCAGAATATTATCCGCCAGTTCTGTGATTTCTGCCGTGGATAAAGGTTTATCACTCGCAAAAATGAGAGCTTCGATATGAGGTACCAGATCTGCTATTCCCATAGTTTAAATTAATTTATATAACGGACAATTAGAATCTTCAACTATTACAACGAATGTACTATTGTAGTGTGAAAATTTTAAATACAATTATCAACAGTTAAAAAAAATCATCATTAAAATAACGAATAAACAAAGCGCCAGTCGTTTTATCCCTGCAATGCGGCCGCACCGCTCACGATTTCCGTAAGCTCGGTTGTTATTGCTGCCTGTCTTGCCCTGTTGTAAGAGATCTTTAATGCCCGCAGCATCTCATTGGCATTTTCCGTAGCCTTGTCCATTGCCGTCATGCGGGCGCCATGTTCGGAAGCATTGGAATCCAGGATGACTTTATACAATTGAGTATTAAGAATCCGGGGCATCAGCTCGGCAACAAGTTGCTCTTTAGCCGGTTCAAAAATAAAATCTGCCCTGTTGCCCCCCTTCTTTCCTGCAACTTTAGGTATTGGAAGAAACCGCTCTACAACGAAGCGCTGTGTGCCAGCATTCTTAAACTCGCTATATATGATCTCTACGGCATCAACTTGTTTGCTTCTGAAAGAATGTATTGCCGCCTGTGCGCAAACCTGCACATTTTCAAAAGTGAGATTCTGGAAAATATCCTTATAGGTAGCTTCCGTATTGTATTTATGCTTTACAAAATGTTCGTATCCCTTTTTTCCGATACTCCAGATGGTCACATTGCCTTTTTTATTCTGATCTGCATATTTTTCCGCAATGGTTGCTTTGGCAAGTTTGATCAGGTTAGCATTGAAAGCACCGCACAATCCCCTGTCACTGGTCACTACTATCAGCAGTACTTTTTCAACAGTTCTTTCGGCTGCCAAAGTCATTTCACTGCCCCCTTCGCTGCTGCTTACAATATTACTCAGCAACTCCTGCAGTTTTTTAGCATAAGGCCGCATCTGAATTATGGCATCCTGTGCCCTGCGCAGTTTTGCCGCACTCACCATTTTCATTGCCTTCGTTATCTGCTGGGTGCTTTGAACGGACCCGATCCTGTTTCTTACTTCTTTAAGTTGACCTGGCATATTAAATTTCTTGTTTTTGGGCTATGTGCCATCAGCCATTTTTTCATTATTCACAATCCTGATGGCCTCCGCCTGTAGAATATCATTCGGCGGGCAAAGGTATGTACAGAACAGTGAAATTCAATATCAACTATTAAAGAATTAATCCACAAAAATAAGCTATTCCTGCAAAGTGAAATCCCTTTTTATCCCATAAGAAAATGACAAATGCCCCCCTTCTCTTGTAGCTTCTTTTACCGGCTTATCCATTTCCTTTGACAATTCAAGGTAAACAGGGCCGTTGACTACTTTTTGAAGATCTCTTTTACTGATCGTAATGCGTCCATTTCTTACGGTATCCACCCTGTTGATATCAGAGCTGGAAAATGCCGTATCAGTCAATAATACCCGGACATAATCCACGGGAGCAAGGCCATCTATATCAAGAACAAGGTCATTTCGCCTGACTATTTCAGGTATGACAGTTTTCAAAGTGATGGGTTGAAAATCAAATTCTTCTTTGTACTCTTTTTTATCCAGGTCAGTAAATATTATTGTATGCTTCCCGGTAAAATTCTGCACCGGAACAGAAACCTCATAATAAGCCCCCGAAAATCTTGAACTATCCACCTGAATTTCTTTACCGTCCAGCTCAACTTTTGCCGGCTTATCCAATACCAGGGTTGTTCCATCCGGCCCCGAAAATCGGTACTGTATAAACACGGTCACATCATCTCTGCCTTCTTCCCCGGAAATCCTGTAATCAAAATATACGGATTGAGGGTCAACATCCTTATTATTGCCGATTTCATTGCTGGAACACGAGAGGAGCAGAACTAAAATGAAGGCAGTAAGAGTGATAGTATAATATTTCATAAAATGAGTTTGAAATTTATTCCGGGAGCGAGAATAAAGTTCGTTAAAGAAAAGATAATTACCATTAACCGGAGTTTTCAAACGGGGCCAGAATAATTATCCAATTAATACAACCGTGTGTACGACCCGGCAATTCCGGCCAGGCCTTTCAAAAACCGGCAAACAGACTCCCGACTATTGATTATCTTTGCACACCTGTTGAACAGGAAGTAATTATGTCAATTTGGCTCACAGGAAAATGTAGCATTTTTTTTGACAAAAATTAAGTTCAGTTGAGCCGTCCGGTCAAATAAAAAATGAATTTGAGTTAAAAAAATTATTCGGTCTTTTGATGAATGATCCGATGGCTTTCCTGATCCAAAATACTAATCAAACAATTATTAAATCCCGATAATCAATGGCTGGCATTCTTGCAAAGATCTTTGGCGGCAACAAGTCGGAAAAAGATGTAAAAAAGATCTCTCCCTATGTCGAGAAGATCAATGATTTTTTTAAAAAGTATCAATTACTTTCCAATGACGATCTCCGGAATAAAACACAGGAGTTCCGGAACCGCATCAAAGAACACCTGTCAACTATAGACAATCAGATCGCATCAAAAAGCGGGGAAGCGGAATCGCTTCATTTCAACGACCTGCTTGGCAAAGACGCTATTTACCAGGAAGTGGACAAGTTAAAAAAAGACAGGGATAAAGAAATTGAAAAAGTGTTGCTTGAGATTCTTCCCGAAGCCTTTGCGGTAGTAAAAGAAACTTCAAGACGTTTTAAAGAAAACGCAGAAATGGTGGCTACGGCCACACAATTGGACCGCGACCTTAGCGTGAAAAAGGACTATGTGAAGATCAATGGTGAAAAGTCCATATTTAACAACTCGTGGACTGCAGCCGGTGGGCAGATCACCTGGAATATGATCCACTATGATGTGCAGTTGATCGGAGGCGTTGTGTTGCACCAGGGTAAAATCGCCGAGATGGCTACCGGTGAAGGTAAAACTTTAGTATCCACTCTTCCGGCATACCTGAATGCATTGGCTGGAGAAGGGGTTCACATCGTTACTGTAAATGATTACCTCGCCCGCCGCGACCAGGAATGGAATGGCCCGATCTTCGAATGGCTCGGTATTACTGTTGATTGTATCGACAAACATCAACCCAATAGCGAAGAAAGAAGAAAAGCATACTTAGCTGACATTACCTATGGCACCAACAATGAGTTTGGCTTTGATTACCTCCGTGACAACATGGTACACTCGCCTGAAGAAATGGTGCAGCGCAAGCATCATTATGCAATGGTGGATGAGGTAGACTCAGTATTGATTGATGATGCAAGAACACCATTGATCATTTCCGGCCCCGTAGCTAAAGGCGATGATCAGCAATATCATATTCATAAGCCCAGAGTACAGCAGTTGGTGCAGGAGCAGGAACGGATTGCAAGAAACTGTCTCAGTGAAGCCAGGAAACGCTTTGCCGAAGGCGATGATGATCCTAAAGGAGGCGGCTTGTACCTGTACCGGGCCTACAGAGGCCTGCCCAAATATAGCCCGCTGATCAAATTCCTGAGCGAGCCGGGCATTAAAGTAAAAATGCAAAAAGCAGAGAATTATTACCTGCAGGACCAGATGCGCAACATGCACATTGTAGATGAAGGATTACTTTTTCAAATTGACGAAAAAAACAATTCGGTTGAATTAACTGATAAAGGAATTGCCGCCATCACCAAATCGGGAGAGGATCCTGATTTCTTCATCATGCCGGACATTGGTAATAAACTTGCGGAGATCGAGAAGAGCGAAATGCCCAATGAAGAAAAGCTGAAACAAAAAGAAGTATTGTTGAATGATTATGCACAGAAAGCAGACCGCATTCACTCGGTTCAGCAATTGCTGAAAGCATACACGCTTTTTGAAAAAGATGTGGAATATGTGGTGATGGATGGAGCTATCAAGATCGTGGACGAACAAACCGGACGTATCCTTGAAGGCAGAAGGTATTCAGATGGTTTGCACCAGGCTATTGAAGCAAAAGAAAGTGTAAAAATCGAAGCTGCAACACAAACTTATGCTACCATTACCTTACAGAATTATTTTCGTATGTATCACAAGCTGGCCGGTATGACCGGTACGGCAGAAACCGAAGCTTCGGAATTGTGGAGTATTTACAAACTGGACGTAGTGAGCATTCCTACTAACCTGCCAATGGTCCGGGATGACCACAACGACCTGGTATATAAAACCAAGAGAGAAAAATATAAATCGGTTATTGATGAAATTGAAAAACTTCGCAATGCAGGAAGGCCTGCACTGGTAGGTACCACTTCAGTGGAAGTGAGTGAACTGCTCAGCCGCATGCTGCAACAGAAAAAGATTCAGCATAATGTACTCAACGCAAAACAACATGCCCGGGAAGCACAGATCGTTGCTGAAGCAGGATTAGCAGGTGCCGTAACCATAGCTACCAACATGGCCGGCCGCGGTACGGATATCAAACTTGGCCCCGGTGTGAAAGAAGCCGGCGGGCTTGCAATAATAGGAACAGAAAGACATGAGAGCCGCCGTGTGGACAGGCAGCTGAGAGGCCGTGCAGGAAGGCAGGGAGACCCCGGAACTTCACAGTTCTATGTTTCACTGGAAGACGACCTGATGCGTATGTTCGGCAGCGAACGTATTGCAGGGCTGATGGATAAGCTTGGATACAAAGAGGGTGATGTGATCCAGCACAGCATGATCAGCAACAGCATCCAGCGGGCTCAAAAGAAAGTGGAAGAAAATAACTTCGGCATAAGAAAGCGTTTGCTGGAATATGATGACGTGATGAACAAACAGCGTAATGTAGTGTATGCAAAAAGAAATCATGCATTGTTTGGCGAGAGACTTGCTTTGGATATTGATAATGCTTTTTCCGTTGTGGCAGAAAGTCTCGTGGCCGGCTTCAGGGAACAGGACGATTATGAAGGATTTAAACTCGCATGCATTGTCAACTTTGCGTTCGATACAAAGATCACTGAAGATGAATTCAAACGTGGTGAGCTGAATTCGGTAATAGATAAACTATACAATGAAGCCACTTCAAACTATCACAATCATAAGGAACAATTAGAGAAGCAGGCTCTTCCTATTTTCAAAAATATAAGAGTAACCCAGGGTGCGCAGATCGAGAATGTGGTTGTGCCGTTTACTGACGGACGAAAAGGACTTAATGCACTTACCAACCTGGATAAAACCCTTAAAACAGAGGGGAAAGAACTAACCGCAACTCTTGAAAAGACCATAACACTCGTGGTGATAGACGATGCATGGAAAGAGCACCTGCGTGCCATGGACGACCTGAAACAAAGCGTACAGACGGCATACCTGGAACAGAAAGATCCACTGGTCATTTATAAAATGGAAGCTTTCCAGCAATTCAAGAACATGGACTCGGAAGTAAACAGGGATATTGTCTCTTTCCTCTGTCATTCTTCACTCCCTGTACAACAGGAACAACATGAGGGAAGACAGACTGCAATGCCTGCTTTAAGAGAAGGCCGGCAGGAAAAAACGGATTATTCAAAGATGCGTGCCAACAAGGAAGAAGTGGATGCAGCAGGACAGGATTATGCCGCTAATGAAAATGATTATTTCGATCCTTCAGATGGCACTGCAGTGAAGCAAGCACCCATTAAGGCCGCACCAAAGATCGGAAGGAATGATCCTTGCCCCTGCGGAAGCGGAAAGAAATACAAGCATTGCCACGGAAAGGAAGCATAATAAAAAAATGATTTAACCGGTGAAACCTCTGTAAAAAAACTTTATGGAGGTTTTTTTATTAATGGCCTCCCGCCTGCTCCCTTTTTCAACAAAGGCATTCTCAGGGAGAAAAAGGCGAGCCTGTTAATCAGGAACAGGTTGATTTTCTGCTTCACGTTAAACTTTTATTTTAAATGTTCATCCCCGGGCAGCAACTTTTTTTTCAAGGTTTAGGTTAAACACGAAAACCCCTAATGAAACTTATTACTAAATTTGATGTGCAGCTATTGTTTTCATCTTAATGCATTCCAACTTAGCTGCCAGTTAAATTACATTGGCGTGATCGGTGTTCGTTAAAATATGATTAACAAAACAGAATGCTTAGCTGGAGTGAAATATTAATTAGATTGGCATTAGCGTCTCTATTCGGAGCACTGATTGGCCTGGAAAGAGAAAGAAAAAACTGGACCGCAGGATTAAGAACACACATGATGGTTTGCGTTGGTTCCTGCCTGATCATGATCGTGTCTGCTTATGCTTTCTTTGATATTCTTGGATCAAAAAACGTAGTACTGGATCCTTCAAGGATAGCAGCACAGGTAGTAAGCGGTATAGGTTTCATTGGTGCAGGTACTATCCTGTTTTCGAAGCAGGGAACTGTTCACGGTCTTACCACTGCTGCAGGCTTATGGACCGTTGCTGCTATCGGGCTTGCAACAGGCGGCGGAATGTATTTTGCAGCCAGCGCCACAACCGTAATAGCATTGATCATACTTTGGGCTTTGCATCCGCTGGAATACAACTATTCAAAAAAGTTCAGAAGAAGGACATTAAGAATCACAACCGATTCCAATGTAGCCAATATCGAATTACTGAAAAATCTTTTAAGCAAGGATGAAGTAAAGGTGGAGACATTCTCACTGGAGAAAAATGACGGCGAACTCATCTTCCAGGTAAAATTTGAAAACTTAGGCCAAAGTGAAATTGATGCCTTAATGAATGAACTGAAAAACAACACTTCCATCAAAGAGTTTTCGTGGATAAAATAAATTACGATCGCAACTCAGTTTTACAAAACAGCCGATTACAAAGATTTATTTCTTATGGCGTGGTTTTATACTGCATCAACTCTGTTCGTTATTTCAAATTTGCCAGCATATCAGAAGTCATGGCAGCAAGGCCGAATTCTTCTTTCCATTGCCAATCCCGGCGGGCCACGGAGTCATCAATACTTTGAGGCCAGCTGTCTGCAATAGCCTGGCGGTAATCAGGTTTATATGAAATGGCAAATCCCGGAATATGTTTTCTTATTTCTGATGTGATCTCTTTGGGAGAAAAACTCATTCCCGATAAATTATAGGAAGTACGGATAGAAATCTTATCCGAAGGCGCTTCCATCAGTTCAATGGTGGCACGGATGGCATCGGGCATGTACATCATCGGCAGGTAAGTGTCTTCCTTTAAGAAACATTCATATTTCTTATGCTCCAATGCTTCATGAAAAATTTCCACGGCATAATCCGTAGTGCCTCCGCCGGGAGCGGATTTGTAAGAGATCAGCCCGGGATAACGCAGGCTTCTTATATCTACGCCATAACGATGATGGTAATAATTACACCAGAATTCACCGGCATATTTACTGATGCCATACACTGTGGTAGGTTCAATAATCGTTTGCTGCGGGCAATTCTTTTTAGGTGATGTGGGGCCAAATACCGCAATGGAAGAAGGCCAGTACACTTTATGCAGTTTTTCTTCACGGGCCAGCTCCAGCACATTCAATAATCCCTGCATGTTCAGGTGCCAGGCAAGATTCGGGTTTTTTTCGCCGGTTGCCGAAAGGATCGCTGCCAGCAGATAGATCTGTGTCACATTCTGCCGGATCACCTGTACGTGCAGCATTTCCCTGTTCATCACATCGAGGCTCACATAAGGCCCGGAGCCTTTCAGCAATTCATTTTCTTCCCGGAGGTCAGAAGCCACCACGTTGCTGTTTCCGTAAATTTTCCGGAGAGCAAGGGTCAGCTCCACTCCTATTTGGCCGGAAGCGCCGATTACAAGAATTTTTTCTTTTATCATAATGATGTTAAAGATTCAGGATTCAAGAGACAAGTGCCGGATTAAATAAATTTCAGTTGCAAAATACATGAAAATGCCCAACGATTACAACCCGGGGCCAGGGCAGCAGCCTCATAACTCCGATCTGCTAACTTCGATCTTTGAATTTATCTTTGCTGCATGGATCAATTTCTTAAAGACCTTTTTGCCGGTCAACAATATGATGAAAAAAATTTTTTCCTGATTGCAGGTCCCTGCGTGGTTGAAAACGAAGCACTGCTGGCAGAAGTTGCCGGTAACATTTCTGCCAGTTGTAAAAAATTAGGTATCCCTTACCTTTTCAAATCTTCCTATAAAAAAGCCAACAGGACCAGCAGCACATCTTTTACCGGCATTGGTGATGAAGCAGCGCTGAAATTATTAAAGGCCATCTCAGAAAAATATGCATTACCGGTTATTACAGATATACATTCCGAACCGGAAGCAGTGATGGCTGCAAGTTATGTAGATGTATTGCAGATCCCGGCGTTCCTGTGCCGGCAAACAGAATTATTGATCGCAGCAGCAAAAACAGGAAAGATCGTGAATGTAAAAAAGGGCCAGTTTGTAAGTGGTGAAGCGATGAAATTTGCCGTAGATAAGATTTATAATGCCGGAAATAAAAAAGTGATGCTTACAGAAAGAGGTACTACATTCGGTTACCAGGATCTTGTGGTGGACTACCGGAATATTCCCATCATGCAATCCAGCGGAGTGCCGGTGGTGATGGATGTGACTCATTCGCTGCAACAACCTAATCAGGCTTCCGGGATCACGGGAGGTAACCCACAAATGATTGGAACTATTGCCAAAGCAGCAATAGCTGCCGGTGCTGACGGAATTTTCATTGAAACACACCCCGAACCATCCAGGGCTTTAAGCGATGGCGCCAATATGCTTCGGCTGGATCTGCTGGAAAGCTTGTTAGAAAAATTAATCCGGATACGTAAAGCGTTAGTGTGAACGATCACTGAAGATCCACTACTTCCACTCCGGGGTATTTACTTTTATCAAAAACAAACAGTTTATCATCCATTGGCTGATTGGATTTCAGGCTGTTCACTGTATAACTATAACGATCCCCGGTTTTTTCCAGCACTTTGGTACTATAAATTGTCTTTGAATTTTTATCAACAAGCAGATATACTGTATGAAAAGGCTTTCCTTTGTCGGTCGGTGTCATCTGTATCTCCTGCAAAGTTTTATTACCCAGTTTTTTTGTTCCGTTTAATGTATATAAAAAATCTTTGTCGTAAAAATTGGTGAACAATTTCTGAGGAGTGATCGTACCGCTGGCCGCATCCAATTTACTGACGGTTACTTCATTGGATAACTTGTCATAATTCCACACCGTGGTGCCATCACAATAAATTTCCTGCCCGTTAAAACTAACCCTGTATTTTGTTCCTTTCATACTTACGGTTCCTTTCTTGGTGGACAAGGACTTGCCGTCAGCATTTTCCACACTGTAAGTAAATGAAGCCTGAACCGTTTTAAAGGATTTGAACTTTGTACTTACTCCATCCAGTATTTTCTTGGCTTCAGGATCATTTTTTTGTGCACCTGCAATTACTCCAAAGGCCATTAAAAGGCTTAACAAATAAAAATTCTTCATCATTATTTTTTCTGAGACGATAATTCTTTTTAATTACCAGCGGGCAAAGATAATCTAATTGAAAAAATAGGACAGATTTATGCACCGGGTGGTTGCAAATATGGCATTTATTAATAGAATTCTAACCTAATGCTCCTAAATGCTGTTGCAGATCCATTTCGGTCTTTATTAATACATCACGGGCTTTACTACCCTGGCTTGGACCCACAATTCCTGCTGCTTCTAATTGATCCATTAGCCGGCCTGCCCTGTTATAACCAAGTTTCATACGGCGTTGCAATAACGAGGTGGAGCCGATCCCACTGCTCACAATCAGGCGTGCAGCATCCTCAAACAGCGGGTCACGATCTGATAAATCAAATTCTTTTCCTTCCAGTTCTTTTTCATCAACATATTCCGGCAACAAAAATGCCTGGGGATAACCCCGTTGTTCACCAATAAATTCAACAACCCGTTCTACCTCCGGCGTATCCACAAACACACATTGCAGCCGGGTGATTTCTCCATGAAATGAGATCAGCATATCTCCTTTACCGATCAGCTGATCAGCCCCTCCCGTATCCAGGATAGTGCGGGAATCTATCTTTGAAGTCACTTTGAATGCAATTCGGCAGGGGAAATTCGCTTTGATGGTACCGGTGATAATATTTACACTGGGCCGTTGCGTAGCAATGATCAGGTGAAGGCCTACCGCTCTTGCCAATTGTGCAAGTCTTGCAATCGGTAATTCAATTTCTTTTCCCGCAGACATAATAAGATCTGCAAATTCATCTATCACCAGTACTATGAACGGAAGGTACTGATGTCCTTTCTGGGGATTCAGCCGGCGCTTAATAAATTTTTCATTGTATTCTTTTATATTCCTGGCGCCGGCTTCTTTCAGCAGGTCGTACCGGTTATCCATCTCGATGCACAGAGCATTTAGCGTATAAACAACTTTTTTGGTGTCCGTAATGATCGCTTCTTCTTCGCCGGGAAGCTTCGCTAAAAAATGCTTTTCAATATGCCGGTAAATATTCAACTCAACTTTTTTGGGATCAATGAGAACAAACTTCAACTGGGAAGGATGCTTTTTATATAACAGGGAAACAAGGATAGCATTGATACCAACTGATTTTCCCTGACCGGTAGCACCTGCCATCAGCAGGTGAGGCATGGAGGTAAGATCAACGATGTAATTATCATTGTCAATCTTTTTTCCCAATGCAATTGGCAAACTGTAATTGTTATGCTGAAATTTTTCCGATGACAGTAAAGTTCTCATGCTCACCAGCGATTTCTTTACATTGGGCACTTCAATACCGATGGTTCCTTTTCCCGGTATAGGTGCAATGATGCGGATACCTAATGCCGCAAGACTCAAAGCAATATCATCTTCAAGATTTTTTATTCTTGAGATCCTGACACCTGCTGCCGGCACAATCTCATACAGCGTAACAGTAGGGCCTACAGTGGCGCTGATCTTCTGTATCTCGATATCGTAATTGCGCAGTGTAGCAATGATCTGGTTTTTGTTGTTCTCCAGTTCATTGGCATCCTGCACGATTTTTTCACTTCCGTGAGTGTCCAGTAAACCAAGCGTAGGATATTTATAATCCCTCAGGTCAAGTGTAGGTTCGTAAGGAGGAAGATTTTCATAGATCTTCTCTTTTTCGTTTTGATCTGCCCCGGTTTTGATCTCCAGTTCCAATTCACCAGGCTCGTTCTCCTCCTCATTTTTCCGTTTTCCTTTTCCTGGAATTGGAAGCTCCGGTTCTTCGTTGAGATCGTTCTGGTGAAGCACTTCTTTTACAATTTCTTTTTCCACTGTAGGTTGTTGCGCTTCCATATTGTCTATCTCTTCCGGGGTAAGCTCATCCTTTTCTATCAGCTTTAATTCCGGCAAAGAATTATCATGACGGTTAGAAACTTCCGGACCACTCCCCCGCTTCATTAAACCCGGGGTTTGATTTCCGGGATCAGTTCCGGCATACAGGTCATTAATGGTTTTTCCACCTGCAACCGGAATTACTTCTGTATTTTCTTCCTGCATTATTTTTTCATCGCCTTCCGGCAAGGCTTCTTCTTCAATTTCCAATACCGGCTCTTTTCTCATCTTCGGCAGGTTAAATGCCGGATTAAACTGCCAGATAAAATAAGCCAGCCATAGAATGACCAGTACAGCCGCTGTTCCGATAGTTCCCAAAATGCCCACCATCCAGTCACTCACCATTTTCCCAACACCTCCGCCATAAGGGAAACTTCCGAGGCCGGATAAAACAAAATGTAGTGTAACAGAAAGTACCAATAAACCAAGCGTGACATATTTCAGGTTCCGTCTTACTGAAAAAACCTTCCGGCTGAATAATAAATTCACCCCTGCCACAAAAAAGAAAGTGCAGATCAGTAATGAAGCAATGCCAAAACATTTATAAATAAAAAAATGTGAAATCAATGCGCCCAGCCGGCCAAGCAAATTATGTACCTGCACACTGTTGTCAAAAAGGATTGAAAAGCCTGCATGAAATACTTCGTTCTGGTCTTCTTTCCAGGTAAAGAAATAAGATATGAATGCAATCAGGAGGAAAAGAGCTGCAACAATGGAAAAGGATCCTATAATCTTCCAGGTGCGTTCATCCCGGATGATCTGTTTCCATTTCAGCTTTTCCGTTTTATCAGCTTTCAATGATGCCGGATAGCCGGTGTTTGGTTTTTTCTTAGGACTCTTTTTAGAAGTCTTTTTCCTCTTCGTCGCCATATCAACAAAGATACTATAGTTTGAAATCAGTGTTTTACTGTTTTACGGCCAATTTAACAGGATCAGATGAATCTTCATTTTTATTGAATAAAACAAAGGCTATGCAGTACATTTGAGTACCATTACCAGGATCTGTATGAGAAATTCCGGATTCATCGTTCTGCTTTTTTTATTAGCCGGCACAATCGGTGCCCCGGGTTTTGCACTGAGCCAGGAAAATGCTGACACAGGCTGTACAGATATCAGCAAAATGCGGCTGATAAAATATCTTATTGAAAAAGATATTTCCTATGCCTCCATGGAGAAAACCGGTTCTCTTGAAAAAGAAATTTCTTCTTTACAATTTATACCCCGCCTTTATTCAGAAAACCACACTCCTGACAAATTTGTCACCAAAAAACTGTTATTGAAATTCCGTATCTGCAATTCATCTGACTCATCCTCTTCCGTGTGGTTTTATCCCGGTATTTTTTTTCCTGAAATCAGGCTATATCAAATCAATGAGAACAGGCTGAGCGAAATGCCTGTTATCTTACCGGAAGGAAACAATGAACTCTCCTTCAGGAAAATCACCCTTAAAGCGCATGATTCAGTAACAATACTGGCAGAACTGCTGCCACTGAAAACTTATACCAATTCACTGCACCCAAAGCTGATACAATACGGGTATATCAATTCGTACCTGTCACTGCTCAGTACCAATAACCGCACAGAATCCATTTTCACATATATTTTCAGCGGCCTGTTGCTGATGATGATCTTTTTTTCACTGGCCAACTATCTGCAGAGCCCCAACAACGAATTTTTATTTTATGCAGGCTATGCTTTTTTTACAGGCTTCATGCTTTTCTTAAAATCAGCGTTGGGCATAAAAACAAGCTCATTCAATTTTTTCCTCGATGGATACCTGGACTTTATAATGCAGGGAGCAGGCATCATCTTTTACATGATCTTCATGAAGAAATTCCTGGAAACCAAAACCAGGCACCGGTTCCTTTATTATTTATACAACTGGTGCATTGCAATGGTTGTCTTTGCCCTGCTGCTGTATAGTTTTGCTTACTTTTTCACCAATAATTTTTCCCTTCAAAACAAAACGGAGAACCTGTCAAAGATGCTATTGCTTCTCATGGTAGTGGTCTTTCTCGTTTACAGTTTCAGGAACAGGCAAGACCGCCTGTTATGGTATATGTTCTGGGGCAACCTTTGCCTGCTCATTTTTTCGCTCATCTCGCAGTCCACGATTTTTTTCTTTAATAGCCTGATCCTTTATAATCTGGGGATTTTTATCTCAGGGCTTTTTTATTATGAAATAGGGCTCTGGCTGGAACTCTTATTTTTCCTCATGGGATTGAACTACAAAAACAAACAACAACTGATCAGTGAAACAAAAGAAAAAGAGAGGCTGATCGCAGAAAACAAAGTAATGGAATATGAAAAAGAACTGGCAATATTAAAAGCCCAGCAGGAAGAGCGTAATCGAATTTCTGCCGATATGCACGATGAACTCGGGTCCGGCATGACCGTCATAAGGCTAATGAGTGAAATAGCACTGGATAAAATGAAAGATCAAGCGCCTGCTGAAATTGAAAAAATATCAGATTCGGCCAATGAGGTACTCAACAAAATGAATACGATCATCTGGACGATGAACAGCGGCAATGACACACTGGACAACCTGATCTATTACATCAGGACCTATGCCCTGGAATATTTTGAAGGCACTCCAATTGATTGCACAGTAAACATTCCTGCTGCAATTCATAACAACGAAATGCCGGGAGCCAGGCGGCGGAATATTTTTTTATCAGTAAAAGAAGCGCTAAATAATGTACTGAAACACTCGGGAGCAACAAAAGTAACCATCGATATTACCTCAGAACCGGACCTGAAATTCATTATCCGTGATAATGGCAGCGGAATTGAACCGGCACAGACCAGGCAATTCGGAAACGGATTAAAGAATATGGCAAAAAGAATGGAGAGTATCGGAGGCTCTTTTAAAATAGAAAACAATAACGGCACTACCGTTACCTTTTTTCTACCTCTCTGAGCTTTTATTTTTCAGAAGAGAAATTAACAGGAGCAACCATCCTGCTATTAATAATACGCCTCCTGAAGGAGTAACAGGCCCAATGATTTTCACAAGGTTTTCCTCTTTCCCGTTCAGCGCAGCAAGAAAATAAAGCGATCCTGAAAAAAGGATGACCCCAGAAATAAACAGTCTGCCCGCCCAACGGATAAGGTTGCCGGGATATTTTTCAAACAAGATCCCGGTTGCCAGCAAAGCCAAAGCATGGTACATCTGGTATTGAACCCCGGTTTGAAAACCATGCAATAATTTTCCATTGGTAACAATATCCTGTAATGAATGAGCACCAAATGCTCCTAATCCTACTGAAAGCAATCCCAAAATTGCACCTGATACTAAAAAAGGTTTATACATGAAATATCTTTTTTACCAAAGCGTCAAGTTTCAACGGCTCATCATCGATGATAACGGAAGCCTGCTCATAATAAATTTTTCTGTCTGCAAATTTTTTTTTGATATAGGCTTTCAACTGTTCATCCGATAATTTGCTGATCAGCGGGCGGTGATTTTTATCATGGATCAACCTCTCGTATAACGTATCCACCGGAGTATTGATCCAAACCGTGGTGCCTGTGTTATTCATGAACTCAATATTATTAAAATAACAGGGAGTGCCACCGCCACAAGCCATCACAAAGTTTTCATTGAGCCCGGTAATATCGTATAAAATTACTTTTTCGCTGAGGCGGAAATATTCTTCACCTTCCGAAGCAAAAATTTCTGTGATAGCTTTCCCTTCCCTGGATACTACCTGCTCATCGAGGTCAAAAAACGGAATTTTCAATTTTTCGCTGAGCAGCCTGCCGCAATATGACTTCCCGGAGCCCATAAATCCTATAAGAAAAATTTTCATGTTGCCTCCGGCGCCTCCGGTGCGAAGTTTTATTTAAATGCATTAATTCCGGTTATATCCATTCCTGTTATAAGCAGATGGATATCGTGAGTGCCTTCATAAGTGATCACACTTTCCAGGTTCATCATGTGGCGCATCACGGGATATTCACCCGTAATGCCCATGCCACCGAGCATCTGTCTTGCATCCCGGCAAATATTGGCGGCTATTTCGCAGGAATTCCTTTTTGCCATGCTCACCTGTGCAGGTGTTGCCCTGTTTTCGTTCATCAATGAGCCCAGGCGCCAGTTCAGTAATTGTGCTTTGGTGATCTCGGTGATCATTTCCGCCAGTTTCTTTTGCTGCAACTGAAACGACCCGATCGGCTTCTCAAACTGTATCCTTTCTTTTGAATAACGCAGCGCCGTATCATAACAATCCATGGCTGCGCCGATCACGCCCCATGCAATACCATAACGGGCTTTCGTCAAACAACTCAATGGCCCCTTTAATCCTTTTATATTCGGCAGAATATTTTCTTTCGGCACTTTCACATTATCAAAGACCAGCTCACCGGTAGCTGAAGCTCTCAGGCTCCATTTACCATGAGTAGTGGGTGTGGAAAATCCTTCCATTCCCCTTTCCAGTACCAGTCCTTGAATTTCACCTTGTTCATTTTTTGCCCAGACTACAGCCACCTGTGAATAAGGAGCATTACTGATCCACATTTTTGCCCCGTTCAATACCACATGATCGCCTGCGTCTTTATAATGAGAAAGCATGTGCGAAGGATCACTGCCGTGATTTGGTTCCGTCAATCCGAAACAACCCAGCCATTCACCTGATGCAAGCTTAGGCAAATATTTTTTCCGTTGTTCTTCGCTTCCGTATGCATAAATGGGAAACATGACCAGCGAACCCTGCACTGAAGCAGTTGAACGAACACCGCTGTCGCCTCTTTCCAGTTCCTGCATCATCAACCCGTAAGAAATATAATCCAGTCCGCCGCCACCGTATTCCAACGGAATGGTCGGGCCGAAACAACCCAGATCCCCAAGCTGCTTCACGATCTGCTGGGGAAATTCAGCTCTCTGTGCATAATCTTCAATAATGGGAGAAATTTCTTTTTTTACATAACTGCGTACCGCTTCACGAATATGTTTATGCTCTTCGGTAAGCAATTCATCCACCTGGTAATAATCTGGGCTTTGAAATAGGTCGGTCCGGGCTGCCATGCAAGTTTAAAATTTGAAATTATGAATCGGTAATTTAACGCAGCAAAGGTAAGGGAATAGAGGTGTTACAGTTTCTGCAACCCGGTCCGGTGTCATTCCGCTTAAATCTGAAATAAAAAGGGAAGGAAGATCAAAAAGTTATCTATTCGGGTGATGAACTTTTCAACCTCTGAGATATTCTTTCATTTCCATCTGATATTCTTTTGCGATTTTTCCTGCCTTCTCTGCAAAATCCTCTTTACCCGATGCATAAATGATGGAACGGCTCACATTCACAAGGAGGCCGCAATCATGAATAATTGCCTTTTCAGAAATATCTTTCAGGCTGCCGCCCTGTGCCCCGACACCCGGAACCAAAAGAAAGTGATCCGGAATGATCTTTCTGATGTTGATAAATTCTTCCGGTTGAGTGGCGCCAATCACAAACATGAGGTTTTCCGCTGTGCCCCAGTGAGCAACTGTCTTTAAAACTTTCTCGTATAAAAACTCCTCTCCCGTTTTCTGCAGTTCAAAATCTTTTGCCCCCGGATTGGAAGTAAGGCCGAGTACTATGGCCCATTTATTTTTAAAATCCAGAAAAGGCTTCACGCTGTCTTCTCCCATGTAAGGCGCCACGGTGATGGCATCGAAATCCATTCCTGATGATCCCGGGTCGAAAAATGCCCTGGCATATTGTAAAGAGGTATTCCCGATATCACCCCGTTTGGCATCTGCAATTCTGAAATGAGTGGAAGGAATATAATCCTGTGTTTTCATCAAAGTCTCCCACCCTTTCACTCCCCTTGCTTCATAAAAAGCAGTGTTGATCTTATAGCTCACACAGTGGCCTTTGGTAGCATCAATGATCTGCTTATTAAATTCATAAACGGGATCTTCATAAGAAAGAAGATGTTTGGGAATCTTTTTGATGTCGGAATCCAATCCGACGCAGAGGTAAGAATGTTTTTGATGGATCTGTTCAACAAGTTGCTGACGGGTCATTGGCACAAATATAAAATTTTCCGAAGCTTTAGCCGAAAGTAAAAGTTTTTGGAAAATCAATTTCTGTTATATCGCCACAGTTCTGAATGAAAAACTTTTTAAATGGTGCCTGTCTTACCGCCATCCACCAAAATACTTACTCCATTGACATAAGAAGCTGCAGGTGATGCCAGAAAAGCAACTACGGATGCCACTTCGGAGGGATCGCCAAACCGTTTCATGGGAATGGTGCTGACCATTTCCTCTTTGATCTTTTCTTCGGTTGTGTTCCTTCTTTTTGCATTTACTTCGATGAGTTGCTTCAGGCGGCCGGTGTAAATAAATCCCGGCAAAATGCTGTTCACTGTAATATTGAATTGGCCTACTTCATTGGAAAGTGTCTTTGCCCAGGATGCAACTGCAGCCCTGGTGGTGTTGGACACCATCAGGTTATGAATCGGAATCTTTACGGAAGAAGATATGATATTGATGATCCTGCCGTACCCGGCTTTTTTCATAGAAGGTATTGTTGCCTGTGCCAGGATATTGTTGCAAAACAAATGTTGCTCCAGCGCTTTCAGAAAATCGGCCTCTGACACATCCGATGCAGCGCCTGCAGGAGGGCCTCCCGTATTGTTGATGAGAATATGTACAGGGTGATCTTTTATATGAGACCTGATTGCTTTTCTTACTTCTTCCGGTTTACTGAAATCAGCTACAAGATAGTTGTGCACTTGGCCGTAGGAAACATCCAGTTCTTTCACAACAGTTTTCAATGAAGACTCATTCCTTGCCATCAGGGTGCAGTTTGCTCCCAGCAATGCGAGTTCCCTGGCAATTGCCAGTCCCATTCCCTGAGTGCTGCCGGAAACAACAGCATATTTTTCTTTCAGAGAAAGATCCATGTTCTTTATTAAATTATCAGTGCCTTCTGAATTCAGTGATCTCTACAACTTTTGTTGCATCCGTGTTAGCATTGCGGATGGCGATACTCCTTGTGGCATTGGCAGCAAATTCTTCAAAAGCTTTCCTGCTGATCATATCATCACTCATCATCACCGGCACACCGGCATCACCTCCATCGCAAATACTTTTCACCAGTGGTATCTGGCCCAGGAATGGAATATCATATTCTGCCGCCAGTTTTTTCCCGCCTTCTTTTCCAAAAATATAATATTTATTTTCAGGCAGCTCTGCCGGAGTGAAATAACTCATGTTCTCTACCAGCCCGATCACCGGCACGTTGATCTGTGCCTGCATAAACATGGCGATACCCTTCTTTGCATCAGCCAATGCTACATCCTGAGGAGTAGTAACAATGATCACACCCGTCACAGGCACAGTTTGTACCAGTGTTAAATGTATATCTCCCGTTCCCGGAGGCATGTCCACTACCAGGTAATCCAGTTCTCCCCAATATACATCACTAACAAATTGCCTTATTGCACTGCTCACCATCGGTCCTCTCCATACCACTGCATTCCTTTCATCAACCAATAAACCGATACTCATCAACCTGATACCGTATCTTTCCAGCGGAGCAAGCATCGGTTTTGAACTTCCTACATCCACCATCCCGGGTTTTTGCCCGCGAACACCAAACATGATCGGAACGCTGGGCCCGTAAATATCAGCATCCATCAAGCCGACTTTTGCATTGCCTTGTGCCAATGCCAGGGCAAGATTGGCAGCAACCGTTGATTTCCCCACACCACCTTTACCACTCACCACAGCTATGATATTTTTTACTCCCGGCAGCAGCGCTTTATTGTCGGTTCTCTTTGAAGTTGTATTTGCATCAAATTGTATCCCTACTTCAGCATCCGGGTTCACATAGGTTCTGATCGCATCTGTACAATTTTTTCTGAACGTTTCTTTCAAAGGGCAGGCAGGCGTTGTCAGTACAACTGTAAAAGAAATTTTGTTTCCATCAATATGAATATCTTTTACCATATTTAAGGTAACAATATCTTTATGAAAGTCCGGATCCTGCACATTACTTAAAGCCTTCAGTATTATCTCCTCTGTCATTTTCAAAGTTTATGTTAAAAAAAAATCTGGGTATTCAAAGTTACCATTGCAGCAGCTAATTTGTTTTACGATTTAGGCAACTTGTCGTTATTTTTATGCCGTGAAGAAAATTGTACAATATATAATTATTGCTGCTTTACTATTGCCTTCAGCCGCACATGCCCAATTTGAGGCAGCAAGGGATTCGGTAGTTCAGTTATACGGAGTTATCATGACAGCAGACAGCCTCCGTGGTATTCCAGCTGTCAGTGTAATGGTCAAAGGTCAAAATCGCGGAACTATTACAAACAACCAGGGTGTCTTTTCCATAGTGGTGCTGAAAGGTGACCAGGTAGAGTTCAGCCATGTTAGCTACAAACCAAAAACGATCACCATTCCCCGTAACCTTACAGGCAATCAATACAGCATTGTCCAACTTATGGTGGCAGATACGGTTTACCTGCCTGCTACGATCATCCGGCCAAGGCCTTCAGCTGCAGAATTCGCCAGGGATTTTGTCAATACCCAGGTGCCTGATGATGACATTGAAATTGCAAGAAAAAACACTGACGCTGCCAAAAGGAAGATCCTGATGCAAACACTGCCGACCAGCGGCAACGAAGCAGCATCACGCCAGTTTCAGAAAATGGCAAACCAGGCTTATTATTACGGGCAAACACCTCCAATGAATATTTTCAGTCCTGCAGCATGGGCTGAGTTCATCCAGGCATGGAAACGTGGTGATTTCAAAAAACAGTAATGCCCCGGCATTTTGCAGTAGCCGGAGTCATCCCAAAGTTGAATCAGGAAATTGAGTTAATACCGGATCCATCCTGCTTATCTGAAGGGTTTGCATAACCAGTGAATCGTTTCTGTTACCAGCTGCATTACTACTATCATCGTCCGTTGCGACGCTCCGTTTATCGCCCGGTTCGCTCTCCGCAAATAAAAACGGAACGCCTTACATTTGTAAGTAAAATTTTATTTTCTAACTCTTCACCCTGAATGGAATTTCGGGCACCCTTTTAGCGGCGAAGGAAAACTACAGTAATAATGGCAATAACCGGAAGTGTTTCCGTAATAGGCGCCGGAACTATGGGCAACGGCATCGCTCATGTATTTGCACAAAACGGCTTTAAAGTAATGCTGGTGGATGTGTCTCCTGCACAACTGGACAAAGCGATAATGAATATCAGCAAGAACTTGGACCGGCAGATCGCAAAAGGTGCCGCCACTGAAGAACAAAAAAAAGCAGCGTTGAAAAATATCACAACCGAATCCCGGTTGCATGAAGGAGTTAAAAATGCAGAACTGGTAGTAGAAGCTGCAACAGAGAATACTGAATTAAAACTTAAGATATTTGAAGACCTGGACAGGTATGCTCCCGCTAATGCAATTCTTGCAAGCAACACATCTTCTATTTCAATAACCAAAATTGCATCTGCAACCGGAAGAGCAGATAAAGTAATAGGAATGCACTTTATGAATCCTGTACCGGTAATGAAACTTGTAGAAGTGATCAATGGTTATGCTACAAAAAAAGAAGTGACCGAAACCGTGGTTGCACTGAGCAGGCAGCTTGGAAAAATTCCCTGCGTGGTAAACGATTATCCCGGTTTCATTGCCAACCGCATCCTGATGCCCATGATCAACGAAGCCATCTACAGTTTATATGAAGGAATAGCCGGAGTTCAGGAAATTGATACGGTGATGAAACTGGGAATGGCACATCCTATGGGACCATTGCAATTGGCCGACTTCATTGGCCTGGATGTATGCCTGTCCATTTTACATGTTTTGCATGACGGCTTCGGAAATCCCAAGTATGCTCCCTGCCCTTTGTTGGTCAACATGGTCACTGCAGGAAAACTTGGAGTAAAAAGCGGTGAAGGTTTTTATTCTTATACTGCAGGCAATAAAGAGCTCGTAGTAAGTTCAGGATTTTTATAAACTTTTCTTTGAATCACCCGTAAAAAATTATTTCGATTCAAAAAGCTTTAGTTCCACTCCTTTCACTTCTTTCAACCTGAACAAAATCTCTTCCAACCGGAATTTTGGAATTCCGATTTCCATGATGCAGAACAAATGCATGTCTTGCTTCAATACCTCAATTCCCGACTGTTTGATAACCTTCATCACTTCATTCATTTGTGTATAGTCAAATTGCAAATTATACCGGATCATTACGGGTTTATAAACTGCCGGTGTGAGCTGTAAGGCAAGTGCAGCAGCAGTCTTATATGCATTGATCAGCCCCGGCACACCCAACAATGTTCCTCCGAAATAACGGACCACAATGACCAGTATATTGGTGACCTGTTTGCTGTCAATCTGCCCCAGGATCGGTTTTCCTGCAGTTCCTGAAGGTTCACCATCATCGCTGCTGCGAAAGGAATTACCATCCGTACCCAGCCGATATGCAAAGCAATGATGTGATGCTTTTGGATGTTCTTTCCTGATTGCTGCTATTTTTTCTTTAAAATCCTGAACAGTTTCAACAGGAAAAGCATAGGCAATGAATTTACTACCCCGGTCTTTAAATTCCGCCACCGCAGGCTTTTCTATAGTATGATAATAACCCGGCATCATCCTGGCAAAGTTAAAAGAGTTATGTTTGCCCCTATGACGATACAGCAGGCTGCTATTCAAATCAAACAGAAATTAAAAGAAATTTATACCGAAAGAGAATCTGCTGCCATAACCGACCGGGTGCTTGAAAAACTGACCGGTGTAAAAAAAACAGACCGTATCGTCAACAGGGATAAAATGCTCAGCCCTGAGCAGACCGGCCTTCTCGGCAACTGGCTTCACAGGCTAATGAATCATGAACCGCTTCAATATATATTGCAGGAAGCCTGGTTCGGCGGATTGAAATTTTATGTTGACAAAAATGTATTGATCCCAAGGCCAGAAACAGAAGAGCTGGTGGATTGGATCATTTCCGATTGCAAATTCCCGATACGTGAACTCACTTTACTTGATATGGGGTGCGGCAGCGGCTGCATTTCGGTATTCCTGAAAAAAAAACTCCGGAAAGCTGAAGTATGGGCTTGCGATGTGCGTGAAGATGCATTACATGTTGCACAGCATAATGCAGAAACATCAGGTGCAGAAATAATTTTCAGGCAATTAAATTTTTTAAATGAAGAAGAACGAAGCAAGCTTCCTTCTTTTGACATAATTGTAAGCAATCCTCCTTATGTTCCTGAGAAAGATAAAGCTCAGATGCAGCCAAATGTATTGAATTATGAACCTTCCTCTGCCTTATTTGTACCGGATAATGACTCCCTGGTTTTTTATAACGCCATAGCCGGTTTCGGAAAAAAGAATTTAAATGCGCACGGTGCGGTTTACGTGGAGATCCATGAAGATCTTGGTGAAAAAGTTCTGAACTTATTCCGATCCAACAATTACAGAGCGGTTCTGAAAAAAGACATGCAGGGAAAAGACCGGATGATCAAAGCAATTTACGGAGCATAAAATAAAAATCCTCCTATTTTACATTAGCCACTACTTTGGCAGTATCCCGTTTCGCAATCCGCATGATACGGAATACTTCTCCGTAGAAAGCGGTAGTATCTGCATTGATCACAACTGTGGGCGTGTCCACAACAGCTTTCATTTTCCTTATTTCAGCACTAAGAAATGAATCAACACTGTTTTTATCAATCATTTTCTGCCCCAGAAAATAATTCTGATTTTTATCAATGCTGACCACTATATTCTGCTTTGCTTTGGTATCCTTCGTTCCCCTGGGCAAACCCACCCGCACAACATTGGGATTCGCCATAGTGGTCGTAATCAGGAAGAACATCAAAAGAATGAATAAAATATCATTCAATGAATCTGTAAAAACCTCCGACTGATCTCTATTTCTTTTTCTAAACTTCATTCATCTTCTTATTTATATTATTACCGGGTAGGCTCCTGCAATACGTCAAGAAAATCAGCTGCGGCTGCTTCCATCTTATTGGCAGCCTTATCCACCTGTGTATTAAGATAACTGTAACCCAGGTAAGCGATCAGACCAATCACCAAACCTGAAATGGAAGTGATCAGCTTTGTGTAAATACCCTGCGATATCACTCCGATCTCTACTTCATTTGCCCGGTGGATATCCGAAAATAATTGCATCAGACCGATCAGGGTTCCCACGAACCCAAAGATCGGGGCAGCTTTGGAAACAAAAGAAAGTACCGCAAGGTTTTTCTCCATGTTGTACATCTCCAGTTGTCCCACATTATCCATGCTCTTTTCAATACTGTCAATCGGCTTACCGATCCGTTGTATTCCCTTATCAATAATATGTGCAACAGGATTGTTGGTATTCTTTGCGAAACTCCTTGCGGCTACCACATTTCCGCTCACAATATGATCACGGATAATATTCATAAAATTGCTATCGAGTTTGGAAACGTGCCGGATGGCTATATAACGTTCAGCAAAAAAATAAACTGCCAGCAACAGCATCAGTCCCAAAGGAACCATAACCCAGCCGCCCATCACAATGAGATCAAAAAAACTTAAAGGTTCTCCCCCGGTACTGCCGGAAGTATTCTGCAAAGTTTTACTGACTGTATCAACGATCTGTAATAAGTGAAACATATTTTTCGTCTTTATGTGCGCAAATGTAGTGTATCAGGCTAAAAAAAGGGATTCTGTTTTTCAACAATGTATGAATGAACGAAAAAAAGAATGCCCCGTTGTGCAAAGCATTCAAGTTTCAGTTTTTTTTAACAGCTTTTATAAAAATCATTTTGGGGGTGCAGTGGTGCCGGCCTGTTTTACCATCAATGCCTGTATTTGCTTCATGGTGGCTTCCATTCCTTCGGCGCTGCCATCGAGAAAGATCACATTCCCTCTTCCGTATTCTGCAAAATTCTTTATTGCTTCTGTCCACATGCTGAATAAAATGACATTGGTGTCAAGGTTTGCCTGTTTCATTTGTTCGGCCGCTTCGGTCATGCCTCTTGCTACTTCCTGGCGGAATAAAGCAACACCCTGGCCCCGCAATCTTGCTGCTTCTTTTTCTGCTTCGGCAGAAATCTTGATGGCATTCCCTTCTGCTTCGGCAGCTTTTGTCTTGGTGATCAGCATTGCCTGGCCTTCGTTTTCAGCAGCAGCTTTCAGATTATTCGATGCCACCACCTTACTCATGGAATCGAGAATTACTTTATCGAAAGTGATATCATTGATCTGCAGGTCCTGCAAATGATAGCCCCAGTCTGCCAGCACATGATCCACTCCTTCTTTCACATATTCCACGATCTCTTTTCTGAGTCCCAGTATTTCTGCTTGTTTTTTTGAAGCAACAAAAGCACGAATACTTCCTTCAATGGTGCGTATCAATGCCTGCATCATGTCCTTATCACTTACAAATTTAAAAGCCACTTTCTTTATCGTTTCTTCCTGCTGATCAAAAACAGAATACAACAACATGGACTTGAAATAAACATTGGCCTGGTCGGAAGTGATCGCCTGGAATTCCAGCTCAACAGACCGGTTCTGATAAGATATTTTCCGGAAGACATTTTCAAAAAAGGGAATCTTTAAATTCAATCCCGGCCTGGCTACACGGCGGTATTTCCCGAACATAGTGATCACGCCAATAAATCCCTGGTTGATCGTAAAAAATAATCCGGGTAATAAGATGAGTACTACAAATATCCACCAATACTGGGTAAAAACATTTTGCATAACTGTTTTTTTAAATTATTTATACAATGAAGAATTTGTCATTACTCATGACTTCTCTTCCCATATCATCACCAGGTGTACCATTGTCTCCACAGCTTTATTAATATCCTGAATGCTGATGAACTCCAGCCTGGAATGAATTCCCTGCATTCCGGTAAACAGGTTCGGGCAGGGCAGGCCCATAAATGAAAGCCGGCTGCCATCCGTTCCTCCCCGTACACTTTCCATTTTCAGCTCCAGGCCTGCTCTTGCAATTGCTTCTTTGGCATATTCCACCACATGCGGATACTGATCCAGCACTTCTTTCATATTGCGATATTGTTCGGTTACTGTAAATTCAAATGACGCTTTATGATACGTACGTATTAACTCTTCTATCTGCGTACGCAGGAAATCTTCTTTCTTTTTTAATCCTGCTGTTTCAAAATCACGGATGATAAAATCAATAGTGCACTTTTCAGCAATGCCATTCACACGAACAGGATGAATAAATCCGCGGCGGCCCTCAGTGGACTCAGGAGACAACCGGTCTTTCGGTAATCCCGCCAGTATCTCCCCCGCTATCTTTAATGCATTTACCATTTTCCCTTTTGCATATCCGGGATGAGCGCTTACACCATGAATGACCACCTGTACCGCATCGGCACTGAATGTCTCAATTTCCAGAGATCCGGCATCACCACCATCTAAAGTATATCCGAAAACCTGCCCGGCGCCCGGTGATGCGTCAACTCCAATTTTCTTCATGTCCACTTTCGCGGTCCCTTTGCCAACTTCTTCATCCGGAGTGAACAGAATTTTTATTTCCCCGTGTTTTATCGAGGGATGAGCTACCAGGAAATTGGTAAAATCCATGATCGCAGCTACACCGGATTTATCATCGGCGCCCAGCAAAGTAGTTCCGGAAGCAGTGATAATATCCTCACCAATCTTGCTTTCCAAATAAGGATAATCACTCATGCGCAGCACCTGTGAAGGATCATCAGGCAAAATAATGTCATGACCCTGGTAATTATTGTGTATGACCGGTTTCACTTCTGCTCCGCTGCAGTCAGGCGCCGTGTCAACATGCGAACAAAAGCAAATTACCGGTACATTTTTCGTACTGTTGGACGGGATGGTAGCATATACATATCCCCATGCATCCATGCGGGCATCGGTTATTCCGATCTGCTTCAACTCTTTTTCTAAAATCCTGCTGAGTTCTTTTTGCTTTTCAGTGGTGGGATGTGATTCTGCAAGCGGATCACTTTGTGTATCTAACTGCACATAGCGGATAAACCTGTCGGCTGCAGTAAATTTATATTTCTGAAACATATTTAAAATTAGGGCATCGAAAATACGATTAAATGAAGCAATATTCTCCAAAACATCTTCACATTGGCCAGCGCATAGCTGTTGCTGCATGATATTCAGCAGCAGATAAGAAGAGGCAAGAAAAAAGTAAAAAAGCTTAACAACCCTGAGCTTTTTTTTGCTCCGCTGCAGTAATACAAAAGCGTACTCCTGCACTGACTACTTAAGGCGTAATGATCAGTGGGCTTCCTCCCTCTATTTCCACCAACTCAATATCGAATACAAGATCCTGGCCGGCCAAAGGGTGGTTGGCATCCAGCACTACAGAATCTTCTTTTACCTGAATCACTATTACTTCAATATCATGGCCTGATCCATCACTCATCATTAAAGGCATTCCTGGTTTCAGCTCCATGTCTTTGGGAAAATTTTCTTTCGGAACCTCTATCACCATTTGAGAATTGCGGGGGCCATAGGCTTCTTGGTAAGAAATATTAATGGTTTTCTTTTCACCGACTATCATTCCGGTCACACCTTCGTCAAAGCCTTTGATCACCATTCCGCTTCCCACTTCAAATTCCAGGGGTGAACGGTTTGTTGAACTGTCAAAAGTTTCTCCGCTTGTAAGTTTTCCATGATAATGAACTTTTACTTTGTCGCCGCTTTTTACTTTTCTCATTTTATTTATTTTAAAATTTTAACAGAAACTGCGGAAAGATAGCCTAAAAATCTGAACAGATCGTTGATTAAGGTTCGTTCATTCAGTTAATTTTACAGAAATTTATCTCTTAATTTATACTTGTAAAATGAATTACATGAAAAAGATCCTGATCCTGCCATTGTTACTGTGGCTCTTCAGTTGTACTGCACAAAAATCTGTACCTGTCTTCCCGGAACATCAAAAGATCTTAGCAGGCGCTGAAAGAATTGATACCTATCTTCCTTACCTGAAAGGAAAACGTGTCGGCATTTTTGCTAACCAGACTTCTGTTGTAGGGCACACACACCTGGTGGATACTTTAAGAAAACTGGGTATCAACATTCAAGTGATCTTCGGACCGGAACATGGTTTCAGAGGTACGGCAGATGCAGGTGAAAAAGTCGGTAATTATATAGACAAACAAACAGGAATTCCTGTGGTCTCATTATTCGGTGCCAAATCAAAGCCTGATGCAGAAGATCTGAAAAATGTGGACATCATGATTTTTGATTTACAGGATGTGGGCTGCCGCTTTTACACATACATCATCTCCATGCAGAAATTCCTGGAAAGCGCTTTGGAAAATCATAAACCGTTATTATTACTTGACCGCCCCAATCCCAATGGATTCTATGTGGATGGCCCGGTATTGGATCTGAAATTTAAGAGCGGAGTGGGCAGCCAGCCTGTCCCTATCGTTTACGGAATGACGATCGGTGAATATGCCACCATGTTGCTGGGAGAAAAATGGTTGTCGGAAAAGGCAAATGAGATCAATGCTTCTTACGCTTCGTTCAAGCCCACAAAAGAAAATCCTTTTTATTTCAAAGTGATCCCCTGCCAGAACTATACACACAACAGCAAATATATTCTGCCGGTAAAGCCATCCCCAAATCTGCCGGATATGCAATCCGTTTACCTTTACCCTTCTACCTGCTTTTTTGAAGGCACTGTACTGAGTGAAGGAAGAGGCACAGATAAACCTTTCCAGGTTTTTGGGCACCCATCGTATCCGAAAAACATGTATTCATTTGTTCCAAAACCGAATGAAGGAGCAAAAAATTCCAAACACTATTATGAAACCTGCTACGGATGGAACTTATCCGGCAGTACAGAAAAAGTTTTAAAAGAAATAGGTAACCATATACAGTTGAAATGGGTTATTGAAGCGTATCAATTATTTCCGGGGAAAGACAGTTTCTTCCTGAAAAATAATTTCTTTAACAAGCTGGCCGGTAATGATATTTTAATGCAGCAGATCAAAGACGGTAAAAGTGAGGCAGAAATCAGGAAAAGCTGGGAGCCGAAACTGACCGGGTTTAAATCGATCCGGAAAAAATATTTACTATATGAAGACTTTGAAGCGCCAATCCCCTAATAAGGGATTTTGAAAACGTTTACATTTAAAGTATGGATGATCCCGAAAATAAAATGGAAGGCAATAATCAAAGTTCCCCTCACTTGGGAGCAGGAGATATCCGCATCATCTTCATGGGCACTCCTGATTTTGCCGTTGCTTCACTGGAAGCATTGGTGAAAGCAAAATACAATATTGTTGCCGTAGTGACCGCAATGGATAAACCTGCAGGCAGGGGAATGAAAATGCAGGAAAGCCCGGTAAAAAAATATGCAGTACGGCATCATCTGAAAGTTTTACAGCCCGGAAAACTGAAGGACCCCGGTTTTATAAACGAATTAAAATCTCTGAATGCAGATCTTCAAATCATCGTCGCATTCAGGATGCTGCCTGAAGTGATATGGAATATGCCGCCGATGGGAACGATCAATGTACATGCTTCTCTCCTGCCTCAATACCGCGGTGCTGCTCCTATCAACTGGGCCATCATCAACGGAGAAAAAGAAACCGGCATTACCACTTTCAAACTGAAACACGAAATTGATACCGGGAATATTTTATTACAGGAAAAAATTGAGATCGGCGAAAACGAAACTGCAGGAGAATTACATGACCGTCTTAAAGAACTGGGAGCACAGGTATTATTGAAAACTATACAAGGCCTGGCAGAAAAAACATTGACCGAAACGCCTCAATCATCAATGAGTAATCCACAACAACCAAACGAGGAAACTCAAATCTCCGGTTCCATGTTTACTAACTTTGTGCTGAAATCAGCGCCAAAAATTTTTACTAAGACCTGTGAAATTGACTGGCACAAAAATGCAGATGACATACACAATCTCATTCGTGGATTATCCCCCTATCCTGCCGCCTTTACCGAACTCGGCGATAAAACGATCAAAGTCTTCCGAAGTGAAAAAGAAATGATCCTTCCCACTACCAGAACCGGCCATTGGGAATCAGACAAAAAAACATTCCTGAAGTTTGCCTGTTCAGACGGGTATATTTTTCTCAGAGAAGTTCAGCTGGAAGGAAAGAAGCGAATGACGATCGAAGACTTTTTGAGGGGATACAGGTTTTAAGTTACAAACGTCAAATACCAGACGCCAGGCGCCTGGTTTTAAAATAAAAATTTCAAATCGAAAGAAACAGGTAAACAGAAAAAAAAGAAACTTAAATGACACCCTCGTTATCCTGTAGCTCTATAACCCCAGCTTTTCCAGCAGCTCTTTCCCCAGTGCAGCTTTGGGTACTACAATGCTGATGGTGTTGATCGCAAAATATGATTCAGACACATTGATGAATCCATCATAAGGTCCTACTTTCCCCCAGGAATTTTTTACGATGAAAAATGTTTTCCCTCCTTTTGACTTTTCTATTCCCGTAAGATGCATCAGGTGATCATCCTGAGTGGTCAGGTCTTCATATAATTCCTGGCGTATGGTTGCGCTGTAAGGAGCTTCCTGCATATCGGGATTAATCGCTTGCGTTGAGTAGATTTTTTTATCATCCAGATTTAAAGCCAGTCCTATATCCTGCCTGAAGCCATTATTGCTCACATCGGCATCCCAGGAAACGGAATAACCTTTTTCAATAGCAGAGGTAACCACTTCAATTAATTCATTTAAAGGCAGATTATAAAATGACCCGTTAGCAAAATTATCGGGCACCTGCAGGATAAACGGTTTGTAATAAGGCTCATGTGTAAAGGAAGTAAGACTGACATAATCATTTGCATTGAAATGCAACACATCTTTTGCAAAACTCAGTGGAGTGTAATCTTTTCCATCGTAATTAAAATGTGATGGTGCAGCTCCCATAAATTGATCAAGTATCTTTGTATACCCGTTCAGCCAAGCGGAACTGATAGGTTGATTACTCAAAACACTATCCAGATATTTCTTCAATGAGCGAAACATCTTCTGATGATCGTAAGAAGTGGCTCCGTTTATCAAGCCGGTATAATCTTCCAGCGGCATGGCGCCATAAGTGGTAACGGCATGGATCTCATCATGTCCTAAACCGCCTTCACCAAACTGGGCTTTACCCTGTCTTAAAATATAATTTTTTGCTTTTTCGATGTAAATATTCCTCACGGTAAACATCTCACTCAGGTCGATAGAACGATTGTCCTTCCTGATCTCATCACTCTCAACCAATGAAGTTGTCGAGAAGCACCAGCAGGTCCCGGTCATCGCCTGGTTCTTCACTGAAGTTGCAGCGATTTTCTTTACATCAAAAAATTGTACCGGTTGTGCAGTGAATCCTGCTGATTGCTGCGCAAGGGCAAAAAACTGTACCCCGATTAAAAAATAAAAAAACAAAGATCTTTTCATGTTTGTTGATTAATGAAAATTAAAAGTTCACTTTAACGACGAATTTCCCCGTATCCTGTATGTCAAGCCGTGAAGCTGCCGCATCGCTGATGCGAAGCTCCAGCCCCTGGTTTTGCCGGATCCCATTCATGGCTCCCAATACTTTAGCATAAATTATCTTTTCATTGGAAGGGTTGGTAACCATGATTACGGTTCCGGGGTCAACTCCATCCATTAAAGCATAATACTTCTCATCCGTCCAGCCATTGATCGTTTTAAATATTCCCGAGGTTAATGTTGCTTCTTTTGATAAAGGAAATGCTTTGATCTGCTGTTCAAAATTATTTTTGAAATATCCTTTTCCCAAAGTTGCTGTTGTTTCAGAAATTGCACCAGCACTATTGGATGTATTTACCGGCTTCTCTACCCCGGCTGTTTTTGTTTCATCTGTTTTTACATTATTCTTTACAGCTTCAATCTTTTCAGATGCGGGTTTTACTGTCTCTTTTGCTTCTTCTTTCCTGATTTCGGGTTTTGCTGCCTCTTTTGTTTCTTCTTTTTTGATTTCAGTTTTTGATTCTTCGGGTTTTCCGGTTTTTGTTTTATTTACGGCCTCTTCTTTTTTTGGAATTACAATATTATTTTCTTTTGCTATTTCCCCGGTAGTCAGGAATCCCGCTACCAGTTTCGCCCCTGCCGTCACATTATCCCCGGAAAGATTATTCCATGCTTTCAGGTTTTCTATAGAAACTTTATTGTTCCTGATACTGATTTTTGAAAGATTTTCTTTTTCCCCCGCAATGGTATAGACAGGTATTCCTCCATTTACATTCTGTGAAAAATTAGTGTCAGACAAAGGGATCATAATTTCCTGTCCTATGCTTAATCCCTTTGACATATCCAGAGAATTAAAGGCAGCAAGATGCTTCGGTGAAACATTAAACAAACGCCCGATGGAATAAAAATTTTCTTTCGGGGTGATCTTATGTTCTACATATAGCCCTTTGCTCCCGGATTTTAAAAAAAGGTATTCCGTTTGTGCATTCAGGAAACCCGCTACAACTACCTGACACAGTAATAACAGGGACAGCTTTTTCATGACAGGGAAATTAGACAGCAAAGATGGGCAATTTTCGCCAGAGCATTTCATTCAATTCTCTTTTAAAATTCTTAATTCTTTTGGATAGTAATTATTGATGCGGTTTGATAGAACATTTATCCACCCAAGATTGTGCCCCTCATACTGAACCAATTGCCATCCTTTAACGGCCGGTTCAATCCGGATTTCTTTTTTCTTCAGATACTCAATCGCATGGCTATGGTCTAACCGGTTTACCGGGATACTTTCATTAAGCAAACTGCTCATCGCCAATGCATGGCCCGGGATCAATTTATCATGAATGATCTCCCCTGCACCAACTCCGGCATATTTTACACGCAATTGCTGTAAAAGAATAGGAATTTCTGCCCGGTGCTTTCCTGAAATCATATAAATAATGTTCTCATGCTTAAAAAAATGAAGGGTATCCATCCCAAGCCAATTTGAGATGATCGCCAGTTCTTTCTTATTTAATTGTTCTGGGATCTTCCTGGCCTTTCGGGGAGTATCATCATCCATTCCGGTTTTCTTGAAACAGGCAAGAAAGAATCCTTCCCCTTTTACTTTATCCGGCCAGAAACGATAACCAAATGACGACTCAACGACATTCCACTTATTTTCAATCTTTAATTTTAAATTTTGAATTCTCATTTCATCTATCAGCCATTTGCAAATATCTTCATCCTCTTCTTTGGAATAAGAGCAGGTACTGTAGATCAGTATCCCGTCATTTTTCAATGCCGGAAGAACATCCGCTATAATGCGCTGCTGACGCATGCTGCATAGTTTGACATTACTTAAACTCCATTCACTGACCGCTTCGGGATCACGGCGAAACAGGCCGCTGCCGCTGCAGGGAGCATCAATTACAATAATGTCAAAATAATTTTTCAGGGATGAAAACTCTTTCGGATCGTTTTGCGTGACCACAACATTTTCAGCTCCCCACTTGATGATATTATCTTTCAGTACTGGTACTCTTGACCAGATTACTTCATTGCTTACCAGCAGACTTTCTTGTGATATCAATGATTGAATGTGCGTAGATTTTCCTCCGGGGGCTGCGCAGAGATCCAAAATTTTTAAAGACTGAGACAGATCAACAGTTTGGCTCAAAGCCTGCTCCAGGAACATACTGCTGGCTTCCTGCACATAATAACAACCGGCATGAAACAAGGGGTCGAAGGTGAACGAAGGCCGTTGGGTTAAATAAACACCATGTCGGGACCAGGGAACTTTATTTTCAATTTTAAATTTTACATTTTCAATTGAAAATTTATCCGGGTTTAACCGTATCGAAGTTACCTGCCCGGCTGATGCATGAATTTTTTCAAATGCCTCTCTTTCGAAGCCTTTACTATCTTCTAATGATGATAAAAATTCCTCAGGTAACACTATTCAAACTTAATGAATAATGAAAGAAAAATTCAAGTTTTCAGAAAAACCCATTCTTCGGAGTGACCTGGAAGGCCGTTTTATTTCAGCAATGCAACAGCCGCATTCACCCGGTCGGTATAAGCTTTTATGATTTTCGCAACGATCTCAATATTATCCTGCGCTTCTTTCCAGTTGCGTTGTTCAATCGCTTCCCGGATACCCGGCAATGTTTTTACTCCATAACCGGTATAGTATCCCGGTGCATAAATCTCATGTTTGTACCAACTGCGACGGGGTAATCCATCCGGGTTAATCAAACTTCTTTCCGCCTTATACAAAATGTCATTCAACTGATTTTCCTTATCCGCTGAAAGCTGCGTGGCTTTGTCATATAATTTTTCAAATTCAGCGCTGGCATCCCTCAATTGCACCATAGCGTTTTCAAGATCGCTGAAATTGAGAAAAGGCACTAATCCTTTTATTGCTGGAGGCACATAAGTTTTAGTAGGGTCATGCGCCAGTACAAATAATTTTTCTTTGATCATTTTATTATCCGTTTCCGTTTGGCTTCGGGTATTTTCCAGTAAAGTTCTGACTTCATCCAAATAACCATTCACCGTTTTATAAAAACTGTTGAAATTAATTGGAAGAATATCAGCGCCAGCCAAACGCATCGTTATTCTTCCGGCTGTTTTTGATAAGGCAACACCGTATTCAAATCCCGGGTCTTTGAATTTGGTGAACAGGTCATAAGAATCATAAATTGAGTGATATTCACCGCCGGGGTCTTCGCCGCCAAAGCCAATATCCATGGATGCAATTCCCAAATGCTGAAGGAAGGAAGAGTAATCTGATCCGGCGCCTAACGCTCCTAATTTGATATTTTTATTTCCAAGAAGTTTGTTGCGGTTAGCCGCATCCGCCGAAACAATAGAATGTGCGTAACGGCGTTCTTTTATCGTTACATGGGTTTGCGGATCAGTTACATCGTTTGCAATTTCATTAAAGAACGGCTCGAATGTGTGAGAACCCTCTGCGTAAACAAACCCACGCCCGTTACCATCACTGTTAATATACACCACTGCTTTTTGCTTCAATTCCTGCTGATGATCTTCTGCCCATTCGGTAGAACCCAGCAATGCAGGTTCTTCACCATCCCATGCGCAAAAAACAATAGTTCTTTTTGGTTTGTATCCCTTTTTTACCAATTCAGAAATGGCTCTCGCTTCTTCTAATTCGGCCACCATGCCGCTGAGCGGATCACCGGCGCCATTCACCCAACCGTCATGATGATTGCCGCGGATCACCCACTCATCCGGTAACTCACTGCCCGGCATTTTTGCAATGACATTATATAACTGTTTCAGATCCCAGTTAAATTCTAATTTCAAATGAACTTTCTCCACGCTGGGGCCTACATGATAAGTGACCGGCAAACCGCCTCTCCACGAAGGAGGCACTACCTGCCCTTTCAGCAATTGTAACAATGGTTGTGCATCGGCATAAGAAATCGGCAGTACAGGAATTTTCATAATTGTTATTGCATCTTTTCTGTCTAATCTTTTTGCATCTTTTGTAGCGCCTGCATCCGGTGTCAGCGGATCGCCGGGATACACAGGCATATCCATCACCGAGCCTCTTTGTACTCCATCTTTGGGTCTGAATGCTCCTTCGGGATACACATCGCCCTGTACATATCCGTCATCTGCCGGATCGGAATAAATAATGCACCCAATGGCGCCATGTTCATACGCTACTTTGGGTTTGATCCCTCTCCACGAGCCACCGTATTTTGCAATCACTATTTTTCCTTTTACATCCACACCCATTCTTGCGAGTTCTTCATAATCGGCAGGAACACCACGGTTCACAAAGACCAGTTCTGCTGTTACATCACCATCGGCAGAATAAGCGTTGTAAGAAGGCAACTGCTCTGAATATTGCCCGGTGGTTTTATCGCCGGGTATTGCAGACTCCTGCAGTTTGGGTTTATAGGTTTTATCTCCAACTATTTCCAGCACTCTTGTTTTGGGTGTAGGAAACAGGGGATAATAAGATTCGATCTCTGTCTGGTATCCCCAACTACGGAAGAGATTAGCCATGTATTCTGCATTCGCTTTATCCTGCGGACTGCCCACATGATGCGGATGGGAAGAAAGAAATTTCATCCATTCATCCTGGTTCGATGCTTTGATCAAGGCATCAAACTGTTTTTCCCAATCCAATTGTTTGGCGGCATTGGCATCGGTGAAGCCCATAAGTTTTTGCTGCGACTGAGCAGTCAAAAAAAGAAATAAGACTGCAGTGATGAATAACAACTTTTTCATGATGTGTGGTTTTTTATTAAAGAACATTGCTGCATAACTTCACCCGGTCCGGTCAGCTTTGCAGCATGTGAGTCGAAAACAATGATCGTTTATTACAGACAGTCTGCTCTTTCAACTTCTGTCCATCAAAACCAGCGGAACAGACAATCATCATGTAATTTAAGGAACAGATAGTTAATTTATGAGATTTCGTGGGATAAGCGGTCTATCTTCCATCAACGTTTTACAAACTCTTTATCTCAGCGATCAGGTCCTGTAAAACTTTTTTAGCATCGCCAAACAACATGGAAGTTTTTTTCTGGAAGAACAATGAATTCTCGATGCCGGCATAACCGGGTTTCATGCTTCTCTTGTTCACGATCACATTCTTTGCAAGTTCCACTTCCAGTATCGGCATTCCGTAAATCGGCGAAGAGGGGTCTGTTTTGGCAGCAGGATTCACCACATCATTGGCACCTAATATCAATACCACATCGGTTGTCGGAAATTCTTCATTAGCCTGGTCCATTTCCAAAAGTTTTTCATAACTCACATCCGCTTCTGCCAGCAATACGTTCATGTGACCCGGCATGCGCCCGGCAACAGGATGAATGGCATATTTCACATCCACTCCTCTTTCTACCAGTAATTTTTCCAGGTCATGACAGGCATGCTGTGCCTGCGCCACTGCCAATCCGTAGCCGGGAACAATCATTACCCTATTGGCATAAGCCATAAGAACGGAAGCATCACTCAAAGTAATTTCCTTGTAAGTGCCCTGTTGTTTTTTTGCTTCCCCTGCAGCCCTGGTTCCTCCGAAAGAGCCTATCAATACATTTGCCAATGAGCGGTTCATTGCCTTACACATCAGAATAGTGAGCAGTGTTCCTGCAGCGCCTACCAGGATCCCGCCGGTCAGCATCAGTTTATTATCATATAAAAATCCGCCGCAGGCAGCAGCCACCCCGGTAAACGAGTTCAGCAACGAAATCACCACCGGCATATCAGCGCCGCCGATAGGCATTACAAAGAAAACCCCGTACAAGAGTGCTAAAACAAAAACAGAATAAAATATTAAATGGCCTTTCCCCGTTAACACAGCATTTATTCCATCAAAACGGAACAAGTCGTTTACATTCACAAAAAGGTAAACGGCTAAAGCAAATACGCCGACTAAAAAAACAAGATTAAGAGCATGCTGCCCTTTAAAAGCAAAATCTTTAATGTTGCCATCCAGTTTTCCCCATGCGATCATACTCCCGGCAAAGGAAACAGAACCGATGATCAAACCCAGTAAAATGATCAGCAGTTCACCGTGCGGAACCGAAACAGATAGAAAACCTGAAGGCGGTAAGGAAGTAATTTCCGGGTGACTTGTCATCCTGTTAAACTCAACGATAGAGATCAATGCCGCACAGGCGCCACCCATGCCATTGAACATGCTCACCATTTCGGGCATCGCCGTCATCTTCACTTTCTTCGCTGCCAGCGTACCGATGATGCCACCGATGACAATACCTCCGAATATCCAGCCATAATTATGAAGCCTGTTTCCGTGTTCATCTTTATATAAAAATATCGTTCCGATAACAGCAAGGGTCATCCCGAATGCAGCCAGCAGGTTTCCCTTCCTTGCCCGGTCAGGATGAGCCAGCATCTTCAATCCCAATATAAAAGTGATTGCCCCGATGAGATAAATAAATGTGAGTATGTTTAGTTCCATAAAAAATCCGAATATTAAAAACCGAAAATCGAAATGCTTCCGGGTTTTCTCCAGTCATTCCTTATTTCTAATCTTTTTGCACAAGCTTTTTTAAAATTGCACCAAAAATTTGTTCGGGTTCAAATGCTTCCTGAATTAACTCCAATCTTTCGCTTTCAAGTTCACCATTGCTATCTGTCAAAACATGTTTAAGCCATAGCTTTGACTCTTTTGATTCTTTTCCACAAACTTTTATCCTGTACTTTAAATCTCCGTTACCAGGGTTTTCATTAGCTTCAATATAATTGGCAGCAACAGAACCCGATGAACGAATCAATTGAATAATATATTCCCTGTTAATCAAATCTTTCTTCAATATCAAACAAAAATCTCTTGTTCGCAATGAAAATTTTTCTGTTCGTTCCAGCAAATCATATATTTTCTTCTTAGCCTCCATTACGAAAGCGATTGTTCGGATTTCGTTCTTATGCCTTCGGGCTTTTCTTTTTCTTACTGAACATCTCCAGCATCCTGTCTGTCACCACAAAACCTCCGACTACATTCAAAGTACCCAATATCACAGCAAGAAATCCCAGGATCAATGACAAATAATTATCACTCTCCGCCCTGCCCATGATGATGATTGCGCCGATGATCACCACTCCGTGAATGGCATTGGCGCCGCTCATCAAAGGCGTATGCAAAACACTGGGCACATGGCCTATTACCTCCACCCCGACAAAGATCATCAGGATGACGATATAGATCATTTGCTGATTAGCTGTTATCCAGGATAAAATTAAATCCATAAAAAAATATTCAGTATTCAATAATCAATCCCGATAGCTATCGGGATCAATGTTCCAAAATAAAAAATCAAATGATCAGGCAACTGCATTTTGAAATTCAATCATCAACAATTTTTCAAAAGAGCTTTACTAAATCAAAAAAATATTCTACCCGGTTTTCCTTTTAGGGAGCAGGTTTTTTTACCCTATCGTGAACCACTTCGCCATTATGTGTGATACAACATCCTTTCACCAGGTCATCATCCCAATTCAGATTCAGTTGTCCTTCTTTTGTAATAACCAGGTTCAGGAAATTCAGAATATTCTTTCCATACATTTTGCTGGCATCAGAAGGCATAGCTGAAGGCAGGTTGGAATTTCCCACAATTGTAACACCATGATACATCACCGTTTCATTATCTTTTGTCAATGCTGTATTTCCACCGGAAGAAGAAGCAATATCAATAATGACCGACCCATTGCGCATAGAGACCAGCATTTCTTCCGTCACTAATACCGGCGCTCTTTTTCCATGAATTTGTGCCGTGGTGATCACTATATCTGCTTTGGCAATACTTTCAGCAATTTTAGCTTTTTGTCTTTTCATGAAATCTTCCGTCTGTTCTACCGCATATCCACCGGCTTTGCTGGCATCTGCCGCTCCTTCCACTTCAATAAATTTTCCGCCAAGACTCATCACTTCTTCTTTTACGGCAGGGCGTGTATCAAATACTTCTATCACAGCGCCGAGACGACGGGCCGTTGCAATAGCCTGGAGCCCTGCAACACCTGCACCCAATATCAAAACTTTAGCAGGAGCAATAGTTCCTGCCGCAGTCATGAACATGGGGAAATACCTTGAATACAGATTAGCAGCCAGCAAAACAGCTTTATACCCTGCAATATTAGCCTGTGAGCTCAGCACATCCATTGATTGTGCACGGGTGGTACGGGGTAACATATCCAAAGAAAAAACAGTGACCTCCTGGCCGGCCCATTGCTTCATCAGTTCCGTATCATATAATGGCTGATATACTCCAATGATGATTTTTGACTTCAGCATTTCAATTTCCGTGAGAGGCAGAGCATGAATGCTCAGAATTATACCGGAAGTTCTTATAATTTCAGAACGGTCTTTTATTTCAGCGCCGGCTTTCACATATTCATCATCATTCCAGAAAGCTTTTTTACCAGAATCTTTTTCAACGAATATTGTTACGCCTTTCTTTTTCAGTGCAGCTACCGTCTCGGGGATCAAAGACACTCTTGTTTCAAAATCTGGTTCTTTCAATAAGCCGATCGTCATGTACCTTAAATAAATTGGCCGGAAAGGTATTGATTTTTTCGGCAGCCACCTTAGACAGGTACACTATTTTGACCGTTTTTTTTCAGATTTTTTTGACGGTTATTTGCCGGTACCAATGGTTTTCCCGGATGGTGAAAAACGGGAAACCGGTCAGTGAAAGCACTTATCAAAAGCGTATGGTGAAATGTTGTTTTTCCAAATTCTCTTTCCGGAAAAAAAGTATGCCCATAAAAAACAGGTCAATACTTAATGTGACTGATGGATTTGCTTTACAATAATTCCAGGCTTCTTTCATCCCCCTGCTCCAGTGAATGTCATCAAGAATGACCACAGAAGAGCTATTGATCTTCTTCAACATCAAACTGAAATATTCTATGGTTGGTTCTTTCCTGTGGTTACCATCAATAAAGGCAAAATCAACAGCAGGCAATGAACTGATCCCCGTGCGGAGCGTCTCATCAAAATTTCCTTCTACCAGTTGCACATTTTGCAAATTCATTGCGCTGAAGTTATTCTTTGCAATCGCAGCAACGGCCCCTGCTCCTTCAAACGTCAGGATATTTGCAAAAGGATTTGCCAGGGAAAGATAGGATGTTGTGATCCCCAGCGAAGTTCCCAGTTCGATTACAGTCTGCGGCCGGTATTTATTAACAATCCGGAATAATAATTGCCCGGACTTCTTTGGTTTTGCAGCATGTTTTGCGATGGAGGCAATGCTTCGCCGGCCTGTTTTATCCACGACGGAACCCGCACCAAGATCCTGAATGGCCAGAACGGTTTTATCATGCAATAATTTTTTTCTAAGCGTTTCCACCATGTCGTAAGCAGGATAATGTGCTTGATCATTCAGAATTTCTGTGATGAATTGATAAACAAATGGTGAATGAGTGCCATGTCCCCGGCTATTGGAAGCGGTAACATAATAATGAAAATATTCAAGCGCAGAACGAATCTTTGGGTACATTTAGAAAGTGTTGACTGAAGAATTCAAAACGAAAAATCAGGAAAAGACAAGTGCGGGTACCCGCATCCGGAATTTCTATCCTACAACCTTTTCTTCTCCCAAACCTGGAAAGAATAATCATATTGGTTTTTTTCATCCTTCTCCTGATCATCTTTGCTGACCAGCCGCCATACTTTCGTATCCAGGTCAGGAAAAAAGGTATCGCCTTCGGGTTCAGCGTTGATTCTTGTCAGGTAGATCCGTTTTACTTTTTCAAAAGCCAGCCGGTAAATTTCACCGCCACCGATCACGAAGGCTTCTTTGGCGTCCGTTTCCTGTGCAACAAATAATGCATCATCCAGGCTTCGTACAATGACCACGCCTTCTGCTTTCCAATCGGGTTGTCTTGTGATCACGATATTCTTTCTGCCGGGTAATGCTTTTCCCAATCCCTGGAAGGTTTTTCGTCCCATAATCACCGGCATCCCCCAGGTGATATTTTTAAAGAACTGCATGTCATTTGCCTGGCGCCACACCATTGTACCATTTTTCCCGATGACTCCATTATTGGCAACTGCAACAACAAAAGAAATTATCATGAGGTAAAAAATATTAAATTCAAAATATAAATGATAAAATTAATCTATTCTTATTTTCCTGAAACTATATTCCTCTTTGAAAAGAATTCCGTCCTTTACCCGGAATATTGCAGATCAGCTATTTCCCGCTTTTGGGGCTTCAATTTTTTATTTTCTATACTGCAACCGGTGCTTTTATTGCCGGATGACACTGATAATTTTCCAATTGGAAATCTTCGTACTGAAAATCAAAAATATTTTTGATTGCAGGATTCAGTTTCATTTGTGGCAAAGGGAAAGGAGTACGGCTTAACTGCAGTTTTACCTGCTCCATGTGGTTATTGTAAATATGCACATCTCCGAAAGTGTGAATAAACTCACCGGGTTCAAGATCACAAACCTGTGCCATCATCATGGTCAGTAATGCATACGAAGCGATATTGAAAGGTACACCCAGGAATACATCGGCGCTGCGCTGGTACAACTGGCAACTCAATTTTCCGTCTGCAACATAAAACTGGAATAATACATGGCAGGGCATCAGCGCCATCCCGGATAATTCTGCTACATTCCAGGTGCTGACAACCAGCCGGCGGCTGTCCGGATTCATTTTTATCTGGCGTATCACATCACTGATCTGGTCCACTGATTTTCCATCAGCTGCTGACCAGCTTCGCCATTGCTTGCCATAAACCGGGCCAAGTTCACCGGATTCATTTGCCCATTCATCCCAAATACTCACTCCGTGTTCTTTCAGATACCTGGTATTGGTTTCACCTCTCAGGAACCAGAGCAATTCATAAATGATACTTTTCAGATGGAGCTTTTTGGTGGTCACCAGCGGAAAACCTTTTTGCAGGTCAAAACGCATCTGGTATCCAAAACAACTTTTGGTACCTGTGCCGGTACGGTCACTTTTTTCTATGCCATTATCCAAAATATGGCGAAGCAATGAAAGATACTGTTGCATCACTGCAAGTTAAAACAAAGCGCTGAGTTCTGTTCATGCGGATAAGCGTTGTGGGAAATCTGTGGAATGACAAGAAATATGTTAACTATTGATTTTGGTCATCTTGATTACCTTTACCGGTAAATAACCTTGTATCATGAAAGACACAAGAAGATTTTATAAAGAGTTAGGCAATCTGTTCTATGCTATTGCATCGGCAGATAAAAAGATTGGGCCGCAGGAAAAAAAGAAACTGGATGAAGAAGTACAGTTTGCCTGGAGGCACTACGATGATACTACGGACCGTTTCGGCAGCGACAGGGCTTTTCTCATTGAATTTGAATTTGAGACCCTGGAAGATCAGATGGCTTCTGCAGAAGAAGCTTATCAATCTTTTGAAACCTATTTTAAAGATAACAAGGCAGAATTAGATGAAGCAACAAGAAAGCGCATATTCAACAGCGCCCGGCATATTGCAGAAAGCATTCACAGGATCAATATTCCGGAACACAAATACCTTGATAAACTGAAAAAACTCTTAAAGATCTGAAGCTATAATTTCCTTCTCTTTAGTTCTTTCCTGATCAGCATCATCTCTCTTCCTGTTTGCCCTTTTACAGAAGTGTTTTCCTGTGCCCGGCGCATCAGGTAAGGGATCACATCTCTGATCGGGCCAAAAGGAAGATACTTGCTCACCGAACATCCCGCATGGGCGAGATTGAATGTGATATTATCACTCATGCCATACAACTGGCTGAAGTGTACATGAGGGTGATTAAGAGGTAATCCTTTTTGCTGCATCAGTTGCGTTGCATATAAATTACTGTACTCGTTATGTGAAGCTACGATCACCGAAATACGGTCAATATGGTCAATACAGAATTTCACTGCATCGTTAAAATCCTTATCAGTTGATTCTTTATCCGCATGAATCGGGGATGGGTAATTCATCTTCTCTGCTCTTTTCCGTTCTTTTTCCATATAAGCGCCCCGTACCAGTTTAATTCCAAACAGGAAATTTCTTTCTACGGACGCATCATAACAGTCTTTGAGAAATTGAAGCCTGTCAGTCCGGTAATGCTGTGTAGTGTTATAAATAACCGGTCGCTGTTTGTTGAAAATGTCCATCATCAAAAGGATCAGTGCATCCACCGGATCCTGTATCCATGAGTCTTCCGCATCTATCAGCACGCCGATATTTTTTTCAACAGCGGCATCACATACCCGTGTCATGCGCTGGCGTATGCGGTGCCATTCTTCTTTTTCTTCAGTTGAGACCAGATCCAGTGTACTGAGGTAGCGTTTCATCAGGGAACCTTCCTGCTTCTGCATCACCTCCCCTATTTTTTCCAGCAAACCGAACCGTGCAAAGCCGGTTACCTTTACACTCATAAAGGGTATGTTGGGTTGGGTGGCAGCATAGTTGATCACACGGATGAACTCATCACGGGCATAATCAAAATTTGCTTCTCCCTGTTTTCCTTCCACTCCATAATCCAGGATCACTTTTACATTATATTCACCAAGTCTTTTTGCAACTACAGCAGTTTGTTCCAGTGTTTCTCCACCTACAAATTGTTCAAAAATGGTTTTGCGAACCAGGCCTTTCACCGGTAATCCCGATTTGATGACAGGAGGTGTCATTTTTACGGCAGCTTTCACCAGCCAGGGCTTGCTCATTAAAGAAAACAGGAACCGGGCTTTTTTTAACTGTTTATCATTCTTATATCCAAAGGCTAATTCTGTATTATCAAACGAAATTCCGGGTTGAGACTCCATGATAGCAATTGTTTTAAAACCTTCAATAAAAAAGTGCCCCAAAGTTAAAAGATTGTATTCAAGGAGAAACTTCAGTAAGCAAATAAAAAATATGATTTTCCTCAATGTCTTTCCCCCTTTTAAATACTGTTATATTTGCGAAAATTTAAAAATGGAAAGAAAAAAAGCCGGTGAAAGCCTGACGGTAATGACGGAAATAGTATTGCCCAATGATACCAATACTTTTGCTAACCTGATGGGAGGCCGGCTGATGTACTGGATGGATATTGCCGCAGCCATAGCAGCGCAAAAACACTGCAATGCAACGGCCGTAACCGCATCTGTTGATAATATTTCTTTCGAGAACCCTATTAAACTGGGTAATGCCGTTCACATAGAAGCAAAAGTGTCCAGGGCATTCAATACTTCAATGGAGATCTACCTGAAAGTATGGGGTGAGGACCTGATCCAGAAATACAGGTACAAAAGCAATGAAGCCTACTACACCTTTGTTGCATTGGATCCGCTTGGTAAACCAAAAATTGTTCCTGAGTTGGTGCCGGAAACCGAAGATGAAAAAAAATTGTTTGACAGCGCACTCAGAAGAAGGCAATTGCGTTTGATCTTAGGTGGAAAATTGAAACCCGATGAAGCAACGGAATTAAAAGCTCTTTTTTTCAAAGAATAACCGGGTACACTCCATCAGCTCAGCGGCTGCGTTGTTTTCCAATGATGCTTCCCCATCATCATGTATTTTTTACTTTGCTCGATTGCATCCATAACCTGCTCCAGTATCTTTTCTGAAGGAGCATCATAATCAATCTTTAAAGGTTCTTTAAAAGTTACAGAAAGTAATATTCCCTTCTTTTTAAATTTCAATCCTTTCTTATTGAACGCCCGCCAGAACCCCCTGATCACAACCGGGATCACAATCGGCTTGTTTTGCTTGATAATAAAAGCAGTTCCTTTTCTGCCCGGGGCAAAAGGCTTGGTAGTTCCCTGTGGAAAAGTGATCACCCAGTTTTTTTCCAAAGCTCTTTGAATTTTTCTTGTATCTGAAGGATCCAGCGTCTTCCTGACTTCTTTGGCGTCTTTTACCCATGTTCTCTTTACCGTCAACGCTCCGGCTAAAGTAAAGAGCCGGCTGATCCAGCTTCCTTTCATGGTTTCTTCTGCAGCTACATAGTTCACCCTCGTAAACGGATTCAGCAGGTAATAGGGAATCCCAAGATGATTTTTCTTTCTCCACTTTACAGCAGAAAAAATATGGAGAAACGTAATGACATCTGCAAAATATGTCTGATGATTGCTGACAAACAGAACATTTTGTTTCGGAAGTTTTCTCAATTGCTCCGATCCTGTGATCTTCAGTCTATTGACAATCGCCAGCCCGGGATAGGATACAGTGCCGACGATAAGATAAACCAGTTTGCGCACCAGGCTGAAATTTCTTAACCGTTCACTGAAGGGGCTCATCAGCAGATCATTAAATGAAAAAATAAGAATGTAATTTAGAAAATCAAATTGAGAAATTTTCTAAATGATCTTAATTGTATATATGAAACAAGTCAATAAAATTCTTATAACACGCAGAAATGGTTATACGGCAGGCTGCAGGCATGCATTATAAAAAATTAAAAAAGCCCTCTGGCGAGAGCTTTACATTAATATTGTATGAACTGAACCTGCTATTCTGCTGCCGGTCCGGATTCTTCATTGTTTTCCCCGCTTTCCATTTTCTTCTTCAGATCAGCTAAGACACCCAGGTCGCCAAGAGTAGCTTTCTCTACCTTGCTCTGCATGCTCTTTACCGTCTTGCGGGTTTTTTCCGCTTCGGCACGGGCTTCTTTTTTCGCTGCATCTTTTTCATCTACCTTGGTTTGTTCCCATATCCGTGTATGCGAGAGAACGATTCTTTTTTCATTGCGGTCAAATTCGATCACCATGAACGGTATCGTTTCATCAGCGCCAATACTCTTCCCGTCTTCTTTAACAAGATGACGGTTGGGAGCAAAACCTTCCAGTCCGTATGGCAACTGAACGATCGCACCTTTTTCATCTCTGCGGCTTACCGTTCCTTCATGAATGGAACCGATAGCGAATGTTTCCTGCAATGTATTCCAGGGATCTTCTTCCAGTTGTTTATGTCCTAACTGCAGTTTGCGGTTGTCTTTATCAATACCGAGAATAACCACATCAATATTCTGTCCTACTTTGGTATAATCTCCCGGATGGTTGAAACGTTTCAGCCAGCTCAGATCGCTGATATGAATCATACCGCCAATGCCCGGGACCAGTTCTACAAATACGCCGTAATTGGTAATATTTTTCACTAAACCTGTATGACGGCTTCCGACAGGAAACCTTGTTTCAATATCATTCCAGGGATCCGGAGAAAGCTGTTTAATAGAAAGACTCATCTTCCTGTTTGCTTTATCCAGCGTCACTATTTTTGCTTCATGCTCATCTCCTAATTTAAAAAATTCCTTTGCGTTGATTGGTGTATTAGCCCATGTTATTTCTGAAACGTGTACCAATCCTTCCACGCCCGGCATGATCTCCAGGAAAGCGCCGTAATCTTCAATATTAACTACTTTACCTTTCACAATATTTCCTTCTGCTATTGTTTCCGGCAATACATCCCAAGGATGAGGAGTCAATTGTTTCAAACCGAGGCTGATCCTTTTTTTCTCATCATCAAAATCCAATACCACCACATTTATTTTCTGATCCAATTTCAATACTTCAGACGGGTGAGATATACGTCCCCATGAAATATCCGTAATATACAGCAGGCCATCTAAACCACCGAGATCCATGAAGGCTCCGAAATCGGTAATGTTTTTAACTGTTCCTTCCAGCACCTGTCCTTTTTCCAGTTTGCTCATGATCTCTGCACGCTGAGCTTCAATATCGCTTTCGATAAGCGCCTTGTGAGAAACCACTGCATTCTTGATCGCTTCGTTGACCTTAACCACTTTAAATTCCATGGTCTTGCCGACAAACTGATCATAATCTGTTACCGGTTTCACATCTATTTGTGAGCCGGGCAGGAACGTTTCCATACCGAATACATCAACGATAAGCCCGCCTTTTGTTTTGGAAGTAACCAGTCCTGTGATAACTTCTCCTGATTTGTGCACCTCAACAATTTTCTCCCATGCACGTGTAATCCTTGCCTGCCTGCGGCTGAGATTCAGGTGACCTTCCCTGTCTTCTTTTTCTACTACCAACACTTCTACTTCATCACCGATCTTAAGATTGGGTATATCACGAAATTCATTCAATGAAACAAGCCCGTCACTTTTAAAACCGATATTGAGAACCACATCAGTTTTAGTAAGGCCAACTACGGTACCATTGATCATTTCACCATCGTTGATCTGAACAAAAGTCTTTTCATAGATATGGTCATAGTTTTCCTTTTCCGCCTGGTTGTAAACGGTCACATTTCTTTTATCCAGGCTCCAGTCAAAATCATCATGAGCGCTAACCGGCTCAACGGGTACATTCTGCACCGGTGCATTTGTTGTCGCTGTAGTTGCCTCTTCTTTGTTTTCAGAACCGGCAGACTCCTGTGCATCAGCGTTTAAAAGTTTACTAATTAAATTTTCCAGCATGATTAATTTGCCCGAAGGGTTTAAAATTCGGGGCAGCAAAGATAGTGTTTTTAAATATGAGTCAGAAGGCAGACCCTGCTACTTTTCATAAAAAAATATCGTACTAACACACTGAGAAGGTGCAAGTTGCAAAAGCGCTTCATTTCGGGCAATACACGTACAATAAACCGGGAATATTCTGCAACATTTCCAGAGTTCTTTATATTCACCCAAAAAACTGATTGTACCGGATTTTAAAACCCCTGGTTCGACTTGCCATGATGATCTTTTGCCGGAAGATCATCATCAACCGGCCTGAAGCCCTGAAAGAAAAAGGGCCGCTGTTGCTTGCCAGCAATCATCCCAATTCATTTCTCGATGCAGTGATCATCAATACTTTGTTCCGGCAAACTGTTTGGTCATTAGCCCGCGGAGATGCTTTTAGAAAACCGCTTCATGCCAGGCTTTTAAAAAAACTGAAAATACTCCCGGTCTATCGCACCAGCGAAGGAGTGGAAAACCTGGGTATCAATTACGATACCTTTAAAGCCTGTGAAGGGATATTTTATAAAAACGGCATCGTTTTAATTTTCAGCGAAGGGAAATGCATCAATGAATGGCATCTACGTCCTTTAAAAAAAGGAACGGCAAGGTTAGCCGTAGGATGCTGGGAAGAAAATATTCCTTTAAAAGTTTTACCGGTAGGGATTAATTACAGTTCATTCAGAAGATTTGGTAAGAATATTTTTCTCAGCTTCGGCACACCGATCACTCAAAATGATCTGGACTGGAACACTTCAGATGGCCAACGCCATCTGGCATTCAACTCAATCCTCAAAAACCAGCTGGAGCAAATGGTTTTTGAAATAGGAAAAAATGATAAGAAAAAACAAAAAGAGTTACTGGTGAAAAAACCTTCCGCCATAAAGAAAATTCTTTTGGCAATACCTGCTCTGGCTGGATGGTTGATACATGCCCCGCTGTATATTCCGGTAAAGAAATTCGTGATCCGAAAAACAAAAAATAATGATCACTTTGATTCTATTGTCATCGGGCTATTACTTTTCACTTATCCTGTTTATCTCCTGATAATAACGATCCTGCTCTTTATTATTCTGAAAAGTTATTGGATCTTTCTCCTGCTTTTGGCGTTTCCTATTATGGCGTGGAGTTATGTGCAGGTGAAGGGGCAATTGGACAGATAACTTCTAAGGAAAAACCGCTTCTTAAGTGAAAACAACTTTCACCATAAAATCGTAATCAATCCTCATACTTTAGACATAGAAATCATTTTTATCTTAGGCAACTTTTTTTACTAACACTTTGCTTCCTGTCTGAGGCTTTTGAGATACCCCTAAGATCCCCCAGTGCTACCAGCATTAGTCCAAATGGTTTGCCGGATATTTTATCATCTTTTACTTTACCTGTATCCATTTCTAAAACAGGCAATGCTCTACCCACAATAGTCATCTTTTCTTTTAATGGCGAATCGAAGAAGGCAGAAACTGAAGAGTATATCCATGTTTATCCATAATATCGCCTATCACAGAAGAATAAAGCTGCCTTTGCATAATGTAAAATATCTCATTCTCATTACTGTTTTTTCTCTTCATATTTTAAAATTGTGATTGAACTTAGTGATATTCTCGTTTAAAATAAGTCTGCAATAGGAAGGCCAACAGGATATTCTGTTTCGAATTTATACCCTAATATCTTTGCTATTGTCCCTGCAATCTGAGCATTGAAAAGTTCAGGACCATTTTCTACTTCTCCGGTTTTAATCATACCAGGAACTAAAACAGCTAGCCAGGTCTCATTCGTGTGATTCTCTGATGGGGGAACATCTGGTCCATGACCAACCCACCTTTCACCTAATCCCCTCCCATGATCAACTGCAATAAATAGAGCAGTTTTGTTCTTGTATTGAGGCAATTTCTGAATATATTCCCATAAATCCTGAATCATATTATCGAAGAAAAATATTTTATCAAGGTACTTTGGATAATTCCCATCATGTGCCATATCATCAGTCCAGGCAAAACCAATACTCAATACTTTGGGTTGGTGTTGGCGAACATATTCTTTAGCATGCAAATAGGTAATATAATCCGGTCTGGCTTGTTCTGTTGTATGATATTTTTTTTGAAGGCTGTTTAAAGTCTTTTGCAGGAACGATAAATCTTCAGAATTGACATCGTCATATCCCGCATTTATAAAAAAAGTACTTCTTTGTTTATTCAAAAAACCATTAGCTCTGTCCCATGAGGCAAAGGAAGCAACTTTACCTTTAAATTTATTTTGTTTGTTTAAAAACTCAAAAACATTTGTGTTTTTATTATAAACCAGATCATTGGTTTTAAAAGATGTATCTACATATCCGGTAAATATTTCTGCGTACCCGGGATAAGAATATCTTATTTTGTTACGAACAGAGAATCTACTCCCAAGGTTTCTATTTCCATAAAGCCTGCCTTCTTTTGCAATTGTATTCCAAAGAAAGGGAAGTAATCTTTCACGCCGTTTGTTTAAATCATTATCCCAAAACTTCTCAATCAGTCTATCTGCGTCACTATTTCCATATTTTTTACCGAACAGAAGCATGGAATCTGCTCCGTTGAATATCTCTTGCCACCGGCATCCATCTATCGTTATTAAAATAACGTTTTCTACCTTCGAATTTTCCTGACTGAGGCAACTAATACTTACAAAAAGCAAAGAAGAAAAGAATAAATTTCGCATAAACAATAATATATTTAATTTAGACTTAGATTCATTTTCCTGTTAATAAATACAATGAGATATCTGCTATATCCTGTTCTGAAATGCCCATAACGTCAGGGTCGGGCATCAGGCTTTTTTCCTGTTTTTGTCTTTTTGAGATTGTGGATTTTCCTATTGTATGATTTTGACCGGAAATATCTTTTATAATTACATTTTGTGCATTCTCACTTATTAAAAAGCCAAAATAAGAATTTCCATCTTTAGTATTAATTAATAAAGGTTCATAGCCTACCATGATAGAAGCACTTGGATTTATAATCGCTTCTAATAAATTCTCCCGATCAAACTTTGTTCTTATGTTTGTTAAATCAGGCCCAATTGAAGCACCTGATTGTCCCATTCGGTGACAAGAGGCACAATGCGATGCAAAAAGCGATTTTCCCCTGGATAGATCTCCCTTCATTTGTTCAATATCCTCTACAGTATATTTCTTCTGAACTTCTGATCGCTTAAAATATTTCTCCGCCTGAACCCTGACTGCCATACTAGGATTTTGAAAAATATATTTCCCTAATAATGACTTCAATTCTGACGGAAATTTATTCTCAGCAATTGACCCAACCAAAAGTTGTCCTCCTATTGAATCTAATGCTGTTTGCTTTAAGATATCTTCGCGTACAGCAAGAGGAAGGTGTTCATCCTGAATTGATTGTATTTTAATTTTGACAGCAGTCATCTTTTTTTCATAAGTAGTATTGATCTTTAATTTACTCCAGTCCAAAAATGAGTACCAATCATTGCCCTGCTTGAAAGAAAGCCAGTAGGTAGCATCATCGGCTATATCTTTCATGGAACTTTTACTTAGTGACATCATGCTTTCCGCGGCCTTCTTAGAATTTATAAATCCGATGGCCGTAACTGCCTCCTTTCTGTCGGACTCACTCAAGGATGAATCAGTAGCCCGTTTCACCAAATCAGGTAATGCACCTTCCGGGTGTAGAACCCATGCAAATTTGCTCATTCTGTCATCCCAACTTCCCGCGTCCCTTTTTGCAGCTAAAAGTTCTTTCAACAGAGGATAAACCTCTTCCTCATGCCCTTTTAGTGCATCAGCCAGAGCGTTAAGATACCAACGATCGCTACCATCATATTGCTTGCATAATTCCAGAAGAATCGGTTTAGTCTGTGTAAAAGGCAGATCTCTTAGTGCTACCGCAACTTCTCTTCTTACAAAAGAAGAAGTATCATCCTGTAGTTGAACAGCAAATGGAATGATATCCGGAACTACTTCCCTCAACGCCCGAAAGGCAGTTGCTCTTACCTCTTCACTTGCATTGGACAACTGGGATTTAACAATTTCTATTCCTTTTGTTCCTGTTCGGGATAACAACCATATTGCGCGAGCTCTTACATAAGGATTTTCGTCTTTTAATAACGCTTGGACAGGTTCGATGGCAGCTTCTCTCTGTTGCAATAATGCCAGGAGCGCCATATATCGAACATTGATTGCAGGATTTTTAAAAGCTTCTATTTGACCCTCGGTGGTGGAGAAATCTAATTTTGGTGAATGAAGCCGTTTATTTTTAGGTGTAACCCGGTAAATCCTGCCAATACCGAGCTTATCCTGCATTTGATCTCCTCCCACAATACCATCATACCAGTCGGCTATGTATATAGCCCCATCAGTACCTATAGCAACATCGCTGGGCCGAAACCATTTTTCTTTTTGGGTGTCACTTACACTTTCATCCCACATATACATTACATTATCTTCCTTAAGTGTAGTAATAAAGTTCACTCTTTTTCCCGAAAGCAAACCTGATAATGACCGATAAGGATAATATCCAAATATTGTATTCCGACCTGCGTCAGCGCTTAATAACAATCCGCGATATTTTTCTCCGAGTCCATCGCCTTCATTCAACACAATCCCAGTTGGAGCACCTGCACCAGTCCTGTCTCCGGCAGGCATTATGCCCGGATCGTCCTGATGCCATTGTGCAGTAAATAAGTCCTGTCCAGGCCGCTGATCAGCCTGCCAGGTACGGGTACCGTCATTACTAAAAAAACCTGCATTTGCTCCTTCAGGGAACCAGGACACACGACATGCAGCTACCTCTTCATCATTATCATTTTGCCAGAAATTACCATACGAATCTTGCGTAAATTCATAGGAATTCCGGAAATTGTGTCCAATCACTTTTAAACCGGAACCATCAGGACGAATCCGCAGCGCCAATCCTCCTACCCAAACCTTTCCGTCATCGCTTTTTAAATTACCCTGGTTAGTCTTATGTTTATTAAATTTACTCCATGCAGCGCCTCCGTTATACACGCTGCCTGATCTTAAAGTCCACCCACTTTTATCTGTAACAATATGGGGGCCGGCATTCCCTGTATTAAAATAGAAGTTACCATCCACACCGGCGAATAAAGCGTGTAAGGAATGATCATGGTTTCTTCCCCCAAATCCGGTCAGGAAAATTTCTTTCTTATCTGGTTTATCATCTCCATCTTCATCGGTATAAACAATGAGATGGGGGGAGCATGAAACAAATACTTTTTTCCCAATTACGGCAATGCCCAGAGGCGCAACCAGATCTTTGTCTTGCACAAATACTTTTGAGGAATCGGCAAGTCCATCATTATCCGTATCTTCAAGAATCATGATTCTGTCACCTGCCGAATGATACAGAAACTTTGTTGAATCATTCCTAAAGTTACGATAGTCAACTGCTTCTGCTACCCAGACCCTTCCCTTTGCATCTATATCTATATTGGTTGGATTGTAAAAAAGTGGAGATTCCGCCCATAAATTAATTTCTAAATCATCCGGGAGAAAAAAAGGAATATCTGTTACTACTCCTGATTTAGGAGAATTACATGAAATCAATAATATTATTTCCCAGATAAGAATTATTAAGGTGGATAGTTTTTTCATTTGTTAAAGAATTTAAGAAAAGAAATATTTGGTCAATTTGTTTGATTAAAAAATACCCATAATCCGTCTTTGCCAGCGACTACTATATCTTTTCTGCCTGTATTATGCAAATCTGCTATAGCGAAAAAAATACCTGCTCCTTTCCCCACTCCTAATGGTCCATAACTGATAACATTCTTGACGAACGATTCACCATTCCACTTAAAATAATAAAGTCCGATTGGATCTCTGCTGCCCGGATCATAGCTATGCGCCCGATAACGTTTTCCGGTGATTAGCTCATTTTCTCCGTCGTTATCTATATCTACCCATTGCATAGTATGATATTGTGATTCAAAAGGATCAATAGGATGTTTCATCCAGGTCCTATTATCGCCGCCAACAGATTTTTGCTCAAACCAATCAAGTCCATAGCCATGCCCCTGTCCAACTATTATGTCGTTCAGCCCATCTTTATTCACATCTACGATGACTACCGGGAAACTTGCATCTCCCAATTCAAACTCTTTATGAAATATCCATCCATCTTTAAATGGATTTTTGGGACTCTGGTACCATCCATTATTTACAACAAAATCTCCAGGCCCATCGCCATTAATATCGCCAAAGCCCAATCCATTCTGCTGAAGATTGCCTACGGTAATTTTAGAAAACTTCCCTGTGGGTTTATTTTGGGCGTTTAATTCAAGACGATAAAATACTAATGGACTTCCAGGCGTACTGGGAACGATTTCAGGGATACCATCTTTATCAATATCTATCCCCATGACACTTTCCACATTACCAGGAGTGTCAATAACATGTAAATTCCATTCGTTATCGTTTCCGGGATTTTCCCTCCACCAGATACTTTTTTTAAACCAATCACCAGTTATATAATCCATTTTCCCATCTCCATTCACGTCTATAGGAATTGTTGCAAAATCATCCCAATATTGTCCTTTACCAGTTCGATTAACACCACCAATATAATGGCTCTCATAAAAATCCGGTCCTTCATACCAGAAAGCTCCTGATATTATATCCGGTTTTCCGTCATTATTTACATCAAAAACTCCAACAGATTCAAAACTTTCAGCAGCTATCATTTGTGGCCTAAACTTTAGAACAGAAGGCTTAAGTAATGAAGTCAACAGAAAAATTCCGGATAGAAACAAAATGATTAAAATATATTTTCTCATTCTGAAAGGGTTATTTTGAGTTTGATACATAGTTTTACATTTACTAATCAATCCTTCAATGAGACTCATGATTTTAAACAATAATTAAATTTGACAAAACTTCAGTGTTTATGCTGATAATTCTTTGGCTATTTTGAGTGATCAAAGCTTTTCCCATGGATAGTTTACACAGATATTCAATTGAGCCAATGTAATATTTCTTTTTACTGAAATACTTAACAGGCAAAAACTTAAAACATGGTTTCATCGTATCAGAATTTAAATAATAAAACGATAAATTCATCAATTCAAATTGACAACCTGGCATATACCAGGATTATAATTAACCATGACAGGTTTCGTTCCAACCAATATTTTAACAGGCTTTTTTTCGGAGCCAAAATCAGTTCTTCTTACCAATATTTTATCATTAAGTGCAAGGCCTGATATAATGATAGCTTCTTCTTCCTCGGGAACATCGAAGTTAACTGGCCATCCGTATTCAAGAAATTCCCTGTATTGAAGCGCTGCCGAATACACTTCATGAACAAGCTTAACTTCTATAGAAAACTCCTTTTTTTCACTCCACATAAAAAAAGAATCATTGCCCCTGAGTAACATATGCCACAGCAATTCCCGATAACTTCCTTCACTCATTTGCCTAAACTCTGTGTTCTGCCTATCTTCTCCGATAAAAATTGTATTCCAATGGACAAAACTAACGACCGGTATTCCGGCAGTAACATTTTTTAAGCTGTTACTGGCTACTCGAAGCATGTTATAGAACCACCTGTAATCAGTATTACTGAATTTATACCATTTATAAATATTATCCCAGGTGTAAACGACAGGCATTGCCATTGTAAATCCTGTACGGGAGAAGTTATTGTGCCATTTCCGATATTTTGCATTTTGCTCCTGCTTATAGGGCTGCCATGATTCATGTTTTTCATAATAATCATACCAATACCGATAGCCATCATTCGGATAATCACCATAATTCCCTATTAGAGATCCCGGAAATCGAGACAGTACAGGATAACTATATGAATAATATTGTAAATAAGCACGCATATCCATTATTACCCTTTGAAATTTATCATAGCTGAAATTCTTGCCCAGGTATTCCACACATCTTTTACATCGTTGAGATGCCTTATAAGAACCATTAACCGATAGGGGGCCATCAATTTCCCAATCCGTATATATAAAGTCAACTTCTATATCTTCTTCTTTATACTTTTTGACAAAAAATTCTACTCTTTCCCGAATAAATTCTTTCCGGTAATCAAGTGTGAAGGGACATCCTATTTTATGATCTTTTCCAAAACTATAATCAAAAAAAGGATTTCCGTTTTTATCAATATGCGCTGTTTTTTCATTACCATCAAAGAACGAATTAAGTAAAGAGGTCGCATCAATATTCACATGTTGATTAAGTTCTTTCTGCGCCCGTGCAATTGAGAGAGCTGAATTTAGAGAATTAAGCCTTTGGTTTTCATCCCACCTCCATGAGCAAATTATCCCTACTCCTCTTTTATCTAATAATTCTACCAGTTGTTTTGCCTCCTCTATATCCAGATCTCCGGGATCAATAGCAGGCCATAAATATAACGGAAGCCTTTCGCCCCTGGAATATTTAAGAGGAGTAGTATTTTCGAGTATTGTATTTATATTATCTGACCACTCTCTGAATTGCCTCTTATCTTTTTTATAAGCTTTTGAATCAAGAAAGCCTTTACCAATGTCATTATGGATATTGTAAAAAAGACCCATGAATCCGATTGTTTTAAAAAAATCTCTTCGATTATTTTTCATTCTTATAAGTCCAATACATTTTTAAATGGTTGGTTAGTACAAATCAATTATTTTTTCTTAAACTTCATTATCTGATGAGCTATCTCTTCCCGAACGGATAAAATTGATTGCGAGTTATAATTTATCCCCCACCAGTTCGGAGCAATCTTAGATACAAGATTTGTTACAAATTCTCTTCCTGCTAACGATTCAAGAATAGTAAAATATTTATAATCTGTTAATCCATCTCTGATATTTTTCAAACGGATTGAAGCAATAGGACCTTTTATCCCACATTCAGTTCCCGGATAGATAAGAAATCCTCCTCCGTTATAGGTACCATGGCGAGCTATAAAGCCGGGAAACAACCAGGGATTGTTTACTCCATCAGTCATTGTTGACCAGTAAAGGAGGCCTGTAATTTTATATTGCCAATTTATCCAGGTAGGAATTCGGTAAGAACTTAGATCATTATCGGTATGCCAATAAGGTGGATCGTAATTTTTTTCCTGATTATAATTAGGGTCATAATCCGGTGTCCTCTGTGATATTGCTGTATAAGACCACACCTCATCCCCCTGAGATAATTTTTCATCAATGGTTTTTGGATCAATAAAGGCAAAAAGAGGGCACCAGATATCAACCGATGGATCAATGTCAACCCATGAAGAATCTTGTGGGTAAGTCTGTTCAACAACAAGACGCCTTAAAAAAGGAGCTCCTTCATGTACCACCTTACCAAGCTCTAGTACCATTTCGTATGCTTCTTTCGTATTAGGCTCATCATACATGTAGAGATATGCTGACTTATCCCATCCGTTAGTCTTTATATATTGATAATAATCTTTAAAATAATTGATAGCCTTATTCCGATCTGTAGTGATCATTTCTTCTTTGGGAATGTTGGGCATTGGCACTGGGAAATTGGAAATATTTAACTTCTGAATAAACTCTTTTAGTAATTCTGTCTTTTCAGGTACAATATTCAAATGCCCATTTTCCTTCATTTCAGGAAAGAAATAGGAAGGTAAAGGCGGATTAATTCCATTATCAGCCATAAGCTGACTATACCGCAATTCGATCTCTCTAAATTCCTTTGAGTTCGGAATGACGTTAAAATATTGAGAAATATTTTCAAGACCACCAAAATGATTATCATGAACAGGTGCATCCGGAAGGGAAAAATCCCATACATTGAGAGAAATAGGTATGGAAACTGATCTGACTGATGCATCTTCTTTTGAAACTCCCCATTGTGAAGGAGCACTTCTATAAGTAACTTTCAGCAAACCACTATATTTATCAGAAATAGCAGATTTGGGAATTGAAATATCTACCCAAATGGGTTGATTTTGTTCCTTCCAAACCGTAAAAGGAATTCCCACAATTATCTTTTTATTGTTCTTTGTCAGGTTTTCTGAATCCTCTTTATATGGATTCGCTAATGGAACGAGAGGGTCTGGATACAATCCGGGAGGCAATTGAGCTCTTGGACTAGGTTCCCTTACAAGAACATATATTTCTCTATAAAGTCTTATGTTTTCTTTACTTATAATACCTGATTTCCCCTGAAGATCCGTACATTCAATTTGAGTTACCAGGGCAGCATTATGAGTAGCTGAAATAGCGACCTGAAAAGATATAGTTTCATTTTTAGCTCCTTTTATATCAACCTTTTCTGTTCCAAAAGGCGATTGATCTAATCCTATCCTTTCCATACTATTCATCGAGGTCAGCCTGACAAAGTTATTTCCTTCAACATTCACCTCTTTATTCGCAGCACTGTCTTGTTTATCACCCTGATTACATGAGAGGCTTCCCAAACTCATTAGAAAAATTAATCCCATAAACATTTTTCGAAAGCTAACTTTTAACAAAAGGGAATTGTATTTCATATTTAATCGTATTTTGGAAATCGGTAAAAAAATAAATTTTTCATCTTATAATCTTAAAATAATTAAACCTAATTGTTCATATATTCCTGATCCTTTCCCGATACTTTTCTAAATCAGTTACTTTCTTTTTATTTTTCTCTGCATCTTTAATTAATGATTCAATATCATCCTGGATATTTGTGTTGATCATGTCGTCATAAGGCTTTCCAACGCCTAAATTCAAAGGCCAGAGCCTGGATTCAGAAACTTTTTTAAGCGCTTTCTTATATTGATGATTTTCGAGATAATTCAGCGCCAGCATGAGCTTGGTTTGTAGGTAATACAGGTGCCCGATCGTTGCATTTTCAAAAGGCAGGATATTTATTTCTGTTAATACTTTTTCAGCGATGTCAAATCTATTATTGGCCATTAATGCTTTTATATAGATCATTCCGATAATATAGTTATCTGAATGGCTTTTATAATAATCCTGAACAGTTTGAAGGGCATTTTCATTTTCATTTATTTGCAGATAATATTCAGCCAGTTCTTTTTTATATCTCCATTCATTTTCATCTAATTCAATAGCTTTTTTCAGATCCGTTAATTTTTTACTTCGCTCTGATACATTACAAAGTCTTGATCTCGTGATATAAAAAGGAGCAAATTCTACGTTAGTTTCAATTTTCCCCAGTAAATCCTTTGCGTTGGATTTATTATTTCTAAAATTTTGTATTAAAGCAGAATAATAACCAGGTTTCCAGTCAGCAGTGTTTTTCATTGCCCACTCCATTACTGCCTGAGTTTCTTCTCTGAACGGGAACATCATTTTGGGGCTACCTTTTTCAGCTACACTCAGTTTCTGTTTAATCTCTTCAGGATTTTCCCGGTCTAAGAAAGCCTGCCAATATTCTATCAAATTATTCTTTTGAGGGGCCATTTTCAGAAGATCTTTGCTTTCCTCTGTTCTTCCTAAATTGAAATACCAGATCGCCATTTCAAGATACGTTTCATCCGGCAACTCGCTTCTGATAGCTTTTACAAAAGCTTCTTTAAAATCTTCAGTTCGATTTTTCCAGTAGAATTCAAACGCAACAAAATGATTTAAAGGATTTCGTTGTACTATTTGATCTTTAGTTTCATTAAACTTATCATTCAACTTAAGAATACGTTCCGCAACAAGCTTTAATTGCAATGCTGTCATATTATCGTAATCAGACCTAAGTGCTTTGACAGCATAACTATGAGCCTTTTCATATTCATTTCCAGAGAAATACATTTTACTTAATTCAGTAAAAGCAGCACTACGGTAACCAGAGGAAAGACTAGCTATTTCAAATGCATCAAGTGCATCAAAATAGTTACCTGCTTGTTTCGATGCGAGGCCGAAAATAAAATTAGCCTCAGGATCATACGTATCAATAGCGAGACCTTTTTTTGCATAAAACAAAGCAGAATCAAAATTCAGTTTTCTGTATTGTAAACTACTCATCTCAACTATTGCTGGTAAAAGTGAGTGGTCTTTTTGCAACGATTGCCTGAGATAATCTTCTCCCTTTGCAATAGCTCTTTGATTCAATGCATCTCTTCCCAATAAATACAATCCAAATGCAGAATTCCAATCGAAATCTGATGGAGGTACCACAGGCCTGCTCAGGTCATTTTTCATTACATCATGAAGATCAAAATAAGTAGTTCCTAGTTTGAAGCTTGAAAGCTTTTTACCTTTAATATCAGTGACCGTTTTTGTCAAAGTCTCCAAAGGGCCGATTTTTATCTTCTCTTTAAAAATTGTATTACCCTCGTCATCAAAAATTTGAAGTTCATCAGTGATCTCTCTCAGTGCACATATTTTCAAAGAAAAAGAATTTATACTATTATTTATTTTATATACACCGTTTAAATCTGCAAAGTCCACTCCATCAGTCTGGCTGAACGGATACCAATATTCGGTCCACTCATCCGATTGGTAGGGCAGAAAGCCTTTTTGTTTAAAAGGCGTAAAACTGCTTTTGAATGCATTCTGATTAAATAACCTTCCGCTTTGCATTTCGACGTATTGTCCGCTATGATCAGTTAATAAGTTTTCCCAAATTTTACCAGCATCTGAAAGAGCCCACAGAAATACTTTTTTCCCCGGTTTATCATCCCTGTCTGAATAATGTATCATTCCATAATTTTCTTCAGGCCAAAATGCCCCAAAGTATTTCGAATATTTACCGATAATGTGGTAGGACTTGCTACCACCAAAATTATTTTGCCCATAAATAGAGAGATTTCTCCCATTTTGTGTGTCTATCGGCCACGAATGTGGATTCCCGTTGTGACCAATGTAAAAAGTACCTTCTCCTATGAGGTGAAGACTATCACTTGCCTTTATAGCCAGATTCATCCAGGTATAATAAGGTTCGGTCAAAGGGCTGTAATTATGCCAGAAAAAATGAGTAAGAAAATATGCTTTGTCTTTGGGGAGCCTTATTTCAACTGTCCATATTGATCTCGTAAGGAGATCTAAACTACTAATTATGCAGCTTGCGCTTCCATCTGAATTTGATCTTACAAAATAATCCAAAGGGGTTGCAACTGTAGGAGCGTGTCCAAAAATTCCAAAATTAGTCTCTATACCACCGCTCGTCCATGGGCCACGGAGCGCAAGATCCCTGAACTTAACTACATCATTATTGTAAATAAATGGTTTCCCATTTTTCTTATCTATCGCCGACCATATTTTCCCCCCTATTTCGGGGATGATTTGTAATTTGAGATAGTCGTTCTCCAATTCTACAACCTTCCATAACTTTTTTACAGGTTTAATGGTAAATCCATCATACCGAAAATATGGATAAATGCTTGCGTCATTTGCAATCTGATCTGTATTTGCCACCGGATCGGGATCCGAATAAGGATAGGTAACGAATTCTGTTTCTACCTCTTTTACAGTTGCATCACTTTGTCCGAAAGCAAACAACGGAAATACAGTGAAGGCTCCAAATACTCCAAAGATTAAAAAACAAAACTGTCTTTGCATTACTAAAAATGCTTTTACTATTTTTAATTTAAATACTACATTCATTTTCTTCATCAGAGTTAGCTTATATTATTTCTATTGATTTCCGTTTCGTTGTATTATATTCCAGATTAAATTTCTTATAAATGAACAAATCAGATTTTAATGTCTCATTACTTTTAAAGAGATATATCAATTCTCCGACAAAGCTTCCAGGAGATTTCTTCTATTCTCTCTAAAGGTCAAGACATCGGTATTATAACTATCAAAGGAATAAATCATACGGTCACAATAAGCTTTCGCCTTTTCAGGATCCTTTCTTGACAACATTTTTAATAAATTAAAATCTGCTATCCCATCTCTCTGAGCATCAAAGCGAATTGAACTGTACAGTTTTCTGAATCCCGGATAGACGATGGCCCCATCTCCTGCGGGAAATTTATCATCAGCAAAAGAGCCATCAAGGAAGGGATGATCATTCCAGGCATTAAAACCCCAATGAAGATATCCTTTCAGGTCATATTTGAAATTAATCCAGAATAATAATCTCGGTTTGATAAGCGGTAATTCTATAAACCTGTTGGCATAATTTCCTTGAGGTCCTGTGCATACATACGACCATACCTCGTCTCCCGCAATTTGTTTTCCTCTATAGTAATCATAATCTTTGTTCAATTCATCCAGGACTGGCACGTAAATATCAACAACATCGCTTAGGTTTTTCGTTACAATAGCGTCCATAATTGGAATATCTGGCGCTAACTTCTTAAAAAATTGGGCAATTTCTACATAAGATTTGTACGTGGTATTCATTGGTTCGTCCCCAATATGCTGAACGTATATATCGTACCATCCTTTTTCTTTTAAATGATTTACTAATGCAGGTATGAATTGTTTATAAAAATTCTGAGCTCTTTCATTGGATAGCGGTAGAATTCGTATAGACTTAGAATTTCCTGTAATCTCAGGAACGTATAATCCAAATGGAGTATTAGGACCATTAGAAACAGTACTTATATGCCCGCCTTCTATTCTTTTTAAAGCCCCTGCTTTCATAAATATTTCTACCATCTTATCAAAACGACTAAAATCAATAGTATATTTTTTATCGTTGAGTGTATATTCACACAATTGTACAGGAGAAATTAAAGCCATATTTTGGCCAAAACTTGCCGCTTTTTCTGCTACAACTTTCACCAAATCCCACCATAAAGGCGAATAAAACTCCACCGCTTCACCATTATTCATAAGCGCAATTCTTTTTCCATAGAGGTAAAACCAGTTAGTTACCCAGAGTTCGTTTTCCTCTATCGTTACAGGATATACTTTAATTTTGAAATTTGTATTTAATTTTATTTCTTTCTTATTATGAAGACCCGTAACTGTCAACCGTCCTTTAAAGTCTCCCTTCGGGCAATCCGTTGGTATAAATATAGAAATCCAAATAGGCTGGGTATAATTCGCTCTAAGATTAACCTTAGGTGTATCAATAATCGGGTCAGGGAAAAATCCGGACGATGATATCAATTTATCAGGGGGAGAGTTACCAATTGTCTTGCCTACCCAGACATAATCAACATATCCGTATTTTGTATTTTTGTTATTGATAAGTGAAAAACCTCCACTGACCTGATCTATTTTTATTGAGACCCCGGAAAGGGGGAATGGACTTCTGAGTATAAATTGTAAAGTAGCATATTCACCCCGTGCCACATCAGCTATTGCATCGTTAACCGGAAATATGTTTGTTTCAGGGAATATCTTTATTAAAGGATCTACATAAATCAGATCAATACCGGAATTATTCTTTCCACTTTCAGGATTGGGAACCATTATGGTCTGTGAATATCCATTTGATACTAATAAAACAATTCCTATTATTACAAAAAAAAGCGATCTTAATTTAGCCATAAAATAAAATTTTAAATTACAAAATCACTACTTTAAGCTTAACAATTTCATAGCAATCATAAGTAGTTTAGTACATTTTTGCTTCTAAAAAATATTTCTTTAAATCTCGTTCTTCAATAATCATCGTTTAGTGCGAAGACCGGCTTTCTATACATCCATTTTCCCCTCGTGAAATCAGGAAATTCAACAACCTGATTTCCTAAGTCTATAGAATGTTCACTCAATGGTGTTATAACACTCCAAGTAGCAGCATCATATACATCCATCGGGGTGGGTATCTGGCGTTTTGCGGATTCAATAAATGAATTGATAACAAAATAATCCATTCCGCCGTGCCCGGCGCCTTCAGCATTTTTTTCCAATCTTTTCCACAAAGGATGGTCATATTTCTGAAACCATTCTTTTTGGTCATCCCATAGATCCGGTTTCGACTTATCTTCAATGTAGATGCCTTGGTTTATATCCATCCACAGCCCTTTTGTCCCCTGAACACGAAAACCTAAAGAATAAGGCCTTGGCAGATTAGTATCATGCTGCAGAAGTACAGTCTCCCCATTGGCACAATTAATAGAAGTGGTTACAATATCACCCAGCTTAAAATGGATCTTTGCATTGGGATGATCCTTCCCTCCATGTTTAACTATATATGAATGTAATCCTCTCGACTTAGTTGAAAAAGAGCTTAAATGAGTAAATCTGTTACCTCTATTGATATTTATAAAATGGGCTATGGGGCCAATTCCATGAGTAGGATAAAGATCTCCGTTTCTGTTAATGGAATGTATGGTCCTCCACCTTGCCTCAGAAAATGCTTTCTCGCCAAATTCAACTCCCCTGCCGGGTGGGTCTTCCCCATTATTAAATTTAACACCTTGTAAGTCGTGTTGATAACCGCCCTGTAAGTGAATGAGCTCTCCAAATATTTCCAGCCTGACCATATTTAAAACTGCCATGACATCACGCCGGTAACAAACATTTTCTAACATCATCACCTGACTGTCAGATTTTTCCCATTCGTTCACCACATCCCAATGGTCTTGTAAAGTAATTCCCAATACCACTTCTGTGCCTATATATTTTATGCCGGCTTGTATCGAACCAATGATCATTTCAGTATGCCATTCCCAGGGTGTTGAAATGATAACAGCATCTATGTCTTTCCTCTCCAAAAGTTTTTTCCATGAATAAATATCCCCCGTATAAATAACCGGGGCTTTTTTGCCGTTTCTATTAATGATGTTAATAGATTTATCCAGCATATGCTTATCAATATCACAAATGGCAATTACGTCAACATCATCTCTTTTTACCAATAACCCCAAATGACTTTGCCCCCTGTTTCCAACTCCTATCATTCCTACACGGACTTTTTTTTCTGATAAGCTGCCAGCAAAAACTGTGTTGTAACCTGGCAATGAGAAGGAAGCTACCACCAAGCTGGTGTTTTTAATAAATTTTTTCCTATGCACTATTGAAAGTTTAAAGATTAAATTTCATGAGAAAAGAAATGCCCTTTAGTTTTCAAATGAAAATAACTGAGTGTCGAATATTTTTTAAATGTCAGAATATAAGCCAAACCAATATTTTTACCAACCAGGGTTCTGTTGTAAATTGCTATTCAATGCCAGTTCTCTTGTCGGTAATGGCCACAGGTAATCCCTTTGTGGTTTAAACGAGCGAAAAGAAGCAGCCTCCAGCAGCACATAACCATCGGCAGATAATGGCGGGGGAGTGCTGGCTGTCAAATCTTCATTTACGAAATATTTTCTACCTAAGACTTCTTTAGGTGAAACAATTTCAGCAGTTTTCCATCTCAGAATATCCCAATAAGCAAATCCTTCAAATGCCAGTTCTACAGTCCTTTCTCTCCTGATCTCAGCTCTCATATCCAATCCATTCGCTTGCACAAAAGAATTTGTCAATAAAGGAAGTTTATTTATATCATTATTTGTAGCACGATTTCGCAATAAATTAATTGTCTGATTCAAATCTCCGTCACTAATTTGGTCATTTAATTCAAATTTTGCCTCTGCATTATTCAGTAGAACTTCAGCATATCTTAAAATAATAAAATTGACAAATTGCTTACTATTCATGTAATCACAAATTGAAAAATATTTTCTCGATACATATGTTCTGCCCGCAACATAAGGTCTTATCCCTCCTTGAACGGTGATATAATCCATCGTATTGTTAAAAACGGACATTTCAAACCTGGGATCTCTGTTTCTGAATTCTGTTAAAGAGCTTGTTTGATTAGCCAATGAATCATATGGAGAAAAACCGGGAGGGAGACCATCTTTATATAAATAGGCTTCCACCATTGCTTTGGTAGGTTGCATATTACCATCTCCGGGGAATGCCCTGCCAAAAGGATGGAAAGCAATTATATTATTAGTATTCTGACCATACAGCCGAACTAACATACTTTCCTTATTAGTCGCATAAGTATAGTTTTTTGTTGGACCATACCCCATTTGAATTGGATTACCAGCAGGACCACCATCGTATTGGAAAAGATAGAAGTAGCTTTTTTCCCCCTGGCTGGTATATAGCGCATGTCTTCCTTCAGACATAACCCTGCCACTTGCATCTATTGCAGCCTGTAAATTCCTTTGACTGGTAGGTAAATTCCTGAATTTATCCCAGGTACCTTCAAATAATGCTACCCTTGACTTATACCCAAGTGCTGCTGTTCTGGTTATTCTGCCATAATCAGCTGCTGCTTGTGCATCTGGTTGAGGGCAATAATTAGCAGCAAAATCGAGATCAGCATAAATAGAATCTACAACTTCCTGCCTTGGTGTACGACTTGCATAGAGATCCTCGCCAACCGTAAGAGTATGGTTGTAATAGGGTACATCTCCAAATCGTTTTACCAGTTCAAAATAACCTAATGCTCTGAAGAAGTGAGCCTCTCCCTGATACTTATTGATTTCATTGATATCGCCGGTAACGTTTTTTGACTTTTCTAAAACATTATTGGCAGCCCTTATCAAAGCATAAAAATTTGTCCATTCAACAGAATTAGGTTTTGCAATTCTTGAACCATCTCCAATGCCAATAGACCCATAAGAATAACCAAAGGTTTTATCTGAATAATTATCTTGTAATGGTGATGGATTCCCGGTTGGGTCATCATACTTATTAATTCCTATACCGTTCAAAAAAGTGTAGAGATAATTACATCCTTGTTTCAGATCAGATATATTTTTCCAAAAACTTCCATCTGAAAGTTGAGTTTCAGGAGAAAGATCTAATTTTTTCATGCAGCCAGTTAATAAAGCTAAAGATGTACTTATCATCATTAGTGTGCCTATAATATTTTTGATCTTTTTATGTTTCATTGTAGTAACATTTTAAGTTTTAATACTAAATCAAAAATTGATAAATTTGATTTACAAAAAGTCTTTGAGTATCTGCTATAAAGTAATATTTAAACCAAAAGAATATACCGCAAAAAAAGGATATGCGTAAGCGACATTATTGGGGCTTTCTGGATCGAAATATTTATACCATGCTTTCCTTACCGTCCAGATATCCTGGCCACTAAAGAATATTCTTATTTGTTGAGCTTTGATCTTTTCTAACAAGCGAGATGAAAAAGAATAACCAATTTGTAAGTTTTTCAATCTTGCATAAGCTCCGTTCTGAACAAAAGCGCTGTTAATATGAGCGTTGGTGCTTCCCCCAATAATTAACCTTGGAAATCTTGCATTTCTGTTAGTGGGTGTCCAGAAATTATCCACATAAAAAGCAAGAGGCGATCTCCAACCTTCGACAAAGGCAATTGCCTGATTAGGATAAATAATAAAATTTCTCTTGGCTACTCCTTGAAGGAATACAGTAATGTCAAAATTTTTCCATTGTGCATTAAGATTAATGCCAAAGCTATACCTTGGTGAAGTATTCCCTAAATAAATAAGATCTCCATGATCTTCTTTTGTACCAACTCCGCCATTAATAAATCCATCACCGTTAATATCCTCATATTTTATATCTCCCGGGCCTTGTTGTGCTGTTCCAAACTGCTTAGGGCTATGTGCCACTTCATCATCACTTTGAAAATATCCCAGGCTTTTATAGCCAAATATTGAATTAATCGGTAACCCGGGTATAGCCACATTAAGCCCTTCGCTATAAACCACATTTCCCAGATACTGGGTTATTTTATTATGATTATCGCTCAAATTAAGCCCAACTCCATATCTGAAATTCCTGATTCCATCTTTCCATTTGATCTCAAGTTCCCATCCTTCTGTTTTCATAGCGGCGCCGTTTGTTGTACTAGGGGAAACTCCCAAAACAACCGGTAAATTAATGACGGTTAACATCTTATCATTCTTTCTCCAGTAATAATCAAAACTGCCATTCAGTTTTCCGTTAATTAAACCAAAATCTAATCCGATATCAGTAGTGGCAACTTTTTCCCAACCAAGGGCTGCCGACGGTAAAGCATTTTGAAACAAAAAAAGTGTGGCTTGATTGTTAAAAGGATACACTCCGGTATTCAGGAGCGGTACCGACATATAATTATTGGAATTCAGTCCTCCCAGTTGTGCATTGCCCAACTTTCCCCAGGAGCCCCTCAACTTCAGTTCGTTAATTGCACTAAAATTTTTCAACCACTTTTCTTGTGAAAGGCGCCAGGCAACGGAAAAAGCTGGAAAAGTTTGACTCTGATACCCCGGGGCAAGTCGAGAGCTGGCATCATTTCTTACCGTCGCCTCAAAAAAATATTTGTTTTTAAAGTCGTAATTAAATCTTCCAAATATTGATTGCCACGCATTCTTCTGTATATTATCAGATATTGATCCTAATGGAATAGAATTATCCGTAGTATAGTTCAGGCTGGCTAAATTCCTGCTTGTTATATTTCCCTGAGATGCATAGATATAATTAAAATTATACTGCTGAAATTGATACCCTCCAAGTACATGAAAATGATTATCCGAAACGTTCAAATCATAATCTGCCAACGTATTAAAACTATATGAGATTACAGAAGCTCTAGATTTTTGCATTGATCCTGTACGGCTGATGGCCGCATTAGGTACAAAAGTTTGCTGAGACGCATTCCAACTGTAGAGAGGAACCTGTTTTGCGAAAATGTCATTATTTTGTTGTTCAAAATGGGGACTCAAATTAGAGCTTAACACAAGTCCTTTTAAAAGATGATCAGCTTTTAAAGTAAAAACCCCATCGAAAATATTTTTAATTAGTTCGTTTGATCCCCCCTCTTTTAACGTAGCATAGCTGTTGGTGCTATTAATGTCCATAAATTTTGTGTTATCACCGGGCACAAAAATTGGGTAGGTTTGTCTGAACGTATAAATATTATATAATAATCCATAATCCCCAACCACTCTGTTAACTACTGCCTGCTCCATCTTATTATTAATGAAAGATAATCTGGAGTCCAGGCTAAAGTTCTTATTAAACTTGATATTCAAATTCATTCGTGCATTATAACGCTGTTCTCCGTCAGGGCCAACTTTAAACATACCGTTATTTTTATTATACCCTAAGCCTATAAAGTATTTGGTCCTATTATTCCCGCCTGATATATCAACATTATTTTGCCAGACAGTGATTAACTTTTTAACCAGCGTATTTACATAATTATTATTATTGTCATAGAAATACCACCCATCAGGGTCATCAGGAATAAAAGTTATTGAAGGATCTAAAATTTTGTCTATCATCTCTGGCGGGAATCCCATTGGACGACCTGCATTTTTCTGTGCTGTATCCTGAAGCCGAAGAGACTCTGCAAGTGATACTTGCTTTGGCAGGTCAATTGTCTTCTTTAACTGGTACATACTGGTAAAGCGAACCCTCGTAGGTTCATCTTTGCCGGCTTTTGTAGTAATTAATAATACACCATTCGAAGCTTTTGCTCCGTAAATAGCTGCTGCCGAAGCATCTTTTAGAATAGAAATAGACTCAATATCATCAGGATTAATTAAAGTCAGATCACCATATTCTACTCCATCAACAACAATTAAAGGATTATTGGTACCATTTAGAGATGAAAATCCGCGTATGTTCATGTTCCAACCTTCAGCGCCTGGCATGCCACTTGTCCTCGTTACGACAAGTCCTGGAGAAAGTCCTTGCAGTGCCTGAATCGTATTATTAACAGGGCGATTCGCAATTTCCTTCATGCTAACTACAGATACTGCCCCGGAAACACTTTCTTTTTTCTGTGTCCCATAGCCGACAATGACTACCTCGGTGGCAAGTGTCTCCTTCACTTCCATCTTAATAGCTAATGCATTCGTATTCTTCAGCAGTATCTCAACACTCCTGAATCCTACCATCGTAAACACCAAAACATCTCCTACATTCGCCTCAATACTAAAATTCCCATCCGTAGCCGTACTCGTCCCCCGTTTTGTTCCCTTTACTACTATTGATACACCGGCTAATGGATTTCCCTGGGCATCTTTTACTACCCCGCTGATAGTAACATAAGTAATTTCAGGAACGACCTCTTTCGGAGGGTTGTTCACGTTGACTTGCGATACATTGACCGGAATATCTGTTTTTTCAAAAATGGTAATCGTTCTCTTCGCAATGGCGAAGTCAAGAGGCTGATCCTGAAGCGCTTCTTTTAGTACCTCATCTACCGGCTTGTTCCTGACATTCAGCGTTACCCGTTTTGCTTTTTCTAATATCCGGGAATCATAAAAGAATACAAAATCAGTCTGCTTCTTAATCTCTTTAAATACTTTCTCTAACCTTTCATTTTGCACTGAAATGGACACGCCCTGTGTTTTAGCTCCCGCACTGGCGGTCAAACATGAGGCAAATAAAAGAATGGCTGTGAGTCTCATAAAAAACAGTGATTTTCTGATGAGCACACGTCGTTTGGAATTGACAATGAACTTCATAACTTTGTTTTGGTTTTAGTTTTTTAATAACGATGAGTAGTCCTCTGATTTATTTAAAAGAACCGAAGCCATCCACAGGAAAGTGTTCGCTGCACTTTCCTGTTTTCTTTCCGGTATCAGCTAAAAATTTATTTTCATGCCAGTCATTGCAAAGCCGCATGATCGGGGAATACAACCAATTCTTTCCCGACAATTTTGAAACGAACCTTATTCTTCTCTAAAATCTTCAACACCTCGGACAAGTCTAAATCACGCTGGATAGCGCCCACAAATTCCCGCGGCTCATTCCGTCCCTGATATACCACATCCACATCATACCAACGGGATATCTGACTCAACACGGCTTGAAGACTGGCATGATCAAACTGAAAGTATCCATTCTTCCAGGCCATCACCTCGTCTAAATTCACTTCCTTCTCAACCTTTATTCCACCGCTTACCTTTGCCTGTTCTCCCGGTTTCAGTAAGCTGCTTGCCTTGCCATCTTCCACTTTCACTGAACCTTCCAGCAAGGTTACTTTAATACCCGATCCATCGTCCCGGAAAGTATTTACATTAAAGTGAGTACCCAATACTTTCACCTCCATATCACCATAATTTACAATAAAGGGCTTGCTCACATCATGAGCCACTTCAAAATAGGCCTCTCCCGTAATCTCCACTTTTCTGTCTTTGCCAACGAAAGCAACAGGATAAGTAATGGAAGACCCTGCATTGAGCCAAACCCTGCTCCCGTCGGATAAAACCATATTGACAACCCTGCTCCCTCTTGGATTTGTCAGAACGTTATACTTCAACTCATTTGTGATCTCTCCGGAGGCATCCTGATATACTATCTCTCCTGTAGAAAGTTTTACCAATTTTATATTTCCTTGTACTGCCAGGGATCCGCTCCCTACACTGTCCAGAAAAACTTTCTGGCCGTTTGCAAGCGTAATCATGGCCCTGTTAGTCTGTGGAGCTTTTACATCATTGGTTATTGCTTTGGCAATTTTTACCGGCGTCTTTTCTATTCTAAAAAACTCAAATAAACTATACACTCCAATCAGAAGTAATACAGATGCAGCTGCCCACCAAAATTTGCGTGATAGCTGCAAAACTGTTGCCCCCTCTCTTTTTGTCTTGCCGCTTATCTCATTCATGATATGGCTCTTCATTATTTGTCGGATCCATCTCTTCTCATCTTCGCTCCATTGTAATTGGCCCGTTTCCTTTAGCCGTTCGTACCAATCTTCAATTAGCTCTTTTTCAGTCTCGGTACAAGTCCCCGCCATGTATTTTCCTAAAAGTTCTTTGATCTGCTCAATGTCCATTAAATGCTGTATTTATATAATAGTCCGCTCAAAGCCGTACAGGGGGTAAAAGAAAAAATATTTTCTTCCCCGGTATAACGTAAGGAAAGAATTTTGGCCCCCTTTAATGCATAAATTGAATTCAGCCTCTTTCTTAAAGACTTCCAATAACAGGGACAATCATTAAATAGCTTTGGGAAAAGACAAAAAGAGAATGATGATAACTCTGCTAATGTACGGAGGCAGATTCACCTGGATAAAATGAAGAGCATGTTGTATATGCTTCCTTACAGTCTCAATGGAGATATTCAGATGATCGGAAATTTGTTTATGGGTCAGGTGTTCATACCTGCTAAGTTTATACACTTCTTTCATCCTGACCGGCATCCCTTCTACTGTTCGTTGAACAATTTCCCGTAACTGCTTTATATAGATCTCTGTTTCAGCATCAACAGGAGTATTACTTACAATAGTTTCGGTAAGTATAACCAGATAATCACGTCTGGTTATATTTTTTTTTATGAAATGAATGCAATGATAACGAACACTGGTATAAAGATAAGCTCTTAAAGATCCGGTAATCAGTAATTCACTCTTACGTTTCCATATTGATAGAAAGACGTCCTGAACAATATCTCTCGCACTTTCCTTGTCCCGCAATACTTTTGCAGCCGTAACAAACAATTCTTCCCAATATTTTTGAAATAAAATATTGAACGAATTTTGATCTCCTATGGCTATTTGTTGAAGTAGCTCTTCATCAGATTGTTTACTCACTTTAGCCAGTATGTTTTGATAGCCTGACATATAAAGTAATTTTTTTCATCTTATGAAGTTGGATTTTTTAACAAATTATCCAAAAAATCTGCTTACCGAAATTAGGAAGTTCTTTGAAATTAAAAAAAATCAACTTTTCCTCTTTGATTAATAAGAATCTATTTAAAATTTAATGGCTGAAAGATTAAGTAAAATAAATCAAGTCCAGTTATCAGTTCTTTTATAAAGCCTTTATTTTTAAGCTCTTCTATAGATCTAATAAGAAATGAAAAATAATTTTTTCGAAATCTTCATTTTCGTTCCTTATACTTTATCGTTGCAATTTTTTAAAGACAGCTTCCTTCGGCTGCATCTCGTCCGATAAAACTATTATTGAGATCTGGCTAATTTTTTTGGTATTTACTTTCTTAAAAGATTTATTGCAAAACGAATTCTATGATCTTAAAATTCAACTTCTAAAAGCATCATTATCCCGATGCTGATCACGAATTCCAGATCCGCAGTTTCAGGAAGTAAATAAATTGCTGTTCTTCTTCTCTTCTTCTTCAATGATACTATAATCTGAAAGAATGTCGGCCTTAATTTTCCTGACACATACATCATGTTCAAAGTGTACGGAAGGTTTTCCATCTTTAGTTCGTACGGTCCAGCCATCATTTGCGGTATAAACATCTTTCTTTCCAAGATTGATCATCGGTTCTATTGCCAACACCATCCCTTCTTTCAGTTTTGTGCCGGTACCTCTTTTACCAAAATTGGGAACCTGCGGGTCTTCGTGCATGTTTTTGCCTAGTCCATGTCCTACTAATTCTCTCACCACTCCATATCCATATTTTTTTTCGGTGTGTTCCTGTATGGCAAAAGAAATATCGCCAATGCGGTTGCCGGCAATGGCTTTTTCAATTCCGAGATATAATGATTCTTTTGTGACCTTAATTAATTGTATCACATCTTTACCCGGGTTTCCAATAGCAAATGTATATGCGTGATCACCATGCCATCCATTTAAAATTACACCGATATCAACAGAAATGATATCTCCACCTTTCAATTCATTTTTATTGGGGAAACCATGCACCACCACATCATTTACCGACAGGCAGGAATTGAATGGATAGCCATTGTAATTTAAGAAAGACGGAACCGCATTATGGTCCCTGATAAATTCCCCGATCATTTTGTCAATAGATAAAGTAGTAAGCCCGGGTCGGAGGATTTTTGCAACTTCAGTTAAAGTTTTACTGACAAGTAAAGCGCTCCACCGCATCTGTTCTGCCTGTTCATCGGTTTTATAAATGATCATAACGCAAATATCTGTTTAAAAAACAAAACCCGGCAAGCAGAAACTTACCGGGACTTCTATCGGAAATAATTTCAATTTTAATATTGTATGGCTGAAGTGGCCTGGCGTCCCTGCAATCGGCCGCTTTTCATTAAACCATCATACTGGCGCATCAGCAACTGAGTTTCGATCTGTTGCAAAGTATCCAGTATCACTGCAACCATGATCAGCAAAGAAGTACCGCCAAAGAATGAAGAGAATCCCTGCGTAACCCCGAGCCGCTGAGCAATACCAGGAAAGATACCCACTATTGCCAGAAAGAGGGCTCCGGGTAAAGTGATGCGGTCCATGATTGTTCCGATATAATCCGTCGTTGGCTGACCGGGTTTTACTCCGGGGATAAAGCCGTTGTTCTGCTTAAGGTTATCGGATATCTGCTTGGGATTAAAGATTAATGCAGTGTACAGGTAAGTGAAAACTACCACCACCAATGAATAAATAACCATATACCAACCATTCTGAGGATCGGTAAACATCGAGTTTAAAGTCTGTCCCCCACCAATTGTGATCAGTGTAGGAAGAAACATGATGGCCTGTGCAAAGATGATAGGCATTACACCTGCACTGTTCACTTTCAACGGTAAAAACTGGCGGGCTCCGCCAAATTGTTTGTTCCCGACTATCTGTTTGGCATAATTAACAGGCACTTTCCTTGTTCCCTGTATCAGCAAAATGCAACCCAAAATGATTCCAATCAGAACGGCTATTTCGATAATGAAAATTAAAATATCACCGCTGCGTACAGATTTACTTTGAAATTCCTGTAAAAAATTCTGAGGAAGGCGGGCAAGGATACCGATCATGATGATTAATGATGCCCCATTTCCCAATCCTTTGTCCGTAATTTTTTCTCCCAGCCACATCACAAATATAGAACCTGCCGTCAGTACCATAACTGTAGATAACCAGAAATAGGGACTGAATCCTGCAATCATTCCACCCTGCTGTGACATACGTTCGAGGTATGTAACATAGGCAGAAGACTGGAGTGCAGTAACTGCAACAGTTATGTAACGGGTATATTGATTGATTTTCTGCCGGCCGCTGTCTCCTTCTTTTTGCAATTTTTGAAATTTGGGAACCAGTACGGTCATCAATTGCATAAAGATGGATGCAGAAATATAAGGCATGATCCCTAATGCAAGAATCGAAGCCTGGTTAAATGCTCCTCCGGAAAAAGCATCTATCAAACCAAGAATACCATTATTGCTGCCGACTGACTTGAGTGCAATCGGGTCAATACCGGGCAATACAATATGTGTACCTACCCTGTAAACAGCGATAAGTAATATTGTGTAAAGTATCTTGTTACGAAGTTCCTCGATACTCCAGATATTTCTCAGCGTCTTAATAAATCTTTTCACTGGGTTAAATAAAGTTTAAAAACTCTTAAAACATAAAAACGCATTTTCAATGCGTCATTTGCAAGGTAGAAAATTTATTTGATAATCTCGACGGTTCCGCCTGCAGCTTCAATGACAGTTTGCGCTTTGCCGCTCACTTTATTCACTTTGAAACTGAGTTTTTTCTTCAGATCGCCATTACCAAGAATTTTCACTTTATCATTTTGCCCGATAAGTCCGTTGACATAAAGTGTCTCAAGGCTAAATTCGGTGATACTGTATTTATCTGACAATTGTTCAAGCTGGCCGACATTAAATATTTTGTATTCCACACGATGGATATTTTTAAATCCACGTTTGGGAATACGGCGCTGTATCGGCATCTGGCCACCTTCATGAGACATCTTTCTTTTAAACCCGCTGCGGCTTTGATGGCCTTTGGTACCTTTAGTAGATGTTCCGCCATGCCCGGAGCCATCGCCACGACCTAATCTTTTTTCTTTATGTGTTGCTCCTTTGGCCGGTCTTAATTGATGTAATTTCATTTTTTATGTTTTATACTTACGCCCTGAAAAGATCAGAGCTCGCATTTTAAAAAATCAATCGAGTTCCTCCACCTTCACCAGGTGGTTCACTTTGCGAACCATGCCTAATATCTGGGGAGTTGCATTCACTTCTTTGGATACATTAGTTTTATTCAGTCCCAATGCTTTCAATGTTTTTTTCTGGCGCTCCGGCCTGTCTATAGGACTCTGTACTAATGTTATCTTGATCTTTTTCATATACTGAAATCATTTATTCATTTTACCGGCAATCCAATATCCGGATTAAGGCAATTGATATATCACATTTATCCGTTAAATACTTTTTTCAGGCCAAGAGTTCGTGTTTTAGCTACATGCACCGGCTCACGTAACAAAGCAAGCGCTTTGAACGTTGCTTTTACAACATTGTGTGGATTGGCTGATCCCAATGATTTTGCCAATACGTCTGTTATTCCGGCACTTTCCAGAACGGCACGCATGCTGCCCCCGGCTATAACTCCGGTACCGTGTGCTGCAGGCTTTACCAACACTTTTGCAGCGCCTTCTTTTGCCCACTGTTCATGGGGAATAGTGCCATGCATCACAGGAACACGGATCAGGTTTTTCTTTGCATCTTCAATACCTTTTGTTATCGCTTCCTGAACTTCCTTTGCTTTTCCAAGACCATGTCCTACCACACCATTTTCATTGCCTACAACAACCAATGCTGAAAAACTGAACGCACGGCCACCCTTGGTGGTTTTTACCACACGATTGATAGCCACTACTTTTTCTTTCAGTTCCAGGTCGCCGGGTTTCACTCTGCTTACATTATATTTTGCCATATCAGATTTTGAAATATTTAAATTAGAATTTAAGTCCTCCTTCCCTGGCTCCGTCAGCAAGAGCCTTCACCCGCCCGTGATATAAATAACCTCCACGATCAAAAGTCACTTCTTTCAATCCAAGATCAGAAGCTTTGCGGGCGATAACCTGCCCCACCAACTTGCTTTTCTCACTCTTGTTTCCTTTTTGTGCCAGAATCTCTTTATCTTTTGATGATGCAGAAGCCAAAGTCATTCCATTGTTATCATCAATCAGCTGTACATAAATATCATTATTGCTTCTGAAAACAGATAAACGGGGTATCTGGGCGCTTCCACTAATTTTTTGGCGTATGGTATAACGGATCCTTTGCCTTCTCTCTGTTTTTGCTTTTGAATTCATATTCTTGTTTCTGATTTATACGTTATCTCAATTTTATTTTCCTGCTGCTTTACCGGCTTTCTTACGAACCACTTCACCTACATAACGTACACCTTTGCCTTTATACGGCTCCGGTTTACGAAGGCTGCGCAACTTGGCAGAAACTTGTCCCAGCAATTGCTTGTCAACACCCTCCAGCGAGATGATCGGATTCTGACCTTTCTCCTGTGTGGTAGCAACTTTTATTTCTTTGGGGACTTCGAAAATTATATTATGGGAGAATCCCAATGAAAGATCAAGAACATTACCCTGGTTAGCAGCCTTAAAACCAACACCGATCAACTCAAGTTTTTTGTGGTACCCTTCAGTTACTCCTTTAACCATATTAGCGACTAAAGCACGGTACAAGCCATGCAGTGCCCTATGGCGGATCTGGTCAGTGGGTCTTGTAAAAATCACATGGCCGTCTTTCACTTCCACCGTGATATCACGGTCAATGAATTGCTGCAGCTCACCTTTTTTCCCTTTTACCGTCACTGCATTATCCTTGCCTACCGTGACTGTAACCCCATCGGGAATATTAATTGCTTTTTTACCTATCCGAGACATAATAATTTATTTAAATTAAACAGGTGAAATATTAATACACATAACAGAGAACCTCACCACCAACATTCTGAGATTTGGCTTCCTTGTCAGTCATCACTCCCTTTGAGGTGGAAACGATCGCTACGCCTAATCCATTTTTCACCCGGCGAAACTCACCCGGTTTTGCATATTGGCGAAGGCCGGGCCTGCTGACCCGTTCCATATTATGAATAGCCGGCTGTTTGGTAGCAGGATCGTATTTCAATGCGATCTTGATCACCCCTTGCTTGCTATCATCTTCAAATTTGTATTTCAGAATATAGCCCTGGTTATACAATATCTCTGTCATGCGCTTTTTCAGGTTTGAAGCGGGTATTTCAACAATTCTATGGCCCGCCATCTGTGCATTACGGATTCTCGTCAGGAAATCTGCTATAGGATCTGTTACCATAATAATGATCTTGTATTAAAATTTTTAAAATTCAAATTACTTAAAGGGAAACCCTTCTTTTATAATTTACCAGCTTGCTTTTCTCAGGCCGGGAATCTTTCCATCCAATGCCATATCACGCAAAGCAATCCGGGATATTCCGAAATAACGAACATATCCTCTTGGCCTGCCGCTGATCTTGCATCGGTTTTTCAACCGGACTTTCGAAGAGTTTTTCGGAAGTTCATCCAGCGCCTTCCATTCGCCTGCTTTTTTCAGTGCTTCTCTTTTGGCAGCATATTGTGCCACCATCTTTTCTCTCTTTTTTTCCCTGGCTGTTACTGATGTTTTAGCCATAATGTTTTTTTCCTTTTTATTTTATGATCTATTTTCTTATGTCTTTAAAGGGCATACCCAGTTCTTTGAGTAATTCATATGCCTCTTCATCTGTTTTTGCCGATGTCACAAATGTGATATCAAAACCCGTAATACGATTTACTTTATCAATGTCGATCTCCGGGAAAATGATCTGCTCTAACACGCCGATAGTATAATTGCCGCGGCCGTCAAACGATTTTTCATTTACCCCTTTGAAATCACGAACACGGGGCAATGCCACTGAAATCAGCCGATCCAGGAATTCATACATTTTATCGCCACGCAAAGTAACCCTGGCACCAATGGGCACATGCTTTCTCAACTTGAAATTGGAAATGTCTTTCTTTGACATGGTTGCAACAGCCTTTTGCCCGGCAATGGTTGTCATTTCTTCCAAAGCAATATCCACCAGCTTTTTATCATTCACTGCTCCGTTTACTCCCCTGTTGAGTGAGATCTTTTCTAACTTCGGAGCTTCCATAACGGAAGTGTATCCGAATTTCTTTACCAATGCGGGCACTACTTCACTCTTATATTTTGCTGCCAGTCTTGGGGTATATGATTTCGTACTCATTATTTTTTACCCTCCTGCGATTTTCTTACCGTTTTAAAAACTTTGACCGTCTTACCATTTTTTCTTTCCCTGGTAACCCTTGCACCGGATTTTTGTGCCGGGTCCCAAAGCATCACATTGCTGATATGGATCGGCGCTTCTTTTTTGATAATACCACCCTTTGTATTCTGAGCGCTGGGCTTGCTGTGGCGGGTAATCATATTGACACCCTCCACGATCACTTTACTTTTATCCAGTAATACAGACTTCACCGTTCGAGGCTTACTCAGGTCTTTATCTTCACCTGTGATCACCACTACGCTGTCTCCCTTTTTGATGTTATACTTTGGTTTAAATCTCGCTTTCATAATCAAAATCCCTGAAAGGACTTTTATTTTTTTATCAATTAATTTTTTTAGCCATTCATTACAATACTTCAGGTGCCAATGAGATGATCTTCATATAACCTTTATCACGAAGCTCTCTTGCAACAGGCCCGAAAATACGGGTACCTCTTGGTTCATCAGCCTGAGACAATAGCACAACAGCGTTGTCATCAAACCGGATATAAGATCCATCTTTACGGCGTAATTTGTTAGTAGTACGAACAATGACAGCCTTGGTAACAGTACCTTTTTTAATTCCCCCGGCCGGCAGTGCATCTTTTACAGTCACCACTATCGTATCACCGATCTTTGCGTAACGCTGGCCGCTATTGCCCAGTACACGGATGCAAAGCACTTCTTTAGCACCGCTGTTATCCGCAACATTTAACCGGCTTTCCTGCTGAATCATCTTTTGAATTTTTAAATTTCAAATGTTTAATAATCCTTTTCCTGCCTGAAATAGTCAACTATTTCACTTTTTCAACCACTTCCACCAATCGCCATCTTTTGGTTTTGCTCAGGGGACGTGTCTCCATGATCTTTACTGTATCACCGATATGGCACTCATTCTTTTCGTCATGAGCATGAAACTTTGTGGTCTTTTTTACAAACTTTCCATAGATGGGGTGTTTCACTTTTCTTTCAACAGCAACAGTAACGGTTTTATTCATTTTATTGCTGGTAACAACCCCAATCCTTGTTTTTCTTAAATTTCTTTCAGCCATTTTATAAGCTTTTTATTAAATACCTGATTCTCTTTTTTTCAATTCTGTTTTCAGCCTTGCAATATCCCTGCGAAGGCCGCGGATACTCATCGGGTTCTCCAATGGAGAAATTGAATGAGCAAATTCGATTTTCTTTAACCGCTGCTGGTCTTCCTGCAATCTTGCTTTCAGATCCATCTCATTCATCCCGTGAATGCTTTTTACAAAATCTGCCTTTTTTGACATGATGACAACTGTTTTATTTATGATGCAGTTTCAAGATCCCTGCGTTTTACAAATTTTGTTTTGATAGGCAATTTACCTGCGGCAAGAGACAGAGAAGCACGGGCTGTTTTTTCATCCACACCATCCACTTCAAATAATATGCGCCCTGGTTTTACCACTGCTGCCCAAAACTCCAGGTTCCCCTTCCCTTTACCCATTCTCACTTCAAGCGGTTTGCGTGTTATTGGCTTATCAGGGAAAATGCGGATCCATACATTACCTTCCCTCTTCATCTCTCTTGTCAAAGCCTGGCGGGCTGCTTCTATCTGGCGGTCAGTAAGCCATTGGCTATCGAGTGCTTTTAACCCGTAAGATCCAAAAGCTATTGTGGCGCCACGTTTAGCATCACCTTTCATCCGGCCTTTCTGCATTTTCCTGTGCTTCGTCCTTTTCGGTTGTAACATCTTTAGTTATTTTGAAAATTCTTCAATCTTTTATTTAACTTCTTTTATCTCTCCTGTCTTTTCTTTCACCTCTGTCCCTGCGATCTCTTCTGTCATGATGATGGTGATCTCTTCTATCCCTGCGATCACTCACATCACTCTTTCCGCCAACGAAATTTGGATTCAGGTCTCTTTTCGCCAGCACTTCTCCTTTACATATCCATACTTTAATTCCGATTTTTCCATATACGGTTAATGCAAATACACTTGCATAATCAATATCCATCCTGAAAGTATGCAGAGGCACACGACCCTGTTTGATCTCTTCCGTACGGGCAATTTCAGCCCCGCCAAGACGACCACTTACTTTTACTTTTATCCCCTCGGCGCCCATACGCAACGCCGATGCAATGGACATCTTAATTGCTCTTTTATAATTGATCCGGTTTTCGATCTGCCTCGCTATTGTGTCTGCAACGATCATGGCATCAAGTTCGGGCCGGCGGATCTCCAGGATGTTGATCTGGACATCTGCGTTGCCTGTAAGTTTTTTCAACTCCTCTTTAATCCTGTCCACTTCACCTCCGCCCTTACCGATGATAATGCCGGGCTTGGAAGTATGGATGGTAATGATCAGCTTACCCAATGTCCTTTCAATAACGATCTTTGCAATCCCGCCTTTGTTGATACGTGCATTGAGATACGACCTGATCTTGTTATCCTCGACCAGTTTAACTGCAAAATCTTTTTTGCTTCCATACCAGTTAGATTCCCACCCGCGGATGATCCCTAACCTGTTACCAATCGGATTTGCTTTTTGACCCATAATATTTTTTTAGTGCCCGGACCCCGTGAACTCAATTCAATTTCCGGATCCCGGTATGTTTATTTTTATTTGGTTTTTTTCTTCGTTGTCTTTTTTTCTGCTGTTTTTTTTGCTGCCGGTTTTTTCGCTTTCGATTCCTTTTTTTCTGCGATCACAGTTTCTTCAACTGCTTTCGGCTCTTCCTTCACCGGTTCCGTTATCACCGGAGTAATAAATTTCGAATCAACAACCACCGTAACATGATTACTTCTTTTACGTACCCTGTAACCACGCCCCTGTGGTGCAGGCCGCATTCTTTTTAAGGTTCTTGCACCGTCAACAAAAATGGTTTTAACCACCAGTCCTGTTTCATCTCCTCCTTCATTCTTGTGCTTCCAGTTGTCAATGGCACTCAACACCAGCTTCCTCAGTGGTACAGCCGGATGTTTCGGGTTATGTTCCAGGATCGCCAGCGCTGTTTCTACTTCTTCACCGCGGATGAGGTCAGCCAACAGACGCATCTTTCGTGGTGATGTAGGATAATTTTTTAATTTAGCTATTGCTTCCATCGTATTTTATTTTCTAATGCTGCCCGTTTAAGGGTTTGCAAATTCTTCAGTTTTATAATCCTTAAGGTGCTGCTGTCTCAATTTTTTTGCTGGAGTGTGCCTTGAACTGCCGGGTTGGTGCAAACTCTCCTAATTTATGGCCTACCATAAATTCTGTTATATACACCGGAATAAATTTATTTCCGTTATGTACAGCAAACGTGTGACCGACAAAGTCTGGTGTAATGGTAGAGCGGCGGCTCCACGTTTTCACCACACTTTTTTTTGATTTGCCTTCGTTCATTGCCAGCACCTTTTTTTCAAGATGCGTAGCGACATAAGGACCTTTTTTAATTGAACGAGCCATTTATTTTTTTGTTTTTTTTAAAAATTATTGCTGCTGGGTTGAAAGTTTTGCGCCTGTCTTACGCTGAAGAATCAGTTTATCACTTCCTTTACCCTTTGTTCTTGTCTTTTCTCCTTTGGCATATTTACCGGTACGGCTTCTCGGATGGCCTCCTGAAGCCTTTCCTTCGCCACCACCCATCGGATGATCTACCGGGTTCATGGCAACACCGCGGTTACGAGGGCGAATTCCTCTCCAGCGATTGCGGCCTGCTTTCCCCATTTTCTGCAGGCTATGATCGCTGTTCCCGACAACCCCAACAGTTGCAAAACAGTTGATCAGCACTTTTCTTAATTCACCACTTGGCATTTTAAGAACTGCGTATTTATCTTCTTTGTTTGTCAGTTGTGCCGACGACCCGGCGCTTCTTGCAATCTTTCCACCCTGCCCCGGCTGCATTTCAATATTATGCACCATTGTTCCCAAAGGCATATTCTTTAGCTGCAAAGAATTGCCCGTTTCGGGAGCGGCATCATTACTGCTGATAACTTTTGCGCCTACCTGCAATCCCTGCGGTGCAAGAATGTAACTTTTTTCTCCATCAGCATACTGGATCAAAGCAATGAAAGATGTGCGGTTCGGATCATATTCAATCGTCAATACAGTAGCTTCAACATCTTTTTTATTCCTTCTGAAATCTATCTTGCGGTATTTCTTTTTATGACCACCACCGATATACCTCATGGTCAGATGACCGGAAGAATTGCGGCCACCAGTGCTTTTTTTAGTCTCTACCAATGATTTTTCAGGCTCATTTGTAGTAACCTCAGCATAGGCATTGCCAATCCTCCACCTGGTGCCTGCGGTAATCGGTTTATATTTTTTGAGTGCCATATTTTTTTCTACTTTACGTACGAAATAAACTTTGATTATATGTTTGAATACAGGTCTATCGTATCACCTTCTGCTACCGTTACATAAGCTTTTTTAAAGGAGGGTTTACGCCCTTTGATATAACCAGTTTTTGTAAAACGGGTTTTATTTTTTCCCGGGGAAACAGATGTGTTCACATCCACCACGGTTACTCCATAAAAACTCTCAACCGCTTTTTTAATCTCAAGTTTGTTAGCTCTTCGGTTCACCCGGAAAGCATAACGATGCAGTTTCTCCTGCTGTGCATTTGCTTTTTCGCTTAAAACCGGTTTTATCAGTATATCAGAAAGTCTCATCTTTCTTAATTTATTCAGTTTAAAAATTATGCTTCTTGATCTGGTTCGGAAAATATTTTAGCGGCAGCTTCTGTCAACACCAAAACATCCGCATTCACCAGATCATAGGTATTGATATCGCTCAGCAAAATGCCATTCACTTTGGGAATGTTCCGGAAACTCAGGTACATATTATCATCGTACTCTGGCATCACAAATAATGTTTTCTTGTCAGCCACTTTCAGTTTACCCAGGATAGCAGCAAAACCGCTTGTCTTCGGAGCATCCAGGTTAATATCTTCCACTATTACAATTGCTTTATCTTTTGCTTTGTGTGAAAGTGCAGACATCTTGGCAAGATCTTTTACTTTCCTGTTAAGCTTGATATCATATTCATGAGGTTTTGGCCCGAAGATGGTGCCACCGCCTTTATACAAAGGATTCCTGATGTTGCCCTTACGGCTGCCTCCGGTTCCTTTCTGGCGGTGCAGCTTGCGGCTGGCGCCTTTAACTTCAGCACGGGTCTTCACTTTGTGAGTACCCTGGCGCTGGGCAGCGAGGTATTGCTTTACAGCGAGGTAAATAACATGGTCATTCGGTTCAATGCCAAAAATATCTTCCGGCAATTCAACCGTTCTGCCTGTTTTCTTTCCTTGTTTATTTAAAACTTCCAATTGCATATTACTTCTGAATTAAAACGATTGAACCATTATGGCCCGGAACCGAACCACTTATTAAGATGTAATTTTTATCAGGAAAAATCTTCACTACTTTAAGGCCTTTCAGTTTTACCCTGTCGTTACCGGTACGGCCTGCCATACGGACGCCTTTCATTACACGGCTGGCATCAGAAGAGTTACCTAAAGAGCCGGGCGCCCTGGACCGGTCGTGCTGTCCGTGTGTGGCATCACCAACACCTGTAAAACCATGACGTTTTACCACACCCTGGAATCCTTTACCTTTTGAAGTACCTACAACATCCACTGTTTCTCCTTCTGTGAAGATCTCAACAGTGATTGTTTCACCCAGATTTTTGTCGATGGAATAGTCGCGGAATTCCTTGACGAACTTCTTAGCTGCAGTATTAGCTTTTGCGAAGTGATTTTTTTCAGCGCTGTTGCTGTGCTTTTCATTTTTATCACCGAAAGCAAGCTGCAGGGCATTATAGCCATCAGACTCCTGTGTTTTCACTTGTGTAACCACACAGGGGCCTGCTTCAATAACAGTACAGGCTACCTGCCTGCCACCGGGATCGAAAATGCTGGTCATTCCCAACTTTTTTCCAATAATTCCTTTCATGTTCTTACGGTTTTTCCCCGCAAGGTTATCAAGACATTTTCCGCAATCTGATTGCAGAAGGTCAATCCCGGTTCATCACCGACCTTTTCCCTTTTACCATTCCTGATGGTTTTTGTTCCGCATTGCCATTGCATCTGCGGACGCTGGAAGTACCGGTGATAAACAAACCTCGAAGGGCTTGTTTTTATTTAATGGCCAGAGCTCTTTTCTTTCTCCTGAGAGAGAATTTTGAGAGATGGCATAAAAAAAATTTTATAAGAGCTTTCTTTTTTATAACTGCTATCATGCTTTGATCTCAACTTCAACACCACTGGGCAGATCCAGTTTACTTAATGCATCAACCGTACGGGAAGTGGACGTATAAATGTCCAACAGACGCTTGTGAGTGGCCAATTGAAATTGCTCACGGCTTTTCTTATTCACGTGCGGTGAACGTAAAACAGTAAAGATCTTTTTGCGTGTAGGCAGAGGTATAGGACCTGTGACCACAGCGCCGGTGCTGCGAACAGTTTTTACGATCTTTTCGGCAGATTTGTCCACCAGATTATGATCGTAAGACTGTAATTTGATTCTGATTCGCTGAGACATTGCTAAAAATCCAATTTTTTATTGGGAGTGCAAAGGTAGGGTTGTGCATGTTATCCTCCAAAAAGCAGGAGAAGAATTTTCACCACTTTCTGATAATTATGACCGGCTCTTTTATTCTGAAGGCTTAAATTTAAGGCTCAAAGTGGCAAAGCCGCCCAATTCCACATGTTCCACCCTAAAATGATGATTCCCATTCAACTGAAGCCTTATTGTTTTATGAGGTGATTCGTCAAAATTATATTCCGAAGGATTCCATTCATTAAAAATCAGCTTACCGTCCAGATAGATCCGGGTGGCATCGTCCCAGGTCACTCCCAATTCATATTCACCTTTGGGTATATTCACATCGCACTCGGCCACGGTTATAAACTGAGTGTACTGATGACCGTCATCGCCTTTCATCCCGCCCCACCATGCATAATCCAGCTTATTCACTTTTTCGGAACGAAAAGGCTTTATAGTTACTCCGGGTGGAAACAATTGGCCTGTTGCAAATGGATTAGAAGAAGAGTCAAAGCCATACCAACTTACGTTCCACCCCATAGGTTGAAAGAATTTCTTATACGAGAAAAGGTACTTCTTCCCCGCTTTAATTTTTTTACCGAATGCTGTCGTGATTCCAGAACCCGTATATTCCACCAGGATAGCTATATCGGTCCGGTTGGAAACAATTTTTTGTGCGGTAACAGATGCCGGAAATTCTCCGGATAAAGACGACAGGCTATCCACTCCACGGAACGATATTATTTTCCATTTCCCTTTGGGTCCCAGCAGATCGAATTTCATGATGCCGCCTGTATCAACAGGATTCGTATTCCAGATAATCGGCGAGCGGAAATCATAAGGTCCCCATTCAGTGATCAAAATATTTCTGCGACCGGCCCAGGTTACAACGCCCCTGAACGGATCGGCAGGGTTCATCACTGAAGGGATATTAACGTTTTTTTCTGCAGAAAGTTTTTCGGCAATCTCATCATTATAAAAAGTATCCAATCCACTTACTGAAGCATCAGTTTTATAAATCTCCCCGCAATCAACGAAACTGTTATTAAATATTTTCATGTTATCGGTTTGACTGAAATTAAAAACAATGGGAACTTTATTGATGCTGTTGGAGACAATTGTATAATCCCTGCTTCTGGTATCTCTGAATTTCGGATAGCCCCAGTCAGAAGGCTCTTCCTTATTTCCCCACAGCCGGATTGCTTCCTTGTCTTTAAAAAATATATTGTAAGTGATCTCGTTCTGCTGCCCATGTTCAATCGCAATGGCGATCCTGTTATCACGAAATTTATTACTGTTAATTACCGATTCAAAACTATAACCGCCCCAGATGCCATGATCGCATTCATAAATCCTGTTATCCGCTATCGTATTACGGCTAAAGGTCAATTCTACTCCATTGGTAGGCGCATAAGAAAAATCATTGCCCATGATCACGTTGTCATTGCATCCACCCTTCCCGGTATCCATGGTTGTTTGTCCTGCCCAGAGAAAAAAACCATCGCCACCATGTGTCACATTGTTTTTATAAAATAAATTATCGCTGCTTTGTTCATAGACCAAAATTCCGGCGCTATCCTGCCCGCGGTTGTACACTCCATCACTGTATCCCCGAACATTAAAGATGAGGCGGTTGTACATCACTTTATTCCTGCTGCTGCGATACATCCCTATGCCAATACCTGAATTAAAGGAAAAATCATTATTGTAGATCATGCCATCGTTACACTCGGTCATCATCAAACCATTCTGACCTCCTGTTACTTTGCAATCTTTAATAGTAAAATAATTGCATTGCCGCAAATACATGGCAGCGCCATAACGCAGCCATTCATCCTTTTCATTATGATGATAGCTCTGCCAATCCGAGATATCTTCTTTTTCCTGCGTGCTGTTGAGATGCTGGCGATAATTGTAGCTGAAATCACAGTTTTCAATAGTAATCTTTTCCACATTTTTTGCAAGTAATGCCACCTTGTATCCCTTTACCCGGAGATTTTTTACTGTCACATTACGGCTATTTTGAATTAAAATGGCCAATCCGAAAAATTTATCAGGATCTTTCGCGGAATTGCTCCCCTGAAGTAATGCATTATCAAAATCAATTATAATGTCTTTTCCTTCAACTAATATTACCGGGCTACTCAGGTTATCCCTTGCATCGACTTTATAAATGTTTTTTTTGATTTCGACGGAACGGGTTATGATCATCCCATCCAATACCCTCTGTTGTGCTATTGATAATTGACAGAAAACTGAAAGGGACAGGAATAGAAAGAAGATTTTTCGCATGTTTAATCCGGATTATTTATCCGGACTAAAATTAAGGCCATCCGGCGAGAGTAAATCAAAAAAGAAAAGGACTCATCACTGAGCCCTTAACCATTGGTCTTGTTTTTCATAGATAACTTTCAAGCCGGCTTTTCCAGGAAATATGAAAATAAATTGAATGACTATTTAGAAGCAAAGCAAATGCCATCAATGCAATCGGGCATTGATTTGAATCATCAATTTTTTAAAAATAAAACCCCGCTGAAAACGGGGTTGAAAAAAATTAAAATATAAAATCAATTATGCATTCACTTTGCCTTTCACTTTGGCGATCACTTCTTCCGCAATATTATTAGGAGCAGGAGCATAATGCGAGAATTCCATAGTAGAGGAAGCACGGCCCGAACTCAATGAACGAAGCTGGGTAACATAGCCGAACATTTCACTCATCGGCACTTTTGCTTTGATTACCTGTGCCCCGGCACGACTATCCATTCCTTCCAGCATACCACGGCGGCGGTTCAGGTCACCTGTCACATCACCCATATATTGATCAGGGGTGACCACTTCCACTTTCATTATGGGTTCCAATAATATGGGTTTTGCTTTCCTGGCAGCTTCACGATAACCGGCTTTGGCACATAATTCAAATGACATTGAATCGGAGTCCACGGCATGAAAGCTTCCGTCAAACACACGAATCTTCATATTATTTACCGGGTAATTTGCCAATACCCCATTGGTCATAGACTGTTCAAATCCTTTCTGAATTGCCGGCACAAATTCACGGGGAATAGAGCCTCCGAAAAGATCGTTGACAAACTGGAAATTCTTATCCGGGTTCTCTTTTTTCCAATCTTCATCCACCGGTCCTAATTCGAAAACAATATCCGCAAACTTACCACGACCGCCGGTTTGCTTTTTCAATACTTCCCGATGCTCAACAGTATTCAGAAATGCCTCCTTGTAAGCTACCTGGGGCGGGCCCTGATTCACCTCCACTTTAAACTCTCTCCTCATACGATCTATGATAATCTCCAGGTGAAGCTCGCCCATTCCACTCAAAACTGTCTGGCCTGTTTCTTCATCTGTTTTCACTTTTAGTGTTGGATCTTCCTCGATCAGCTTTGCTATAGCCATACCCATTTTATCAACGTCAACCTGGGTTTTCGGTTCTATGGCAACAGAAATGACCGGATCGGGAATAAACATATTCTCCAATACAATAGGATGATCTTCATCGCATAAAGTATCGCCTGTCTTTATCTCTTTAAAACCAACGGCAGCACCGATATCGCCCGCCTCAATAAAATCAATCGGATTTTGTTTATTGGCAAACATCTTCATGATACGGCTGATACGTTCTTTTTTGCCGCTTCTTACATTCAATACATAAGAACCTGCATCAAGGTGGCCTGAGTAGCAACGGAAGAATGCCAACCGGCCTACAAAGGGATCGGTCATAATCTTGAACGCTAATGCAGAAAAAGGTTCTTTTGCATCCGGCTTCCTGCTGATCTCCTCTCCGTTATCAGGATTTATACCCTTTACTGCTTCGATATCTGCCGGGCTGGGTAAGTAACGGCAAACCGCATCCAGAGCCTTCTGTACTCCTTTATTTTTAAAAGAAGAACCACACAACATCGGAACAATGCTCAGATCAATGGTGGCTTTACGTATGGCTTCATGAATTTCATCTTCAGAAATCGAATCAGGATTTTCAAAAAATTTCTCCAGAAGCTTATCATCATATTCTGCCACCGCTTCTACCAGGTGAGCCCTCCATTCCTCTGCTTCGGCTTTCAAATCCTCAGGCACAGGGATTTCATCATAAGTCATTCCCTCTGTTTCCATATGCCAGATAATACCTTTCATCTTAATAAGATCAACAACACCTTTAAAATTATCTTCTTCCCCGATAGGTAACTGCAGGGGAACTGCTTTCGATCCAAGCATTTCTTTGATCTGCTTTACCACTTTAAGAAAGTCTGCACCGGCCCTGTCCATTTTATTTACAAACCCGATACGGGGAACACTATAACGATTTGCCTGGCGCCACACTGTTTCACTTTGCGGCTCTACGCCATCTACAGCAGAAAACAACGCAATCAAACCATCCAGCACCCGCATGGAGCGTTCTACTTCTACAGTAAAATCAACGTGCCCCGGAGTATCAATAATGTTGAAGTAATATTTTTTTGTATTTGCTGTTGGCTTACCGTTTTCTGTCGGGAAATTCCAGTTACAACTTACCGCAGCAGAGGTGATGGTAATCCCTCTTTCTTTTTCCTGCTCCATCCAGTCTGTAGTTGCCGCACCTTCATGCACTTCGCCAATTTTATGGATCATACCGGTATAACGGAGGATACGTTCCGTCGTAGTTGTTTTGCCGGCATCAATATGGGCTGCAATTCCAAAGTTTCTCTGATATTTTAAGTCTGCCATGAACTTTTATTTTTCAATTATTTATTTCCTTAAAAAACACCTGTTTTAAAATGGGTGCGCAAAGGTAATAAAATCAATGGAAAAAAAGTGGTTTGACCTGGTATTAGTTACTTTCTACGGGTGTTGAATAACTTTAATGTTCCCCGGCCTGTTCACGGCAATTTTGAGGGCACATTATCCCGGTAAACATACCTGTTAAATCCGAGGAAGTCCTCCATCCATTAAAGATCCTTAAAATGACAGGAATGCCAGAGTAAATATTCCCACAGAATACCCTGAACATTGAATATACCTGTATGATGGCAGCGTTGCGCTGATAACAATTTAAGGCTTTATTCAATAAATCTCAATTAAATACCTCCATAAATTTTGTTGGAGATTTTTAATCGTTGTAATTTCATCATCGCTTATTCAACAATAAAAAATTATTAACCTCCAAATTTTCATTTATGGCCTCCAAGAAAAAATCAAAATCATCCCGCAAAAAAATAGCTAAGAAAGCAGCTCCGAAGAAAAAAGTTGCAAAGAAAAAAGCCGCTCCAAAAAAGAAAATGGGAAAGAAAAAGCCTGCACCCAAAAAAAAGGTAATTAAAAAAGCTGTTCCAAAAAAGAAAGCTGTAAAGAAAAAAGTGGCTCCAAAAAAGAAAGTGGCAAAGAAAAAGGCCGCACCGGTAAAAACTGTGGTTAAAACACCGGTATCTAAACCTGTTCTGCAACCGGCAACTACTCAGGCTCCTAAAACCGAGCCCATACCCACCCCTGTAACGGAAGTACCTGCTGCAGAAACTCCTGTTGATAACAGTTCTGACAACGGGAGCGGGATAACTATGTAAGAAAATTTAAAATTCAGAACAAAAAAATAATGGGGCCGTATCAAAAGCAAA